>NZ_RZTX01000010.1:0-187615 GCF_004005385.1 Agrobacterium sp. CNPSo 2736 | reverse complement strand
TGAAAGGATATGAACCGGTGTGCCGGGCTTGTCCGAACAAACCACTGTATCCAAACGCAATTAAGGCCCTCCGCTTTAAGCTACGCCTCCGGCGCAAGACGGGAACGCATCCGTCTGTTAGCGCGCCGGAATGACGTGGCGCTGCGCCCTGGCGACGGTCGCCGGCACGCGCACATATTGCGCGACCCCAAGATCATGATCATAGTCGCCGAGGTGGAACTGCAGTCCGTTCAGGATCCGCTCACAGGAGTCGACGATCTTTTTGCGGTCCTTAATCGGGTTGCTGTGAAACAGCTCGTTGCGTGTCTCCTTGATGACGCGCATCGTGTCGTTAAACATGGTTTTCGTGAAACTGAAGCCGAGGACAGAGTCCGTGGCGAACATGTCGCGGATCAGGGGCCAATCCGCCTGCATAATCGACCAGAGGTCACCCAGGGTAAGGCAATAGTAGAACTCGTCGGTTTTGTTGTTTCCGGTAGCATTGTTGATATGCTGCTGATTGACCATATTGTCGAAAACTCGCCAGACAGCTTTCACGAAAGCTGGATTGACGGGCGTACCTAGAATGTTGGGAAAGGCAGTATAGGTCTGGCCGTTCTGCCGAGCATTGCGGATTAGCGTCCACCAGTCCATCCGCCCGAAGCGTTCTTCTAAATAATCGGCAAGCACCGAGCGCAGAGCGTTCTCCACCGCGAACACGAAGGGATAGATCGACGAAAACTCTTTCACCTTGCGGGTATAGATCCTGTGGATCACCAGCCTCTGCTCAGGTATGGGTATCTGCTGTAGAGCTTGGACCTGAACCCCTTCGCGGATACTATCGCGCAACAGGGTGGGGTTGAGGGTGCGCATATCAGCCTTGAAGTGATCCACCTGCTGCGGGGTGGGGACGAATGTCAGGTATTCACCCAGTAGCTGTGATGTCGGCACATGCCGCTTGGTGATGCTGGACACTTGCTTCCCCTTGCAATGCGAGTCTGTTTTCCCTATAACATAGCTACTCGCTGAGTGGTGGCACAATGGTGTTGCGAGCCCATGGCCTTACCATGGCACTTGGAGAGTCTAAACGGAATTTGGCTAGGCGTGGTCTTCACAGACTGCGCCTTTAGTCATTCAGGGGTACTGCTGTGCTCTGATGTTCAACGATTTGGCATCCAATAGTGCATTCGCCTTGAAGGGACTCGAACCTACGACCAGTTTGGGTAATTGACACCAAGGTGCTGAATATATGTGATAATGTCCTTTATCATATAAAGGAGACGGCGATGAACATCAAGGATCTAATCCCAGACGCGGAGGCTCTCATCGCCCTAGATCCTGAAGAATTAGGATTGGCGCTTCTGCCTTTTCTGAAGGCATGGCCTCGCCATGAAGGTCTTCAGCTCAGCACGCTCTTTATACGGGTCAATGGGCATCCCAATGCTCAGCCTGGATCGCCGTGGCTTCCTCAATATGACAGAGGTTATATTTCTCAGATAGAATTGGCGCTGCGCGAGGCTTGGGCATGGCTGGTCGGTGCCGCATTGCTTATACCCAGCCCAAGATACGATCACTCGGTTATGATGCTGAGCCGCAAGGCCGAAAAGTTGGCCGGCGAGCCTGATCCCCTAAAAGCGTACCGTGTCCGGAGCTTTCCTAAAAACAGTCTTCACCAAGACATTCGTGAGGATGTGTGGTCTCTTTATCACCGTGGAAAATATGACACCGCCGTGTTCGAGGCGATGAAAGCGGTGGAAATCGCGGTACGCCAAGCATCAGGGCTGCCAAACAAGGAGCTTGGTGTCAGCCTCATGCGAAAAGCATTCGACAAACTCAACGGGCCTCTTGCTGACATGAGCACGGATGAAGGGGAGCGTGAAATGCGGGCCCATCTTTTCGTAGGGGCGATTGGCTCGTACAAGAATCCCCATTCCCATCGCAACGTCTCCCTCGACGATCCCGATGAGGCCGCAGAAATCATTATGCTTGCCAACCATCTGCTGCGTATCGTCGATGCCCGGCCCCAGATATCACCTACGAGCGGGAGTTCCTAAGATGCTTGTAAAGGCGACCGATATGCTGAAGCGCATTACAGGCTTTTCTACCCCGGTGTTTGGCATACAATGGAATCCACCAGCGTCGGATCGAGACGCCGTCCGTAAGTTTTTTGCGTTTCTGGAGGACCGGCGGGCGCTGTTCAATCCCCTCCCCGCGGAGGTCGAAGATCATGTGATTAGCTCGTTGCATTCCATCCGGGCAGAATGCACGAAAACGGTGGGCGCGCTTGGCGATAAGGCACCGGGCGCAGTTCACGTCCGTGCGATTGGCGCAGCCAGCCGCCGCTTCCTGGATGAGCCTTACCCAACCTTCGACGACATTTTGGAGCGACGGCGCGATCCGCATTTCGGGCGTGAAGAGCATTTCCCGGGCATGAGGTACCGTACAGATCCGGCTGCTTTTTTCACCGCTTTGGGAGAATTGCGAGCGTTCGTCGGAATGCAGATTGCTCTCCTTGCAGCACTATACGATATTGAAGTGCGTGGCGACTTGGTGCGCATCTTGCCTCCGATGCTGGAGGATATGGAATGAACCAACTCATCCACCTCAATGACGGAATTGGGCTTCCAGAGCTGGCCAACAACATCGTGGGCATGCGTGGCTGGGCGCTGATTGGGCGGATGATCTATTCCTGCGCGCGGATCGGCGCTACAATCAGCAGGGAGGTGCGGGATGTCTATGTGCAAAACCGTCGGCTATGGGCGGTTGCACGAGAAGGGCGGCAAACTGCACGAAATGCCGTATCACCACATGCTGGAGCAATATCTGGACGCCTATAGGGGTCGGTTCCGGCTGGGGGCGAAATGACATCCTATGAGTCTGCCTCGATGGGCCAGAGATGTTCGCCCGTCCATAGGATGTGCGCTCAGCCCAGAGGAGAGATATGGCTAAAAAGTTCGGGCGGCACATCAAGACCATCGTTTCGCCGTTCGACCATAGCGTGGCTGAGATGGACGGTATTCCAGTAAATGATGCTCGCTGTGAGCAGGTTCATCCCAGCGATCCGGTAATGCTAAGAAACTCCAAGATCAGAGGCTGCAACTCGCACAGTCCGAGGCTCGCCGTCACGGCAAAACAGGGCTTCTTGAGAAAACGTGGACCGATCGGGCACCTCGTGACAGCGCGACGTAAAGGTGCTCTCTCGACATTGCGTTCCCGGGGCGATCTGCGTCCAGGATAACCGCATGGTGCGCCTCCAAACCTTTTAGCAGAAGGGTCGAGCCCACGGCTTTCGTCGGAACAATCCGTCCTGCATGGCGGTGCTGCTCACGCAACCCGGCGATCGTTTCTCCCAGATCCCTGCGGGTTGCGGCGGCGGTCGATAGCGCCTCGACCATGATATCGAATGCACTATGGCGGTAGACGCGTCTCTCTCGATCCGCCGCCATAGACTTCAGGAATGCTACCGCTTCGGAATAGCCTCCGCCATTGGCTAACTTGATAGCAGCCAGCTCCTGAACCGTCGGCGGCGTCCTATGGCGGTTGGCCGCAATGGTCTCGATACGGGCCTGCAATCGATCACCGTAAACGTTCGTCATAACATTGATCAAAAACGCAATGGATGAGTGCAACAACCCCGGCCCGACTTGGCCATTCATCTGTTGGGCGACCCCAACGACGTCCCTGAAATCTACGGGCTCCACGACGCTGACCCCCTGCGCCCTGCTGGCGTAGTTGTGTCTCGATTGAACCTGTATCGAGTCGCCGATAAACAGGATGCTCTCGTTCGGAAACTGTCGCGAAATCTCATACTGAACCTTGATCTGCTCGGTAATTACGGCATTCGCGTCGATGCCGACAGGATGCCACATCACCCTATTCGCACAGCTTCTCAAGTCGACTTGTTGCCTTTGTCTCAGGAGCGTGCGCACGCCGAGCAGCCATGCCCCAAGGTCGTTTGCCCCCGCATTGTTCCACCTCCACGGTATGGTGAGCTGTCCGATCTGAGGGAATGTCGCAACGACATGGCCATGCCAATCCGCAAGCGGATCCGCGCCGAACCCGAAAATGGCCTGCATCGGATCCCCGAACACGACCGCCGGTATCGCGTTTGCTATTCCGCTGACAATCGCATGCTGGCTGACCGAACAATCCTGATACTCGTCCACCAACAGCCGGCCGTAGGTCGCGCGCAACTCGCGATCGATATTCCCTGACAGACAAAGCGCGCCGACAGCAGCCTGGACGGCTGGATAATTGGGTGCAGCAAGCGGAGCATGTCTGTATCCGGCACGCTCAGGAAACATGGCGATCATATTCAGCGCCCAGCCGGCAATCGTGCTCAGCCGGTAATTGGCCGCAGGCACATTGCCCCGCTTCAGGCGCTGTCGAAGAGCTGCCACGCCCGCTGTTGTATGGGTTAGGATCAGTGTCGGTTTCTGGGTTTCTGCTGCCACGCAACCAGCGATAAGTTCCGTTTTGCCGCATCCCGCCGGAGCCTCGACGTGACCGCGCTGTGTCTGAAGAATATCCCCGACCGTTACCACGCTTACTGTACCGTGTTGTTTGGCGGCGGCGGCGATATCCATTGCCAGAGCTGGTTCACCGGACCGGTAAACAGAGCGTTGGTCTGCGCCCAAACCGGCGCCACGACCTGACGCAGCGCCGTCTCGGCTGGTTCTATGTCCTTGAACCACTTGCCGTCGCCTGCACATTTGCCCAGGACCGAACGCATTGCATCGACAAAACCATCCCGGCAACTTTGAAGGGTGTATTGGTTACCACTCACATTCCGAATCCTGCTATCGACGGAATCCGCCGATCGCCATTCGCATGCGATAGAAAGCAACGCCGGAATTTGTGCCGCGGGAACCGAGGCAAACAATGCCGCCTCAGTTGAATAACCTTCCGGCCAACGAAAGACGCTTACTCCAGCGGTCTGGAGGGTCGCATAGATCTCTGGGGCGTAGACCAGGTCCGAATCCATGAACAGCGCTGTTCTATATCCCATGCGCGCGAAGATCTGCGCGCGCTCTATCATTGATGAACCGCCTCCATCTGCCCAATGGCATCCGAGAGCCAGAATACTCGTGCGACCCGCATCCTGACGTTGGAGATCAATCCCGCGGATCAGCCCAATTTCCGTCTTGCCCTCGCAAACGATAACACTGGGCGCCAGAAAGGCTTCCGCGCAAGCCCTGAGGGTCTTCTGAGCGGCTTCATCCCGACCAAGGTGAACCATCCAGTTCTGGGTGACCTTGCGTGCCGGCTGCTGGACTGTGTCGCCGACAACAACTGCGGGGACTACCTGCCTGTAAGATCGAACACTGAACAGCTGAACCGATGACAGCTCCCTCAGGACAATCGGTGAGTGCGTTGTCAGGAATACCTGCTGGCTCTCGTCATTGCGCTTTGCTCCCAGCGAGTCCAGCAACCGGACGATGCGGTAGGGCTCAAGCCCAAACTCGACCTCATCCACGATGAAGATCGACGACTGCCCGACCGCCTTTTGCAACCCGGCCACCAGCAAGCGCGCGGACCCCGATCCGAGATTTTTCATCGGCACCTGATCCTGGTCGTGCAGCGAAATTGCCCCACCCGAGAGCGTAACCCCTTTAACGTCGAGCAACGCTTTGACCTCGTCGACGCGGATGCCCATCTCGTTCGAAATGCGTTTCGTGGCCTCGAGTATGGGCTCTACTCCCTGACAACCCTGCTCCGCGAAGGCGTGGCGGGCCTGCCTAGAAGCCGACGCCAGAGCCGAGGATGCCTGCGTCGCATCGGCCGATAACTTGCCGAGTACCGATCTTGGGCCGAGCGCCATATGATGAGAGGCGATAGCACCAAGTCGAACCGGTGCGACCTTTTGGCGATGCTTCCATTGGAGGTTCTTTTCCCGATCCTCGGCGGCCGGCCCCAGCGAAAACAGCAGCCATTGCGGCTCAAGATCATCCCGCACAATCAGCCGAAGGGTAAGGACCGTCTCAAGCGTTGCACTTGTTTCGTTATGCAGCTGGCCCGTTGTCGCATCCCACCCCCGCAGGAAGTGGCCATAGGCTTCCAGGTTGCGCAGTTCATCATCCAAGTCCCCAAGCGTCACGTCGATGACGATTGGCTCAGCGACATTGCAGAGATGGAAGTCGGCATCGGTGAACGTGAAATTCTGGCGACTGCCCAAGCATAGATCGATCGCATCAAGAATTGTGGATTTTCCTGAATCGCCCGCCCCGATAAGGCAATTGATGCCAGGGGTCGGCCACCACTTCAAATGGGAAATCCCGCGGAAATTGCGGATGTCCACTTCTCGAATCACGGCCAATTTACTTGCCCTCTCACCCTTACTTCACAATCAGAAGTATCATCACATCGGTCGGTCAAGCGATTAAAAGAACCCGGAAATGAAATATTATCCTCAACATAAACCTATCCCTCAACACTATTTCTCAACTTATTGCGGCGGATCACAATGATTTATTGCTGTCACTGTGCAGACCTGTTCGTGCCCACCAGCAGGCAGCCTCGGGAAAAGGGGCCTCAAAGATCAGGTGCGGGGGCGTTTCCAAGGCGGACTTCTTTCTCATCGCAGCAGTGATATGGCTGCAGTGAATGTCGATTGGTCCCAGCGGTCAGCCTGCAAGTTCCTCGTCGATTTCGGCTTCTCCATCCTGATCGCCAGACCCCGCCGACACTGCCGCGTCGATTGCGTCCTGAATTTTGCCGAAGTAGTAGTTGATACGCAGGTTAAGTAGCTCCGCGTGAGGTGGTTCGGCGCGGTCGGCGATCGCTTGCAAGCTCGCATGCAAAGCGTCAACCCACGGGTATTCTTCGGTAAGCAACCGATTGTGCTTCTCCATCTCGTAGCGCGCATGGAGGCTGGCCAGCAGCCGACCATTAGGAGACCAATCCTGAATGACCACCTGAGAAAATGCATCGGGATCGATGTAGTGAAGGAAAGGCGCATCGGCGTAATTGCCCTCATCAACACCATATTTATGCAGCGAAGAGTAGGCTTCGAGATCTCCACCGATACGATCGACAAAGGTCTGCGCGATCTCTTTCATCCGATCGGTGAACGACAGACCCGTGGCTTCACGAACGACCTTGTAGATTTCCCGAAATTCCGGCGAGTCCTTCGAGCCATAGCCGAGGCCACCATAGGAGCCGCCCATAGGACTGAATATGCTGCGATCGGGTTCAAGCTTCCCGGAAGTTCGCAGATCATCGGCATAACCAGTGAAGTACGCAACGATATCGTGGCCGGGGCCGACCAAGTGGTCGCCGAACGCCGCCGCACCGAGCACGATGCCGGCCGCATGGAGGATTACTCCGGGATGTGTGAGTTCCCGCTTCTCAAGCTGTTGCACGAGTTCGTCTCTTGCCTTCAAATATTGCGTCCGGGGCAGGTCCGTCCAAGCCCAGAGCTGGCGCCAGGCCGGAGACTTAGCGTATCCGACGACGAGCGGGTGCTGCGCCAAATGCGTGTTGATCGCCGGCCTATCAACGATACCAGTTTCGAACAATCTTGCGAGCGCGGCGGGAGGCACGATAGGATCTTGCCAAGCGACATCGACATAGGTGGCCTCCAGGCGCTCAGCTCTCGCGATTTCCGACGACTTTTCCTTCTTTGTCACGGCAGACATCAACCGCGCAAAACGGGTGTCGAGCAGCGCGGCAAGTTCGGAACCACTAAGGTCGCCGCTCCGAAACTCAACACCAGTCGCCATCATGAACAGCAGAAGGCGTGTCATCGCAACAGGAGCATCCTGGAGACGCGGATCGACTGCCACGACAAGTCGCTCATAGTCTGAAAGTACTGCCCGCATGCTCCGGAAATTCTGCTTGCCAGATGCCTCAAATGTTCTGAGAAGCGCGGCGCGCTCCTGGCGCGCAATTTCGACGACCTTTGAGTGATTCAGCTTGCTGACAAAGTCGTCGAGCACGGTTTGCGGATCGGAGGCGACACGCAGCGTCTTGCCGATCAGTTTTTCCTTCTTGCGTGCATAGTCCGGTTTCTGATCTTCGGGGATATCAGTCTCGTTGGCGATGACGATAACCTTGAGCCCTTCATGCTCTACGAAGGAATTGATGAAGCCCATCGCCTCTGCCAACGGCATCGCGCATCGTTCGAGATCGTCGAAAATCAGGACGCGCCCATCGAGCTTCAGGACCATGTCCTTGATCACTGACTTGTTTTCTGCGGCGCCGTTGACGTCCGTCCCCGCAAAGCCATTGATGGCACGCGATACGACCGTTCCAAACAGACGAGCGGCTTTGGAATTCAGGACAGGATGAGCCTGCGCGAAAAACTGATCTGTGATCTCCGACGTCGAACGCACGCCGTAAAGGCTAGCGTAGAGGTGCCCGATCGGCTGGAGTGGATCAAGCGTTTGAGCTTTCGCCTCCCGATCCTTCAGATATGATTTTACGAAATGCGTTTTGCCGGCTCCCCAAGGCCCGTTCAACATGATCGCAAAATCGGTCTCCATTTCGGAAGCGAGATAATAATCGAGATATTCTGTTACGTCGGCGTTCGTAGACAATTTTCCACCCCAGGATGCGAATGAAATCAATACGTTTCACATTATCGCCGGTGAAGGCGGCCGTCGCTCACAGATTTAGGCCAGATTGAAACGCCGGAGTTTCTGGCGAAGAATTGGCAAAGTCATTGGCTCATCAAATCGAATCTCGACAAGTTGGACCGCATTTTGTTCACAGAGACTTCTCTTCAAGGCATCGCGTTCCATGTTCCGTTTCAGCGCCATTTCTCCTCCGAATGCAGCAATGGCTCTGTAGTGCTGCTCACCATGGTGTTCCAGAGCAAGACCGATAGCGGGCAGATACACGTCTAATCGTTGGCGCCCCAGCCATGGGGGCGACGCCTCCCTCAGGATAACTTGGTCGGGAAATAGCTTTTTCAGCAGACTATACATTTCCGCCTCCCTCACCCATCGGCTAAGACCAAGAGTGTGCTGGACTTCGGCACGCGCAGAGGGCTTGTCCATTCCAGGCACGAACATCAGCTGATCGACATACGGCGCGATAAACTCCCCAATATCATCACCGTAGAGATCAGCAGCGGCCTCCGGTCCCGAGCGACGGGCGATACACAGATGGCATATTTCGTCGATGTAGGTCGCATCCGACAACAATCGAACAACCTGATGGGTCCATGCGCCTGAATGAGACGCAATCCGCGTAGCCTCTGATATCATTTTGCCATGGGCCGGGCGTGCGCATGAACAGAAACAACGCTCCCCGGTAATCAAATGGTCAAATGCAACAAACTCAAAGCCCTCGATCCCGAACTCATATCCTTGCGTACGCGGCCCAGGTCGAGGGTTCGCGACCAGCGGCTGCTCAAGGGCAATCGCCTCCATCATTTTCTTGGTTTCAAGAAACATGCTGGGCGGAATCGTCACGTGGTTCAGACGCAGGATGTGGTTTGTTTGCGTTTTTAGCTGCTTTGACCAAAGTCGATGTGACATCAGCCCCGCAGGGCCATAATTTATGGGACTGAGTTGCAAACCCTGCGTGTCAATCTCAACGACTTCAACCATCGTCTCTTTGGTTGTGGAAAAGGCCAGCTCGACATACCAGGTTTCGTATCCGATGTCCGCAAGCCGCGCCAAGGATGCACAGCGCTCCTTGAAATACATCGAGTGAAGCTTCACCGAGGGGATCTTCCGGAGCTCTAAATTTGCTTGCTGCCGAAGATTTTCGACGAGAATTTGTGTCATCAGCTGTTCGACGGCATCTACCGGCCTTACTCCCACGGTAGCGGCCCTCAGAGCCAACTCTTCGCCAAATTTCCTCTCGGAAAAACCAAGGGAAAGCCGCCCACTCCTCATGCAACTGCCCCGATTGCAAGGGTAATTGCAGATTCGGAAGACGTCGACCTGCTAAATCTCATTCGAGACCTCGATGTCCTGGTTCAAGACGGCGCTTTCCACGAAGTTTCCGAGCGCACGAGCGGTCGAGTCATAGATCGACTTTTCCCCATCTGCACTCGAAAGCGTGAGTACGAAAGCCACTTCTTGCGGCCCAGCCTGGCTGTGATGCGTCCACCCAAATTGGTAAAGGTCGCGCATGTAAACGCGCGCGTAGAGGCGTAGGTGCGCGCCCGAAAAGCCGAGCCCACTTCCTTTGGTAAAGTCCCTGCAATGCCTTCTGATCGGCTGCCATTTGCGGAGCTCATCGCGAGCGTCGTTTTCTGGAAGGGTCGACTCCTTCATTGATCCGAGAAGGGACGGCCACTTTTCCGGACCAGTCGGATACATCAACGATGTCTCCAACCGGGAAGCAAAATAGTTCGCGCCGCCAAACGGCGATACAAGAGGCCTCAGAATAGCGGTTAGGCTGGCGCGTCCGAACAATTTTCCGCCTCGCACTAGCTCAGGGGGGATGGGAATGTCATTCCAGTAGTACGCTGTTCCAGGCTCGAGTTGTGCGCGCCATGCAAGCGTAACGCTGCCAGGTGCGCAGGTCCAAGGCAAATGACCCTGATATGGTGTTCCCCACCCCAAGTTCGGATCGTGCTCGCTGCGTTCCGCTGAATTGATGAGGAGAGCCTTGACTAAATCCGGTGTGGGCTCGCGTAGGCTATCGAACGTGTGGGCTGCCAAAGACGAGACCAATGGCGTTGCGTAGCTACTTCCCGTATCAACAACCCCGCCCAGCATCCGGAGATTGGAAAACCAGGACAGGTCCGGCTTCATCATACCGTCCGGACCGGGACCCGGAAGGCAGGTAGGGCAACGGTCGCCCGGCTTTCCATCTGGGAGCGCCTGACGGCCACCCACAACAATTGCCGCTTCACAATCAGCGGGCGGATTGGGTCGAGAATTATTGTCCGGACTGACATTTCCAACGGAGATCACAGGGAGGAAGCCCGCCGATCTCGCCAGGAGGCTGATTTCATGCCCAAGAACGCTCACTTCTGAGGGGTCTAAGCCGATGCCATCTTGATTGGCGGAAATATTCCAGACGCGTGCCTCTGGATAAAGACGTGCAACCTCCGTCAGGTAGTCAACCAACTCACGCTCATCGAAACGACGGTTTGCGTTCTTATGGGGGACCGCCTGAACCGATCCAATGCGGCAGTTCAGCTCCGGCAACAATCGATTATTATTCCAGGCGTGGCCATGGACAACGAGTGAGCTTACACAGTTGCCATGAAGCTTATCAGCTTGGGCATTCGTCACGAAAGGCGTTGCCTTGAAGGCTTCAGCCGCGCTGTAACTTTTCGCATGCAGCCCCCCGTCCACGACAACGACGACGGGTGCGTTTTGATCGATTACCGGCGCAGGAGGCTCCGCTCCTTCGCCAGGGGCCGCCACTCTGATGGCCCGCACAGGATCGATTCGATAGGAAGCACCGGAGGCGATTAGCTGCCGCAATCCTTCTTTGTTCGGAATACGAACCGTGGCTCGGCCGACGCCGGTGTTTCGGTAATCCCGCATGGCCCTTGCTATGCTGGATTGTCGCGGCGTCGTTAAAGCGCGCGGTTCTTCCGCTTCCTCTGATGTGCCTAGCGTCAACCGCACACTCGTGAAAGTCGGCAATACCAACCTCTCATTGGCAAAGCCCTGAATGCGCTCCAGGACCTCTACCTTGGCGTCACGATCACGAAAAGGAGCAAGCCAGACCACGAACAAACGTCCATCGTCGTCCTCCGGCGCGGAATTCCAGAGCTCACTGACTGACCGCCCGCGCAATCGACTTTTCGCATCAAATCGCTCCAGGGACGAAACTCGCGATATGTCTGCTTGCACCGCATAGCCGACCGGACGTTGGATCGCGTCGAGAAGGCGAGGCAACTGCTTGATGTCGGCTTCGATCAAATAACCGCTCGGAAGGGGTGCAACCAGCCTGCAGCCGTGGCGCTGGGAGAAGAGGTCGTCTGGTGTGTGTGTCGGAGCGAGGGAATCTTCGGTAAACATACGGACTACGAGGTGAGTTAGCCCCGAATATGTCGGCAACTCCGCGCGGTGCTCATAGATATCGCGTGTTTCGCTCGCAAGAACTTCCTGCTGTCGGCCGAGACGCTCCGTGACAATACTTTCAATGCCCTTGCCACGCCCTGTAGGACTCCGGAGCGCCGGGTCCATTTGAAGGCTCAAAACAGGATAGAGAAGGGGTTGGTCTCGAACTTCCGCCATGCTATGCCTCCCCATCCTGTTGCTTCAAATATGCATAAATGGCTTGCCGTGACACACCAAGGATGCGGGCGGTATCCGCGCCCGCAATACCGTGCTTCTCCTTCAATGCTATCGCCACCTGCCGCTTTTGCTCGGCGTCCAATGGCTGCCGCTGGACAGGGGCGGTCCGCCCTGAGCGGGGCTCTAACAGAGCCGCAATGACGGCTCCAAAATCGATGTCACGCGAATCATGAACCGCATGACGCCGTGCTGACAAGCTCATCGTTTCAATATCGGCCCCCGATAGTCCTTCGGACACTGTAGCGAACAGTTCGGCGCGACCATCTTCATCTTTGTCCTCAAAGAGAAAATGTCGCCACAGATCGGCACGGACGCTTTCCTCTGGAAGCCCAAGATCTATTTTGTAGGGGAATCTTCTCCAGATCGCAGGATCGAGAAGGTGAGCATGATTGGTTGCAGCAACCACGATCGAACTCGGGTCCAGCCCATCAAGCGCTTGAATGACGGTATTGACCACGCGCTTGAGCTCGCCGAGCTCGTGTCGATCGTCCCGCAGTTTTGCAACAGCATCCATTTCATCAAGAAATAGAACAGCGTTCCGCGCCGGTACGAAATCAAAAACCGAGCGAATATTTTTTGCCGTATCGCCGAGCAGCGAGGATATCACGGAGTCGAGCCTGACGACGTAGAGCGGTCGTGACAACTGTGCAGCGATGTGCCCGGCAAGAAGAGACTTACCTGTTCCCGGCGGGCCGGAGAGCAGAAGCCCTAGTCGCGACGCCAATCCTTTGGCACTCAAGTCATCAATGCGACGGGCATCCGCGATGAAATCGCTGAACACGCGCCAACCGCTTTCATTCAGGAAAACAGGTGTATCGGGCCAAGTCTGCTCTTCGACAAGCGGCAAGCGGGATTTCGAGTCAACAGGCAGGGATTCCATGTAACCAGACGCCTTCAAAGGCACCCCCCTCTTCCGAACCAGCGCCTTGAGTTCCTTGGCAATGGAGGTCTCACCATTCTTGTCGAGGTCTCGCGCGAGCGCATTCGCGGCTCTGCGTACGCGCGTGTAGTCAGCGGCTAGCGCCGCATCGGCTAACTCCAGCACATTTTTCATCTCAATGGTCATGATCACTCCATGCGTAAAATTTCTACCCCAACCCGTAAACCACAATAGCCATATTGACAATTAAATTATCATTAATGTAAATTGAAGTGGCACTCAAGAAAAAGGAATCTGATGCAATGACAAAGAAAAATCAGCATGTGGTTCCCCATAACGGCGAATGGGCCGTGCGGGGCGCTGGAAATCAGCGGGTAACCTCTACTTATGGAACACAAGCCGACGCGGCAGCGGCGGCTCGCAAGATTGCGATCAACCAGCAGAGCGAGGTGGTTATTCACCGGCCCAACGGACAAATCCGGGACAAGGATTCCTACGGCCGCGATCCGTTCCCGCCGCGTGGCTAAAACCTGAGGCCGCCTGGAGTGAGGCGGCCTCTTCATCAAAGGAGAGAAGAAATGCAGTTTGAAGGCGCATTAGTTCGCGAGCAGGGCGTCACATTTGCCATCGTCATTGTTAAGCCGCACGTTCTCAACAGCGGCCCTCAAGCCGATGAGGTTGCTTATAGCTTCCAGCCAGCATTCCCCGGCGTGCCGATTGTTCTGATGGCGCAAAACAGCCGGGGCGTCCCGACATATCGTGGCCGACGTGATCTCGTTGATTTTCTGTCGCGGGTGCCTATGCAGGCGATACCCTGGAAGCGCTACACCCTGAACTGATCGGGAAGACTACATAGATGCTCAAGACCGATACCCGCCAGGCAAACTGGCGACGAGCCAATCCCACAAAGTATGAGGCTCACCTCATCGTGCAGCGTGCCTTAAAGGTGGGCGAACTGAGGAAGAACACGTGTGAGGTCTGCGGCAACGAAGCCGTCGATGCCCATCACGATCAATATGATGAGCCTTTGAAAGTCCGGTGGCTATGCCGTCGCCATCACACGAGGCTTCACCATTACGGCGAGGACCTGTTTCCCATCCGGACTTCGTGTTAGCGCTCCTCACCGAGGTGCGCAGAAGAAAACATGAGCCTACGAAGCCTGGGCGACTGGAAGACAGCGTCGCAGAAAGCGGCAAAAGAATTTTTCCGACTAAATAATCCCCCATGCCCGAAACCTCCCCCTCCCCGTCATCTCGCGCAGGCCGAGTTCCAAAACGATCCGCCGCGCCGCCTGCGGCGTGACCTCCAGCGTCTTCGCCACCATCCCTGCCGACACCAACGGCCTCGCCATGACCAGCTCGACCAGTTCCGGCAATTTTGACGAAGTTCGCCGTCCTTCAAGTTTTCGGTCCATCATCGTCTTCGCCAGAGTCAGCCGATCATGTTCTTTCATCCCGATCTCGGCGGCCGCCAAGAAACCGTGGGCGATGGCGAGCAGCCTCGTCTCGCGATCGCGGCTCCGGCGCCGATCGACGGGAATGGTTTTGAGGCCAAGATTGACGGCGGCGAGATGCGCGCCTGACGTAATGCCCGCCTGGCGCAGGATCGAAGCGGCCAGCAACCGGCCGAGCCAGGGCGCGTGCTGGAGGACGGCAAGCTCGTTCCAGGCATCAAGGGCGACGATGGCCTGCAGCACCGCCGGCAAATCGCTTGCCTGCCGCAACACGCCCCGCCATTCGTCGAGCCGCGCGTCCTCGTCCCAATCGAGATCGTAGATCATCGTATCTTTGTCTTGGCCGCCACCACTGCCGGGCCGTTTTGCGTTCTCGATCGCCGCCTCTGATCGGGCCAGCACTGCATCGATGGCGGCATAGTCAACCCCGGGGAGATCTTCACCACTGTCGACTAAGTCGCCATCCTCTTCTGGATCGGTCAAGACCACGCGGCGGATAGCATCGGCCGTCGTCGCCTCGTCCCCTCCGACTGACCCGATCTCCGAGGTTTTCCGCAGCGAGCGGATGCCGTCGGCAGAGAACGCCCAATCCGGGGACTGGCCGGCGATCCGCCGACGAGTGCGCAGTACGTCGCGGGCGATTGTCAGCTCATGGGTGGGTGCGCGAATATCCCGCGTGGCGTCGTGGAGGACGAGGTCTTCGAGATGAACGAGTTCGCCGTCAATCCACAGCGAGGCGCAGGCGTCGGTGAATTGGCTGCGTTCAATAAAGCCCTGCCCGACAGGCGAACGGGCGATGCGCTCGTCCAGACGCGCCAGTTCGACACCGGCGCGGAATGCCGGCTCCATCAAGGGTGTCATGCTGATTTTTGCGATATCGTAAGCCATTGAAATCATGGTATATGATTTCTTACACGAACTCTATCGGAATATTATGGTTCCTCACATAGTATGATCAATGGTTGATGCTCTAACCATCGATAAGTACCTCTTATCGATGGTAGATCGACAAACGCCGCAAATCCACGTAATCTCGGCCAAATCACGCTCCGAAAAGGCTCCCAAACATGGAAGATCGCGTCCGATTCGCCCTCGAAAAACTGCTCAACGTCGCCCACGGAGATACCGGGCAGAGCCGCCGCGTTGCCAATTTTTTGCCCGCGTGGTGGAATGCCGACGTGCATGGCGGTTTCGATCTGACCGACGTTGCCGATCTCGACCGCGAAATCTGCGAGGACATGATCACCGTCTTCACTTTCATCGCCCGTGAGGAGACCCTGTCCTATCCGGATGCCTACAAGCCGGAAATTATCCAGATCATCCGCCGCTGGCGGCCGCATGTCGAGATCGACTGATGGCAGCGCAAAAGAAATCCGCTACCCGGTCAGCCGTCGAGCGCCGCGCCGAAGAACTCGACACGATCGCATCGGTGCTGCCAATCGAGCGCAGGGACGAACTCGCCGAACTTCTGACTGACCAGGATGTCGAAACGCTAAAACATCTGGTCAACCAGGGCATGGGCGACAACACGCTGCGGGCGCTGACCTCCGATCTCGCCTATATCGAAGCCTGGGGTCTTGCTGCCACCGGGCAGTCCCTGCCCTGGCCGGCGCCAGAGGCGCTACTGCTCAAATTCGTCGCTCACCACCTGTGGGATCCCGAAAGGCGCGCCAGCGACCCCAACCACGGCATGCCTGCTGAGGTTGACGAGAACCTCAGAGGCCAAGGCTTCCTGAAATCCATCGGCCCGCACGCCCCCGATACGGTGCGGCGCCGGCTTGCGAGCTGGTCGAGCATGACCAAATGGCGCGGCTTATCCGGAGCCTTCTCCTCCCCTGCCCTCAAACAGGCGATCCGGCTCGCGGTCCGCGCCGTTCCACGAAAGCGTCGTCGAAAAAGCGCAAAAGCGGTCACGGGGGACATCCTGCAAATGCTGCTCGCCACGTGCGCAAGTGACAGCTTGCGTGACATCAGGGACCGGGCGATTTTGATGGTCGCCTTTGCTTCAGGTGGTCGCCGGCGCAGCGAGATCGCAGGCCTCCGCATGGAACAACTGACCGAGGAAACACCGATCGAGGTGCCCGACAGCCCTCCCCTTCCCTCTTTGGCAATTCATCTTGGCCGGACCAAAACAACGACCGGAGAGGACGACGACGTCGTCTATCTCACAGGCCGGCCCGTCGAGGCATTGAATGCCTGGCTGACGGCCGCCAGGATCGAAAAGGGAAGCGTGTTTCGGGGGATCGGAAGGTGGGGAACGGTCTCGCGCCGGGCGCTCGATCCGCAGTCGATCAACGCGATCCTCAAACAGCGTGCGGAAATGGCTGGACTGGATCCTGGGGAGTTTTCCGCCCATGGGTTGCGCTCGGGCTATCTGACAGAGGCGGCCAATCGCGGCATACCACTTCCCGAAGCCATGGAGCAGTCCCGCCATCGCTCTGTTCAACAAGCCTCCAGCTATTACAACAGTGCTGCGAGGAGGACCGGCCGGGCAGCACGGCTCCTCTAGGACGGCCACCCCGAGGTAGATGAAGGGCAGTCTCGTTCAGTCATACGACAACGCTTCCGATCATCCGCAGTGCCCCTGCTATCAGAAGGAACGATAAAATCTTTCGCAGCGTTTCGGGCTTCAAATAGAACGCTCCCAACCACGAGCCGACATAGCCTCCGGCCCCCACACACAACAGCCACAGTGGAAGCTCCGCAGGCAGGTCGGGCATGGTAACCCATGCGCCAGCCAACGCCGCCCCGGAATTGAGGAGGTTGAATACTGCCGAGATCGCTGCGACCTGCCGCGCCCCTGCCCATCCCAGCGCCAGCACCAAGGGCGCCAGGAAGATGCCACCCCCTACTCCGGTGACCCCTGACATGATGCCCAGCACCCCACCCGCCACGAGCGAAGGCATAAAGGGCGGGCCTTTCCGGTGTGCTTCGCCATCACGGCCGGACACCGGGCGCAGCATCTGCACGCCCGCAACAAGCAACAGGATCCCGACCACCGGCTGGTACATCCCCGCAGGCAGGTGCAACGCGCCGCCGAGCAATGAGAACGGCAGGCCAAGGATTGCGAACGGGTAACACGTGCGCCAGGTCACCAGACCCGCCCGGTAGAAGCGAACGCAGCCGATGGCCGACACGAGAATGTTGAGGGCAAGGGCTGAAGGCTTGATAACGGCGGGTGCGAACCCGGCCAGCCCCATCAGCGCCACATAGCCCGTACCCCCCGCCTGACCGACGGAGGAATAGAGCAGAGCGACGATCGCCAGTAAGAGGGCAAAGAGGATATGCAGCACCCGGTCAGCCTACCATGCCCTGGCGGCGAAAGCTTCCAAGAAGGACGAACAAGCCCAGGGCAAGCAGGCCAAGGCCGACGATGGCTGCCAGGAACCACGAGACCCCAGCCATTCCATAGCCAGCGCCATCACAAGGGGTGCTGAGGCCGAAAGAGGCAAAACGGTTCGGCCTTATCCGCAACGGAGCACGAACATACAGAGGTCCGTCGTTTCGCACGACCTGTTCGGCGGGGAGCGGTTGCCCGCCGTTGCTAGAAGATCACAGGCGAACAATCTGCCCGCCTCCGAATTCTTTCCAAAACTCAACGAATGCCCGGAGCTTGGGCAGCATCTGTTTCCTGCTCGGAAAGTAGATAAACAAGCCGGGGCTTTCAGGCATGAAGCCTTCCAGGCATGGCTCCAGCAACCCCTGCCGGACGAGAGGCTCGACGACCGACGCAATGTTGTAAGTGAGACCGACGCCGGATACAGCGGCCGATATGCATGTCGCCGGCCCGTTGACTGTCAACGGGCCTTTGACATCCATGGAAAAACTTCGCGGATCCCCTTGTCCGGATCGCTCCTTGAACATCCAGCGGTAGACCGCGCCCCCGAACAGCCGGACGTTGATGCAGGCGTGCTCACTGAGCTGTTCCGGACGTAGCGGTCTACCTCTGCGGGCGAAATACGCCGGAGATCCTACAACAGTCAGTGGCGAGGGTTCAGTGAGCCTTACAGCCACCATGTCCTGCGCGATCATTTCGCCGATGCGGATGCCAGCGTCATATCCCTCAGCGACGATATCGACAAAGCGGTCTTCAAAAACCAGCTCCAGCTCGATACCGGGATACGCGGCGGCAAAGCCTTCCAATATCGGCTCGAGCAGCGTCTGGGCAATGTAAGGAACACTCAGGCGCAGCAGACCTGCGGGGTTGGCCCCCATCCGTTGGGCGGCCTCGATCGCCGCTTCAACGTTGGCCACGCTGGCCAGCGCTTGCTCCAAAAACAGCTCGCCGGCTTCGGTCAAACCCACTGATCGCGTCGTGCGGGTCAGAAGCGTGGTGCCAACACGTGCCTCAAGGCGCTTGATGCTCCAGCTAATTGCGGCCGTCGTAACACCGAGTTCGGCAGCTGCGGCCGTGAAACTGCGTTTCTCCGCAACACGCGTGAAAATTACAATCCCATCAAGCAAATCGGCCTGCATTGTCAAATCCTGTTTCATAGGGTGTGAAATTAATAGCCGATTGTTAAGATCAGCGCCATGACCTACCTTGTGGAGGAACTTAACGAGGATGCTCTTATGACCCCTACATCGATCACACGCCGGATGTTTGGCCTCGCTGTCGGGGCAAGTGCCGTCCTCCTCAATACAGGAACCTATGCCATGGCAGAATCATTGACCGAACGGAGCCAGCCCAAGTCGCAGAAGGTGAGCTTCCCGAGCGGCGACGGCGTAGTCGTGGCCAACCTTTACCTTCCTGAAGGGCATGATCCGTCCAAACGCTACCCCGCCGTGGCTGTGGCCGGCTCGCTGAGCTCGGTCAAGGAACAGATGGGAGGCAACTATGCCGGCGAGCTGGCCCGGCGCGGCATCATCGCCTTGGCGATCGACTACCGGAACTACGGCGAAAGCAGCGGCGCCGAGCGCCAGTACGAGGATCAGGCCTCCAAATCAGAGGATTTGTCGGCCGCGCTCCGCTTCCTGAAGGCGCGACCCGACGTGACCGCGACCGGCCTGCTAGGCATCTGCACCAGCGGCGGCACGGTCCTCTATGCAGCGGCCAAGGATGCCAACGTCGGCGCCATAGCGACCGTCGCCGGGTTCTTTTCCGATCCGGAGTTCGCGGTCAAAATGTTCGGCGGCCAAGAAGGCGTAGACCAGCGAATCGCGGCGAGCCGTGCGGCCCGTAAACGCTTTGAGGAAACTGGCGTCATCGAGACCGTTTTGACCTACAATCCCGGTGACAAAACCGCAGTGAGCGCGAGCCCAAGCGAATACTACTTCGACCAAACACGCGGCGGCGGTGTCCGTTCATGGCGCAATGAGTTTGCGGTGATGGGCTGGGAGCCTTGGATTGCCTTTAATCCGGTTGCACAGGCCTTAAAGGTCACGGCGCCCGCCCTGGTGATCCATTCGGACGGGGCCGCATTCCCCGATCAGGCCCGCAAAGTCTACAATCAGCTTGCGGGTCCGAAGGAGCTGCATTGGGCGGTCGGCAAGCATTTCGACTTCTACGACCAGGGCGACACCGTGCGGCAGGCCGCCGACCGGGTTGCGGCTCACTTCCACAGCAAATTAGTCTGACATCCGACGTGGCGTTCGCGCGCACTCGACCTCGATACGTCGTGCCGCTGCGGGTCCCTTAATCCTACGGCGGCCAGTTGGAGACAGTCCGCTTCAGACCGAAGCAACAGTGCCACTCGACGAGGTTTCACCTTCGGTCGTTCGGGTAAGCCCGGTCTGTAAGCGCCACTGCTGCCAAACCGTTCGAACGCGAGTGTTCAGCCAGTCGCTGAGAGGCTCGAAATCGGAAACGCGCTGCCATGCCCGCCGAAGGCAGAGTCGCGTCATTACTCCGCTAAGTATCACACCGAGGCTTTCTCTAAGGCCCAAAACTCTATCCCAGACTTCCGGCGAAACGTTCTGGCCATTTTTCCCGCTGGAAGACTTCCACGACGAAATCAACGAAGACACGAGTCTTGAGCGGCAGAAGCGTCCGGTTGGCGTAGTAGATCGAGATCGGCCCGGCATCGGCATACCAGTTGGGCAACACCCGGATGAGTTCCCCGCTTTCCAGATAGGGCAGTGCATCGGGCTTGGCGATCATTGTCACGCCCATGCCTATCAGCGCCGCCATGCGCATTGCGGCAGGGTCGTTAACCACCACCGTTTCGCTGAGCCGCGCCGGCTCTTCCCTTCCCGCCGCATCACGCATCTGCCACTGCCGGATGCGGCCCGTCCGCAGCGAACGCATGACGATGCCGTCGAGTTCAAACAGCGCCGATGGATCATGCGGCGGCACCTTGCCTACCACATAGGAAGGCGCGGCCACCGCGATGATATGCGCCGGCGCGAGTGTACGGGAAATCACGCCTGCGGTCAGTTCGAAACCCCCGCCGATCGCCACGTCATAACCCTCGGCGATCAGGTCGATCTGCCGGTTCTCGAACATCCATTCGGGACGCACCTTTGGATAGCGCGAAGAAAACTCCGGCAGGAGTGGCAGAATATAACCGATGCCGAAGGTCGGGCTCATACTGACCTTCAGCGTGCCTGCCGGTTCCTCCTGATCGGCCGAGGCTTCGGCGATCGCGCCTTGCAGGTTTTCCAGACTGCCGCGGATCGAAATCAGGAACCGCTCGCCCGGTTCGGTCAGCGTGAGGCTACGCGTCGAGCGCTGAAAGAGGCGCACGCCGAGATTTCCTTCCAGCGCCGCGACGTTGCGGCTGACCGCGGCGGGCGTTAGTCCCAGGCGCCGCGCCGCTGCTGAGAAACCACCAAGCTCGGCGCTTCGCACGAAGGATTCGAGATTGGCCAGTGTTTCCATAACAACCTTCAAGCATCCTTTGAAACCGACAACAATAGATTACGCCTAATCTAAAGGGGAATTGCAAGCGATATTCACTCCATCGAAACCGACCGGAGTGAACGACCGTGATGCTCTCGACCGACAAAGCAGAAGCCATCCAGAACACGGATATCGGCCGCCGCGCCTTGATCGCCGGCCTGATCGGCACAGCGCTTCCCGTTCCCGCAGTGGCTGCCGTGCAGGACGATCCTGCCGCCAACAAGGCCGTCATAGGCCAGTTACTGGAAGGCGTACAGCGGGACGGCGATTTCGATCTGTTCGAGCGGCTATTCGCAACGGACTACATGGATCACACGCCCTTCGCCGGCTTTCCACCGGATCGCAATGGCACGCGGGAGATCTATCGGACGTTCCGCGCTGCTTTTCCCGACTGGAATGCCGAGGTGCATTTCCAGATTGCCGAAGGCGATCTTGTCTGCACCTACAAGACCTATCACGGCACCCATCTGGGCACTTTCTTGGGCATCGCCGCGACCGGACGTGCCACCCGCTTCAACGTCATGGACGTGATGCGGGTCCGAAACGGCCAGATCACCGACCACTGGACCGTTGCCGATGGCGCCGAGCCGATGGCTCAAATCAAACAACAGGACTGAACTTTTCCAACCGACCGCAGGGATTTCCGGCGGTCATCCCCCTACGACAATTGAAAGGATAAACCCATGTCGAACACTCTCTCCCTGACCGGTAAAACTGCCCTCGTCACCGGCGGTTCGCGCTCCATCGGCGCAGCCATCGCAAAGCGTCTTGCCGCCGATGGCGCGGCTGTCGCCATCACCTATAGCGCCTCGCCGGAAAAGGCGGCCGCTGTGGTCGCCGAAATCGAAGCAGCCGGTGGCCGCGCCATTGCCATTCAGGCCGATGCCGGCGATCCGGCCGCTGTCCGCGCCGCAGTCGCAAAAACCGAAGAAACCTTCGGCTCGCTCGACATTCTCGTCAACAATGCCGGGATCGCGCTTGGCGGCCCGATCGAGGAGATCAAGTTCGAGGATTACGAACGGATGATCGCCGTCAACGTCACCGGCGTCTTCGTCGCCACGCAGGAAGCCGCCCGCCGCATGAAGTCCGGCGGCCGCATCGTCCATATCGGTTCCTCGATGACCCGATATGCCGCCTTCCCGACAGCCTCGCTCTATACGCTGACAAAGGGCGCTGTCGCCGGTTTCAACCGCAGCCTGGTACGCGACCTCGGGCCAAAAGGCATCACCGTCAACACCGTCCATCCCGGCCCGACCGACACCGACATGAATCCCGATGGTGGCCCTGTCTCGAAGATCGTCGGCCCCGGCATGGCAATCGGCCGCTACGGCAAGGACTACGAGATCGCCAGCCTTATCGCCTATCTCGCCAGCCCCGAAGCCGCCTTCGTGACCGGCGCTGACATTCTCGCGGACGGTGGCTTCACCGCCTGACCTGCCTCCGGCGCTTCAATACCAAAGCGCCGGTTTCCCCCTCGTTTCAAATCAGGAGACTCTTCATGTCTATCGGTATCATCGGCGCTGGCAATATTGGCCGCGCCTTCGCCACAGCTCTCGCCAACAATAATATCCGGGCCACGCTTTCCAACAGCCGAGGCCCGGACAGCCTGAAAGAGGTGGTCGCTGCTATCGGTCCGACAATCGAGGCAGGCACGCACGAAGAAGCAGCGTCAAAGGACATCGTGCTTGTCGCCGTCAACTGGTCGAAGCTGCCCAAGGCGCTCGCCAGTCTACCAGACTTCGGCGGCCGCATCGTCATCGACGCCAACAATCCCATCGAAGCGCCGCTGTTCATGCCGGCCGAACTGAACGGCCGTCTTTCCACCGAGGTTTTCGCCGATCTCGTTCCCGGCGCACGTGTCGTCAAGGCATTCAACCACCTGCAACCGCATCTGTTATCCGGCGATCCCAAAGCCGAGGGTGGCTCACGCGTCCTGTTTTATTCCGGTGACGACGCACGGGCCAAGGCGGAAGTCGGTGCGCTGATCTCCAGACTCGGCTTCACCGGCATCGATCTCGGCCCGGTCTCGGTTGGCGGCAAACTGGTGCAGTTCCCCGGCGGTCCGCTACCCGCCCTCAACCTCGTCAAGTTCGGTTGAAACATCGCAGGCGAGCCGGAGAGCAACCCTTCTTCTCCGGTCTGCCCTGCTTTTTTCCAAGGAATCCTCCTATGGACATGCCAGTCTCCCGCAGTATTTCGGCAAGCCACGCGGACAGCAAACCGCTCGCCTCATAGGCCGCAGTCACCAGTATCGGCGTCGGCGCTTTCGCTCTTGTTACCACCGCATTCCTGCTTGTGTCGGGTGTCGCACTGCTTGTCGTGGCGGCGCTCCAGTTTTTGTTGCCGGCGATCCGGGCGCGGAAGGGTTCGGGATTGAAACAGGTTCCGGATGTGTTGCGATTGCAACGAGTCCAGATTGGTCTGACGGCAGCCGTGCTCATCTTCGTCGGGCAGTTCGCGGCCTATACCTACATTACTCCCTTCCTCATCGGCGCAACCGGGATTGATACGGGCACACTCAGCATGGTGCTGCTCGGCTATGGCGCGGCGGGGTTCGCCGGAAACCTGTTCGGAGGCTGGGCTGCTGGCCGCAATTTCGTGTCTGCCCTTGCCGGCACCGCTTTTCTGGTCGCATTGTCTGTCGCAGGATTGTTGCTGGCCGGTGGCAACACGCTTGCCGCAGTCGCCTGGGTTTCACCTGGGGCTTTGGTTTCGGCATGCTGCCGATCGCCATGCAGACCTTCCTGTTCACCTCCGCCCCCGACCGGCTGGAAAGCATCGCCGCGCTCTTCGTGTCAATCGCGCAACTCGCAATCGGGCTTGGCGCACTGGTAGGCGGCCTCGCGGTCGACAATTTTGGCGTGCCGAGCGCGCTCTGGCTCGGTGTGGCAGGCGCACTCCTCACCGCCAGCCTCATTGTATTGACCAGCAGAATTCATTGACCCACGAAAGATCGGACGACCGTCGTCACGAGCTTTCGTTCCCGTCGGCATCGAAGAAAGTGATCTCGGGCTTCCTGCAACCCCACGACAGACCGTCTGAAGCGTCGTGGGCCACGAGGCGGCGCAGGAAGCCCTTGATTTATGAGTGGTACGGGACGGATGGTAGGGTGCCGTCGCGGCTTCGCCGTCCGTTACGAGCCTCCAACTTCCTTCGTCGGTTTAGGGAAACCCGAAGCGCACGCATCAAACGCTTGATACCCGTCATTATAGGGCACTAGGCGTATTTGACCAGATTAATCGCACCTCCGTCGATCTCGGGAGGGAAGCCTGGCGGCGGCGATATGCTAAAGACAGCCGGGGCTCGTTTGACAGCCGTGCAAAACGCCATTTTCCGAATTAAAAACAGAATGTTAGGGAGAATATCGAAGCACGTTCGATGACGCCAATCTGCGTTAAGGTTTTGTTAACTAAAAAGAGTTTGCCCTATGGGTAGAATCGCCGGTATAAATAACGCTTATTGAGCATCGTTTGCGCTAAAAGCGTTATTCTGGAATCGGCTGTATGAACATGGCAATCAACATCGAGGCAACTGATTTCGATCAGGAAATTCTCCAGCAGGGAGAGTTGATTTCTGACAATCTGAACATGCTTCGATTGGAGCAATATTCGCCCAACGGGGAAAAAGGTCTACGCTCTTTTTCGTTGGCCGAAGTCGCTGATTATCTTGGCGTCACGCAAAACCACATTAAAAAGCTTCATTTGGAAGGCAAGGGTCCCGTTCCCGCGACGACCTCATCTGGGCGTAGGACCTATACGGCAGAGCAGATGCTCGAACTCCGTCACTTCCTCGACAAGAATGGCCGCAGCGATTTTAAGCGCTACGTGCCCCACCGAAGGGCAGGGGAGCCGCTGCAGATCGTTTCAGTCGTGAATTTCAAGGGCGGCTCCGGCAAAACCACAACGACGGCCCACCTAGCGCAATATCTCGCCCTGACCGGTCACCGTGTCCTTGCCATCGATCTCGATCCACAGGCATCTCTGACGTCACTCCACGGCATCCAGCCTGAGCTCGACAAAAATCCATCTCTTTTCGAAACGCTGCGCTACGACGACCAGCGCAAGTCAATCAAGGAGATCATCCAACCTACGAACTTTCCAGGCCTCGACATTGTCCCGGCAAATCTCGAGCTTCAGGAATTTGAGTATCAGACGCCGCTTGCCGCATCGAACAAATCTTCCCCAGATGGCCGGCTGTTCTTCACGCGCATTTCTAGCGCGCTCAAGGAAGTCGATGACCGGTACGATGTGATCGTGATCGACTGCCCCCCGCAGCTTGGCTATCTCACATTGACAGCGCTGACGGCGTCGTCGTCGGTTCTCATTACGGTTCATCCGCAAATGCTCGACATTATGTCGATGAGCCAGTTCCTGCTCATGCTCGGTGGAATCCTCGAATCGATCAAGGGTGCAGGCGCGCGCGTCAAGCTAAACTGGTTCAGGTATCTCGTGACGCGCTATGAACCGACGGATGGCCCTCAGGCTCAGATGGTTGGTTTCATGCAGGCGATGTTCTCAAAGCGCATGCTGCAAAACCATATGTTGAAATCCACCGCAATCAGCGATGCCGGCATCACCAAGCAGACACTTTATGAAGTGGAGAAAAACCAGTTCACGCGGTCAACCTACGACCGTGCTCTCGAATGCCTGAATGCGGTTAATAGCGAAATCACCAGCCTCATTCATAAGGCATGGGGGCGCAAATGACGAAGTGGTTTGACAGCCGTGCAGAAACACTGATTTCATCAGGAAATCATCGACTTGAACGCGTTTGGGAGACAAGCAATGGCTAGAAACCATTCTTTGGCGAAATTCGTGCAGCCAACAACCGAAGAGCATCAGCGGACCGCCGATGCCCGCGCGGACTATACCCGCCGTGGCGCTTCGCGCTCGATGATGCAGTCACTCGACGAGCTCGCCGAATCTTCGATCCGCATGCTCGAAGGCGAGACGGTGGTTGCACTCGATCCTGAACTGCTCGAAGGATCGTTCGTTGCTGACCGCATTGGCGACGATCAAGAAGACTATCTCCAGCTTCGCGATGCAATTCGCCAGTCGGGCCAGTCAACGCCAATCCTGGTGCGCCCCCATCCGGATGTCGAGGGACGATATATGATCGTCTTCGGACATCGTCGTGCCCGTGCTGCACGCGACCTCCAGATTCCCGTCAGGGCCGTCATCAAGCCCCTCGAAGACATCGCCCATGTCATCGCCCAAGGTCAAGAAAACACCGCTCGCTCCGACCTAACTTTCATCGAGAAAGCGCTCTTTGCCAAGAAACTCGTCGCCAATGGCATGAGCAAGGACGTCGTCAAGGTCGCGTTAACGATCGACGATACCCTTCTTTCAAGAATGCTCGCCGTTACAGAGACAGTTCCCGAGACCGTACTTGACGCTGTCGGAGCAGCAAAAGGGGTGGGGCGCGATCGGTGGGAAGAGCTGAAAAAGCTTGTCCAAGTCCCAGCCAATGCGGAGCGAGCGTGTGCGTTTATTCTAACGGACGATTTCGGTCACACCGCAGAAGCCGAACGATTCAATAGCCTTCTGAGAGAGCTAAAAGCCGCAAAGAAGACGACAAAAAAGCAGCCCGCATCGCCGTCTGTTCGTCAGTTTGATGTGGCCGCCAAGTCTGTCGCCGTGACAACCAAGTCGTCCGGCAAAACATTTACGATAGCGCTTACTTCGAAAGATGCATCGAAATTTGGCGCGTTTCTATCCGATCAGTTGGAGTCGCTCTATCAGACGTTCCAGCGTGAAGTTCAGACGAAATCAGGAGATTAACCGCAAAAGAAAAAGGCCCCCAAACGTTGCCGTCGTGGAAGCCTCCCTCTGTATGTAGCAATCAGAGAATCGCATTTTCACGAATTCCCGTCAAGAGTCTTGGCACCATTTTGGTGGACGAATTTCTTTTGCCTATGTGAAGGTGGAAGAACATGGATGCCGTATGCCTGACGACGCCCTTTGGGCGGCGGGCGATGACCCTTGCCTTGCTGACAAAGCATAGACAAGCCGAAAAGGCCTTGCCAGACATCAAACGTAACAAGTGGAAGCTCTTTCGGGCCGTCTGCGAGGCTCGCAATGACCTTGATGTCAGCGATCGCTCCCTCACGGTCCTGGACGCATTGTTGTCCTTTTATCCCTCGGACGAACTTTCAGCCTCAAACAGTATGATCGTGTTTCCGTCCAACACTCAGCTTTCTGTCCGGGCGCGCGGTATGACCGCTGCAACCCTCAGACGGCATCTTGCCGCGCTTGTCGACGCAGGCCTCATCCTGCGCAAGGACAGCCCAAACGGAAAGCGTTTCGCGCGCAGGAGCAGCACGGGGGATGTCAGCGAGGCTTTCGGCTTCAGCCTCGCACCCCTCTTGTCTCGTGCGCAGGAGATTGAGGCAATCGCCGGCCGCATCGCCGCCGATCGTGAACTTCTCCGCTCAACTCGTGAGAAAATAAGTCTTTGCCGCCGCGAGATCACCAAGCTCATTTCTTTAGCAAAGGAAGAAACTATCGCAGGCGACTGGGATGCGCTTCACGACGGCTTCCGTTCATTATTGTCAGCCCTCCCTCGGCAGCCGTTACTCGATCAGCTGCAGGTATTGCTGATGCAGTTGACACAACTCCGCGAACGCATCATCAACCAGTTGGAAGAACATAACAATTCGCGAAATATGTGCGCCAATGAATCCCAAAATGAGCGCCACATAGAGGATTCAAAAACAAATAGCTGTTTTGAATCTGAAGGCGATTACGAAACCTCGAGCAGAGCGCCGTCATCTCCGAGAAATGAGGTAGATGATCGCGCAGGACACCAGAAGAAAAGTCACCGGGGGACCCAAAGTATCGTACCTCCGAGCTTGTCGCTGGATGCCGTGTTGCGGGCCTGCCCCGAAATCAAGCATTATAGTCCAGGCGGCTCCATTAAAAGCTGGAGAGATCTTGTAGTGGCAGGCTCGATCCTGGGGTCCATGCTGCAGATCAACCAACTGGGGTTCAAGGCGGCATGCAGGTCGATGGGCCCGGAGAATACAGCCATTGTCATTGCCTATATTTACGAGAGGGGAGGGGACATCAAGTCGGCTGGAGCCTATCTCAAAGATCTGAGCCGGCGGGCATGCGCTGGACAGTTTTCTGTGGCTCCGATGCTCTTGTCACTTCTGAGAGCAAGATCAGGAGCCGAAATCGGCCCACGGTCCATCATGCCGAATTAGTTCAAGCGTAAGTCGCTATCAAATCGAGTGGTTCGATAAATTGTGCCTCCGGTGCCGGCCGGCTTGTCGGGCTTTAAAGTTATTCTCAAGTGACGTGAAGTCGTTGGTTTCAAGTCGATCCGTCGATCGTCGCGGAATGTCGAACAACTCGGGACAACACGCTCGCTCATCTGAAGAGCCAGACAGTGTTGACCCTTCGGACAGATGGCCTAGGATTGCAATTCGATTGTCCGAGGTGTCATTTGAAAACACTTGAACTTGTTTGGTTAATTTGCGGTATTTTGGCTTTGGGAACTTGGCTCTATTCGGATGAATATGGAGCGCATGGTGCTTTCGTAGTGATATGCAGTCTTGCGGGCGCCTCAATTTATCTCCTTTTGAGGTCGAAGGAGAAAGTCTATCGGTTGTTTGCCTGTGTTTCGCTCACCGTCATCTCCGCAGCGCTCGGAGTAGCTTTGCTGCGCATGGTGGGGTTAGCGGGGTAAAATTTCTGCCCAATCAGGGCGCCCCTTAGGACGACCTATTTCTACAGCAATCTCCCCTGCGCGCTGTGAGGCACCATGACAATTCGGGAGGCAAGACGAGCACCTTGCAGCCTCGATCCTGGCTGACGCAATCGCGCATGGCCGAGAATACGCTTACGGCGCTTTCAGGATGACATGCGACAGGCGAAGACCGGAGCGGTGCTGGGGGCGGCGATCCTATGATGTCGCGATAGGCATGTTCGATCAGATTCCAATGAGTTCAAGCAGCCCGCTCCAGGGCAGCCCGTCAAACGGATCCCCATGTGCAAACCCGTTGCGAATGCTAGCCAATGTCGTCAGCCCCGGCCAGACGCGGGCTTTTCGCGCCTGTTTCGCGGCGTCGGTTTCAAAGAGAATCGCTTGAACCGAACCATTGTAAAGTCGTGTGAAGGAAAGCTTGTCGTCAGTAAGCCCCCAGCTCAAGACCGTACTGGACGACTCGCTCATGGTTCGGTTCCGGCTCGTGTTGTTGCAAGACCTAAAGCAGTCGTGTGCTTGCAGCGTCGCAGACGTCCGAATCGCCGGCTCCGAAACATCACGAGATTTAGCACCACTCGTCTCCACGGAGACCGCCCGACGATACTGGCCTGAGGTGCGGTGCGCCAAGCGCGGAGTGTTAAAACAGCGCTCAACCGGGACCTCAGTGCTGCCAAACCACGGCTTCATCAGATAGTCCACATTATCTGCTGACTAAAATCAGCGCTTTCCATCTCCGACAACCATGCGCAGGCTCTCGAACACCCCTGGTGCGAACTGGAACTGTCGCGCCGTTCCGCGGCCCATCGAGTTCTTACCCAGCGTCTCTAGCAGGATGCCTCGTTCGACCAGAAGGTCCATCGTTTCAATAACGCCGCCCCGCGTCATGCCGGTAATTTCTATTATATTTGAGAGCGTTATCTTCTCGTGGGCCTGGTGCATCATGTACAGGATGTTCATCATCCCGATCTGTTTGATACGGGACTGCGCCGATTCACCTTCGATCGGCTTTTCCAGAATTTCACGCACTGCGAAGACAGATAGTGCTTGGCTTTGCCATCGGTCGCTCAAATTGCTTGCCATTGGTTTAACTATCTATTATTTGAATAGTAAGAGGATTGAGGCGAGTCGCTTCTCAGTCTCAGCCGACATTGAAGAACGCGGAGGGTTGGGAACATGCGAAGCCTTTTCTTTCAAATGATCGTAGCAGCGTTAGGGTTCGCCTCACTCTATACTATTTCGGAGCGAAGCGCTCGCGCCGACGAATGGGGTTGCCAGGTTATTCTGTGCTTATCCAATCCGGGCGGCCCGACGCAATATGGCGAATGCAGGCCACCGATCGAGAAGCTCTGGAGCTGGCTTTCAAGAGGGCATTCGTTTCCAACTTGCACCGGCGTCGGCTTTCAAAGCTCCCGCCCACGCTACGAGCCATACTACTGCAATGCCGGCTACCGTCTGTCTGCTGGCTATGGGCCTCGGGGAAGTGAGGCGACGTGCATCTCGACGTCGCTACAGGCGGTAAACAACAGCCTTTGCCAGCGGGATCGAGACGGCGGTGGTTCAAACGATGGCTCAGCGATATCGCCACGCTGGCAGAGGGAAAACGGTCGCTATCGGTGCATGGCCTATACCGTGGCTCGTCCCTTGGTGCGTGAGAAACCCCGTTACGTCGATGTCACGATCGACGGGGTTGGTAAGCAGAGGGTCTGGTTCTGAACATGCCCGTTGCTTTCCTGGATCTAGCGCAGACCTGTGCACCCGTCGTTGCATCCGAGACCCTTGCGGGCGTCGTCAGCCTTGAGAGCCGGTTCGCGCCATTCAACATCCGGATCAACAGCGGCGCTCCGCTCAAGCGTCAGCCTGGCACCAAGGCCGAGGCTATCGAAGTCGCCACATCGTTGGCGGCAAAGCGCACGGATATCCAGCTGGGTCTCGGCGGGATCGGACTGGAAGAACTGCAGAGACTGAACCTCTCGATATCCGATGCCTTCGATCCGTGCCTCAATCTCAAGGCCACAGCGACTTTGCTCGATGGCTACTACCGCCTGGCGGCCAAGGCGGGGGCGAATCCCGCCCGGGCCGAGCAGATCATGCTGCAATCCTATTACGGACGTGACGATCCATCCGTTGGGGCCATGGTCAGCTACGACGATCAGGTGCATCGCGAAATCAAGCGGCTCGGGCCGACGATGGCACGCCTGACGATTAGCGACACGGGGGAGGGGAGGGGGACCGGCGTTCCCACTGAGGTTCCCCAGGCAGATGTCGCCGCCGAAGTGGTGGCGGAGAACTCCGCAGAAAAAGCAGCGCCGATCTCTGACACGCCGACATGGGATGTCTTCAAGTCCCGACGCCGTTCGTCCGTCCTGGTGTTCCAGGGCAATCAACTGGAGCAGAGTGAATGACAATACTTTCTCGAATCCGACCCGTTTTCGCTACGTCCGTGATGGCCGCTGCCATCGTGGTTATGCTTGTCGAACCAGCTTTCGCGCAGGCCGCAGGCATCGAAACGGTGCTGCAGAACATCGTCACAATGCTGACTGGCAATATTGCCAAGCTTCTGGCGGTCATCGCGGTCATCGTCATCTGCATCGCCTGGATGTTTGGTTATATGGACCTGAGGCGCGCAGGCTTCTGGATCATCGGCATCGGCGGCATTTTTGGCGCCACCGAACTCGTCAACACCATCGTCGGTGGCTGAAGATGTCGGGCAAGGGAGCGGTTCTCGAAGAAGACACGCTGTTCATCGCATGCACGCGGCCTGCAATGATCGCCGGCGTGACGATGGAAGCGATGGGCTTCAACATCATGCTCACGACGATCCTCTACATCGTCGCCGGGTCGATCGCCTACTTGGCTGTCGGCGTCGTTTTCCACCTCATCTTCCGCGCCCTGGTGAAGCACGATCACAACATGTTCCGCATCCTGCTCGCCTGGGTCGAGACGCGCGGCCGATCGCGTAACAACGCCTATTGGGGCGGAGCAACATTGTCGCCTCTCAGACTAGCCCGCCGCTTTGATGAAAGGGATATTGGACTTGCCTAGTATCGCTACCCTCAGATCCCGCGAGCTCTCCCCCGAGGCTTTCATTCCCTACGTTCGGCACATCGATGAGACGACCATCGCACTCGATTCCCGGTCAATGATGGTCATGATCGCCCTCGAAGGCGTGTCGTTCGAAACCGCTGATGTCCTTGACCTCAACGCGCTCCATCGGGATCTCAACACGCTTTACCGAAACATCGCCGACGAGCGGCTTGCCCTCTGGACGCACATGATCCGCCCCAGGGACCGCGACTATCCGGATGGGACATTCGCAACGCCATTCTCAGCTGCGCTGAATGATAAATACCGCAAGCGCATGGTTGGTGAAGATCTGTTTCGCAACGATCTTTATCTGACCGTCCTTTGGTCACCAGCCCGCGACCCGGCCGATAAGGCGGCTAAACTGCTCTCACGCCTCCGGCGTGCAAAGCACGGTGGCTTCGAGCTTGACGAAGAAGCCCTCAAACAACTTCAGGACAAGGTCCTCGATGTCACCGCTGGCCTGAAGCGTTTCGAACCGCGCGTGCTTTCCATCTACGAACAGGACAGCATGCTGTTCTCCGAGCCGAGCGAGGTCTTGCATCAGATTGTCGGCGGAAGGCGTGAGCGAGTGCCGCTCACCGAAGGTCGCATCGCATCGGCGATTTACTCCGACCGCGTCATCATCGGACGCGAGACCATCGAAATTCGGCATGAGGCGGCAACCCGCTTCGCTGGCATGCTGAGCTTCAAGGAATACCCGGCCCGCACCAGGACCGGCATGCTGGACGGCGTGCTGACCAGTCCGTTTGAACTGATGCTTTCCCAATCTTTCTCCTTCGTGTCGAAGGCGGACGCTCGTGTCATCATGGGGAGAAAGCAGAACCAGATGGTCAGCAGCGGCGACAAGGCGGCGTCGCAGATCGATGAACTCGACGAAGCCATGGACGACCTGGAGTCCAACCGGTTCGCGATCGGCGAGCATCATCTGACACTCACCGTTTTCGCGTCGACAGTGAAAGAACTGACGGACAATCTCGCAAAGGCTCGCGCGAGCCTGACCAATGGTGGCGCCGTCGTGGCGAGAGAGGATCTTGGTCTCGAGGCTGCCTGGTGGGCGCAGCTGCCGGGCAATTTCCGTTACCGGGCGCGATCTGGCGCCATCACTTCGAAGAACTTCGCGGCGTTGTCGCCGTTTCACTCCTATCCGATCGGACAGAAGGACGGCAATGAATGGGGCCCTGCCGTCGCTCTGCTCAAGACGGCCTCGGGGTCACCCTACTACTTCAATCTTCACTACGGTGATCTCGGCAACACCTTCATGTGCGGCCCATCGGGTGCCGGCAAGACCGTGATCGTGAATTTCATGCTGTCACAGCTCGAGAAGCATGATCCGCATGTGGTGTTCTTCGACAAGGATCGCGGCGCGGACCTCTATGTGCGCGCTGCCGGCGGCACCTACCTCCCCCTGAAGAACGGTGTTCCGACCGGCTGCGCTCCCCTCAAAGCCCTCGATCTCACGCCAGAGAATAAAGTCTTTCTGGCGCGTTGGGTCGGAAAACTGGTGGGATCCGGGACGCGAGAACTGACGGTCACAGAACTGCGTGACATTGCCGGCGCGATCGACGGCCTTGCCGACCTGCCCGTGGACCGCCGCACGATCGGGGCATTGAGGACCTTTCTCAACAACACCGACCCGGAAGGGGTCGCCGCCCGGCTCCGCCGGTGGGAGAGGGGAGGGCCGCTTGGCTGGGTCTTCGACAATGTCATCGAGGATATCGGCTTTGGCGATTTCGGCGGCTCGGCCAAGTTCATTGGCTACGATATGACCGATTTCCTCGACAATGAAGAAATCCGCACGCCATTGATGGCTTATCTGTTCCACCGCGTCGAACAGCTGATTGATGGCCGTCGGATCATCATCGTCATCGACGAATTCTGGAAGGCGCTTCAGGACGAAGGGTTCCGTGATCTTGCACAGAACAAGCTGAAGACCATCCGCAAGCAGAACGGCCTGATGCTGTTTGCGACGCAAAGCCCACGCGACGCGCTGATCTCGCCGATCGCCCACACCATCATCGAGCAATGCCCGACACAGATCTTCCTCCCTAACTCGCGCGGCAGCCATGCCGACTACGTCGACGGTTTCAAGCTCACGGAGCGGGAGTACGAATTGATTGCCCGTGAGCTTTCCGTCGAAAGCCGAAGGTTCGTGTTGAAGCAGGGACATAACAGCGTCGTCGCCGAACTCGACCTCAACGGTTTTGACGAGGAACTCGCCATCCTTTCCGGTCGAACCGCCAATGTCGAACTCCTCGACGCGATCCGCGCGGAGGTGGGGAATGACGTCAAGGATTGGCTTCCCATTTTCCAACAGCGAAGGAGTGCAAGCTGATGGCTTCCTATCGACTAAAGGGCGCGATGCTCGCGACAGTGCTTATCCTTTCTGCCCAAGTTGCGGGGGCCCAAGGGATTCCGGTTAACGACCAGGCCGCTATCGCCAAGCAGATCGAAAGCATCGCGCAGCTCAAGTCACAACTTGATGCGCTGAACACGCAGATCGAGAAGGCACAGCAGCTCTATGGTTCGCTCAACAAGCTGACCGACATGGCGGATGTCGCCAGCGTGCTCAACGATCCGGCGATCCGCAAGGCGCTTCCGTCCGATTTCGCTGCCATCGAGGGCCTCTTCAAAGGCAATGGCACCGGCGTATTTGGTGATTCCGCCTCAAAATTCCTGGACAGTAACTCGACCTACCGCACCAGTGCCGACGATTTTTACGCCAAGGAATTGTCGCGTGTTCAGAGCCAGAATGCGGGTCAGATGAGCCTGGGTCAGCAGATCTACGATGCTGCGACCAAGCGCATCGATGGGATCGATCAACTGCGCGAAAAGATATCGTCGGCGAGCGACTCCAAGGACATCGCAGACTTGCAGGCGCGGCTACAGGCCGAACAGGCGTTCCTTCAGACCGACGTGCTGCGGATGGAAGGGTTGCGGATGGTGCAGCAGGCACAGAGCCAGGTCGATGAACAACGGAAATCAGAGGATTGGCGCCAACGCATGGACGCAATGAAGGCGGCACTGCAGTGAGGAGGGCTGCGATTTTCGTCTCGCTGGCGCTGCTGGCTGGCTGCTCGCAAGAGTCTGAGCGAACTTACACCGTAGACGAGTTCGTAGCCGACGCCGAGCTACTGGCCCGTACGATCTCTCAGTGCCGTGACAATCCGGGCGAGTTGCGCAACACGCCCAACTGCCGGAATGCGGAAGCGGCAGACGGCAGGCTTCGCCTTCAGAATATGCGCAAAGCGCTGGGAGGTTGATCCGATGTACCAGGTGTTCGAATTCATCGATGGACAGTTCAAGCAACCGCTGGAGACATTCGTCTCGGACGGGACCTCAAACATCGCCGAATGGGTGACGGGACCGTTGACGGCCGCCGTCACACTTTACGTCGTGCTCTATGGCTACCTGGTTCTCCGTGGGTCCGTGCAGGAGCCCATCCTCGACTTTGCCTATCGCGCGATAAAGCTCGCAATCATCGTCATGCTGGTCAAGAACGCCGGTGAATATCAGACCTATGTCACCAACATCTTCTTCGATGTACTGCCCCGGGAGATTGCGCAGGCCCTGAATTCGGGGGCGGCGCCGAGCGCCAGCACGTTCGACAGCCTGCTGGACAAGGGACAAGCTTCGGCGACCGATATCTGGTCGCGCGCCTCCTGGCCGGTTGACATCGTCACCGGCGTCGGTGGCATGATGGTCATCGGGGTCAGCTTTCTCGTTGCAGGGATCGGTTACGTCGTTTCTCTCTATGCACGGTTGGCCCTAGCAATCGTGTTGGCGATCGGGCCGATCTTCATAGCACTCGCCATGTTTCAGTCGACACGGCGCTTCACCGAGTCCTGGATCGGGCAGCTTGCGAATTTCGTGATCCTGCAGGTTCTCGTCGTCGCGGTCGGCTCGCTGCTGATTTCCTGCATCGACTCGACCTTTACCGCGATCGATAGCTACAGCGACGTTCTCATGAGACCGATCGCGCTCTGCGCCATCGGCATCGCCGCCGTTTATGTTTTCTACCAGCTTCCAAGCATTGCGTCAGCCTTGGCCTCCGGTGGTGCGTCGCTGGCTTACGGCTATGGCGCTGCCCGAGATGCGCACGAAGGCATGCTGGCTCGGGGAACATCATATACCGGCCGGATGATTGGTCGCGGGGCTCGCGTTGCTGGCCGCGCGTTCGGATCAAGAAATGCCGGCGCATGACATCCGCACAAGACAATAAGAAAAGGCCTGCCTGAATGATGAAGCCTGCCCTGTTGCTCGTTCTCGCTGCCACGCTCGGCGGCTGCGCGACACTGACCTATCCGTTACCGAAGTGCGATGGCTATTCACGCCGCCCCCTGAATCGTTCGATGTGGGAATGGCAGGGAGACAGCAAACGGAAAGACCTACAACCGAACACAAGCTCCTCCGCGTCCGTGACACCTTTTGCTGAGGTGGCGAGGGAGCCCGCGGCCTTCGCGCACCTGGACGTCGACGGTTCTTATCGCCATTGTGAGGGATGAGGCATGGTGACGGCAGATAATCTCAAGAGTTATTTTGACAAGGCACGTCGTTTCGATCAGGACCGACTGACCCAAATCGAACGTTCGAACAGGATCGCCTGGTCGATCGCGATCGCCTCCGGCATTATCGCCAGCGTATCCGTCTTTGCCATTGCGGGTCTCACTCCCCTCAAGACGGTTGAACCGTTTGTGGTGCGCGTCGACAATTCGACGGGCATTGTCGATGTCGTTTCGGCTTTGACGGCGACGGCCGGCACCTATGACGAGGCGGTGACGAAATACTTCGCCGCCAAATATGTGCGCGCCCGCGAGGGTTATGTCTGGAGCGAGGCACAAGAAAACTTCCGCACGATCGCCCTTCTTTCGACCCAACCGGAACAGACGCGCTTTGCAGCCCTGTATCGGGGCAGCAACCCGGAATCGCCTCAAAACATCTACGGCCGAACTGCCACGGCGAGGATCGATATCGCGTCGATCTCCCTCATCAATCAGAATGTCGTCTCCGTGCGCTACATGCGGACCACGACGCGCGGAGACGACGTTCGAACGACCCATTGGGTTGCGACGTTGACCTTCTCGTATGTCAACGCCCCGATGTCATCGACAGACCGGCTCGTGAACCCCCTCGGTTTTGCCGTCAGTGAATATCGAGCAGATCCGGAGGAGGTAAGATGATGCGTAACGTGCCAATCGTCGCTTTCGCCCTATCAGTTTCCATGTCGTCAGTATTTGCGCTCGAGATTCCACGAGGCGCCTCGCAGGACAGTCGTGTCCGGTTCGTGAACTATCAGCCGTACAACATCACGAGGGTCGTCGGCACCCTGCGATCATCCGTACAGGTCGAGTTTGCCTCTGACGAGGAAATCGCCCATGTGGCGCTCGGCAACAGCGTCGCCTGGGAAGTTGCGCCGGCTGGCAACATCCTGTTCCTGAAACCGCGCGAGAACCAGCCGGTGACGAATATTTCCGTGGTGACGACGCGCCGGGATGGCTCGACGCGAAGCTATCAGATGGAATTGACAGTGCGAGACGGTTCTGTCGAAGCCGGGCAAAACACTTACTTCTACGTGAAGTTCAGATACCCCGAAGATGAAGCTGCGTTTCGCCGGCAGCAGGCGGCATCTAGGGCCCTCGCGGCTCAGGCGAAGGACGCCGACAATGTGCTGGCCCTTCACGAAGCGTATGGTCCTCGAAACTGGCGCTATTCTGCCCAAGGCTCTCAGGCGCTGGAGCCGCAAAGCGTCTATGACAATGGCAAGATCACAACGTTCGCCTTCGTCGGCAATCAGGAAATGCCCGCAATCTATATGGAAAACTCGGACGGGTCGGAAAGCCTGGTTCCGAAATCCGTCGACGGCAATCTCGTCATGGTGCACGCGATCAGCCGCAAGTTCATCCTGCGTCGTGGCAAGGACGTGCTTTGCGTGTTCAACGAGGCCTACGACCGTGTCGGCATCAATCCCGATACCAACACGACGTCTCCCTCGGTAGAGCGCGTCGTGAAAAGTGACAACGCGCAATAGGGAGCGACATGCATGGCTCAAGAAGATGAAACGCGCATTCCCGGAGAGCGTGCGGAAACAGTCACCGGCCGGCGGATCGACAACAACCCCCTTTTGAAACGCGGCGCGGTCGCGATTGCGATCGTTGCGTTTGTCGGCTTCGCCCTTTGGTCGACAACGGGGAAGAAGGCAAAGGATGACAATATCCAGCCTGAACGCGTGGTTATTCGCCAGACAAATCCGTTTGAGGCCGCCAAGGAAAAGGCTGAGCCGGTTCAGGTCGTCCCGGAAGTGAAGTTACCGACGCCCCTCGTCGAACCGGTCGTGGAAGAACAGGATAAATTGCTCGATTCCGCCCGCCGCGCCCCTGTGATGGCCTTCAGCAGCGGCCAGAGAAACACCAAAGATCGACGGGAGGCCGACAATTCAAATTCGCCTGACAGCAATTTCGTGCCGCTCGACAACGGTATGATGACACAAAACCAGCAGAACAGCGAACAGCAGCGTTTTGACGGTCTCCTGCGGCCAACCCGGCTCGAGGGGTCGCGCGCGGGCACGCTCGGCAATCGGGACTTCATCGTGGCAATGGGGACTTCGATACCTTGCGTGCTCGAAACGGCGCTGGCGTCCGATCAACCCGGTTTTACCAGTTGTGTTGTTAACCGCGATGTTCTTTCCGACAACGGGCGCGTCGTGCTGATGGAAAAGGGCACGCAGGTCGTCGGGGAATATCGGGGCGGGCTCCAGCGCGGACAAAAACGTCTCTTCGTTCTCTGGAACCGGGCAAAAACACCGAACGGCGTCATCGTCACTCTTGCGTCTCCAGCGACCGATGCCGTTGGACGAGCCGGCGTCGATGGCTACGTCGACACCCATTGGTGGGAGCGCTTCGGCAGTGCTCTTTTGCTTTCGATTGTTGGTGACGCGACCAGCTATGCCAGCAGCCAGTTGCAGGATAGCGATGTCGATGCACAGAACACAACGAGCGCCGGCCAACAGGCGGCCGCTATCGCTGTCGAACAATCCATCAACGTCCCGCCGACGCTGAACAAGCATCAGGGCGAACAGGTTTCGATCTTTGTCGCTCGCGATCTCGACTTTTCCGGAATCTATCGTCTGCGGGTAACCGAACCGAGGAACCGCATATTCGACCGCGCCGTGCTGGGCGATTTTTCGCCGCGCTCGACGGTCGTGACGAAGTAGGATAGGCAATGTCTGAGGGACAGGATTCGGCTGTTGTAAGCGAACTCTTGAAGCCGTTTTCGCCATATCTTCAAGACCCGTCCCTTTATGAAGTGATCGTGAATCGGCCCGGGCAGGTACTGACAGAAGGTTCAGGCGGTTGGCGGACCCATGATAAACCGGAACTGACCTTTGAAAAGCTCATGCGCCTCGCCCGGGCCGTCGCCAGTTTTTCTCATCAGTCAATCGATGAGGCCCGCCCAATCCTGTCGGCAACGCTTCCAGGCGACGAGCGGATCCAGATTGTCATCCCCCCGGCCACACTGAAGGACACGGTCAGCATTACAATTCGAAAGCCTTCATCGGTGGCTTTCAGCCTCGACGACCTGGAGGCAAACGGGTTCTTTGAGAGTACCCGCGCAGCGTCTCGTGCTTCATCCTCACAGGATGCGGAACTCACCAAAATCTACCGTGCCGGCCGGTTCAAGGATTTCCTGCGCCAAGCAGTCATCGCCCGCAAGAACATCATCATCTCCGGCGCAACGGGTTCCGCCAAAACCACCCTTTCGAAGGCGCTCATCAAACATATTCCCGAAGCCGAGAGGATCATCTCGATCGAAGACACGCCTGAGCTGGTGATCCCGCAGCCAAATCATGTGCGGCTATTCTACTCAAAAGGCAGACAAGGACTTTCCCGTATGGGGCCGCGTGAGTTGCTGGAGTCATGTCTTCGTATGCGGCCAGACCGCATCTTGCTACAGGAGCTTCGCGACGGAACCGCGTTCTATTACATCCGCAATGTCAATTCCGGCCATCCCGGTTCGATAACGACTGTTCATGCCAATTCAGCGGAACTTGCCTTCGAGCAGTTAGCGCTCCTAGTAAAGGAGTCAGACGGCGGAGCCGGCATTGATCGCGCTGACATTCTCACGATGCTAAAGTCGGGCATTGATGTTGTGGCGCAGTGCAAGCGAGAGAATGGTACATTCCGGTTAGCGGAAGTGCTGTTCACAGGGGCATCGGAAGATTGAGCTCCGCCCGATTTTTCTAAGGCGCGCGCTGGTGTCGAATTCTCCAAAAGAAGCGTCATACCCGACTACTCGACCCCATGCTCCGCCTTCGGGCCAAACTTCTCGATGATCTCACACCGCGCGACCACGCCTCCGGGGCCATGATTTAGCAAAGCCAGGACAGCCGCCCGATCCAAAGGAACCGTCTCCATCCTCTCGAGAACCGTCGTCGCCCATTCCATCTCAGGGTCAGCCACAACGTCCTCGCGCAGAGCGCTCACCGCACTGCGGGCTTCCTCAAGACTGTCAAAAAAGACATCCGCAATGCCCGTCGGCTTCCATCGTTCCTCTGGAGGGATTCCGGCAACCGAGTAGGTGTAGAAAGTGAAAGAGCGCGGGTTTTCCAACGATTTCTCCTTGAGCATTGCTGGCGGTACGCCCCCGCCGTTCAATACTCATTGACCCCCGGCCGCGGGGAGTTCGAAACCGTGTATCCACAGCCCTGTAGCCTTTAGTTCGAGAACCTGGACATACGCCACAGGCTCCCCGACGCTGAAGGTCAAGGAGGGGGTCTTTTGGGTAGACCCAACCATTGGATACAGGGGTTTCGACGCCCCAGAGCAGCGCGTACCGCTCCAAGGTCAGACTACGACATCCCATTGAATTTGTCCTCAATTTTCTGTCGCACCATGGTGCCGACAGAAGCATTTGCCCTTGAGCGGGGCGGATAGCGGCGGAGGAAAAGGGGTTAGCCGCTGGCGACACGGTACATGCGGCCGGGAGCGGTGAGGGCGGTGGGTGTGGTTGGAGGAAAAGGGGGAAGGAGGGTTTGTGGCGGATTGAGGTTGTCGGAGAGAGGCTCCGGCCGGCCCGCCACGGAGAAACGACATGGCACAGGCCATCCAGAAAATTACGCTCAACGCCGGGCGCGACATTCCCTTTAACGAGCTGGTTCTCAGCCAGCAGAACGTTCGTAAAACCAAGGCGGGGATCTCGATCGAGGAGCTTGCCGAGGATATCGCTCATCGCGGACTGCTGACCAGCCTCAATGTCCGGGCTGAAGTCGATGGCGACGGCAACGAGACGGGTATCTACCGGATCCCGGCGGGTGGTCGCCGTTACCGCGCTCTGGAGCTGCTGGTGAACCAGAAAAAACTGTCGAAGACGGCGGCGATCCCCTGCATCGTCAGCAAGGGCGACACCCTCGAAGTCGAGGATTCGCTTGCCGAAAACGTCAGCCGCGTCGATCTGCACCCGCTGGACGAGTTCCGCGCCATCATGACCCTTCGCGAGCGGGGCCTGGACGAGGAAGAGATTGCCGCCCGCTTCCATATGTCGGTCGCCACGGTTAAGCAGCGTTTGCGCCTGGCCTCAGTCTCGCCGCGTCTCCTCGAGGTCTACGCCAATGACGAGATGAAGCTCGGCCAGGTGATGGCGTTCTCCATCACCAATGATCACGTTCGCCAGGAACAGGTTTGGGACACGATCTCGCGGTCGCATAACCAGGACGCCTATTATATCCGGCGGATGTTGACGGAAACCGCTGTCCGAGCCTCCGATCGTCGCGCCGTTTATGTCGGCATCGACGTCTATGAAGCGGCCGGCGGTGTCGTTATGCGTGACCTGTTCGAGCAGGACAATGGCGGGTGGCTACAGGATCCGGCGCTGCTCGAGCAGCTCGTCCTCGAAAAGCTGACCGCCGAGGCCGAAGCGCTGAAGGCCGAAGAGGGCTGGAAATGGGTCGAAGCCGCCTTCGATTTCCCCTACGGTCACACCTCGGGTCTTCGCCGCTTCTACGGCGAGCGGGTCGAATACAGCGAGGAAGAGCTTGCGCGGCATGATGCGCTGAAGGCGGAATACGACAAGCTCGATGCGGAGTATGCCGAGGCGGAGAGCTATTCCGAGGAGACCGAGGCGCGACTTGAGGAACTCGGCAACGCACTGGATACACTGAACGACCGGCCCTATGTCTTCGACAGCCAGGACGTCGCCCGCGGCGGCGCCTTCATCTCGCTTGGTGCCAATGGCGAGCCGAAGATCGAACGCGGTTTCGTCCGGCCTGAAGACGAACCTGTCGCAGCGCCACAAACCGGTGATGCCGATTATGGCGACGGTGATGGTCAAGGCGAGACTCTCACTGCTACGACTTCCGCGAATGGCGGCATCTCGGTCAACGGCAAGGCTGTCGGCATCGAGGAACCGGAGGAGGACGACGGCAAGGTTCGACCGCTTTCCGATCGCGTCATCGAGGATCTAACGGCCGCCCGCACCGTTGCGCTGCGCAATGCTTTAGCCAATGACCCGGTGATCGCCTTCGTCGCCGCCCTGCATGTCGCGGTGCTCAAAATCTTCTACCGATACGGAGCGGGCTCGTGCCTGGAGATCACGCTCCAGCACACCGCGTTCAGCCAGACGCAGGGGCTCGGCGATACGATCTGGGCAAAGGAGATCGAACAACGGCAGGAATCCTGGGGCTATGACCTTCCCGGCAACGCCGACGAGGTCTGGAACTACCTGATCGCGCTCGACCAGGATAGCCGCATGGCTCTCTTTGCCCATTGCGTCTCGCTTTCAGTGAACACAACCGTCCAGGCGTGGAACCGGCGGACAAAGGAAACGGCTCACGCCATGCAGCTTGCCCATTCGCTCGGATTTGGCATGGTCGCGGCCGGTTGGACGCCGACAGTCGACAACTATCTCGGCCGCGTCACCAAGGTTCATATCCTGCAGGCGGTCCGCGAAGCGAAGGGCGAGCAGTCGGCGCAACTTATCGATCATCTCAAAAAGCCCGACATGGCGCGTGAGGCCGCCCGGCTGCTCGAAGGCAGTGGATGGCTCCCTGAAGTGCTGCGGCTCCCGGTCGATCAGATCGCCGTGGAGGCAGAGGCCGATGCGGTGCTCGTCGACGCGGGTGTCGAAGGCGATAGCACTCAGGCCGCCGACTTCGATCTTCCGGCCTTCCTGACGGTTGATGAGGAAACCGAGGGAGCGGCTACCGGCTCGACCGAGGGTGAGCGCCTCGAAGCCGCCGAATAAGGCCCCCAGATATTCACTCACAAAAGCCCGGCCCCTGCGCCGGGCTTCTCTGTTTCAGGAGCACCGTCATGCCCGCCTACACGATTGAAACAACATACACCTTGCCCATATTTCGGCACGCGACCTATATCGCCGACTCGCCTGAGGCTGCCTGCAAGGCGGCCCTTGACGACGACAACTGGGAGTCCCTGAAGAAAGACTACGATTCCTCAGGCGAGATCCATGTGACCGGCATTTGGGATGGTGAGAACACCGCCTATGCCGGATCGCCGATCACAATACCCTCGCAGTTTGATGAAGCGGTCCAGCGCCGGGCTCACCACTTCGAAATCCTGCTCGGTCTGCTGAAGATGCTGTTCCATGACGTCCAAGCGGCGCGATCCCCATCGGGCGAATGGCTTGCGAAATCGTCCTGGGCGATAGCGCGGGGGGAGGCTATCCTCGCTTACGCGCCCGATCCCACCGAGCCTGCCGATGCGCCGAAGCCTTGTCATATCCTCGCACGTTTAGAGGAAGAGCGCGTGCGCAGCGCGATCGTTGCCGTCCTTGGGGTCGACCGAGACTTCGATGGCCTTTCACCGGCATCGGTGAGCGATGCGGAGATCCAATCGGCTTGTGCGTCCGTCGCAACCGCGATGGACCTCTCCGATGCTGTGAGCAACGCCGAGTTTCATGCGGCAATGGCAGCAATCCGGGCGGCCTACCGTCGCCTCCATCCAGATTAAGTCGTGTCGGACCACTCCGAGTTTCAAACCCAACCGACCGTCCTTGCGCGCACCGGAAGGACGGGGCGGCTGCGGTCAGCCAAAAGGGAAGAGTAGGGCCGGGGAGAGGGGCGACTCGGGCGGTGGAGAGAGGGTGCCCGGTCAGAATCCTGTTTCCTCTCTGGAGAAAGATCGATGTCGATATCCGAACTCACACCCCAAACCGCCTCCATCGTCTCCGACGATCGCCGCCTGGAATTTCTGCCCACGCTGTTCGGGCGCTCGCTACGGATCATCGGCGAGAACGCTGTTTACAGCCTCATGGAGCAACTGAGCCCTCTCGACTACCGCGGCGGGTTCTGGAATTTCTACGAGCATGAGGGCAAGCCGCTGTTTCTTGCTCCGAGAACCAAAACGCGGTTCCGGATTACCGGCGAAATCACCGGGTTCGTGGGAGAAGTCTCGGCGGAGGCTGCCGGGATTATCGCCACGCTTTTTGCGTTCTCGCATCTGTCCTTCCAGTATCAATCCGCGCAGCTCTCGGAAGGCTACGCCCGCCTCTACGCCTATTCGGCCGACCACACTGAAGCCGCGGAGATCTTTCAGGCGATCGATTGATCACGAGCTTCTCGTCGCCCTCGGGCGGCGCGGTTGCCTTTCCAGACCGCGTTGTCCTGTCAGGTCTTGCCGCCGCCCTTCATCCTCCATCCCACCAGCCCGGTTGCCGCAAGAGCGCTCAACCGGGCTTTTTCGTTTCAGGAGACTTCATCATGAACACCATGATTTCCAGCCCGCGACCGACATCGGTCGGATTCAAAGTCGACATATCCCGCGGTGAACGCATCGGCCGCGTTTCATCGGAATGGTTTTCGCGTCCAGACGACGAGCGTTATCTTTCACTTTCGGATTTGCATCATGCCGTCAGCGCCAGGACGGAACGCGCCCGCGTTCGCACAGTCGAGACTTCCGAGATCCGCGTCGAGGCCACCCGCGAGAACGCCGAACGCCTGTCCCTGATCGTTCCCGGCGGGCGCGAGCCGGTCGCGCCAACACACTGGAGCTACGGTCAGCTCTGCAGCCTCGTTGGTGCACCTGCGAGCTACATGCGCCAGCTGCCAGCACCGCTGGCGGCGATCAATCTGCAGCACGGGCTCCTCAGTCACACCGCCGAACTGGTCAAAACGCTTGAGATGGACGACGGTCGCGTCGAATTGCGTGCGGTCACCGGTCCGGAATACGGGCGCATCTGGGACAGGGATTTGATCGCGGCCATCATGAACATTGCCGGCAATGGCACAGGCGATACGATCTGGAAGGTTCCCGGTCTGCTCGACTGGTCTACGATGACCCACAATCCTTTCGTCGACGTCACAAAGGATACGACGACGCTATACGCCAGCGATCGCGATGTTTTCGTCTTTCTCTGCGATGACACGCATCCAATCGAAGCCGGGCGACTGCCGAATGGCGAGCCTGATTTATATTTCCGTGGCTTCTATGCCTGGAACAGCGAGGTTGGCTCGAAAACGCTTGGGATCGCGAGCTTCTACCTGCGAGCAGTGTGCGCCAACAGGAATCTCTGGGGGACCGAGAATTTCGAGGAGATTACCATTCGCCACTCGAAGTTCGCTGCCCAGCGCTTCGCCCACGAAGCCGCCCCGGCGCTGACGACCTTCGCGAACTCCTCGCCCGCACCGTTCATCGCCGGCATACGTGCCGCCCGTGAACGCATCGTTGCCCGAAACGAGGAGGATCGCTCCGAGTTCCTGCGCAAGCGCGGCTTCTCGAAGGCCGAAACCGGCAAGATCAGCGAAACCGTTCTTTCCGAGGAGGGCAGACCACCGGAGTCGATCTTTGACTTTGTGCAGGGCATCACCGCCCTTGCGCGGGGAAAGTCCCATCAGGACGGCCGGCTCGAACTTGAAGGCAAGGCGAAGAGACTGCTCGAAAGCGCGGCCTGACCACGTCCCTACCAGCCATCCTCGTCCATCGACTTCATCGCCCGGCCGCCACGCCGGGTTCTTCCCGTTCCCGGAATGGAAACATCATGACTATGCTTGAGACCAGGATCTACAGCCATCCGCCCCTTCCGCTGGCAGACATCAGCCCACTCGAAATGCTGATCCTCACCAATGTGCTCGAGTGCAGCGAAACCGAAGAGGGTCTTGTCCTGTTTACGGATGTCGGACCGACCAATCCGATCCGTGTGAGGCGCGGCGAGCTGGTCGCCGCGTTTGGTGCCTCAGCGCGGAACGCCGGGGATCCGGTCAACCTCTTCATCGCCGACCGTATCCTCGCCCTTCAGCCAGCACGGGGCAACACGGTCGAAGACGATGTAATGATCGAGATCGACCTTAGCGGTTTCCCGTGGCAGTTTGTGGTGCAGGGCATCGTCGCGCGATCACCGGATCTGCACGAGGTCGCGGTGATTCAATGGACGAACCACCCCTCGCAACGTCCGGAGAGTTTTGGCGCCGGCGTTTCGCTGATCACCGCCAAGGCCGTCCATCACGCCACAAGCGAAGATATTCTTGGCCGGTTCAGACTTAAGGACAAGGCCATCCCAGTTGCCACATCGGTGGTTCCTTCTTGTCGGGACAACAACGCTCCGGCCGGTAGCGCTGCAAGCGATGTATTCACGGTAAAGGAGATCGAGACGGCTCTCTGCCTCTGGGAGGCGATGCTTTATTTCCGCGGCCTGCATCAGGATGGACGGCCGGTCCCGGAGACAATCGCCCGCATGTCGGAATTGTGGGATGCCGTTGGTTGGCAGGCGATGCGATCCCATGTCCGCGAGATCGTGCCCTTCGCACTTGCCGTCTATAGCGACGTCTGCGAAGAGCTTGAGGAAGAGGGTTTCACCTTCGATTTCGATTTCGCGCCGGCATTTGTCGAGACCCTGTGCTGGTCCGAGGACGCGGCTTTTCGCGAAGGCGAACCGGGTGAGCTCCGTGAAAACGTGATGGCGGCCGTCAGGCGGCATCGGCAGGATGTCGTCGCGCGACATAGGCCGAGCTACGACCCGGCTTCGTGTCACGTCGACCGTTGAGGAAAGGCGTTGGCGGCCGAGCCGCGGCGTTCGCGGATCAGGGAAGCCGCGGGATTTCACCCTCCGCGACCCGCCAGACCCAGGGTGTGATCTCCGGCCTCGTCTCGATCATCTCCGCAAGCGCCTGTTCGTAATCCTCTCCGGCGCTCGGCGGAACGATGAACATGGCGACAGGCGCCGGTTTCTGCTCCGGCAGTGTCACCGACACGATCGGCGCATCGCGTGGCAGGTTGAACCGCAAGCCTTTGACGCTCTTTCGCTTGACGTGACCGAGCTTTTCCAGAAGCCGTAGCTCGTGGATATCCTCGAACGGCAGCCAGTGCTCGTTGACCACCATCAGCGATACCTCTTCGACCGCCGCAATGCCGGCGGCCGAGACGCCGAAGGTGGCGATGACGATCAGATGGAATGCCTCGTTCGAGCGCCACAGATCAAGCTCGACTTCATGGCGCGCGGCGAGCCGCCGCCACGCGCCTTCCTCGATCATCAGCGGAAAAGGCATGTGCCGTACGCCGATCCTCTGCCCCTCACGCGCGGCGGAAAACTCCTTCACTTCCGCCACGATCATCATCAGCTTGCGTGGACCCGAACCGGCCGCCTGCACGCCCTTGAGCACCGCGGCGCGCCGGGCGGCGATCCCATCCTTGTCGTCGGGATGAAACACTTCCGGCACGAAGAGCATGTCGGCCAAAGTCGTGCCTCTGGCCGTCATTTGCCCGGCGGCGTTCAGAAGGCTTGTTCGCACCCGGCCCCAGCCGCGTCTGCCGGCCCAGGTCGAACGCCACTCGGTGAGTTCGCCCGCCTCCCAGAGATAATGCAGCATTGCCCGCAACGACAATTTCTTCGGCTCGCTGCGAATGCCGTGTTCGGAGGCTTCGCTTACCGCACCGGGCGCAGCCCGAGGCCCGCGCTTCGTCAGCGAGAAATCCAGTTTCAGGGCGGCCTTGCCGTTCGCATCGATCTGTATAGCGTTTCCGATGAGCGGCCCCAGGCCCGACAGCTCGTAAGGAGGCTCATAGGAGGGGCATGCGGGATCATGATCGCGTCCCGATAGCGGCATTCGCTTGATGACATACAGGTCGTCCACCCTGGCGATGTACATCGGCACGGGCGGTTCCTTGCACATGCACATCGGCCGAAGCCTTTGCTCGTAGGCCTGCGGAAGGAGTGCTCGCAATTCAGGCGACGACTCTTCCATCACCCGACCATCGATTGTGAATGTTCGCACTCTGCTCTCCCGTTCGGATCTCGAACCTACGCGACTCCGACGCATTTTACTATCTAAAAATAGGCAGTAAAGCGCTGCGATCTCAGCGACTTCAGCCTGAATCCGGCCTTCGCCGTTGAGCGGCATGTGCGAGCGCCATGTCGCCCGATGCGAGATCTCCCGCACCTTCCGATGGTGAAATCGACAGTCACCGGCATTGAGAAACCCTTCGCCCGGCGCATGCCGGGCCTATTCCGCCAGGAGATAAAATGACAATACCCAACCATGCCAGGACCAATTTCCAAACCCTCTTGCGCGCAGCCGCAGACGGTAACCTCGTCTTGATGGAATGCCTGGATTCCCGGACGAGCGAACCTCGTTATGTCCTGTGCGCTGTTGGACAGGATGGGACGGACCGGGTGTTCACACCGTTTGGACATCTTTCCGACGGCAACCCCTACGACGCTTATTTGCCGCCCGATCCTGATAACCCTCGAGGCTTTCTGACGCCGGGTCAGGCTCGATCCGAAAGCCGCTCGCCAGCCGCCGATGACAGGGGAGAGAGCAATGCGGATCAGGCGTAAACCCCGGCCAGGAGAACAGCCGAACTATCTCGCTCACTCCCTCTACGCGGCAGAACTCGGGGCGCCCCACCTCGGCCATTATCGTTCGACACCTCCTGGTGCGCCGGATGTGGCTGCACTCGTCCATCCCGGCATGATGATCCGCACGTCGTACGGTACGGGCGGAACGGTGATCGGGGTTAAGGGCCCCTATGTGCATCTTGCATCCGATGGCAGAGAGCATCCGCATTTCACGATCGTCTACGTGCCGTCCGAACGGTTCGGTCGGCACAGCAAGCTCGATCACAACTGGATCAACGAATGCGTTGCTGTCGACGGCCGGATCCTGAAGCTTCTCGAAGTCAACCTCGATGAGGTCTTTATCGAAGGGGGGGCCTCCGGCCGGCGCTGACGCTCCGGGGAGACCCCCCACCAATCTTCCTTCCAACCAGGCCCGGTGCTCCGAAGAGTGCCGGGCCTTTTCGCGTTTTCAGGAGAGTATCATGACCAGGCCTGCACTCGCCCGGTTTCTGCGCCAGTCGCACCGGTGTTTCTCAATTACCGTTCTCATATCGTTCGGCCCGTCTGTTTCGCCATCGTCTATTGGGACGGCCCGGGCGATACCCTCTACGCCTTCGAGGATCGCGACGTCTTCGAGCGCCACCGCGGCACGGTTGAGAGACATTTCGTGCATGTCCATTAGCTGTCGGCCGAGGAAGCGGCCGAATGGATCGCAGCCGGCGGAAATGCCGTCCTGCATACCGTGTCGGCCGGGGGTGTTGCGGCATTCGAAAATCTGAAGCTCGCGCCCGGCTGAAGGCCGGGCGCCCGCCGCGTTGATCGCCTGGAGGGAGAGAGGGGCCGGAAAAGGGCGGTCTGCCGGGGCTTGGAGAGCGTCCGGGTGGGCCAGTCCTTTCCCGCTCTCGACAGGGTTCCCATGAACATCGTTCCCTCCCGCGCCACAAGCTCGACCGGCGCCTCATTCGCAACCGCCCATCCCACCAGCCGAGCATGCAAACTCGTTCAGGCTGGCCACGCGCTTCTGCCATCTCTCGAGGGTGGCCGGTCCATCGGTGCAGCCGATCTTCGGACTATTTTGACGGACATTTTCGGCGGCTCGGACGCAGACGGCCTCTGGTCATGGAAAGACGCCTACGAGGCGACCGAAGTGGCGCAGGTCCTGTTTCTGCGCAAGTTCGGCGCGGCGATCACCGCCCGCGCAAATGCACCGCAGGCAACGCTGGCAATGCTGACCAAGGTGGCGGGTTTGGTCCCGACCCACACGCGGCGCTCCGAGGAAAGCCAGCAACTCCAGCAATTTTCGACGCCGGTACCATTGGCCTATATCGCGGCCCGTGCCGCGGACATCGTGGCGGATGATACCGTGCTCGAACCCTCCGCCGGGACCGGGCTGATGGCGATCTTCGCCGAACTCGCGCATGCGCGCCTGTCTCTCAACGAATATGCGCCCCTCCGCCACGGTCTTCTGCAACTGCTCTTTCCCGGGTCGGCCGTGGCGCAGCATGATGCCGCCCATATCGACGATTATCTCGATCGTTCTATCCGCCCGACCGTCGTCTTGATGAACCCGCCGTTTTCCGCCGGCGTTCATGTCGAAGGCCGTATCGCAGACGCCGCATGGCGTCATCTCGCCTCCGCCTTCGCACGGCTTGCCCCCGGCGGACGACTGGTTGCGATCTCCGGCTCAAGTCTCTCTCCCGACAACCTCACATGGCGCGACGCTTTCGTCCGTCTGCAGGAGCGTGGCACGGTCCTGTTCAGCGGCGCGATCGATGGCTCCGTTTATGGCCGGCACGGCACGACGATGGAGACCCGCCTGACCGTGATCGACAAGATCGCCTCCGCCGATCCGACGCGCCTCATCGCCTCGCATGGCATCGCCCCTGATCTCGAGACCTTGCTGTCGTGGACGTCGAGCCTGCCGCCTCGCTCGCCGACGTCCGCGTCACAATCGACCGGCGCTCCTTTCAACGAAACCGCCTGCGCTAGCGCGGCGAAGATGGCCGCCCGAAACACATCTACACTGCGGCACGCTACAGTATCAGCACCAATCGTGCGTCCTCTCTCCGCTACTCGCGCACCGCGCCCTGTTTCCTCACTACCCCCACGCGTCGATGATGTCGTGGTCGAACTCTCCTACGAACTCTGCGATGCGGCAGCGACGACCCGCTGCGACGTCACTGAGGGCATCTACGAGCCTTACCGGCTGCAGGCGATCCGCATTCCCGACGCAAAACCGCATCCGGACAAGCTCGTCGAATCCGTCGCCATGGCATCGGTCGCACCGCCCAAGCCGAGCTATCGGCCGCATCTGCCGAAGTGCGTCATCACCAGCGGCGACCTTTCAGACGCGCAGCTTGAAAGCGTGATCTATGCCGGCGAGGCCCATTCGGGTTACCTCGCCGGTCACTGGTCCGTTGACGCCAGTTACGACAACCTCAAAGCCGTCAAACCGGAGGATGAGGGCTCTGTCCAATTTCGCCGGGGCTGGTTTTTGGGGGATGGCACAGGTGCAGGCAAAGGTCGGCAGGCTGCCGGTATCATCCTCGACAATTGGCTCAAGGGTCGCCGCCGCCATTTGTGGATTTCCAAATCCGAGACACTGATCGAGGATGCCCAGCGTGATTGGAGTGCGCTCGGCCAGGAGAAGCTGCTCGTGACGCCGCTGTCACGCTTCCGCCAGGGCAAGCCGATCAAGCTCGATGAAGGAATCCTGTTCGTCACGTTTGCGACGTTGCGCACGGATGAACGCGAGGGGAAGCGATCGCGTGTCCAGCAAATCGTTGACTGGCTCGGTCAAGAGGCGGGCAGCGGCGAAGCCGCCACAGGGAACGCAAGAGGTTTCGATGGCGTCATTGTCTTTGACGAGGGGCATTCGATGGCCAATGCCGCCGGCGGAAAGTCCGAGCGTGGCGAAAAGGCAGCCTCGCAGCAGGGCCGTGCTGGTCTGCGCCTGCAGCGTGCTCTCCCGGACGCCCGTGTCGTCTATGTTTCGGCGACCGGCGCGTCCGAGGTCGAGTCGCTGGCCTATGCCGAACGCCTTGGACTTTGGGGCAGTACTGATTTCCCCTTCTCGACGCGATCGGAATTCATCGCCGCGATCGAGGACGGCGGCGTTGCAACCATGGAAGTGCTCGCCCGTGATCTCAAGGCAATGGGCCTCTACGCTTCCCGGTCCCTGTCCTTCGAGGGTGTGGAATATGACATCCTCGAACACGAGCTGACCGAGGAACAGGTTCGCATCTACGATTCCTATGCCGAAGCGTTCCGGGTCATTCATAACAATCTGAACGCCGCCCTCGAAGCCTCCGGTATCAGCAGCAGCAAGGGAACGCTCAACAAAAATGCCAAAGCCGCCGCCCGCTCCGCCTTCGAAAGCTCGAAGCAGCGCTTCTTCAATCACCTGTTGACGTCCATGAAGACGCCGGCGTTGATCGACGCCACGACCGGGGACGTGGCGGACGGGCATGCAGCGATCGTCCAGATCATATCGACCGGCCAGTCCCTGACCGAACGCCGGCTCGCGGAAAGACCGACAGAGGAGTGGGGCGATATCCAGGTCGACGTCACGCCGCGCGAGATCGTTGCGGAATATCTCAACCATTCCTTCCCGACCCAGCTCTTCGAGGAATATTCCGACACCGAAGGCAATCTCCTGTCGCGGCCAGTCTATGACGCCGCCGGCAACCCCGTCATGTGCCGGGAAGCCGTCGCTCGCCGGGACGCGTTGCTCGAACGGCTCGGCAGCCTGTCGGCGATCCCGACCGCGCTCGACCAGATCGTTCAGCACTTCGGCACAGATCGCGTTGCTGAGATCACCGGTCGCACGCGCCGGATCGTACGCCGCGATGACGGCGGCACCATCGACCGCTTCACTGTTGAAAGCCGGCCGGGCAGCGCCAATCTCGATGAGACCCGGGCCTTTATGGACGATGAGAAGCCGATCCTGATCTTCTCCGAAGCCGGTGGCACGGGCCGGTCCTACCATGCCGATCTCGGTGCGAAGAACCAGCGCCTGCGCCTGCACAATCTTCTCGAAGCCGGCTGGCGCGCCGACGTTGCGATCCAGGGTCTCGGGCGAAGCCATCGCACCAACCAGGCACAGCCTCCGCGCTTCCGGATGATCGCCACCAACGTCAAGGCCGAGCGTCGCTTCCTGTCGACCATCGCCCGACGTCTCGATACGCTCGGCGCCATCACCCGCGGCCAGCGCCAGACAGGCGGACAAGGGATGTTCCGCTCGGAGGATAATCTTGAATCCCAATATACCCGCGATGCGCTGCGGCAGTTCTACAAGCTGATCCATGGTGGCGGCGTCGTGGGATGCTCGCTCGAAAAATTCGAGGCGATCACCGGGCTTTCGCTCAGCGCGGAAGAGGGTGGTCTGAAAGACGAGCTGCCGCCGATCCATACCTTCCTCAACCGCATGCTGGCGCTCACGATCGAAATGCAGAACCTGTTGTTTGATGCTTTTGAGCAACTGCTGGCCGCCCGCATCGAGGGCGCAATCGCCTCGGGTGTCTATGACAGGGGCCTCGAGACACTGGTCGCCGATCGCATGACGGTGAAAGAAAGGCGACTGGTTTACACCCATCCCGTTACCGGCGCCCAGTCGCATCTGTTGACCATCGAACGCATGGATCGCAATCAGCCGATGCAGATTGCCGACGCTCTTGGGCTCCATCAGCGCGACCCACGGGCAAAGCTGATGATCAACGGCAAGTCCGGCCGCCCTGCCGTGCAGGTGCCGACGCGTTCGATCATGCTTGAGGACGGTTCGGTCCAGCCGCGCGTGGCGCTCATCCGGCCGATGGACGAAATCCGTTTCGAGCTGCGCCAGCTCGATGAAACGAACTGGGAAGAAGTGGACGAGCAGCGATTTTCCGCTGCCTGGAGCGCAGAAGTCGCCGATCTCCCCGAGTTCTCGGTTTCGACCATGCACGTCGTCTCAGGCCTCCTGCTGCCGATCTGGAAACTGCTGCCGCAGGATTATTGCCGGGTCTATCGGCTTGAGACCGACGAGGGTGAGCGGATCGTCGGCCGCCTGATCTCTTCAGAACGGCTTTCCCGGCTTTGCCGGAATTTCGGGCTCGATCAGACAGAAGTCGTCAGCGCCGAAGAGGTGTGGGAATCGCTGCTCGGTGGGTCCGCGGTCGTCGCACTCGCAGGCAATATGACGCTGCGGCGCGTTCGGGTGATGAACGATTATCGCATCGAGCTTGCCGGCTTCACCGACGGGATGCGCGACAGGTTGAGATCGATCGGCCTTTTTTCCGAGATGATCGCCTGGAAGGTTCGGTTCTTCATCCCGATCTCGGATGACGGACAGGCGGTGTTGTCGCGCCTCATCGAGCGGCATCGCGTCGTCGATGTCGCCGGACGGGGCTGACGCCATGTTGTCAGCCTCCGAACTTGCGGACCGTCTGGCGCTTGATGCCGAGGCGGTCTGCCGCCATTACCTCTCCGCCGGCCGCAGGGCCGGCAATTACTGGATCGTCGGCGACACCGCCAACAGCAAGGGAAAGTCCCTCTACGTTCATCTCACCGGCCCGCGAGTGGGGCGGTGGGCAGATGCGGCGACTGCGGAGTATGGCGACCTGCTCGACCTCGTGCGGGAGACCTGCGGGTTGATCGACTTCCGCGATGTTCTAGACGAGGCCCGGCGTTTCCTCAACGAACCACGGGTCAGCCCGGTCTCTTCTTCCGGCAGGGACCATAGGCTCGAAAGCCAACCGGTTGAAAGACCGGCTGCGGAACGTGCACGACGCCTGTTCCAAATGACGCAGCCGCTCGCTGGCACTTTGGCTGACAGCTATCTGCGTCGGCGCGGCATCTTGCGCGCCTCTCTGCATTCCTCGCTCCGCTTCCACCCGTCCTGCTACTATCGCGATCTCGTCAGCGGCGGAAACTGCAGTTATCCCGCGCTGATCGCAGCGGTGACCGACCAAACGGGCACGGTCACGGGCGTGCATCGCACCTGGCTCGATCCTGGCGGCGACGGCAAAGCTCGGGTTGAGGATCCTCGCCGTGCGCTGGGCGGGCTGCTCGGCAACGCCGTGCGGTTCCGCTTTCCCGTTGATGGCCCTGTACCCGTCATGGCGGCAGGCGAGGGGCTCGAAAGCATGTTGTCGCTCTCGCATGTGATGCCTGGCATGCCTGTGGTCTCGGCGCTGACGGCCAATCACCTTGCCGCCTTCCGGCCACCGGTCGGGTGTCTGCGTCTCTATGTTGCCGCCGATGCGGATGCCGCCGGCAGGCATGGGATAGAAGGACTGAGCCACCGGGTGCAGGCGCTCGGCGTCCTGCCGCTTGTGCTTACCCCGGATCTCGGCGACTTCAACGAGGATCTGCGCCGGCTTGGACCGGACCGACTCATCGCAAATCTCCGGGGTCAACTCGCACCGGAAGACGCCAGGCTCCTTCTTCCCTCGTAGTGCGGCCGAGAAGGGGACGCCGGACGGGGCGTGGGCGTGGCTGGCAGGGCCGGTCCTGTCAGTCCCCCTCCCGGCGGGGTGCGCCTGCGGGCCTGCCGAGAGGCGACCCATACCAGTCGGCTGTCTTGCCTTCAGCGGGTCGGTCAGGTTTCTTCCCCGCGCCGGCTTTTTAGTCCGCATCGGCTATCCCGAAAACCGGTTGCCGGTTTCGGACCGTTGCGGCAGCCGGCGCTCCTCGCGGGCCAAGAAACCCTCCCTTAACCGCCCGGCGCTGCGCTGGGCCGCTTCACTTCGCTTGCGGTTCCGGCCTGCCCGCCGCCTGGACAGGGATCGCCGTCAGGCCGCGAGAGGCGCGGCCCAAACCGACGGAGACCATCATGAACCTCATCCTTCCCATCGACGACACCTTCGAACCCGACCACGCGTCCTCCCCGACCGACCGCGTCATCTACGAGATGCAAGTCTATGGCTACCGCCCTTACCAGGACGAGCCGGACCCGCGCCCACTGCCGGAGGAGCCGGTCGTCCAGTCAGTGCTGACCGCGATGTTCTCCGCAATGTTCGAGATGCTCGGCGACACGCGGCTGGAGCCTGATCTCGAAGACCTGCTCTGGTCAACGGTCAATCTCTTCCACCGCGCCGGCGAGCGTATCCAGCGCGAACTTCAGCGCAACGAGGACGCCCAGCGGACCGGCCAGCGCGAGCAGGACGGCTCGGAGGTGAAAAGCGTCGAGCTTGAGCGCCATGTCGTCGAGGGCATCACGCTTCTCGAACGCCGTAATGCCTTCGAGTTCATGCGCGATTACGCCGCCGATCTCTTCGAGGCCCAGACCGGCTCTGCATGGCGGCCGCGCACCGGTTCCAAGGTCAACCACACCAACATGACCGCGGCGATTATCGACAGCAGGGATTTCTTGTCTGCCCGCCGGCACGCCGAAACCACTGTGCTGGTCCCGGCCGGGACCAAGATCGCCTTCGGCGGCGGCATGGACTACAATGATCACGACCGGATCTGGGCTGCGCTCGACAAGGCCCGTGCCAAGCACGCGGACATGATCCTGCTGCACGGCGGCTCGCCGAAAGGCGCTGAACGTATCGCCGCCTGCTGGGCCGAGGCCCGGAAGGTCACCCAGATCGCCTTCAAGCCCGACTGGAATAAGCACGCCAAGGCCGCCCCGTTTCGCCGCAACGACGACATGCTCTCAGTCATGCCATCGGGCGTCATCGTCTTTCCCGGTTCCGGCATTACCGACAACCTTCGCGACAAGGCCCGCCGGCTCGGTATCAATGTCTGGGAACTCAAAGGAGATGGCGCGTGAGCGCCATCTCCTTCGCAGTACACCATCTCGCGCTCGTGTTGCGCCCGAGACTACTTGTTCAGCGCATCCTTGAGTGCCTTCGCCGGAGTGAAGGCAAGCTTTTTCTGTGCGGCGACCTTGATCGTCGCCCCGGTTGCGGGATTGCGCGCGTCGCGCTCCGGCGTGTCCTTCACTTTAAACTTGCCAAAGCCGGGGATGGACGTTTCCGCACCGGACGTTGCAGCGGCCGTGATGGCGGCAAATACGGCTTCGACGACAGCCTTGCTTTGGACCTTGGTCAGGTTGTGTTCGGCGGCGATCTTGTCTGCGATTTCATTGGTGGTGGTCATAGGCAATCCCTCTCCTGTCGGAACCAAAGCCTTCCCACCGGGAGAACCTGCTGTCACGTGGTTCATGCCTCACTCGCAGCTGCCTTAGCCACCTTTCCACAAGTTCTGGTGATTAGATGGCCGCCGGTGGGTGCAGACGGGTATCAAGGGCGAAGGTCTCCTGGAACTTCAGCGAATAGCTGCCGGCCGCCTGGCTCGCGACAAAGATCAGGTTCCAGCTGTGAGTGGAGACCGCGCTTGGGATTGCAACAAAGCGATGCTGCCGCAGCAGGTCGTCGCCGAACGCTTGCTGACCGGCGCTCGGAATACCGGGCCGAAGCCAGTTCGGATTGGGAACGGTGGCCGGATCGACGACATGCACCGCGTCGGTGTCGGCGATGACAGCGGCCGTCAGGATATGCGGGATTGTATCGAGCGCGCGAAAACCCTTGTGGACCGCGACCTCAAGGATCGCCGTGGCCGGGTCGATGGAGCAGTAGATCGCCCGTACGCCCTTGCTGTTCCAGCGACCGCCGACACGAAAAGCGCCTTCACCGCTATCCCATGTTGGGTCATAAGCGGCTTGGTCGAGCCGCCATGCGATCAGCTCGGAACCGCCAAGCGCAATCGGCAAAGGCGTCATGCATAGACGCCATATTCAAGCCGTTCCAGATAGTCCTCGACCAGTTCGACGCCGGCAGGCGTCCCGAGCAGGTCGATCGGGCGGCGCTGATCGAGCCCGATGGCCGGACGCTCCAGCCATTGCTCGGCTTCCGCCTGCGTTCCCAGCACATCCGTTGCCTTCGACAGGATTTCGGCGAATTTCCATGCTCGACCGCTTTGCTCCTGGCTCAGCGGCTTGGACGGCGCGTCCTTTCGGCGTTGCCATGTCCTGAGGCTCATACCGACGGCCTTTTCGAGGGACTCGGTTTTTCCGATAAAGACCAGGCTTCCGACGAGATGATCGACCGCGGAGGCCGGTAATCCGATCAGCAGCAATTCATGGGCGTCGAGCGCTGTTGTCAGCCGGCGCGACAGCACGCGAGTGCCACCGAGTAGGGCCTCGATCTTTTGCAGTTCCCCGCTGGGTGTTATTGAAGAAGGTGCTTTTGCTGCGACCGCCATCACTGTCTCCTGCGTCATCTGTCGCTCATAATATGACATCTGTCGCCGATCGTTTCAAGTGCCAGTGAATGCGGCGACTTCTCTCATCGGCGGGCCTCTGGCTAAGCGCCTTCGCAATTACTCTGAATTTCGCGAGAAAACCGTCGGCGCTGAAAAGCAATAGAAATTTCTGTCGCAACCTCAGGAGCGAAACCCCTTGCATTTTTGAGGAATTGTGTACACATTTCCCCCAGAACGGAGCCTCCAAATGCCTCAGTCCCGGCCACAGACACCATCTCCCCGCCGTGTCGGCGTGCGGGAGTTTCGCGGCAATCTGACGTCCTTTCTCAAGCAGGTCGAGGACGGCCAGCGGTTTGTCCTCACCTCCCATCATAAAGTCGTTGCGGAAATCGGGCCACCATCAAAGGACATTGTGGCTCGCAAACCCGGCGCGTTGCGCGGCAAGATCAAAGTTGCCGAAGACTTCGACAGCTTGCCGGCGGACGTCCTGACTTCGATGGAAGACGAGGCGTGAGGCTTCTGCTCGATACGCATGCCTTGTTGTGGTGGTTGAACGACGACGCGAAGCTGGGCACCCGTGCGCGCGACCTTATCGGCGACTCTGAGAACGACGTTCTTGTCAGCGTTGTCTCCCTTTGGGAAATCACCGTGAAGCTGCGGATTGGCAAACTCGATGCCGATATAGAAGAGATTCTTGCGATCTTGCCGGATCAAGGTTTCGATCGGCTGGATATCACGGACGCGCATCTTGTCGCTCTCGCTGCTCTTCCGTTTCATCACCGTGATCCCTTCGATCATCTCCTTATGGCGCAGGCCATAGGGGAGGGCGCACATTTCGTTTCGCAGGATCGGAATGTGGCGCTTTACGGTATTCCGTTCGTGACTTGCTCGGATCCCGTCGCCTTGTGATTTTCGCGGGTTTTCATCTGACGATGAAGCCGGCCCCGATCACGGAGGGCGCGCTTACCGACGCGTTGTGACCGGCGGATACGAACCGCTCAGACGGCCGGGCGAATTGGCGAAAGCCCGGAGCCGATGCCCCACGCGAGCCGCGTCATCCGATATTGCATACTGTCTGCGGGCTGCGGTGCGGTCACCGCGCCGACCGCGCGGACACGCAACGTGTGATGTTGGCAGCAGGCGCGCTCATCCGCATGTCGCAGTTGAGACCAGGCGAGGGCACGGCACTAGTCCGGATGGCAGCGAAGCGCTCATGAGGCGTGAGGCCAAAATCCCGCAGCGCTGGGCGGGGCAGTCAGGTTATCGCGCCCTTCAGTTGCCCCGGACCATTCCCGTTTTTATGTCGCTCGTATAGACGACCGCCTGCTTTTGCGGCCAACCCCTGAAGGGGTAAGACTCGGGCAAAATTTTTGCGAAATTCGATTTTGGTTGTTTTCCTCTGGCGGAAAATAGAATTTCGCAAAAATTTTGCCCGAGCTGACCGCAGCAGGTCGGCCGTCTCTTCGTGCGTCATCGGGAAATGGTCCCGAGCAACCGAAGGAGACACAACCATGGCCACCACGATCGCAACCCTGACGCAGAAGACCGACGGCATCCTCGAGGGCATCTTCGCCACCATCCGGGTTAACGCCCCGATCGCCATCATCCCAAACGCCACCAAGGCTAGCGAGGAAGCCCCCGACTACCGCGTCATCCACCGCAAGACCGGCTTCGAGATCGGCGCAGGCTGGAACCGCATCGCCCGCCAGACCGGCGAGGAATACCTCTCGGTGAAGCTGGAAGCCCCCGAGATCGGCGTGATCTTCGGCAACCTCGCCCAAGCCCCCGGCGGCGACCCGAGCAAGAAGGTGATCCTCTGGAACAACCCGAACTGAACGGCGAGCACCGGCCCCGAGCGATCGGGGCCGGCTCTAGCGTGTGCGGCCAGCGCCGGAACAATTGGCTGAAATGATCGCGGGCATCGAGCCCGCGATCATTCCTCCTGGTGCCACACGAGACCAAACCCTGTCTGCTCAGAACGCCAAGTCTGCCCGTGAGCATCGCGCCGCCTCAAGGACATCGCGGCCCCTCCAATTTTCAGCCGACGCCCTCAAGGGCGCCGTCAGAAAATCGGTTCCTCCACTCGCCGCCTCCGGCGGTCGCGTGCCGCGATCCTTGACCCGGCCCGATCCTCACGCCCCCGGGACGTCATCTTTCACAAACCTCAAGGAGATGAAGATGACGCTGGAACATCACATTGAAGAATTGCGCGCCGAACTCAGGAACTGCTGGGACCGGGAGGAGCGTCGCGAAATAGAGGCGGAGCTGGAAGCGGCGGTTGCCGAACTCAATATCTTGATCGACGAACTGACGCAGGATCTGCGGGATCAGAAGCCTCCCTTCTGAGGGAGGCGCTTACCGCACCGCTAAGCCGGCCTCGCCGGATCGACCGGCGAAGCCGGCTCCAATTCCGTTGCGCGTATAAATGGACAACTCCACCTTTCCTCGTATCCGGCCTGCAGGGGCAGCGCCAACCGTAGCGTTCGTTATACGATGCGTTGATGCCTGATCGTCTTCAGGCTGTAGCCGCGGGCCCGTTTCCGGCATAGGAGATCGAGAAACATAGCGACGGCTTCCATTTCCCCGTCGAAGTGATGTTCGATTGACTGTCCGCTGGAGCCGATGCGGCCCCATCGCCGGGTCAGGCAGAAGGTGCCGAACAAGGTCGATTCGATCGAGAGCGCATAATAACGCGCCATGTTTCTGGCTGGATCCGTGCGTTCGATATAGAGCTGGTAAGGTTGAGCGAGCATGGCCCAAGAATCGCCGATCGCGGAGGCCCGGTCCAACGACAGTTTTGAATCGAAACGCCTGCATCGATTCATTTTCGTGATCTTTGCTTGTCATGTCATGGCTGTTGGCGCGGACAGTGTTCGGGCGAGCCGGCCGCTGGCCGACCGTGCTCTGCTCGCGCCGTTCCGTCGCTCCCCGAGCCGGCGTTGCCGTCTCGGCCTTTGGTGACGATCACTCTCGCGGGCAAACCGTATCGACCCGCCGTCACGCCTCAACGGTCGCTTCCTCGCGCGTTGCAACGACTGCGCCGGCCATGCTCCCTCAAGCATTTTATGAATCGGCACCATTGTCATAGTCGCCGATATCCTCCGGTACCACTCCGACAACCTCGTTCTTGCCCTTAGCCGCAGCTTCGGTCTAGAATCCCAGCGATCGGAATTCCGCTAAAGATGGAGCCAGCAATGTCGACAAAACCGCTGGCCGCCGAAATCGGGTCCGAGGCGACGGAGCCCCGCAGCACCCGGCGAGTGTTTCCTGCCATCGCGCGACTTCTCCTCCTGATCGTCCGTGCGCTGACGAAGGCGACGCTCCACACCGCGTGGTGTCTCGCCTTCTACATTCTCAGCATGTTTCGCCCGTTCACCGGGATGGCGATGCTGGCGGCAATCGTCATGTTGCCGCTCTCGATTGCAGCCTTCGTCAAGCCCGAGGCAGCGAACGGTATGCCGTTCTGGGCTTTCATTCTGATGACCTTCGGTTTCGCCGGCTTCTCCATCGGATACACAATCTTTCTCGACTCGATCACGCCACCGGGCCTGCAAGATACGTCCCGCACGGTTCCGCCGCGGTGACCGCGGCTAATCAATCAGCGAGGGGTTCGGCTCGCTTTCACTGGCCGGTCGGGCTATGTTCGAGAGATCGTACTATCTCCAACGAGGAAAATCAGATGGCATCCATTGAAGAAGCGGCCGCCGCGACAAACTCCATCCAGGAGCACGTGTCATCCGCGCTGGAAAGGTTGCAAGGTGGTTTTAACGGTCGCATCGTCAATGGCTTCGGGGTTTATGCCGATCCGTCAAACCGACGCTACGACCTGATCGAGGCGCGCAAGGCAATCGACGCGGCTCTGACCGTCATGAAGGAAACGAAATGGCCGACAGAAGCCGAATACGACGCACACGAAAACGCTTGAGCCGTTAAGGTCTCAGCTTGGCGAACCTGTTGGGTTTGGCCTGCGTGGCCATGTCCTTTCGTCTGAAATAGATCGCCCGACCGCAACGGATCGGACTGTGGCCCTGGACGACGATGATCTGCTCGTCCTTCCTCATCGACTGTGTGATCTCATGCGGCATGATCAGCGGTCGGCGCTGGAAATTGACGCTCTCTGATTTTCGCGATGCGCTGTTTTTCGTGTCCCAGCCGATGTTGCGGGAACTGCCCTTCACCTCGACGGTCATCTCCCCGCATTGCGCCGAGACGTTGCGCGCTGTCTCCAATGCTTTGATCGCGGCATAGCTCGCGAACGCGCAGCCGTCAATCCACGAGACCGCACCGTCTTTTCCAAAATGCCGCTCAAGCTGACCGACGGACTGGTAGAGGAGCATCATGCTGACGCCGTACTTGCGACCACGGTCGCGCGCCTCTTCGAGCACGCGCATGTAGCCGAGCAGGTCCACCTCATCCAGCATGAACAGCGCCCGGCGCTCGAACGCGCCGTCAGCTTCAATCATGCCATTGATCAGCGAGCCGACGATGACACGCCCGATCCCCGGATAGGAGCGCAGGATCGATGCGGGGATATTGAGGAACACGTCTTTTTTACCGCCGATGAGATCGCTGGCTCTGAACGTGTTGCCACAAACGAGGGCTGCGTAATTGTCGAGCGACAGCCATTGCGTATCCTTCGACGCGGTCGAATACACGCCCGAGAACGTCTGCTCGGTCATGTTGACAAACACGCCCAACGTTTCGCTGATGAACTTCGACGCTGAATTCTGCTGGACGTCACGGAGCATCGCGAGCACGGAGGTTTCCGGCTCGGAGACGATCTGACGAAGACTGCGCAGGTTTCGCCGTCCTGCATATTCCGGCGAGAGCATTACATGCGCCAGAAGGCCGGTCAGAAGATTGTGTGCCTGCGATTGGAAATAGGACCCGGTCGACGATTCGAAGCGCACGCTTTCCGACAACAGCATGTGGGCGATGCCGACAATGTCCTGTTCTTTCTGCTTGGAGGTCTCGATGCCATCAAGCACGTTGAAGCCCATGATCGGGTTTGTCGGGTCTAGCACCATCACCTGACGCCCGAGTTTCTCCCGCCGATGCTCGACGACTATGGGCGCGACCTCGGTGGACGGGTCGAGGCAGATCAGCGGTCCGGAATATCGAAGTGCTGTCGGGATCACGTTGCTGGTGGTTTTGTACCCACCGGACCCCGCGAAAAACAGCATGTGAGTGGAATCGAAATCTTGCCGGTAGGTGAGCAACGGCGCCTTGCCGCCTTGTCCCCAGGTCGCCGGATCGTTTGGATCGAAGGGCAGCTCATGAACGATTTCCCTGTCGACACGGTAACGCTCCCCAACGACAACCTCCCCGTCGTCGGGAAAGAGCCGGCCCGCCGCGGACATGGAGAGCCAGTCCGCGTCTCCGAAAGTACCGCGCTTGGCGCGCTTCACCGGTTCGGAGACGACCGTCGAGATGCGCGCGGACGCCGCCGTCGCCATGAAACCGACGACGGCCCCGACAACCGCGACGATATCGATGAACGACAGCGCCTGGTTCCATGTCACCGCACCGCTCTCGACGGACGGTGAAAGCCGGCTGAATTCCCGCAAAGCATAAAAGCCAGCAACGAATAGGAAGCAGATGAGCGTCGCCATCGCGATCGGCTTTCGGCGATGCAACGGCAAAGCCCAGACGGTCAGAAGTCCCGTCAGTGGTCCGAACAAGAGAACCGGCACGGGAGAGGCTCGAAGAAACCAGTATTGTGTTTTTCCGCTCATGCCGGCGGCAAGTTCCGGCCAACGCCAGCCGACGACATAGGCGGCAAAAGCTGTGACTGTGATCGGCACGAGTATGAGCAACAGGCTCAGGTGGGGATTTGCTCTGATTGTCATTCTGCGGCCTCGACCATGAGCGGCGTGCCGCCATCCAGCACCGGGGCTTTGAAAGCCTCCTCTCCGATCCCCCGGAGCCGCCGATGCTCCGGTGAACTCGGTGCAATCCTCGCAAGATCGAGCAACCCGCCGAGCAGGAAGGCGCGATCCGCTTTCGACAGCCCGGCTCGGACGACGATGCCGCCAAGCAGAAATTTCTCACGGGCTTCCTTTTTCCGGTCAGCTGTCATGAGGAACCTCCGTCTCCGCACCAGCCCCACCATTTGCCTGTCCACGCGGCGCAGCAGATGCCCCACCAGACCCCCTCTTTTCAGCTTTGTGAAATCGCGCTGCGATCTCTTCGAAGATGCGGTCGACCTCCTCATCAGCGATCTCCATTTCCGCCAGCCCCGACTTTGTCGCAGCGCGCGCGAAACGATCGGCAGATTTTACTATCAAAGTTTTTTTACGCTCTCGCAGCTTCTCGATCTGAGCGTCAATATCTAGAATCGCCAATTTGGTCGCCACTATTAGTATCCTTCCAGGGTTCGAAAAAATCGCAGATGAGTATTTAACTTACTAGAAAATGGTAGTCAAATATGCCACTATGCACAAGTCCCCAAAACGTCGATGCCGGAATTCCGGCTTGGGCCGTCTTCCGGAAAAGCGGTATCGGCCCTGCGGTCCGATCGGTTTGAGGGCGCAATATACGTCGCTGTCGCGACGTACTTGAGAGGTTCGGAGGCCAGTCGTGGCGATCATGTTCGTCAGAGCGCAGGTGATCGGAAGGGGAGCGGGGCGCAGCATCGTCTCGGCCGCTGCCTATCGTCATCGCGCCCGGATGATAGACGAGCAGGCCGGTACGTCCTTCAGCTATCGGGGAGGGGCGTCTGAACTCGTACATGAGGAATTGGCGCTGCCGGACCAGATACCTGCCTGGCTGAAGACGGCCATCGAAGGCAAAAGCGTGGCCGCCGCCAGCGAGGCGTTGTGGAATGCGGTTGACGCCTTCGAGACGCGGGCGGATGCACAGCTCGCTCGGGAACTCATCATCGCCCTGCCGGAGGAACTGACACGGGCGGAGAACATCGCCCTGGTGCGCGAGTTCGTGCAGGACAATTTTACGTCGAAGGGCATGATTGCCGACTGGGTGTTCCACGACAAGGAGGGCAATCCGCATATCCATCTGGTGACGACGCTGCGTCCCCTGACGGAGGAGGGATTCGGGCCGAAGAAGGTTGCTGTGCTTGGCGAAGATGGCGAGCCGCTGCGCGTCGTCACGCCGGACCGTCCGAACGGCAAGATCGTCTACAAGCTCTGGGCCGGCGATAAGGAAACCATGAAGGCGTGGAAGATCGCCTGGGCGGACACGGCAAACCGGCATCTGGCGCTTGCCGGCCATGAGATCCGTCTCGATGGGCGCTCCTATGCTGAACAGGGCCTTGACGGGATTTCGCAAAAGCATCTCGGCCCGGAAAAGGCAGCGCTCGCCCGCAAGGGCGTCGAGATGTATTTTGCGCCGGCCGATCTTGCCCGCCGGCAGGACATGGCGGATCGATTGCTCGCGGAACCGGAGCTTCTGTTGAAGCAGCTCAGTGGCGAGCGCTCGACGTTCGACGAAAAGGAGATCGCCAGGGCGCTGCACCGCTATGTCGACGATCCCGTCGATTTCGCCAACATCCGGGCGCGCCTGATGGCGTCGGACGATCTCGTGACCCTGAAGCCGCAGGTGTTCGATTCTGAGACCGGAAAGGCGGCGGAGCCGGCCGTCTTCACCACGCGCGATATGCTGCGCATCGAATATGACATGGCGCAGTCGGCGCGCGTTCTTTCCGAGCGCAAGGGTTTCGCGGTTTCCCCTCAGGCAGTCGCTGCCGCCGTCGAGACTGTTGAGACTGCTGATCCTGAAAAGCGGTTCCGGCTCGACGCGGAGCAGGTCGACGCTGTCCGTCATGTCACGGGCGAGAGCGGTATCGTGACGGTGGTCGGTCTTGCCGGCGCGGGCAAGTCGACGCTGCTTGCGGCGGCGCGTGTTGCCTGGGAAAGCGACGGTCGCCGTGTCGTCGGAGCAGCACTTGCCGGCAAGGCGGCGGAAGGACTGGAAGACAGTTCGGGCATCAAGTCGCGCACGCTGGCGTCATGGGAACTGGCCTGGGCGAGCGGGTGCGATCTGCTCGAGCGCGGCAATGTGCTCGTCATCGACGAGGCCGGCATGGTGTCCTCGCAGCAGATGGCGCGCGTGCTGAAAGCCGTCGAGGAGGCTGAGGCAAAAGTCGTCCTCGTCGGTGATGCCATGCAGTTGCAGCCGATCCAGGCCGGTGCTGCGTTCCGGGCCATATCGGAGCGGATCGGCTTTGCCGAACTCACTGGCGTCCGCCGTCAGCACGAACAATGGGCGCGCGATGCTTCCCGGCTCTTTGCGCGCGGCGAGGTCGAGAAAGGCCTCGACGCCTATGCCCAACATGGCCATCTGGTCGAGGCGGACACGCGTGATGAGATCGTCGGTCGGATCGTTGTCGACTGGACGGAGGCGCGCAATCGGGCGATCGAGGCTTCCGTCTCGGAGGGCAGGGAAGGCCACCTGCGCGGCGACGAGCTGCTCGTGCTCGCCCACACCAACGAGGACGTTAAGCGGCTGAACGAGGCATTGCGATCGGTGATGATCGACGCCGGCGCACTCAGCGATCATCGCTCGTTCCGGACAGAGCGCGGTGAGCGGGAGTTCGCTGCCGGTGACCGGATCATCTTTCTTGAAAATGCCCGTTTCGTGGAGCCGCGCGCCAAAAACCTCGGTCCGCAATATGTGAAGAACGGCATGCTTGGCACGGTCGTTTCCACGGGCAACAAACGTAGCGATGCCCTGTTGTCCGTCCGTCTCGACAATGGCCGCGATGCTGTGATCAGCGAAAACAGCTATCGCAATGTCGATCATGGTTATGCCGCCACTATTCATAAATCTCAAGGGTCGACCGTCAATCGGACCTTGGTGCTCGCCACCGGCATGATGGACCAGCACCTAACCTATGTGTCGATGACGCGTCATCGCGACGGCGCCGACCTCTATGCCGCGAAAGAGGATTTCGAGGCGAGACCGGAATGGGGATGGAAACCGAGCGCCGATCATGCGGCCGGCGTGACCGGCGAGCTCGTGGAAACGGGCGAAGCAAAGTTCCGGCCCGATGACGAGGATGCCGACGAGAGTCCCTATGCCGACGTCAGGACTGATGACGGGACCGTTCATCGCCTCTGGGGCGTGAGCCTGCCGAAAGCGCTGGAGGAGGCGGGCGTCTCGGAGGGCGACACCGTGACGCTGCGCAAGGATGGTGTCGAAAAGGTCAAGGTCGAGATTACGGTCGTTGACGAGAAGACCGGCGAGAAGCGCACCGAGGAACGCGAGGTCGACCGCAATGTCTGGACGGCCAAGCAGATCGAATCCGCGGAAGTGCGCCAGGAGCGCATCGAGAAGGAGAGCCACCGGCCGGAATTGTTCGGGCGTCTGGTCGAGCGCCTGTCGCGCTCCGGTGCGAAAACCACGACGCTTGATTTCGAGAGCGAGGAGGGCTACCGGGCGCATGCGCAGGATTTCGCGCGGCGGCGCGGGCTCGACACGCTCTCCCAGGCCGCGGCCGGAATGGAGGAGGGCGCTTCCCGGCGGCTGGCGTGGGTTGCGGAAAAGCGAGAGCTGGTGGCGAAACTCTGGGAGCGCGCGAGTGTGGCCCTCGGCTTCTCGATCGAGCGGGAGCGTCGTGCCGCCTACCATGAGGACCGGGCGCAAACTGTCGCTGAAAGAATTCCGGTCAGCGGGCATTATCTGATTCCGCCGACCACTCAATTCGCTCGCAGTGTCGATGAGGATGCGCGGCTGGCGCAGCTTTCATCGCATGCCTGGAAGGATCGGGAAGCGATCCTGCGGCCGTTGCTGGAGAAAATCTACCGCGATCCGGTGGCCGCCCTCTCGACCCTCAATGCCCTGGCGTCTGACGGTGACGTTGAACCTCTGACGCTTGCCGAGGATATTGCCGCAGCACCGGATCAGCTCGGCCGACTGCGCGGTTCTGATCTGGTGGTCGACGGACGCATAGCCCGCAACGAGCGCGCGGACGCAATGGCCACTCTGAGGGAATTGCTGCCCTTGGCGCGCGCCCATGCCACGGAATTCCGCCGGCAGGCCGAGCGCTTCGGTATCCGCGAACAGCAACGACGCGCCCATATGTCCCTGTCGATCCCGATGCTGTCGAAGCCGGCAATGGCACGCCTCGTCGAAATCGAGAGAATCCGCGAACGGGGCGGGGACGATGCCTACAAGACCGCTTTCGTCTATGCCGTCGAGGACCGCCAAGTGGTTCAGGAGGTCAAGGCCGTCAACGACGCCTTGACCGCACGCTTCGGCTGGAGCGCCTTCACCGCGAAGGCCGATGTGGTTGCCCAGCCTAACATCGCCGAGCGTATGCCGGAGGATCTTGCTCCCGAGCGTTGCGAAAAGCTGACGAGCCTGTTCACCGTTGTCAGGCGTTTTTCAGAGGAACAGCATTTGGCCGAAAAACAGGACCGTTCGAAGATCGTCGCCGGCGCGAGCGTCGAGGTTGGACAGGAAGCGATACCCATGCTGCCGATGCTGGCCGCCGTGACCGAGTTCAAGACGTCGGTGCAAGAAGAAGCGCGCATCCGTGCCAGCGCTGTCGCGCACTATCGTCACCATCACGCAGCCCTTGCCGAGACCGCGACGCTCATCTGGCGCGATCCTGCAGGCGCGGTTGAAAAGATCGAGCAGCTTATCCGACAAGGTTTCGCCGGCGAGCGGATCGCCGCGGCGGTCAGCAACGATCCCTCTGCCTATGGTGCGTTGCGTGGTTCTGACCGCCTGATGGACAGGTTGCTCGCCGTCGGTCGCGAACGAAAGGAAGCGCGCCAGGCCGTGCCGGAAGTTGCCAGCCGCGTGCGTTCGCTCGGTGTGTCGTGGGCGACAGCCCTTGATGCGGAGACTCGAGCCGTCACCGAGGAGCGTCGGCGCATGGCGGTTGCCATCCCAAGGCTATCGCAGGCGGCCGAGGATGCACTCCGGAAACTGGTGGCAGATGTGAACAGGCAGAACAAGGACAAGCAAAAGAACACCAGGCGCGGTGTTGCTGCGGGTTCACTCGAGCCACGTGTCGTCCGGGAGTTTGCAGAGGTCAGCCGGGCGCTCGACGAGCGTTTCGGGCGGAATGCGATCCTGAGGGGTGAGAAGGATGCCGGCAATCTCGTCTCACCGGCGCAACGCCGCGCTTTCGAGGCGATGCGAGAGCGCCTGCAGGTGCTGCAGCAGGCGGTGCGGGCAAAAAGCACTCAGAACATTATTGTCGAGCGCCAGCGTCGCACGATCGAACGAGGCCGTGTTTTCACTCGATAGGAATCGGCAGAACGGGACCGAAACGTTTGGTGGAAGATCACAAACGTTGCTGAGAGGATTGATTGCGTCAAATCGAGGCAGCCGGCAGCCGCTCGCGACGAGGCCTGCGCCAGGCACAATATTACATGACGCTGGTCCACTTGGTGGTTCGACAGCTACGCCCTGCAAATCTTCTGTATTGATCGGAGAGAGCCAATGGACTTCATTCTCTCATGTCCGTTGCCGCCGTTCTCGGGAATTGCCCGGACCGGGCCCCTGGTGCTGGCAGCCATGTCACTGATCTTGCGGCGCCGGGCGCGAGTTCCCACAAGCGACCCTCGATCAACGTTTGAATGCCGTAGAACGTGAGCAGGTCGCCGGCGGAGACCCGTACGATGAGACCATCGTTAGCGACTCTGATGATCGCAAACCCGTTCTCGAAGTTGAGTTGCCTGCCGCTGTCCCTGTTGATGATCGACAGGCAGATATCTGTGCTCTGCATGCAGATTTTCTTTGCTATCGCCGGCGCAGCCTCCAGCTCAATGAAGGCCTCCGAGACGTTTTGATACCTCATTCATCCTCCGTCAGAAGTGTCTCCCTTCGGCAATATGTCCAATACTCGACATGCGGGACGACCAGCGGGGGATGGAGAACAGCATGCAGTTGGTCCTGAGGACGGGAAATACCCACAACGGCACTCCCTCATATGAGCGATCGCCATGCGGTTGACATTCCCGGGCGATGCCGCACAGCAGGCGGCATGGGATCTATCAGGATCGCTGAGAACAGGAGGGCCCGCCGACTCTTCGGGGCGGGTTCTGCCAATCGGCTTCGATGCTTCGCAGGCCTATGTCCCAGAGATGGCCCGGGCAATGACCGGAGGGAGGGCTACAGCCCAGTGGGTTCTTATATCGCTGCCAGGTGTTCGCGCGGGACCTGACGGTCGCCACCTGCGTCACGGGCTCGTTCGAAGTTGCTGGTCTGAAGGTCACCGAACTCCGCAATATCGCGCAATGAGGTGACGACGACAGACTTGCTGCTTGGTTGTCGCACAGAATAAGGGGCGCATGTGCCAAGGCGTTCACGATTGTCCCGCACACGGGAAACCCGGGGACCCGCCGTTATGCTGTTTCAAGACGTTCAATTGCGGTACTGTTTACGAGCGGGTGCTTTCGCAATAGTGGATGCGAGTTGGCGGCCGATCTCGATGATGTCATCACGATTGGCGGTCGGGTCCTGTTTGCTCCAGGCCAGTCCAAGGCCGATGCGCAGATCGATCTCTTCCACCGCCTTTAAACGAAAGTTCCTGTTCGGCAGATTTGCCGCCCATTCCGGAACGAAGCCGACCCCGACACCTGCGGAAACGAGAGCTATCAGTGAAAGTGTGTCGTCGCAGGTGTAGGCGATCCGGTCGGAAAGATCATGCTCACGGTATGTATTTAGAAAGTACCGCTCCGTGTAGGACAGGTTCGAACGCGAAAAGGAAATGATCTTCTGACGGCGCAAGTCCTCAAGCGTGACGGTCTGGGCTTCAGCGAGAGCATTGTCTTTGGAGACGGCGAGTAAATACCGCTCCTCTGTTATCGCCTGCCATCGCAATGCGCCGTTGTTGTCCAGCGGCCGGACGAAACCGATATTGACCTGTCCGCGCTCAATGTCCCGTACGATGGATTCGGTTGTGCCGTTGCGGATGTGAATGCGGATTTCCGGATAGCGTCGGCCAATTCGGGCAAGAAAATCAGGCAGAACACCGAAGGTTGCCGGGTGGATTGTGCCGATGGTGATCTTGCTGGCAGCCTTGCCCGCGACCGCCTGTGTGATCGCGCAGCTTTCGTCGACATCGCGAAGCAATTGAACGCACCGCTCGTAAAAAACAGAGCCGGCCGGGGTAAGTTGTACGCGGCGTGTGGAACGAATGAGAAGGGGAACGCCCAGTTCCTTCTCGATCGCCTGGACTTGGGCAGTGACTGCAGGCTGGGCGAGGTTGAGCCGGATGGAGGCGCGCCCGAAATGCAGTTCTTCCGCGACGGCAACGAATGTGCTCATTTGGCGCAGATCCATTTCAGTTCCTTCCGCCGGACGCGCGATCAAGGTCGAGGCAGGCCTCTAATTCCAAGAGGATAGAGTGGTCCGTTGCCTTGGTCGAGATGCAACATTGATAGGACGCCGCGATTAATGGTTGCTGAGGGCGGTTTAGCCCCGCATAATGTTGCAGCAGGTGGATTGGGACTACAACAATGTGGAGTAGCAATAGCCTGCCGATAACGGCTAGGATACCCGTTCAGAAGAATCGATGGTGAGGCCATGAAAACGGATATCGGACATCTTCCGCAGGCAAAGCGGCGCGAACTGGAAAGGGTCGTCCGGATCATCCACGAAGAGTTCGCCGGCATTGTCGAGCGTTCGAAGTCCGAGGCCAAAAAGGACGGGCGGATCTACAAAATCATCCTGTTCGGTTCCTACGCCCGTGGCACATGGGTGGATGAACCACATACGTCGAAAGGCTATCGATCGGATTTCGATATCCTCGTCATCGTCAGCAACAAGGAACTGGCCGACCCCAAATACTGGGACAAGGCGACCGACCGGCTGATGTGGGACAAGGAGATTGAAACACCAGTGGGTCTCATCGTGCATGGCGCCCGCGAGATCAGCAACTTCCTTCATGACGGGCAATACTTCTTTGTCGATCTCGCCCGCGAAGGCATCATCCTCTACGAATTCGACGACCGGCCGCTCGCAGAACCGAAACCGCTCAGTCCCGCCGATGCCCTCAGGGTGGCGCGAGAGCATTTTGAAAAGCAATTCAAAAACGTAGCCGACTTTTTGAAAGGTTCGAAATTCTTTGTGCAGGAAGAGAACATCAACCTTGCAACATTCAATCTCCACCAGTCAGTCGAGACCGCATATTCCTGCTATCTCCTGACGCTGACCAACTACTCCCCGCCCTCGCACAACCTGAAATTCCTGCGTGGGCTTTCAGAAGATCGTGACCGCCGTCTGGTCGACATCTGGCCGCGCGACCATCAGCGGTTTACCGCATGGTACAACATTCTCAACGAAGCCTACGTCAAGGCGCGCTACTCGAAGCACTTCGAGATTTCAGGTGAAGCCCTTCAATGGCTCCAGGAGCGCACCGCGGAACTTCATGCCCTGATCGAGACGCTCTGCCGGGAGCACATCGAAAAGCTTCAGCAGGCCGTGAAAAACGGTAGTTGAGGCTAGGGTCAGGACCTATTAATTTCGTTTGAGATGTGATTCAGAGTCTCCATTGAAGGGGTTCTGATGGTGATTTGTTACTGCTAAGCGCGCGCCAAATGGCTCGCATATCTCCGCATTTCCACTGTCGCATGGGTTGCGCGGGTTGATGACCAGCGTGTCGTCAGTGGTATCGTCTATGTGATCCGCAATGGTCTGTAGTGGAAGGATGCGCCTTTGCAGTATGGGCCACTCGGCGTGTTCGACAGGATTTTTGCCGCTTTGGCCGGCAAAGGCCCCCAGCCTGAGCGCATCATGATAGACGCATCTGAAGGCCCACCGCATCGCGGCAAGCCTTCTAGGTCGTGAACCCATAAACGCGAACGGCTATCTGATTTTTGCGACGACGTACCGTCGATTCCAGATCGTCACCGACGTGTTAGCCGTTTAGGGCAACTTCCTGGGGACGACGGACGGTCTATTTCTTTTGATTGCCAGCGAAAGCGGCTGTCAAGCCAAGACCGATATACACGAAACCACTGACCCAGCGTTCAGCCTTTAAGTACGCGGGACTGCGCTTCAGCCACTTGCCGGCCGTGCCGGCGGCAAGTGCGTAGGAGCTGTCCGTCAGAACGCCAATCGCTGTGTAAACAAGCCCGAGAAAAGCGATCTGCATAGCCACATGGCCATGGTTGACCTCAACGAACTGCGGCAAGAAAGCCAGAAAGAACAGTGCTGTCTTCGGATTGAGGAGATTAACGATAAAGCCCTCACGAAAGAGGCGCATGCGGCTCCGTGTCGGTAAACCGCCCTCAACGTTGGGAATGTCCGAGGGGCCAAAAAGCTTTTTGAGGCCAAGCCAGATCAGATAGGCCGCGCCGGCATACTTCACGACGCTGAAGGCGAGCGCGGATGACGCCAGGAGCGCCGACAACCCCACAGCAGCGGCGACGACATGAACAAGCGTCGCCGTATGGATGCCAAGGATCGAAACGAGCCCGGCAGAACGACCCTGCTCGACCGAGCGCGCGAAGATGTAAAGAACTGCCGGTCCCGGCACAAGAAGCAGCACCAGCGTAGCGCTGACGAACAGGCTGAGATTCGTTGCGCTGGGAATTGCCAGATCCATGATTGTCTTGCCCCGTTTCATATTGCACGAACGATAGCATTGAGCTGCCTCCAATGCGAGGTCGTCTTTTGCTTTTACGCTTTCACACCGAGGTCTTTCAGGAAGTTCACCTTTTCAACGAGTCGTCGTCGTGGAAGCGAGACAATCCCATGATCTCTCGCGAGCTCGGCAAGGCCGTGGATGACATCGATCGCGTCGGTGGCGCACAGTGGCCAACGCTAGCGAACGGCCGGATACAGGCGCGGAAGCCACCGCTCGATGATATCGACCGGGAAACCGAGACGCACCTTGCCCTTTGAACTCGGGGACGTGAGCACGCCGCAGTCCAACAAACTGGACAACACGGTTCGGGCCTGGCGCTCTTGATATCCGGTCAAAGACTGTGCTTGCGAGCGCGCGAACTCTCCCGTCAGTATGGCCTCGCGCAACAGAGGCCAGCTGCCCTTGGGAAGGCGCTGCATCTGCACCTCCTCATTGCACCACACCTCGACGCGGTTCAAGAGCTCCTCAGGTTTGAGGAGCTCTTCCATGAACGTGACTTGATCGAGACAGCACGAGAGGAAGAAGGCCGTGAACTCGGCGAGGCCTGCCTCAGTGAGGTTGCCACGTCCATCCAGATCGCCGCGTCTTGGCTGATCAGCTTGGGAGAGCAGACGCTTATAGTCGGAGACATTTCTGGCAAGACCGCGAGACACAGACCAGAGCTCCGAGCCAATCCCAAGGTCGCGCAGCAACGCGTGGGAGAACAGGCGAGAGACACGTCCGTTGCCATCGAAAAATGGATGGATCCATGCGAGACGATGATGAGATGCCCCAACCCCAACGATCTTCTGGAGTTTAGACAGCATCTTGAACGAGTAGGCTTCAACGAACCTTGCGAGCAGCGGTTCAATCATCTCCGGTTCGGGAGCGATGTGTTCGCCGACTTTGACGTGCCGCGTTCGCAGCTGCCCCGGGACCATAATGATTTCTTCGCCGGTATCGGAATTGCGAACAAGAAGCAGGTCATCTGGCAGCCGGCGGCAGAACTCGCCGTGCAACCAGCAGATGCCGTCGAGCGACAGCACAGGGAAGGGCATTTCGCCCCTGTCGATAAGCTGCTGCACTTCGATATGGGCCCGGGCCTCGAGCTGAAGGTTGCGCTTCTCTGGTTCTCGAGCGAAATCGCCCGCCATGGCCCGATCGATATCGATTGGTAGCGTGTTGTGTCCCTCGATGAGATTTGAGTAATAGCAGTTCATCGAGCGCACGAGATCACCGACGGAAGCACGCATGATGGGATGAAGTCGCGCTGCGAACCGACTGGCAACTGACGTCAGTTCGATCGCCAGATCTTCAAGTTCCCGGCTGCTGTCCGGAAGCAGGGGCTCCATGCTTGCGAGCGTAACCATTTTTGCCGCTTTCTATGCCGCTATAATTCTGTTTTGGAACATAGCGATAGGGCAACATTTTGGCAATGCATTTGCCGGTCTTCTTGCCGATCGAGTTCTAGCCTTTATCTGCATGTTCTGTCGGGGAGCAAACCTAACTATCAGCGATCCGGGATAACGAACACTTCTTTTGCGGATGACAACGACCGATACAGCAACACAACGTACCTTAGATCAGTTTCAGCTTTGTGGCCAACGCAGTCGTCTGGGGAAGGGTGACGGTCTTAAGTTTCTGTCGAATCTTCTTCATGTGAAAATTGACAGTATGGTGCGTCATGTTCTCGAGCAGCGCTATCTCTTGCGTCGTTTTCCCTTCAGCGGCCCACTTGAGCACCATTGACTGCCGCCCCGTCAATTCGATGGCCGGCGCTCTGATCGATGCCGCCTTGGTGGCCTCCACACACATATGGAGTAACGCCACAGCGTTTGCAGTCAAAACGGGCTGCAGTTGGTATTTGTGGGGCAACGTTACATCACCGGTGAAAAGTGAGAGGGTGAAGAAACCGCTGAATGGCGCCATCACGGGCATGCATATGCCGGCCCTGATGCCCGCCTCGTCGGCACTCGAATAGAATGTCTGCTGGGGTCCGCGTGCGACTTTCCCCTTATGCTCAAGGTTAAAGACAAACGGTGCCATTATTTCACGGGCATGGGTCAGGACTGGATCGATCCTGTCGAAATGCTCCTGCCGATATATGTCCAGCCACTCCTCTGGGGCATTGGACAAGATGGAGTTTCCCAACCCGGGGTGACGGACAGTCACCACATGATAAAAGTCAAACCCCAGTTCCCGGGTCAGGTGATCAAGCAGTTCGGCCGTCGCCCGACTGGTTTTCATCATGGGTGTCGTATCGATCAATTTGCGTAGCCAAGCGTTCATCTCGCGTCTTATCCCACCGGCTCGAGCGGCACCTTTGCCATTGAGCGCCATTGGAGGGTCCCGAGATTCTCGATTTTCGCCGGCCTTTTGACATGGTCCAGGCGTCGGAACCTTTGTACTACGGCCGCTCCCGCAGCCTTGGGCAAAGAGGGTGTGTATAAGGGGTGTGCAATTCGAAGGACTGTTCGCATTTGCTGAAGGGTTTCGTCTGAAACGTCGAACACGCCGCAACACACCGGGACCCGGCCGTAACCGTCAGCACGGCCAATCTCCTCCACGATCAATCCCGCTCGCCGGTATACTCTTTCCATTGACGGCTCGTAATTCGACACAAGTGTTTTGATGCCATGCGCGAAGGAGCATTCGAACAAGGCCAGCAAAAGGAACCCAAACGCTCTTGATGGGCTGAGTGTCGGTTGAGACTCTTTGAGGAGGTCGACATCAAGGCACATTCGCGTCCCCTCCCATGCGACGGGAGACACCAGATTCTTTCCCGCCAACGTTCGCCTGAACACATCATGCAGCAATGTCGGCCCTGTCGTCGGCATGAGCCGCACCGTGCCATAGAGATGTCGCGCGTCCTTGTCACACCAGACCAGGTAGACGGCGCCCAAACCGTCATAAGCGTCCCGTTCAAGGCCGCGATGCACATCGACCTGCCAGCCAAGACAATCGTGAAAAACCCGCTTCCGCAATCGGAACGATTGCTCCAGCAGGCCCGCGTACCGGTGATATTGATAGGGTTGGATAAGAAGGAACACGAGCAAACCTCCGATCATGTGTCGGACAGAATGCACGTAAATCCCGGGTTGCCCATTGCTACGGATGGGCACAAACAATTGAGGTATTGCGCCGAAAGTTAAAGGTCTATGGCTGTTGTGCGACGGGGTGGAAGGCCAGGTTCGAGCTGCTGAATTAAATGTTGATCAGCCTGAACTTCATCGCCTGGATGGCGGCCGATGAAATAGTTGCGCATCCGAGCTTCAACCGGCCAGACTTGAGGTAGCTCCTTGCCGTATGCTCGGAAATACCGAGAATGAGTGCAATATCCTTGTGGTCTTTTCCGCGTGCCACCCACGACAGGCACTCCCGCTCACGGGCGCTGAGGCCCGGAACAGGGTCTTCTCCTCCATGAATCTCCGTGATCGCCTTCATATGAATCTGATATGCGATTTCGATCCAGTCCGACCGATTGCCTGCAACGAGTTTGTCCCAGCTTTTCGGGTCGTGTGCCGCATTGACGGAGAAAATTGCGCGCCGGCCGCCCCGGTCAGTAATGGGGATCGAATAACCGGACTTTCCGACGCCATGTTGCCAGGCGTCATCAAAGAACGCTCCAATTTCGGGCGTCATTTCGAATTCACGCCAGTCGAATGGAAGCTGCCGCAAAAAGCCCTGTTGCACAACAGGATCTACCTGGACATATCGCTTCAGGAAATACCGTGCGATCCATTCCGGACTGTAGGTTGACTGAACAAAGGGTGCGTCAAGGTCGCTGATCACGGTTGCGGTCAAATGGTAGGTGACGAAATCTACGTCGTAAATTTCCTGAACAGAAAAAAGGGCCTCATAGACTGTGGGGGCATCTGTGATTGCCTCGATGGCTTCAGCGAGATTCGCAGATACTGTTTTCATGCGGGAACCCTTTCCGATGTGAGGGGGAGGTGTCACGGCGCAGAACGAGAGCATCTCGCTCCCCACAGGCGCTCAGCGGACAACGTGCCGGCGTTTTCGACCTCCCCGCCTCATGTTCTTGCCGCTCTCTTTCGGTCGAATCCGTGGCCGGCTGTTAGCACGTCTCGACTTATTGTTCGGCTGTCCGCGCAACTTTGGCGGAATGACCGGTTCGAAACAGGCACCGTACCAACATTTTTCCAGCTTTGGTCAGCGCTTGCCGCTCGGTTGCCATACGTGGTGCGTTGAGAGTCGTTGCGATAGACCGTCGTGGTCCGGCACCAACATCGTTCCGATGCGGCGATGGAACCTCCAACCACGCCGCAGCTATGGCGTGGTAATTGGGATACCCATTACCCGTTGGTGGTGAAATCCGGTTGGGCAGTACAAATCGCCGTTCCGTACAGACGTCTATCGTAGTTTGGGTGATGCGATGATTATTCAATGACAACGCCACGCTTGCGATATCGGCGCCAAGCGCGGCGTATGAAGCCCTTCCTGACATCTTTCCTCTTCAATCTCTTCAAATGTCCATCCTTGCAATGATCGTCTTGTGCGCAACAGGCACAGGCAACCTGTGTCGGTGGCCATCGTCTCCCCGTTGGCAAAGCCAAATTTAAAACATGTCACATTACGTCATATTTGGCGACTACTACTTCTAGTAGTCGATTTCACAGCCAAATTGAGGGAAATTGATATATCGATCGTAGAGAAAATGGCTCAACGCAGGGAACAACCGCCTTGCGTTCAGGGGCTGCTGCCGGCGCAAAGGGCATTTCATGAAAAAATTGATCCTGATCGGTTCGGTTGATGCGGACTTCTTTCTCCTCCTTTCACACATTCTGGAAGTTGAGGGTTATCAGGCTCGAATGGCCAGAGGCGTCGAGGAGATGTCCCATCTTGCCGACGATCACCAGGTCAGGGCTGTACTGCTTGACTGCCGGCCTGATCCCTTTCCGGCGGTTGAGGTGTGTGCCAGGATCAAGGAGAATCATCGCACGGCGAGCGTTCCCGTGCTCGCAATCATTGGTGCGGGCGGCGAGGGGCAATATGTCGATATGCAGCGGGCCGGCGCAGAAGAGTGTTTCGTTCGGCCCTTTGCACCGATCAAGCTGCTTGAATACCTGCACAAGACTAAGCTCAGCCGGACCCTGCCTCGAGCGCGATCAGGTCAGCTATCCTACGGCGGCATCGAGATTGATTTCGAGCATCATCGCGTTTCAAGAAATGGTCTGAACATCCACCTGGGACCACTGGAATTTTCTGTCTTGTCCTGCCTGATGGAGCGACCGACCGAGATTTGCCGGCGCGCAGAACTGATAACTGCAGTGTGGCCCGGCCTGCATCATGTCGAAGAGCGCACTCTGAACGTCCATATAGGCCGATTGCGAAAGAGACTGAACCGGAACGGCCAACCCGACCTTATCCGCACCGTCCGGGGGGTCGGCTACATTCTGGAATCCCCTTCGCCTGAAGCTCCAGCCGCTTTTGGAGACGATCGCAATGTCTAATCGGCTCGACAGGATCATACGCGGCGCCTGCGTGATAACGGGAGATGGCGCCACATTTCATGAAAATGCATCCGTCGGTATCGGAGAGGGCAGAATTGTTTTCGTCCAGCCAGGAAATATATCCTTCAATCCTGATGAGGTCGACGTCATCGACGCTCACGGCCACACGGTTATCCCGGGCGTTATCAACGCGCATGCCCATGGCTGCGTCAGCGGCCCATCCATGCCGAGCGGGTCGTCTCCTATCGATAGCGACGTGATCGTCTGGAACAGGAACAGGCACCTCCTCGAGGGGACGACCACGTTATTGAATGTATGCGGTTTGGCGTTGCCTGATGAGGCATTTGCGGGCGATGCACATCCGCTTGATGTCCATATTTCCACAGCGCACACCCCCTCCAATATCGAAGCGGCCCTGGCGATCGATGGCGCCGGTCTATCCGAACGGCATCGACATGCATCCATCGACGAAGCTTTGTCGCAAGGAGCAAAAGCGCTTGGCGAGGTAGGCGGGGGACAGACACTTGGCGGAGGTGCGCAGGAATATCGGTTCATTCCCGAAGCAATGAAACGGGTGACGGGACGGGAAGTGTCGCCTCTGGTTTCACGTCAGTTGCGAAATGCCGTGGTTGGCCGATACCTTAGAGTTGAGGATGGAGTTCCCGACGGGGAATTGGAGGCGATTCTCGACGAAGCTGGTCTGTCCGATGTCTGCAGCGCGCAAACCTGCCGTCAGGTCATTCTTGCCTCCGTGATGCCGTCCGTCGCTCTCGCGCTGAGAGGCTTTGAGGAAGTGGCCCGAGAAGCCGCGCGTGTGGGCTTCCCGGTGATTTTTCATAATTCGGCGCCGTCAGTCGAACGCCTGATTGAAGTCGCTGAGAAATACCCCAACGCAAACATTGTCGCGGGTCATTCGAACCATCCGATGTTCCTCCCGGATGAATCCGTTTCGTTCGCGCGCGAGCTGCGAAGGCGCGGCGTCACCATCGATGTCTCAACGCTCGACAGCGTCCAGACCCGCTGGCGGAATAACCCGGCGAATTTCGACGCCCTGATCGAGGCGGGATGCGTCGATACGATTTCGACGGACTATGCCGGCGGCCATTGGGACGGCATCCTCGTGGCAATCCAGCGCATTGTTCGCAAAAAGCAGATGTCACCGGCTGCAGCTGTCGCTTTGGCCACCGGCAACGTCGCACGCGCCTTTCCTCAACTGGCAGGCGATCGCGGTTTGATCGAGAAGGGCAGGCGCGCGGATCTCGTAATCATCGATCATGTTAATCTGGGCCGCGTCCGCCACGTCATCATCCATGGCAAGGTTGTGGTCTGGAATGGAGCGATTGGTGGGAAGGGTTGGGGCGCTTCGGCGGCCGAGCGAGCGGCGCGATAATCACAGGTCGGCCGAAATCTCTTGCAGGAACGGCAGAGGGTCGCCGGATTTGAGATGATCAATCGCCCTGTCGAAAACGTCCTCGCGGACTGCACTTATTTTTCCTCTGCAAACCTGCCGAAACTTTTCCTTGAGTTCGTCCCAAAGCATCGGTCGGCCCGCATCGCCACGCGGCATCGCGGTGGTGGACGTTATATCGCCCGAAGGCGCGGTCAATGTCACCCGCGCCAACGTTTCTGCCGGAAATTTCTGGTCAATCTGATCATCAATCGTCAAGGTAACCGCGCCGGCAAGGGAACAGACTTCCCGGTCGTCGAGAAGCTGCTCATCGATGGGCGCGAGCGCACATGCGCCGTGCCGGACGGCCGCGGCCAGACAAAAAGGCAGACTGTACTGAGCCTCCACGAGGTTTTTCGGGCCGACCTTGTTTTGCAGTCGTCGAGCCCATTGGAACGTGTGGACCTCGATTGACAGCACGTCTTCCGGCTGGAGTCCCCGGCTTTGCATGAGGTCCAGCGTCGCGTCGATGGCTGGATGGATATAGCGGCAACAGGAATACGGCTTGAAATAGGTCCCCAGGATTTCCCAGATCATTCCAAGTCCGCTCTCGATACGATCCCTGTCAAAATGGGAAGCGTGATCGAGAATGTCTTCTGGACCCGTAAAACCTTTTTCGGCGAGTTCGAGTGCGGTGAGGCCAGTGAGAACACTCCACGGGATCCCCTCTTTCGCATGATTCCCGGTGAGCATCGAATAGCCGGAACTTCCATTTGCGGCCTGATTGGGCGCCCACACACCACTGATCGCCAAGGCATGGGCGAGATGATCCCGGCCTGTGCGACGGATACTGCCGGCTGCAGCGACAGCCCCGTAGCCGGCCCAGAGACCGCTTTGGCGACTTTTTATGTTTTCAGGATTTTGTGCGGCGGCGATCCGGATGGCGATCTCGTAGCCGGCCACGATCGCAGCGACGAGTTGGTCCGGGTCGATTGCACTGTCCGTATAGGCGGCCAGAACAGCGGGGATCACCGCAGCACCTGGATGTCCGCGCGCGGCACGATGACCATCATCGAAATCAAGGGCGCACACAGAAGCCGAATTGGCAAAGGCGGCGCCGGTGGTCGATAACCGACGGTCTGAAAACCAGAGAGGTGCGTTTCCGGGACCAAAAATTCGGGTTGCGACCAATCTGGCGCTGGTCGACCCGGTGGCAAATTTGCCGGCGAGGGCGCAGGTCGCGGCGTCGAAGAGGCAGCACAGTGCCTTGTTCCTGACCTCCACAGGCACGGCATCGAAAACACGGTCAGCAATGCATTCGGCGAGAAGCTTCGTCATATACATGGGAGCATCTCTCAGTGGGTCGCTTCTGCAACCGTCGCTTCGCCTGCGCTATCATTTGTGATGCCCGACAAGGTCTCATAGACATGGGCGGCCACATAAAGGTCCAGCATGGGCAGACCGACACAGGTGATGTGGACAGGTTTTTCCTGTCCGATTTCCGAAGGATCCATGATCGCCGTGATTGGACGGATGCCCAGCACGGATCCCAATTGCTCCAGCGTCGTCCCCTTTCGCGAGAAGTGAAGCGCAAGGCTTTGCGAACCACGGCGCGACACCATCGCCACGTCGTCACACAGAACACGACCGCACCGCAGCGCTCGTTCCAGATGGGCAGGGGGTGTTTCATCCCCACCCAGATGAAGCACGGTAGCGTCGCCTATCTCACTGGCCTCGAAAACGGGAGCCTTCGCGTTTGATGCAGTAATCACAAAATCGCATCGACCGAGATCGCGGTTGTCCCGAGCAGGCATGATATCGAAGGTTACCGTCTCTCCCAGTGATCTCGCGAGCCGTATGGCTGAGTCAACTGTCCGGCTACGGATAAGGACCTCGCGAACCCTCTCCCCGTGGCATCGATCAAGCGCCAGTATAATTTTCTCGGCAATTGGTCCTGCGCCGAACAGGAAGACAGACACGTCCCGACGGGGCGCCAGCAATCGCTCAAGAACAAGCGTCGCATAACTCGCCGTCCGGGCGGCGGATATGTCGGTTCCATCGAGCAGGCAAAGAGGAAGGAGGGTAAATTTGTCCATGAGGACAATCGTGGACCGTGAGCGTGGCAGTCCGAGCTGGCGATTGAGGGCGTTTGCACCGACGATTTTCACCGCCCCGTAGCGGCAGTTGACGCTAGAAAGACAGGACAGCTTCCAGCCGAGGCGCTCCTCCAGCAAACCTGCATCCTTGATCAAGGGGTGCCTGTCAATCTCCTCGGGCGTGATGGAAAGCACCGATTTCGTGCCGTAAGCGGAACCGCGGGCAATGTCGTCCCATGCTTTGCCGGCGACCGCATGGACGATCTTTCCATCAAGCAGAGCCCTGTCCCTGGCGATCTCTGCTGCGGAGTAACACGGTATGTCTGACAGGCTTGGACTGATAATTCCTCCACTCATGCGAGCTCCTCCTCGAACATCGAACGAGAGGATTCCAGCAGGAATCGGCGGGAAATAAAGCCAAGATTAGCTATCTTTTATGCAACAATATGCATTCCGGTTATATAGGACTATTCCCAGATTGAGGCGAGCCTCCTGGTGCGCGGATCGTATCGAGCAGAAACCGCAGGTCGTCTTTCAACTCAAGATGCTTGAGGAACTGGAGCATTTCCAGTCTTCCGTTTCCGTGCAAACGCCCCGCAGACAGGCGCAAAAACTTCTCCTCCAGAAACGAAGGCGCAAGCGGATTGGCAGCATCGCCCTTTGCAACCTCGACGGTGGTCTCTACGACGCCGCCGTCGAGCAGGTGAAGACGAACCCTTGCCGCGTGGTGGTGGTGCGATCGATCGGTCGACCTCGGAAGGAAGAGCCGGATTTTTGCCGTCAGCTCGCGCACTGTTCGATCTGTAAAACGCGATGGTGCGAACCATTCCGGACCGGCCGCATGCCCGAGCACCACCATCGCGATTGCAAAAGGTGCGCTGAACTGTGCCGCCCAGATATCGCGGGGTTCGGGATCATTGAATGGAGGACGGCAGACAATCTCAGAAGCGAAGACCTCGATCTCCCTCACGTCATGACCGGTCTCTTCAATGGCTCCGAGAGCGAAAGCCTCAACAGCAGCTTCGACGCTGCTCTGAATGATCCTGCAGCAGCTGAACGCCTTGAAGCCGACGTCTCGTATTTCGTAGCGCATATCGGGACCGATCTTCAGCCGAGACAGGTCGGCGCCGTCGGCGCCCGCCATGCGCCAGAAACCGGTGTCCCCTTCGAAAACGTCAAGCGGCCCCTCAAATCCTGCACGAGCAAGAAACGCTGCGTTGACACCGCCCATTGCTGCGGTCGCAAAATTGTTCTTCGCCATTGTCGGTGTGGTCCCGTAAACGGTCTTCATGACCGACGCAACAGGGGCATTGACAGCCGCGATTGCCAGAGCATGGGCCGCTTGCTGATGATCGAGTTTCAGCAGTTTCGCCGATGCGGCGGCTGCGCCGAATATTTGCCAGGTGCCGTGGCCATGGACTGTCTTGCGCGGCGTGTTGTGGACGAGCGACATGCCGATGCGGCATCCCACCTCATATCCGGCGACGATTGCAGCAATCAGGTCGCGCCCTGTGGAGCGCGAGCGGTTGGCAAGCGCGAGTGCGGCAGCAACCACTGTCGCCCCGGGATGCCCCTTCCAGTAGATGTCATCAAGGTCAAGGGCGTTGGCCAAAGTCGCGTAATGAAATGCCTGCCAGGCGGGATCCGGACAGGGCGCGTTAGTGAAACCTCCGGGGATATCCGCCGAAAGCCGTTCCAGGCCCGAAGCGACCGGGGTTTGATGGCCACCGAAAAAGCACCGACCGAGTCCATCAGGCAGAGCTTTGCTTTCTCTACCACGTCCGGCGGAAGGTTCTCAAAACTCGCATTCACGATGTACCCGGCGAGGGTCTGCGTTGCGGGGGTGGTCATGGGGCCCTCTCGACTATCAAAAGGAGGCAGGGAGATCTGTTTTGTTGCAGCAAGTCGAACATAGCCCATCGCAGGCAACATGTTCGACTGCCAAATGTTGAGCTGTTGGCCCCGATGTTTCAGCAAGACCTACCCGGGATGCTGCGTTCGGAAACTGCTGACGATGGTGCGCCATCGGAATAAGTCGGCGCACATCATGTATTCGCTGGCTGTCCAGCCGTGCTGCCGCAATGCCCGTTCCGTCCGAAGCGCGGGCGATGACTTGCCCCCAGGGATCGCAAACCAGTGAGTTGCCGAAACACTGTCGGGTCTCGCCATCGGCGGCAAGGTAACTGCCCCACTGGCCGCACGCGGCGAAATAGACCTGGAACTCGATGGCGCGGGCCCTGCACAGGACCTCCCAATGATCCTTTCCGGTCTGCATCGTGAAGGCAGCCGGCAGAATGACAAGATCGACCTTGTTCTCCGCAAGTTGATCAAAGAGGCGGGAGAACCGGAGATCGTAGCAGATAGCGGCTCCGATCCGGAAGCCGCCAGCCTCGTAGACGAGCAGGTCGTGCCCCGGTGCGACTGTGGCGGACTCCCGATAGGCTTTGCCGTCCGGAGCCACGATGTCGAAAAGATGAATTTTGCGGTAGCGGCCGACCTCCCTGCCGTCGGGGTCGAACACAACGGTGGTGTTGTATATTAGCTCTTCCCCAGGGATGCGCTCGAGCATGCTGCCGGCGTGGAGCCATAATCCGTGCCGGCAAGCAAATTCCTGTGCCATCCTGTAAGCCGCACCACCAGGCATGTAGTCTGCTGCCGCAAGCTTTTCCGCGGCAGTACCGCCCGACCAGTCGAAATGTTCCGGCAGGACGATCAGATCCGGCACCTCCTCTTTGACGGCCTTGAGCATCAGAGCCTGCGCCTGACGCAGATTTGCCCTGCGGTCCGGCTGGGAATTCATTTGAATGAGCGATATTTTCATTGGGATTGCCCCTCATCGTACGCGAAGATTGAATGGCCTGCCGCAAGATGGGCACGCAGCCGGGCGGACCGTTCTTGACGCTGCAGCGCAGCCTCACCCAGGCTGCGCATCCGTGAACGGTCTGCGACGAAAATCCCGGAGTTGTCGGCGAGCACCGCGAAACCGGGAAGGATCGCCGTGCCGGCGCAGGCGACAGGAACATTGATGGATCCACCAATCCGGAATGTTCGGTTCGTGGTTTTTGCCGAGACTCCGCGACACCAGACCGGCAGGCCTGATGCGACAATTTCCTCGACGTCAGTGCACGGGCCGTCCACGATAATGGCAGCGGCGCCGCGCGCCTTTGCCGCTGTCGCGACACCGCCGCCGACACAGGCGATGTCGTCTCCGTCGATCCTCGAGATGACGAGAACGTCTCCTGGCTGGAGGAGGTCGATCGCCTTGTAGATCACAACGCCGTCACGGCCCGGAGCCGCGACGGTAAGGGCTTGTCCGATGACCTTCGCGGAGCAGACCGGGCGGAGACTCGTGCTGAGAAAGCCGAGATGTTCGGTATGTCCGATGGTTGCGGTCTCAACATCCTGCAGCAGGGCGCAGAGGTCCGTGGGGAGAGGAGGCTCTCCCGTTTTTGTCCGATACTGTTCCATGGAATGAGGTCGCTTTGCTGCGTCTGAAATGATCAGACCGGGCGTTCGCCGGCGGTCGTGGTCCGATGCATGATCCGAATCGTGTTCGGATCGAAGGAATCCCGACGATGCATGGTGCAGCGATTATCCCACATCATGATGTCGCCTTTCGTCCATCGCTGGACAAAAAACTCTTTCGTATCCGTCGTGTGGCGCCACAGGCGTTTCAGCAGATCGTCGCTTTCATCAAGCGGCATGCCGACAATCCAGGCACCCTCGGCCGTTCCTCCAAGATAAAGCACTTTGCGCCCGGTTTCGGCATGGGTCCGCACCAGCGGGTGGACGATACCGCTCCACTCACGGAAATCGCTGGTCCTCGGCTCCTGCTTGCCGAGCCGCAGCTTGCCGGTCTTGTCGTAGACATTCTGGAAGAATATCTGCCGGCTGTCGATTTCCTTTCGCACGTCGTCCGGCAACGAGTCGTAGGCCTGATAGGTGGAGAGAAAATAGGTGTCTCCGCCTTCAGCCGGCACCTCCACCGCCCGCAAAATGGCGCCGGCTGGCGGACGTTCGTAGAACCATGTATCCGTATGCCAGGTCGCCTCGCTGTTGCCCATGGCCCCAGATGGCTTGCCGTCCTTCATGGTGTTGGCGATCACCAGGATTTCCTTGTGCGTCGGATGTCCGCCTTCCTGCAATTGCTTGGGGTGGATCACGAACTCCCCGAAATGACGGGAAAAGTCGACCTGTTGCTGGTCTGTTATATTGGCACTCCGGAAGCGAAGCACGCCATAGTGGAGCCAGTATTTGCGAACCTCTGCAATGTCCTGTTCGTCATAGTCGTTGAAGTCGAAGCCAACGATATCCGCACAAACGTTGCTTCCGTCCTGGACCGCTGAAATTCTTCGAGTATTGAGCATATGTCTGTTCCTTCCTTGGATAGTTTTTCTCTGCAAGGGAAGAGTAACGCGACCGATCACTCCGTCTCCAATATCAATTTGAGTTCATTGATATGGGTTGACGATCAATCCTAGCTATCGAGAAGCTGCACCGCGTCAGGATCAATGGAGAGAACGACCGATTGCCCAACGCTCAAGTCCGGCAGTCTCGTCGAGCGGACAAGCGACTTGAGCACTGTCCCATTTGGCAGGGTAACAAAGCATTCCCGGTAGGCGCCGAGATTGACGATCCGGTTCAGGTTCCCGTCGATCCTATTGACTGGTGAGGGCACTTCCTCTCCCACAGGCGTGAGACGAACGGCCTCGGGACGCAGGCAACAGTAGTGGACGGAGCCTGGATTTTCTGGCGCCGCCGCCGTCAGGGTAAGACCGTCTTCGAGCACGACAGTTGTCGATCCCCCTTCCGCTCTCAAGGACGCAACCGGCAGAAGATTCGACTTTCCGATAAAGTCGGCAACGAAACGCGATCGCGGATGATCATAGATATCATCGGGCTTGCCCTCCTGGGCCACGAGGCCGCCATGCATGACCACGATGCGATCGGACATGGCCATCGCTTCGTCCTGATCGTGGGTAACATAGATGAAGGTCATGCCGAGCTCTTCCTGTATCTCCTTGAGCTCGATACGCATGGCCTCGCGCAGTTTGAGGTCGAGATTGGACAGAGGTTCATCGAGAAGAAGAAGGGATGGTTTGGGCGCGATCGCCCGGGCAAGTGCCGTCCTTTGTTGCTGGCCGCCGGACAGTTCTTTCGGATACCTCTGTTCAAACCCCTCAAGATGCACGCGTCTCAGTGCCGATCGGACCTCGGTCTCGGTCTCGGCGCGCGGAGTACCCTTCATCTTGAGGCCGAAGGCGACATTCTCGGCGACCGTCATGTGCGGGAAGAGGGCGTAGTTCTGAAAAACCAGTCCAATTCCGCGCTTCTCCGGCGGAACACCCAACTGGCTCCGTCCCCTGATCCTGATGTCTCCACCCGAAGGATCGGAAAAGCCGGCGATCATGTTCAGGGTGGTTGTCTTTCCGCATCCGGACGGCCCCAGAATACTGACGAATTCTCCGGCCGGAATGGAAAGATCGATATTGTCGACGACCCGATTGGCTCCATAGCTCTTGGAAACCGCGATCAGTTCTATGTCCATTGTGCTCATTTGCTTCCACCATGTATCTGTGTCGAAAAACCGCCGATCCGCTCAAACAGGAAGACGGCTGCAAGAATAAAAAGGAGGGAGGCGACGTTGACCGCCGCCAACACCGGATCGAGGCTGTATTCAAGATGATTGATGACCGTGATGGGCAGTGTCGTCTCGCCAGGCCGGACAAGGAAGACCGACAAGGGAATGTTGTTGAAGGAGAGAATGAAGGCGAAGGTCATTCCTGAAAACAGACCTGGTTTGATCAAGGGCAGCAGGATGTAGCGGATCCGCTGCAGCCTGTTTGCGCCTAAAACACGGGCGGCAAGGTCAAGCCTCTTGTCGACATTAAACATCGCTCCTGCGATCATCCTCACGACGAATGGCAGGGTGAGGATGACGTGGGCCATGATCAGGCCCGGCGTGCCAAGGAGAGTGTAAAATCCGGTCGACGACAGGAACAGGACGAGTGCTACCCCCTTGACGATCTGCGGCACGGAGAGGGGAGACAACAGGAAGGACATGATTGCAGCATGGCCGGGGCACTTCTCGTAGGCGACGGCAAAAGCAGCGAGCAGCCCGAACAGCCCACTGAGAACCGTGACGATCAATGCGAGTTCGACACTCAGCAAAAATGGGTCAATCCAGCGACTGGACATGAGGGCGCCGTACCATTTTGTCGTCCAGAGCGATGGCGTAAAGACAATCCTCGCCGTCGGACTGACGGAAGCCACAAGCACGACCAGCAGCGGCAGCGTGATGAATGCGAGGATGAGTCCAAGCGAAATCCTGAACGTCATCGATAAAAACCTGTTCACGACCGTCTCCTACAGATGCAGTTTATTGTGGAGCCGCGCCTCAATGCGCGAGCCGATGAAGACAGCAATGAGCATTGCCACAAGCAACACATTCGCCATCACGGCCGCGAACGGCCAGTCGATGTAGAAAAGCACCTGCTCGTAGACCATCGTTGCCAGAACCTTGAAACCCGCGCCGCCAAGCAGCGCTGGTGTCGCGTAAGCGCTGGCCGCCATTGTGAAGGCAATAAGCAGGGAACTGACGATCCCCGGAACGGAAAGCGGCAGAACAATGTGGCGCAGCACGGCTGGCCGGGAAGCCCCCAGAACCTGCGCGGCCTTTTCAAGATTGGGGTTGATGCCTTGCAGGCTTGTCATCAGGGAGAGGACGCCGAAAGGTAGAACGACATGCGTCAGACCGGCGACGACGCCAAACATGCTTCTCGACAACGGCAGCGGTTCGGAGATCAACCCCGCCCACAGGAGCATCGAGTTTACAAAACCCCGGTCCTCTAGGATCACGAGCCATCCATAGGTGCGCAGGACAACACCGGCGAGTTCCGGGGCAATTGCAAGGGCGAAGACAACCATGCGCCATCGGGACGTCGCACGAGCCAGATAATAAGCAATCGGATAGGCCATGACAGTGACGCAAATCGCGACGAGTCCCGACATCAGCATCGTTCGCCCGAGACCCGCCATCATCAGATCGTCAGCAAAGAACCTTTGATAATTGGCTATAGTCCACTCCTGGCCGTCGCTCCCATGGAAACTCATTCCGATCATCATACCCATTGGCAGAGCGAAGAAGAGCAAAAGGACGGTTGAAGGGGGAACCAGCGAGGCATAGGGCCTGAGTGTAAATCCCCGATGGCGGCTTGGTTTGATTGGCGACTGGAGTTCGATTGTTGTCATGATTGCCCCCTTATCGCGCTACCGCGATCACTTCACGCTCCCAGCGCGCACCCCATTCGGGCAACTTGGCTGCAAGTTCTGAAAGGTCAGGAAGAAGAAGTGTCTTCAGATCTGCGTCGGTGGTGATTTGACGCGCGCGGACGGCGTCGGGAACCTCGATATCGGTGCGGGCGCTGCCGACGTTATAGCCGGTCACCCACGCTTCCTGGCTCGATTTTTCAAGAAAGAAATTGACGAACCTGTATGCCAACTCCTTGTTTCGAGCGCCAACCGGCACATTCAAGGTTGCGACGAGGGGGATGGTCCCTTCCGCCGGCCTCACATAGTCAACCGGCAGGCCGCTATCGACGAGGAGCTGTGCACGCCCGTTCCAAAACGGCATGGCCCAGACCTCGCTCTCCTTGATGTAATTTTCCATAATCGACGAGGACTGCTCGAAGCCCATCGATTGGCCGGCGAGCCTGCCCATGGCCTCGAAACCTGGGTCAACGTTGTCCATAAGATCGCCGCCATTCGCGACGGACATGATCTGCATGAGATATGCCGCCATGATGTTCTGGAAAGTTGGAAGGATCACCTTTCCCTTTAGTTCTTCATCAAAGAACGCCGACCAGGAGACGGGCGCTTTCGCGAGCTTGTCCTTGCGCCAGAGAAGAGAAAGATACTGGACCTCGTGGACGGCTCCGCAGGCTCCGGCGATGCCGCTGATCTCCGGATTCAGTTTCGCGATGTTCGGTACGGTTTCGGTTGAGAACTTTTCGAGAAGGTTATCGCGACACCCGTCGAGCGACTGAGAGGCAGTCATGACGACCACGTCAAAGCCTGGCCGGCCGCGTGTCGCCTTGATTTTCGCGTAATCTTGCGATGCGGACCCCACGGCGTCATAAATAACCTTCACATTGAACTCTTTTTCGAAGGGTTCAATGATCCGGCTGCGGATAATGTCTTCGTAGGGCCCGCCGTAGCTGTTGACGATCAACTGCTCGGAACTCGCCTCGTCGGCCATAGTCATTGTTACACTTAATGTAACAAACAGGATTTTCCATTTCATCGTTCACCCTCACGTTTGTCTGATTGACTGGCGTTTCGGAGACTTTGCGAGAGAATTGCGTCCCGGTTCCAATATTAGTTTTCGATAATTGATCGTATTCGACGAATAATAGAATTCCCGATATTGTTGGACTGAAGCAGGCGATCGACATCGCCGCGCCTGCCGTTTGCAGACAGGAGATCGGTTTCTTCAGGGAGGAACGGCCCCGGTTTGGAGGCTGTGGGTGACATGAGAGAAAAGACAGGCGAGGCCTTGCGAAGTTCGCAAAACACGCCGAACCAGAAACGGTACCGGGCCTCATCACCTTGGGTGCGCGCATCGATGGCGCACCACGCCGCGATTGTCGCAGCCTGCAGGCTATATTGATCGCGCAGCACCTCGAAGGCGACGGCAGCATGTATCCCGTCGCAAATATCGACGGGTGCAAAGGGCAGGGATGGCAATGCAGCAGATAGTTCCGACATGACGACTCTCCATTGAGAGTCCGGCCGAATTTGGAAACCGCTTGTGGCCGGACATTGCCTTGGCGACCTTCGCCGTCCGGATGCACATCGACTGTCATGTCAGTTCCAAGGATAGATCAATCTGCCGGCAGGGTGAAGCCAATTTTCGTCAACTGGTGCACCTGTGATCGATTATTGAAGCGAGGAGACGATCTCACCCATCGGGATGCATTTCAAATACATATTGGACGTATTTTTACTTTAAATTGGACGGAAGATAGTTTAATGATAGACGAATGATAGATCGACTACGAACCAATCGAACACTTATCGAGCGCAAAGCGTATTCCCTGGTTGAAACATCGCTATCGGATACGCGCGTCGTTCTTATCGCCGGCCCGAGACAGGCGGGGAAAACGACACTTGCGCGGCAATTTGAAGGCCCTGACCGGGCCTATCTCACTTTGGACGACGCGGGTACGCTGCAGGCTGCAAGGGCCGATCCCGTAGGTTTCATAAGAGGTGTCCACCGCGTTGTGATTGACGAGGTGCAGCGGGCTCCGGAACTGATGTTGGCGATCAAGGAAAGTGTTGATCGTGACGAAACGCCAGGACGTTTCTTGCTGACGGGTTCTGCAAATCTAACGGCCATCCCATCGATAGCCGACTCCCTGGCGGGTAGGATGGCAGTCATTCCGCTGCTACCTTTAGCGCAGGCGGAGATTCAATCTGCACCGGGCCGCCTTCTGGATCGGCTGTTTGCGGGAGAAGCGCCGGTTGTAGAGACGGCCGCCGCCATTGGAACGGATCTGATCGACATTGTTTTAAGAGGGGGATACCCTGAGGCAATACGCAGACCGACACCGGGTCGACGGACTGCCTGGCTTGAGGACTATGTTGCACTCATTCTGGACCGCGACGTGCGGGACATCGCCAATATTGATCAACTCGATCGGATGCCACGTCTTCTGAACATATTGGCCGAGCACGCCGGACAACTGGTCAACCATTCCAGCTTTGGTTCGTCGCTCGGGCTATCGAGTGTCACGACACAGAAATACGTTGCGATCCTTGAACGCTTGTTCCTGATAAAGACATTACCCCCGTGGTCTAACAATCGACTTAGCCGTTTAATCAAGACGCCGAAGCTACACTTCATTGACACGGGATTGCTGGCCAGCATGCGAGAAGACGAAGCCGAGCGGTTACGGCAGGATCGCTTACGCTTTGGCGCTCTGTTGGAGAGTTTTGTTGTGTCGGAGTTGATGAAATTGGCGTCCTGGAGCGAGCGGCGTGTTTCATTCTCTCACTACAGGACGAAGGATCAGGATGAAGTCGATGTCGTTATCGAAGATCGGCGTGGTCGTATTATCGGAATCGAGGTTAAGGCATCGGCGACGGTGAGGGCGCAAGATTTCCGTGGATTGCGCCAACTGCAGGAGGCTGTTGGTGACCGGTTCGTCAGGGGGCTGGTGTTGCACGATCATGATCGCGTGACGCCGTTTGGTGAAAAATTGCAGGCAGCTCCTATGTCGGTTTTGTGGACGATGTAGATCGCATAATCTATCTTATGGAACTTTTGGCCCGCAGCAGTACACGAATCAAAGCGTTGATCGTTGATATGTGCAGGCCATGGGTGTTAGCTGAAGGCAGGTTTCCTGGACCTACTCCGCGGCCAGACCATGTTGATGGTGGCACGGATATCCTCGCCAAGGCTCTCGATGGGCATGGCAATGTCGAGGTGCTGTTCATCATGAGCCATCTGGCTTCCGCCGATGAACTCGATGCGACGCAAAACGCCGAACAGCTAGCGGAGATACGGCGCATTGCGTACGAGTTCGCTGGCTTCGACATCTCCTTTGCCAATTCCGGCGGCGTGTTCCTGGGCGACGCTTACCACGGCGTCCTCGCCAGACCCGGGATCGCGCTTTACGGCGGCGCGCCGACGGGCGGGGAGCCGAACCCTATGGAGCCGGTCGTCAGTCTTGAGGTGGCGGTTGTGCAGACACGCACCGTGCCCGCGGGCACTAAGGTAGGCTATAGCGGCGTTCATGTGACCGAAGGCGAGGCTCGACTTGCGACGATCGCTGCTGGCTACGCCGACGGTCTTCCGCGCGCCTTGAGCGGACGCGGCGCGGTCTACCTTGACGACATCCGACTGCCGATCGTAGGCCGGGTTTCCATGGACAGCATCACCGTCGATGTCTCCGGCCTGCCTGACGGCGCCTTGACCCTCGGAAGCCTCGTTAGGTCATCGGCCAGCATCAATCGCTCGAAGACGTCGCGCGCGACGCAGGCACAATTTCGTACGAGATCTTGACCGGCCTCGGCCACCGCTATTTTCGGCACTATCGCTAAGAGCCTCGTCGGCTCCCATCCTATGGGGAAATCATGAAAGTTGTTGTTCTCGGCGCCGGCATCGTCGGCATCACCTCGGCCTATCAGCTTGCCAGGAGCGGACATGACGTGACGGTCATTGACCGTCAGCCAGGACCGGCGCTGGAAACGAGCTTTGCCAATGCCGGCGAAGTCTCGTTCGGCTATTGCTCGCCCTGGGCGGCACCCGGCATCCCAATGAAGGCAATGAAGTGGCTGTTCATGGAGCACGCGCCGCTGATCCTGCGCCCGAAAATCGATGCCGCCAGGATTGGCTGGATGATCAAGATGCTTTCGAATTGCACGTCGAAGCGCTATGCGATCAGCAAGAGCCGCATGTTGCGGCTCGCCGACTATAGCCGCGTTTCGCTTGCCGCACTGCGCGCAGAAACCGGCATTGCCTACGACGAGCGCATGCAGGGCACGCTGCAATTGTTCCGGACACAGGCCCAGCTCGACGCCTCGGGCAAGGACGTCGAGGCGCTTGCCGCCGATGGCATTCCCTATGAAGTCCTCGACCGCGATGGCTGCATCGGCGTCGAGCCGGCGCTGAAGCATGTGCGCGAAAAAATCGTCGGCGGCCTGCTGACGCCGAAGGACGAGACGGGCGACTGCTTCAAATTTACCGGCGCCTTGGCGAAGAAGGCCGACCCAGGCCATCAAGGCCGGCAACCTGCTGTTCGTATCCGGACAGTTGCCGATCGACCCGGCCACGGGCGAATTCAATTCCGACAACGCAGTCAAGCAGGCCGAGCAATGCCTGAAGAACATGGGCGCCATTGCTACGGCAGCGGGCACAGATCTCTCGAACACGGTCAAGACAACGGTGTTGTTGACCGACCTTGGCGATTTCGCGGAGGTGAACCGCGTCTACGCCGAGTTTTTCTCCGAGCCGTTCCCGGCGCGGGCCTGCTACGAGGTGAAAGCTCTGCCGAAAGGCGCCAAGGTGGAGATCGAAGCCGTCATCGCTGTCGGCTGAGTTGCCTGCACCATGACGCGGCATATAGCCGGAGCGGTCGAAGGGCCGCTCCGGTTCTGTCGTTTGACGGCAGAAAAAAACGGGCAAGGCCCATTTAAGGAGGAGGACGCCGTGACCCTTACGCAGGCGCTCAAAAAGCATATCAAGAACACCAACACCTTCGGCGATCTTGCAGCAGCCGCTGGCCCCGTCGAAACCGCCAGACGCTTCCCAGTCCACAATCCCTCGACCGGTGAATTGCTGGCGGGGTTGCCGGATATGCAGGTCTCGGATGTGGCGCTCGCAATAGACCGGGCTGATGACGCAAGAGAGCGTTGGGCGGGTCTGACCGCGCGCGAGCGTTCCGACATCCTGTGGCGATGGCACGAGTTGATCGTCGATCACATCGATGATCTCGCTGCTATTCTGACCTGCGAAATGGGCAAGCCGCTTGTCGAGGCGAAGTCGGAGATTTCCCATGCCGCGGCTTATGTCCAATGGTATGCGGAAGAGGCGAACCGCATCTACGGCGAGACGATCGCGGCGCCGTCTACCGACAGACGACTGCTGGTGATCAAGCAGCCGGTCGGCGTCGTCGGCGCCATCACGCCCTGGAATTTTCCGGCCTCGATGGTTGCGCGCAAGATTGCGCCGGCGCTGGCCGCCGGCTGCACTGTAGTCCTCAAGCCCGCAGAACAAACCCCGCTTGTCGCAGGCGCCATGTTCGCACTTGCCCGGATGGCCGGTTTTCCGGAAGGTGTTCTCAATCTGATCTATGCGTCGGACGGCGATGCCGTCGGCAAGGAGCTTTGCTCGAACCCGAAGGTTCGCAAGATCAGCTTCACCGGATCGAAGGAGGTCGGCCGGCTGCTCATGCGCCAACGCTCCGACCAGATCAAGCGGATCAGCTTCGAGCTTGGCGGCAACGCGCCCTTCATCGTATTCGACGCCGCTGTTGACGGTGCGATACAAGCGAAGTTTCGAAATGGTGGTCAGACTTGCGTGTCCGCCAATCGCATTTACGTGCAGGCCAGTGTCTATTACCTGTTCTCCGAGAGGTTCGCCGAATGCGTCAGGCGGCTGCAGGTTGGCGACGGGTTCAAACCGGACACCGCAATCGGTCCGCTGATCGACACTCACGCTCTGGCGAAGATTGAGGCGCATGTCGACGACGCGGTGAAAAAGGGAGCAATGGTTCGCTGCGGCGGTCGTCGGATCGGCGCGAAGGGGACATTTTTCGAGCCGACCGTCATCACCAATGTCGTCGGTTCGATGCGTATCGCGCAGGAAGAGACATTTGGCCCCTTAGCGCCGATCATCCGTTTCGAGGACCCGGAGCAGGTGATCCGAGAAGCCAACGACACCATCTATGGCCTCGCTGCCTATTTCTACGCCTCGAACCTCAAACGCGTCTGGCGGGCATGGTCGGCATCAATACCGGCCGCATGTCATCGGAGGCCGCACCCTTCGGAGGCATCAAGCAGTCCGGCATTGGCCGCGAAGGCTCGCGGCACGGTCTCGAGGACTATCTCAAAATGTAGTACCTCTGCATGGGCGGCCTCTAACGCTGGCTGCCGCCCTCCAACGTCGACGCCGGGTTCGCCGATGTTAAAATCTGGATCGCCTCAAAAAAAGAGGCTGCCATCGACCGATGTCCTACGGCAGCCAAGTCGCTTGGGAGGCGAATTAATAGCCGAGGCATCGATCGAATAATCGATGGCCCGGGCAGGCAGTTGATCAGATTCCTATCGCTTCATAGGCATCGGCGATCTGCCGGATCGACGCGACATAGGCGGCGGTCCGATAATCGCCAAGCTCCGGCTGCTATTCGATGAGGTCGGCGATGCGTGTCCAAGAGCTGCGCATGACGTCTTCCAGTCCAGAGCGAACCAGATCGATTTCTGCCCCGCCTTCGAGAAACTCGTCGCGGATATCGGCAGGAAATACCTTGCCGGTCATGCGCTCGAGCGCTGGCGCTTCAAGAACCGCTCTCAAAGCTAAAGCCGAAGACACCCATCACCCGCACTTGGCCTACCCTCTGCAACCCCGGCCAGCGCCGGGCAGGCCAAGCGCTGATCGCCGACAGGGGGGTGAAAATTGGATAAGTAAAAGGGGTCAATGTTCTGTGCCGATTGACACAGTGGAATTCTACCTTGGCCTATCGCCAGAGGAGGAGCGCACGGTCTTCCTTGGATTATCGTGTGACGGCCGGCCGATTAAAAGAAAATCGCGAGCGGTCTGATCCGTGGCACTGGAGGGAATGGATTGTCGAAAATTGGTATCGCTGGAGGATCCGGGTAGCTGGGCTTATGCATGGCGATAGGGCTGGGCGATGCTTGCGACGGGCGATCTCGTTTGGGGGCTCATTTCGTGCACCCCCGCAAGCGCCATGAGACTGGTAGCTAATATCCACGGCAGTGACCTCTCGGGTTTGAACGCCGTCGTCATCGGCCGCTCCAATCTCTTTAGTAAGCCGATGGCGCAGCTTCTCCTCAATTCCAACGCGACCGTGACGATGGCGCACTCACGGACACGCGACCTGCGCGCCATCTGCCGCAATGCGGACATCCTCGTCGCCGCAGTAGGGTGCCCCGAGATGGTGAAAGCCGATTGAGTGAAGCCTGGCGCGACTGTTATCGATGTGGGTATCAACCGCGTTGACGCGGCTGAGCGGGGGGCAGGTAAGACAAAGCTGTTGGGTGATGTTGACTTCGATGGTTGCTTGCCTGTTGCAGGCGCCATTACGCCTGTGCCCGGGGGCGTCGGTCCTATGACGATTGCCATGCTGATGGCGAATACCATGATCGCTGCCAATAATCAGGAAGGAACTATCAAAAATGCTGCGACGCGCTCCCGCAAAGGCTGAGCCGGTCGCTGGTAAATTTGGCACGGCTGATAACATAAGCTGCTTTCCTCCAGAGCCTGGTTTCGGCTTTCCAACGATTCAATGCAGCGTGGCGGGCTCGCTGCGTCCGGTCGGCCCCTCCTCGACGTGTACGAGGCAATCACCGATGACTTAGGCCTTGGATGTTACGCGAACTATTCCGGTACGCCGGGGGAATTAACGACCCACAGGCCACCAGTTGCGGAGATGCTGAAGGCGAGCAACGCTGCCGTTGTCTCTCACGCCGACCTGCACGACTTCAATCGTGTCATTGACGAGCACATCTTGCCGGAAGTGTTCGTCTCGCGCGACAAGGTCGTCGATTCCTGGCCGGGGCCTGCTCCCCGCAGCCTATATTGGTCTGCCCTATTGCGTGAGGACTGGACTGTGCATTACGAGTTTCTGACGATCGATCTCATGCCGTTTATGAGGCGCGCGAGCGAGCGGCTGAACGACCTTGCCGCAGCACGAGAGGTCCTCATATCATCGCCCTCGGTTTTGGCGGGGCGCCCGTCCTTCGAGGCACCCCGCATTCGGCCTACGATGTTGCGGCGTCAGTGACCGCCGCCATTCAACGGAGCGCATTCTCGAAACCTGGCGTAGTCTGAATGGAGAAAAGATCAGTCTCTTGACGATCTACGCCGGAGCTAATCCTCTGCGTAGGGGGCCGCGTATTGGGCAACCCTCCCGAAGGATCGGTTATCTCCTCACGGATCGTCGCGTCAACCGCCCCAGGAAGGCGGGATGTAGTTTCTGATTGATGAGTGCCTCAATCTTGAATTGGCAAAGATGGCGCTGGAAGGTTATGCCGAAACGAGCCATGTCGTCTGGACGAAACCCAGTGGCCCAAGGACTGGGAGCTCAACCGATAATTCTTGAGCGCGACTGGACTTTCGTAGCGAAGAACTCGTCGGTTTCGCGGATTGAGAGACAAGCCGGGCGCGAAGTAACAATGTGCTCACATCGCTATCCATGTCGGCATGCGTTTGCTACGAGAAGTTCGGACTTCGGGATGGGCTTACTGTAATAGAACCCCTGTGCCACAGCGCAGCCGCTTTCAGTCAAGAATTTTTCTTGTTCGACCGTCTCCACGCCCTCAGCGACCACATTTTGCCCTAGGCAGCGCGCAATCGAGAGAATTGCCTTCACCAGTTCCCGACTACGCTTGTCGGATCGATTGATGAATGACCGGTCGATCTTGAGGGTATCAATGGGAAAGTTGGCCAAATAGCTCAAAGATGAGTAGCCAGTGCCAAAATCATCGATCGCTATGGAAATTCCACTCGCATGCAATTGAGAGAGTGTCGTCGAAACGCCCTCGCAGTTGTGAAGCAGGAGGCTCTCAGTTATTTCGACCTCGATCCACTCCGCACGGCAACAGGTTTCCTGCAATATGTCCGCGATCGTTTGCGACAAATGCGGGCATTGAAACTGCTTGGGAGACAAATTTATCGCGATCTTGTGCGGGGGCAGTCCATCTGCATTCATGGCGGCAGCCGTCAGACACGCCTCATGCAGCACCCAGCGTCCGAGATCGATGATCAATCCGGTTTCTTCGGCGACACCTATGAATTCGCCCGGAGGGATCATTCCCATCTTCGGATGATGCCATCGAAGCAGGGCTTCTGAACCGATCACCTTTGCGTTGTCCAAAAGGACCTTTGGCTGATAATGGAGTTGAAGTTGCCCATGTTTCATCGCTAGGCGTAGATCTGATTCTAGCGCCAGGCGCTTTTCAGCCCCAATCGTGAGATCCCTTGAGTAGAAGCGGAACGTGCTACGCCCCGAACGCTTCGCCAGATACATTGCAGAATCCGCATATTTCACCAAATCGTCGGGAGCCTCGCCGTCATTTGGAAATACCGATATCCCGATGCTGCAGGATACAAAGAACTCCCTGTCGGAAAGCATGAAACGTTCTCCGAATGCGGCGAGCATTCCGCTGGCAATTTGAGCCAAATCGTCATTGTCCTTAACATTCGGAAGCAAGACAGCAAACTCATCGCCACCGAGTCTCGCCACTGTGTCGCTGGTACGGACGCCTTCTTTCAAGCGGGTCGCCACCTGCCGCAGCAACTCGTCACCGACAGGATGTCCCATAGTGTCATTGACTGCTTTGAAATGGTCCATGTCGACCAGCATCACCCCGGCTCGCTGGCCCGCCGAAGCCGCGTCCCCGATCATCTCGCGTAACCGTTCATTGAAAAGTGTCCGGTTAGGCAGGCCGGTCAGAGAATCGTAGAATGCCATCTGACGGATTTTCTTACGGGACGTGTCCAATTCGGTGATATCGCGGGCGACGCCGAGAATCCCCGTCAGCTTTCCCCCCGAAAATACCGGAACCTTACGAGTTTCCAAAAGCACTGGTCGGCCGTCCTCGTGAGCGGTGAACCGTTCCTCATTAATGAGAATACGGCCGGCTTGCATGGCCTCCTCATCCTTGTCGCGAAAAAACTGGGCGAGCTCGGCAGGAAACAGATCATAGTCCGTTTTCCCAACGATTTCCGCTTCTGCCTTACCGACCAATCCTTCGAAGGCATGATTGCACAGCAGATATTTGCCTGTTACGTCTTTCAGCCATACCATGTCCGGAATGGTCTGCAGGACACTTAGGAGGCGAGTCCGAGCTTCAATAGTCGTTCCCTCGGCGTGCTTTCGTTCGGTAATATCGCGAGATAACACAAGAAAAGTGACGGTTGAGTGATTGCTGCTGGGTCGCTTTGCCACCGACAGTTCAAACCAACGGGATTCGCCGTTTGGTAGGGCGATACGGACACACCGACCGTAGGAGGCGCCGGTTTCATCGGCTTCTTCAAGTGCCAGCATGGCGATGTCGGCCTGATCTGGAGGGAGCACATCGCGGACAAGCTTACCGAGCAGCACTTCTTTTCGCTGCGCTAGGAACTCCTGGTTCCTTGCCCAGACCTGCAGGTAGCGACCGTCGGCATCTACCTCGAACAGAACGTCGGGAATGGCGGCGATAATTCCCTCTGCGAATTCAAGAGCCTCTTTGAGATCATGCTCCGCACGTTTTCGCTCTGTGATGTCCAACATTGCGCCAACCAAGCCGATCCTGTTACCGGCGACATCAGTGATCGCTGTTTTGCTGAGTAAAAGATCAACTACGCCACCATCTTCCGCGGTGGCCTTTGCTTCATATTGCTGAACACCGCCATTGGCAAAAAGCGCCTCGTCCAACGCGGCATACGCCTCGGCTATGGGTGCGGGTACCAAATCGAAAACGGTTTTTCCGATAATTTCTGCTCTTGAGCGACCGGAGAAGCTTTCAAACGCCCTGTTGCAACCAAGGTGTACCCCATCTCTGTTCTTGAAGAAGACGGGTAACGGGATCGCATCGAGTACGACGGCACTGGACATCTCTTCGGCGTTGAATGGCATGTCGACGTTTGTCTCATGATGCCGGGGGGCCGCCCGAAAAGACTTCTCAAAGGGTTGCCCCAGACTAGCGACATCCCCGTCGTGACCGTGCGATGGCCGGACAATGGAGGCCTCCGAAAATGGCGATGCCGTGCCCGTGGCAAGCGGAGGACTGGCATTGACCGCATTGCGTAAGGCGTGACGCCTCTGGATGTTTTGAGCATCAGTCGCCATCTGCGTTTCTACAGGCTGTCCGAGCCGGGATGTTAGTTCCGATTGACGTATCTGTGTCACGTGCCAGTCCTCTTGTAACGTGGCTGAACAATCATGCGTCAAGCCAGGGTTTTGTTAGGACCGCACAAGTCATTTGGCGGAGTATCATGCCGCTACCCCACCGGGATATCGCTCTCGTTCACAATCCGCAAAGATGCGTATTTACTGTGGTCGCCGCCGCCGCCCCTAAGATTTAGAGCGCTTGCCAATCATCGTTCGAAGGCGCGAGCGCCAGGTTACCGCGGCGCATCGGATAGTTTCCGCAGTCAACCCTTGTCTGACCGGCCGGGAACCTCTGTCCAAGTTCGCCCGTCACCGTCTGTGGCTGGAAATCCGCGCTCTTCTCTTCGAAGTGGAAATGTTTCAACAGCGCGGCAAGGCTTTGGCTCTCTTGGGCGAGGTGTGATCCTGCAGAATTCATCTCCGCGACCATGCTCGCATTTTCTTGAGTGGCATGGTCCATATGATTAACCGCGCCGTTGATCTCACGCAGGCCCGATGATTGTTCCTGGGAGGCTGTTGCGATTGCGTCCATATGGAGATTTACATCCTGGACAAGCTCTTCAATCGTTCTCAGACCCGATCCGGTTTCGCTCACGAGCCTTACGCCCTCGTCGACGGCCAGAGCTGAATTGCCGATGAGATCCTTGATTTCTTTCGCCGCTTTCGCTGAGCGCTGTGCAAGCTCCCTGACCTCCTGGGCAACAACCGCAAAGCCTTTTCCCGCGTCGCCAGCACGCGCTGCTTCGACGCCGGCGTTCAGCGCCAGGAGGTTCGTTTGGAAGGCGATCGCGTCGATGACGCTAATGATCTGCGCAATCTGTTTAGAGGAGTTTTCAATGCGGTTCATGGCTTCGATAGCGTTGCGCGCAACGCGACCGGACATTTCCGCATGATCTCGCATCTGCCGGACGGCTCCGCGCGCCTCAGCCGTCCTCGTTGTCGTCGATACAACGTTGGCGGTTATTTCCTCCAATGCGGCTGCAGTTTCCTCGAGCGAAGCCGCCTGCTGCTCGGTGCGTCTTGAAAGATTTTCAGATGCGGCCGAGACGTCCGAGCTGCCATTCGTGACCGTTTCGACTGAATGGCCGACGGTAACAAGCGCGTCCCGGAGCTGGCGAATGGATGCGTTGAAGTCCCTGCGCAAGCTTTCGAACTGTGGCGCTAACGGCTCGTCGATCTCATAAATCAGGTCTCCATCCGCCATCCGCTTCAACCCGGTTGCCAATGCCGTCGTCGCTCGGACGAGGCGCTCTTCTGCTTCTTCTTCAGCCCTTGTCTGAATATCCAACTTCTCTTGGTCAGAACGAACGCGCTCGGCTTCCGCGGATGTTTCCAGGTGATTTTTTTGCATGGCCACGCCGCGGAAAAACTCGAGGCAACGCGCCATGTCGCCGATCTCGTCGCGTCGGATCGTCAAGGGCACCGGCGCCGATGTATCGCCTTCTGCGAGTGCCTTCATCCGGCTTGTCAGTGTTCGAATGGAGCTTGAAATTTTCCGAACGACGGAAATGCACAGAATGAGTACCGTCGACATGATCAGAAGTGTGGCGCCGGAGTAGCCGATAAAGGCATTGCGAAGATCGGCGTATCGCTGAGATGCCATCTCGTCCAACTTGTCGCCGGTGCGCATAATCAGTTCGGTCAACAAAGCGGCCCGCTGTTGGGTCATTTCATTCCATCGATCCAACGTTTCGGTGGGGAACGAAACGCCCGGCAGGTTCGCGTAAACCTGATTGCGAACGTCTGCGATGAACTTGCCTGGGGCGCTGGCCTCGAAGTCGTCATACGATTTGACGAGATCGGCAGGGAGAAATTCGTGCATGGTGGGCACATAAAGCTGCTTTAGGTTTTTCGATTGTAAGAGGGACGAAAATAGATCGACGGACATCGCTGAATTCTTGATGTAGGCTCGGCCGGGCCTGATCTCCAGCAAACTTGCTTCCGTGATCTGCATCAACGCATGAAAACCGGTAATTTGACGTGCCAAGTCCAAGTCATTGACAGTCGCCCCAGTGCGACGGACGAGCTCCAAGCCCGCAACGGCAGCTGGGCGCAAGGCAACGGCTCCCTCCGCCTCGCCAGCCGTCCCGTCATCGACGCGCTGGCGGAAGCTGTCGATATTCTCTCGCCGTTCACGAATGATCTGTACTGCCCGCTCTATGGCTGGATCGTCGAATGCCTTTTTCCAAGAGTCGTAAGCGGAAAAGACCGCTGTAAAAGCGCTGTCCGATGCGGCTCGTCTTGCCCGGCGGACGTCGGCGCCTGCAAACGCTTCGGCCGCTACAGCCTGGGCCAGGAATCCGCCTTCCCGCCCAAGTTGCTGCGTTGTTTGCGCGCTTCGAAACGTAGAGTATTCGTGATAATAGCCCAGTGATGTCGATACTCCTATGAGTAAGAACGCCGTCAACGGGATAATTGCCAAAATCATTAAAAGTAGAGATAGCGGCAGTCTCGACATATGTACCTCATGGACTAAAAATTACACCGGCTTCCATTAGCGATGCGGTCCAGAACATTGTGATATCGACCGCTATGTGTTAGATGAGCGCGGCACACTTACCAGATGATTAACCCCTGTACTCGTTTGGAACTACGTTGCGCAGATCGGAACATCGTTGCGTTTAGGGGATAATCTGCGCGACAGATATTGGGCCCAGCCAGTTGCTGGAGAGTTCTATTGCTATCACGCTTTAAACACGGTCGAGTGCGCCGCCTGATCGGCAATCCGCTTATGATATACGCAATGTTTCCGAGGGAAGTACTCCATAGCGCTTGCGATAGTCCGCAGAAAACCTGCCTCTATGCACGAAGCCCCATTTCAGAGCGACCTCGGTGACCGAGAGGCCCGGCTCACCTGTCATCAACTCCTCATGCACTGATTCCAACCGTAGGTGCTGCAGAAATGCCTGAGGGGTCGTATTTCGGAAGTTGCGGAAACCGTTCTGAAGAGTGCGTCGGCTAACACCACAAGCCGTTGCGATTTCCTCAAGAGAAAGCGGCCGAGCAATATTGGCACGCATGTAGTCGATCGCTCGCTTAATCGCCTTGGGTAAGGGTGGTTCAGCAACGCGGCATAACTCAGGTGAGTAGCGATGCTGCGCAGCTTCGATCAAAAGCTCCATCGTCGTTTCGGTGAGGTGATTAAGTGCTATTGGTGATTGATGGAGGATTCCGTCTCGTAGTCCAGCATAAAGCACTGGTACCAGTTGCACCAAAAGAGAGCCGAACCCGACCGACAGATCGATTTCTGGTGAGAAATCGAGGCTGCCTCTTATCGGCGTATTGAGCCGACGTCCTAAGCGGCGCGTCAATTCATCATGGGCGATCCTGAGGCCCAAATGTTTTCTGGGCCCAATGAACTGGGTTGCACTCGCCGACATGCTGTTCACAAAAACGCCACGCCTTCCCTCCGACGGGATTTGTCTGCCGTCCACGGTAACGATCGATCGCCCATGGAGTGGAAGCATGATGATGTTTGCCTCCGCCGGTCCCAAGTGCTGTATCTTGAGGTCGCCCTCGTAATGCGCAGCAATAACTGCAATCGGGCCGTTGGCGATCGCATGTATATCGTAGGCGATCGTCTTATCGCCCTCTACATGCGCTGGTGATTGCGGGGAAAGCCTGGAAAGCGCTTCCGCGAGCTCCTCGCTGCAAGTGCCTTTGAGCGAGAAATGGTCAATCTTAGATGGGGACACTCTCAACTCTCCACATCATCACTTCCTTCCCGAAACGGTATCCAAGCATGAGGTCCGCCTATCGCCATCGACGGGCGAACAGGACAATTGAGGGGTTGCAGCCGGTCCTCGCCGTCACTTCGACAAGAATCTTAGACTTAAGGGCAAATAGGCGAGCCCATGGCGCCGTTCTGTTTTTTTAGTGCTGCGCTGGAGCCGAAGCGCTACATCCAGCATGAACTCTCGTTTTACAGCGTGGTAGGATTGAAGCTTGTTGTTGGCGAAGGTACGACCAAATTATTCTGCCCACAGGCGGATCGTCTGGTGCGAGACAATGACCCAGGACCGGCCAGCATGTCCTCGATCACCCGCAGGCGCAAAAGCAACGCGGAAAGAAAGCCATACCGCGTGGGCAATAATTTCAACAGGAAAGCGGCGGGGTGATAAAGCGGATCACGGTTTGTCATGCCCAATCATCGCACAGCAAACCCAAGGTCCGTTTCCCCCGTTGGCACCTGCGAAACGCGCTTTTCGTGTGCTGTATCGGAGACTGCCAACGCAGGAGTTCCGCTCTCCCGCTGGGGGCATGTAGAACGTCTACTTGCCAGATACGAAACATTCGACAGCGCCGCCGCCGCGGCTGCGTCCTCTTCTTGAGGGCCGTTTTCATCGATCTCGCGGCAATAACCGATCAGGGCTTCGATGGTCACCATAAGAAGGTCGTGGCGCGCGGCGAATTCGCTGAGCTCGGGAAGACGCGCCATAGTGCCGTCGTCGTTGGCGATTTCACAGATGACACCCGCTGGCTCGAGCCCGGCGAGCCGCGCGAAATCCACTGCGGCTTCCGTATGGCCGGGGCGCCCGAGTACACCCGACGGGTTTGCCCGAAGAGGGAATATATGGCCTGGCCTTGACAGGTCTGCCGGCAATGTCGCTAGGTCGGTAAGCGCCCTGATGGTCTTGGCGCGGTCTTCTGCGGAAATCCCGGTCGATACCCCTTTTATCAGGTCCACTGAGACCGTGAATGCTGTCTGCATGGAGTCCGAGTTGCGCTCCACCATAAGCGGGATATCCAGTTCGTCCAGCCGGTCCCCGGTCATCGGCACGCAGATCAGGCCGCGCGCATAACGCATCATGAAGGCAACATGATCGTTCGTCACCTTGTCCGCGGCAACTAGGATGTCGCCTTCGTTTTCCCGGTCTTCGTCGTCCACGACGATGATCATCTCTCCGGCGGCGATTGCTTTAACCGCGCTCTCGATGGAAGCAAACTTCATGTTTTTCTCCTTGAACTAACCATGGCCAGAGTACGTGCGAGTTGGCGGTCGACCCGCTCGCGAAGTTCCGCAGATGGTTGCGAATCCGGGGAGTCGCCGTCCATCGCATAAATGAAGTCACCGCAAACCTCGGCTTTGAAAAAGCCCATCAATGAGCGCAGGTGCGCCTTGACATGCTCGCCATGGGCCTCGGCCTTACCCGTTGCGAATATCAAAACAGGTTTGCCCTGCAGGGCTGTCATTTCGAAGAGGTCGAAAAGATGCTTGAGAAGGCCGGTTATCGCGACAATCTTCATTTGGCCGGCCCTCCGATCAGATCTGGTTGCGGATATGCGGGGTACGAGCGTAGACGGCCACCATCGGCACGATTAGCAGACCCACGATCGCCTGTTGCGCGGCAAAGCTCAGGCCAAGCCCGACGAGCAAGGACGTCAATACCGTCAATACGAGTACGCCGAGAACGGTTGCCCCGTATCCGCCTGCGCCACCGAGCAATGAGGTGCCGCCGATCACGACGGCCGCAACGGTTGTGAAGAGATATGGGTCTCCGACGCCAACGAAGCCGCCGCCGGAAAACCCGAGCAGCAATACGCCCGTCAGTGCCGACATCGCCCCACTGATACCGTGAATGCTGGTCCAGACCTTGGTTTCAGAAATGCCAAGCCGTGCCGCTGCAGTCCTGCTGCCGCCGACGGCGTAGATGGAGCGGCCGAACCATGTGTTATACAAAGCCCAGATGGTGACTAGCGTGACGAGGAGCCACACCAGCACCACGGGCGGCAGGGGCAACCCGAAGGTCTTGCCGTTGAACGCGGCGATATTGCGGAGCCAGTCCGGTACGGGGGCGAAAACCGTTCCGCCGTAGACGGAACCGATGGAGGTGTAGAGTTGTACCGCACCTACAAATGCGAAGCCGACCCCTAGCGACATGATGAGAGCCTGGCCCTGCAGCCTGAAGCTCAAAAAGCCGTTGGCAAGCCCGATTGCTGCTCCCAGGAGAACGACCACTATCACGGCCAGCCAGGCAGGCATCCCGGTAACCAACAGGCTTGGGAAGAGAATGTTCGCTCCCCCGATGACATAGGGAATGGAGAGATCGAGCGCGCCGACCATGGCACATAGCGTCTGTCCCAACGATGCAAGCCCCAGAAATGCGGCAAGCAGCAATATCGAACGCGCGTTACGGGGCGAGATGAACCCCGGAACGAGGATCGTACCCAGCACGAGAAGTGCGGCAAGCAGAGTAAAGCCGATTACGATGCTGCGCTGCAGCTTTACCGATCGTCCTGTGATTTTGCTCATCGTCTGTTCCGTTGCAAGTGAAGTCATTACCAGTCCTCCCTAGAAAGCCGTGCGCCGGGCCGTCATGAACACATTGACGAGGAGCGATGCCACGAGGATCAGGCCGAAAGCCATTTGTGTCACGAACCCCGTTACGCTTCCGAAGCTGAAGGCGGAAAGCAGGTAGGAGATGAGGAACATGTTCAGCGCACCAAGCGTCGATCCCAAAGCCCCCCCTCTCCCGCCAGCCAGATTTGCGCCACCGAGCACCAGGGCGGTAACCGCCTGGAGCGTGTAGCTGCTTCCCTGGGTAGGATCGCCCGAAGAGATCAATGCCGTATAGCTGAGCGCCGCCAGGCCGACGAACACGCCGCCGAGGAGATGAGCGCAGATGCGTACGGTGTCGACTTTCACTCCACTCGTGTAGGCCATCCGTTCGTCAGCGCCTGTCATGCGCAGGTGGGAGTAAAAGGTGGTCCGGCGCATAACTGCCCAAAGAGCCAACGCCGCCAGGACGATAATGAGCACAGGAGAGACGATTGTGGTTCCTGCTCCCCACGTCATCATCCATTCCGGCGCAACGCCGCCCGGCCTTGACATGACCATGAGGTTCAAGCCTGAAAGGACGAGGAAGCTGGAAAGCGTGACGATGATGGGAGCGACCCGGACGTAGATGATGATGAGCGCCTGCAGCAACTGGTACAGTGCGCCGACTGTCACGACCCAGCAAATAACCGCGAGTGGCGATGTGTAACCACTTGCCGAAAGCCAGCCGATCAGGGTGACGTTCACGAAACCCATCAAAGGGCCAACGGAAAGGTCGACCGAACCGCGGCCTGCCATCACGATCGGTGTCAGAGCCAGCGTCGTGAGGATCAAAGGTGCTGCGACAATGATTGCTCCGCCCATTCCGGTTGCGGTAAACAGCCGCGGCGAGAGCAAGGCTGCGGCGACGAGCAACACTGCGAAAAGAACAAGCGGTACGGTCAGAGACCTGTCGAGCGTAGGAAATCCAAAACGTTGCGACATCAGTGTGCCTTTCTCTCTTTGGAGAACTCGATGGTGTCGGCCACCGAGCGCCCGAACATTGCAGCGAGAATGGTTTCTTCGTTGATGTCGGGGCCGTCCAGGGAGCGATGGATGCTTCCTTTGTGAAAGACATCGACGCGATCGGCGAAACCAAGAAACTCCTCGATCTCACTCGAAAGGTAGATTACAGAGCCGCCACCTTCGACAAACAGCCGAAGCTCGCGATACAGGTCGCGTTTGGTGTTAAGGTCGACGCCCCGAGCAGGATCGTTGAGAACGATCACTTTGGGATCATTGGCGAAAGCACGACCGATCAGGACCTTCTGCTGGTTACCACCAGAAAGGGACGTAATCCGGTTATCCGGGTGACCGATCTTGACGCGGAGCCGCTCGACCTCCCGGGCGAACGTCTGCTTTAGCTTTTTGCGCCTGATGACACCGAATGGCCCCAGGTTCTTTTGATAGATACCGATGGCAAGGTTCTCGAAAATGCTCTGCTGCGGGAAAATACCTTCCCGCTTCCGGTCTCCGGATACATACACAATGCCCTTGTTCGCGGCGTCGTCGAGCGTGCTGACTTTGACGAGACCGGTGCGTTCCCTATTCAGGATCCGGACCTCTCCTCCAAACGGCGAGATAATCCTTGCGACCAGTCGAACGAAGGCGTCCTGGCCTTGGCCGTCCAGTCCCGCAACGCCCACGATAGATCCCTGCGGCAGGACGAAGTCGAACGGTTGCGATGCCTCCTGTGGGCGTGCGCCATGGACAGAAAGGGCCTCCTTGCGATCACCCGGCAGGCCCGCTGCAGACGTTGAAGCAGCCGCGGAAATCTGGCGGTCTTGAGGGGTCATCATGCGCAGGAGATTGGCCTCGGTGATCTCGAATTTCTCAAGAACACCGACAGTGAAACCATCTCTCAGTATTGTCGCCCGATCCGCGATCCGGACGAGCTCGGCGATGCGGTGCGTAACGATGATGACCGCGCACCCCTCGGATCGGAGCCGATCGATCTCTTCGTAGAGGCGGACGGTCGCGTCGAGATCAAGTGCAGCCGAGGACTCGTCCAGGATCAAGACCTTGGGTTTCCTCAGGACGGCCCGGGCGATAACGATCCATTGCTTGATGCTGAGCGGAAGGTCACCAACGTTCTGCCGAAGATCAACCGGCTTTCCCACCAGGCGGTCCAGAAGGCTTTGCGCAACGCTTTCACGTTCCCTGGAGAGTTTCCGAAGCGAAAACAGGTCCTCGCTTCCCACGAAAAGGTTGTCGAGGACACTTGCCTCATCCGCGACAAGGACTTCCTGGAAGATCGTAGCGAGACCAACCTCCTTGGCATCGACTGGCGAGGTAATGGACTTGCCAAGGATCAGGACAGATCCTGCATCGGCAGCGATAACGCCGGACATGATCTTCGCCATGGTGCTCTTGCCGCTGCCATTCTCGCCAACGATCGCGTGCACCTCTCCTGCCCTGGCGACAAAGTCGCATTTCTTCAAAGCCTTCGTTTCGCCAAACGATTTGGCAACGGCCGTCATGCTAACGGCGACGTCATTCGTCATACCGATCCTCCCTCTAGGCAGCAGCAAATCGCCCCAGAACATCCGATGGCCGAGCCTCCTGCTGAATTGTGACTGCCGTCTTTGAACGCTCCGAGAACTCGCTCGATGAATTATAAAATGACAGATTGTCTGCTAATCTGTCAATAGTGTCGACATGCCGATATCGGGATGTCGGGTTGATTTCGATGAAACCGGTTGGTCGCTCGACGCCCGCAACGTTGCAAAAGCATGTTGTCACACACCTGACGTCGGTCAGAGGTTCTCGATCGGAGTTCCGCCCGATCGGAAGCGATCTGGCGACCATCGCGATCAGGACAGGACCAAAGCACTGTTGAGGGTGTCCGGTAATCTGATGAAGGCAACCATTTCGATTGGCGGCGTACGTAACGTCCCAACCTCGGCGCGTCGAACGCGGCAAGTGCCATTCGATCATCCAGCCCTTCGCCGCTGGGGGCGGGCAGATCGAACTCATGGTCGATCAGCCCTTGGCGCGTGCAACCGTGTAAGGATCACGGGAACTCTTCGAAGTTTTCCTTCGCGGGGTCGTGAGCAAGCCACGGCCTGGCATGGGATAGCCAGACGTTGGACATAGGAACTGAACCAGGATCAGTGTCAAAAGTGCCTGCCCGCAGCACCTTCATCTCCGGGTTGGCAGGCCGTTCGGCATAAACGTGCGAACCACACCGCGAGCAGAACCACCTCAGTTTTCCAGGGGTCGACTCAAAGCTGTGAAGGACGTCCTCGCCGGAAGTCAGCTTGAAATTCTCACTCTTCACCTTGGCGGCAGTGTTATGATCGGCCGAATGGGACTTTCTGCACGTCTGGCAGAAGCAGTTCCACATTGGGCCATCCAGTTCCGACACTTCGTACTGGACCGCTTTGCATTGGCAAGATCCGAGGATCGGCATCTTCAAAATCCTTTCGTCGTTTTATCGAGTTGTGGCGGTCGCGCGGTTGGAGAAAGCCACCGCTTCAGGTTCCGTGCAGCCTGCCTGATCCTGTCTTCATTCTCCACGAAAGCCAGCCGTACGTATTCGTCACCCATCTCGCCGAAACCGATACCCGGCGAAATCGCGACCTGTGCCTTCTCGAGCACGAGTTTCGAAAACTCCAGCGAGCCAAGGTATCGGAAATCCGGGGGTATCTTCGCCCATGCGAACATCGTCGCCGCAGGAGCTGGAACGTCGAACCCGGCATCGGCAAAGGTCTTCACCAGTGTATCTCTGCGCGTCCTGTAGATGTCTCTTGCCCGCGCGGCGTCCTCCCCGTCCGAGTTTAGGGCATGAGCGGCGGCGACCTGTATCGGCGTAAATGCTCCATAGTCCAGGTACGATTTCACGCGCGTCAACGCTTGGATGAGACGTTCGTTACCCACCGCAAACCCAACGCGCCAGCCGGGCATAGAGAATGTCTTCGACATCGAGGAGAACTCGACGGCCACGTCGATTGCGCCGGGGACTTCGAGAACAGACGGCGGTGGCGGACCCTCGAAATAGATTTCAGCGTAGGCGATATCCGACAGAACGATGAGATCGTGCTTCTTTGCGAAGGCGATGACGTCCTTGTAGAAGTCAAGCGTCGCGACGCGAGCGGTGGGGTTCGACGGATAGCTTATGATGAGCGCCAAAGGCTTCGGTACCGAATGCCGCACCGCCATTTCGAGAGCTTGGAAGAAGGTCTCATCCGGCTCGACGGGTACCGACCTTATCACGCCCCCTGCCATGAGAAATCCGAACGTATGAATCGGATAGGAAGGGTTCGGGCAGAGAATGACATCCCCGGGGGCGGTTATGGCCTGTGCCATGTTCGCAAACCCCTCCTTGGACCCGAGCGTCGCAACAATCTGGGTATCCGGATCAAGCTTCACATTAAACCGGCGGGCGTAATACGCAGCCTTTGCGCGGCGAAGACCGATAATGCCTTTGGAAGCCGAATAGCGGTGCGTGCGCGGATGCTGCACCGCTTCGCATAGCTTGTCCACAACCCAGCTTGGCGTGGGAAGATCGGGATTGCCCATTCCAAGATCGATGATGTCGACTCCGGCCGCGCGCGCGCTGGACTTGAGACGGTTCACCTGGTCGAAGACGTAAGGGGGCAAACGCTGTATCTTGTGGAATTCCAATTTCTGGTTCCTTATCGTAGCCCTCCGCGCCGACGGATGAAGCCGGCGCGGAGGTCGCTGGACAACTTGGGAGGTCGTCGATTACTTCTTCGGCCGCCAGGCCAGCGGATCTTCCGGGCGCTCGAAGTACTGTGCTGCTACGTCCGCGGGCCACCATGCATCGCCCTTGGGCTCGATCCACGCCGTAGAGTTCGGATCGCAATCTTCCGGAATTGCTTCCTTCACATCGTCGATCGTGTAGGGAAGAGACGGTCGCAGGATCGACTGGATCTTCGGCCCCTGGCCTTGGAGTGTCCTCATCATCACGTCCCACACTAGGCGAGCATCGGCCCGCGGCGGCCAGAAATGGAAGCTCTTGCTGATAAAGTCGGGATTCTTACGCCAGTAGCACGCCGCTGACGCCTCCCCGCCGAGGACGATTGGCATCATGTCGCGCCCGGACTGCTGAACCGCGTTGACGACACCGTTCTCCGACGCCGATTGGACCAGGATACCTGCGATTTCAGTAGGGTTCGTCGCGAGGAATTTCTGGACTTCGACCTGTGCGACCTGATCGGTCCACTTGCCAGCTACATCGCCCACGAGGGTGATGTCCTTATACTCGTCGAACGCTTTCTTGGCACCGACGTTGAAGCTGTCGGACGATGCGAAGCCCGGGATGCCCGAAACCGTCAGCACGTTGCCCTTGCCACCAATTTCCTCCGCCAGCCATTTCGCGGCCGTGTAGCCGCCTTGGGTGTTGTTTTCGGTCGCATTGATCGCGTAGGGCGATGTCACGTAGCCCGAAAAGGAGAAAACTGGAACGCCCTTGGAATGCGCGTATTCGATGGTCTGGTTGATGGCCGTGACGTTCGAGCAGCAGATGATGATGGCATCGACCCCGTCATCGACCATCTGGCGCATCTGTTGGATTTGCGTGGCGTCCTTCAGGTCGGACTGCGTGACGACAAGGTCAGATACCAGTCCGGCGTCCTTGTATTTCGGAAGCAGAACATCGGTCATTTCAGTGAGGATCTGGGCACGCCACGTGTTGCCAGCATAAGTGGACGCGTAGCCGATTTTCCACGGCGGCGGCCGCTTGGCAACAAAATCCTTGAGTGGCGTACCGCCGAGGGGAATCGCCGGGTCCACGAGCTGGTAAAGCTGCTTCTGGTCCGGTGGTAGCGAGTCTAAGCCGTCCGCGAATGCGGCGGTGGTCATCAGGCCCAGCCCGGTGATCACGCTCAATGCGGTGTAAACCTTCTTCAGCATGTGTAGGGTCTCCTCCCCTCTGCGCATCCGCTACAGCAGTCGACGCCATTCGCGTCGAGCCACGGAATTGGTGAAACGTGTTTCGATTTCGGATTGCTGGCGGACGGCTTACGCCGCCCGCGGAATGGTCAGTTCCTGAGGCCCGCCTGTTTCAGCAGGGGCATGACGCGGTCGTTGAAAAACGGCAGCTCTTCGTTGTAGTCGACCATTGTGAGAAGCGCGCCATCGACGCCCGTGTTGCTCAATGCGACGAGCTTGTCGGCGACCTGTTCCGGCGTTCCGACGATCGGGTAGCCGCCCCAGCCAGCGATAAAGCGCTCCTTGAACTTCTGGTACATCTCCTCGGAGTGGTTCTGTGACTGAACCTGGAGAACCTCGCAGATGTTTTCGCAGGCTTCCCAATCGCCCTTCTGGTTCACATAGTAGTCGTAGTAGTCCCGGGCTTCCTTTTCGGTCTCGCGAACGACGACCGGGCACGCTGTGAAGGTTCCCAGTTCGCGCTTGTATTCCTCGCGGGCCAACTCCTTGACCTTCTTCACCCAGGCTGCGCCCGATTCCATGTCCTGCATGAAGCCGAAATTGAAGTCGCAGAACTTGGCGGTGAAGTGTAGGCCCTTGCCCGAGGAACCGGCACAGATGAGAACAGGGCGACCCGTCTCCTTGTTGTAGGGCTTCGGCTCGCTGAACGCGTCCTTCACCTTGAGGAACTGGCCGTCATAGGTGACGCCGTTCTTCTTCCACAGGGTGTCAACGATCTCCATCCATTCCGTGGCATATTCGTAGCGGGTATCGTGTTCCATCATCGGAACGCCGAACATCTCCATTTCCGGGGTAAACCAACCCGTCACCAGGTTGAGGCCGTATCGGCCCTTCGAAATATTGTCGATCGTCGTCGCCATCTTCGTCGCGACGATCGGGTTAAGGGTCGGGATATGCGTCGTCGAGAAAAACTGCAGATTCGTGGTCACGGCAGCCAGGGCCGCGGCCCAGGTAAACGTGTCCATGTTCACGCCGTTGAAGTTCGTCGGCCCGCCGAAACCGCGCCACCGGGCGATCGGCACCATGCATTCCCATCCGGCCGCTTCGAGCTGTTTGGCAATTTTGACATTGTGTTCGAAAGTCGGTTCGAACGTTGATTCCGCGGTGGTAATGGCGCAAGCACTCGAACAATTTGTCCCAAATACGCCAAGTTTCAGCTTGTTGCCGTTAAACATCGGGTTTCCGGCGGCGCGGAAATCATCGCTGGTCGTCATATTGAAGTCTCCTCCACAGAGTTGCTCTGTTCCCGGCCCGAAGGCCGGGGTACCCGATTAGATGCCCATATCCTCGAAGACTTCCTGCGCGACGCGGAAACTGTCGATCGCCGCCGGCACGCCGCAATAGATCGCGACCTGAAGGAAGACTTCGCGAAGCTCATCCTTGCTGAGGCCGTTATTGATCGCGCCGCGAACGTGCAGCTTCAGCTCGTGGGGACGGTTAAGGGCGGAAATCATGCCAAGATTGAGAAGGCTGCGCGAACGGCGGTCGAGGCCCGGCCTGTTCCAGACCTCGTTCCAGCAATACTCGGTGACAAGCTCCTGCATCGGCCAGTTGAACTCGGTCGCCTTGTTTACCGAAGCGTCGACATATGCACCGCCGAGAACCTCCCGACGGGTCTGCAGACCCTTTTCGAACCGTTCACTGACGGGACGCCCATTCACTTGCGATTTCACATCTGTTGCAATAGTCACGGATCAAACTCCTCATTATCGGCCTAAAAGGCATTTGGTGGATGTCGTAGGCCGAAAATGCTCGGCCAAACGTTTCAGGCGGCAGCGTCGATCAGCGCTGCCGATCTGACCAATTTCCCGTCCTCGTAGAGGAGCGGGGCAATATTCTCGATAAACCGGGCCTCGACCACTCCCCCTAGAACGACATCATGGGTGCCGACGGTAACGGCGGAGTTGAGGCTGCAAACGAATGCGGCCTGGGCGTCTCCAAGCACCGGAACTCCGCCAGCCGTGATCCACTCACCATGCGAAAACCTCTCTTCTCCCTTCAGTTTTCCACTGAACAGCGGGACCAAAGGCGCATGGCTAAGATGCAGCATGTTGACCGCGAATTTACCGGCCAGCTTGAGCGGGCCGCTGATCGAAGCAGATTGGTTGATGCAAACCAGGAGGGTCGGCGGGTCAGCCGTCACCGATTGGACGGCAGTTGCAGCCATGCCGTAACGGGCACCCTCCCACTCCGTCGTGATCAGGCAAATTGTCGATGTGAACCGGCGTAAAGCGGTCTTGAACGCCGCTTGCGCTGCTACTTCAGCACCATCCATAGTTCCCTCCCCAAGTCAATCGTGACCAAAGATAAGCAGATTCTCAGACAATCTGTCAACATATTTATTCGTCATTGACAGATTGTCTGCAAAAATGTTTTCTCCAAACAGAGAAAGAGGAGACGATTATGGATCTAGAATCAAAAGTCTGTGTGGTGACCGGTGCTGGCAGCGGGATCGGGCGCGCAACAGCTGAACTGTTTGCACGCCAGGGCGCTAAGGTTGGCGTCGTCGATGTCAACATTGATGCCGCGCGAGACGTCGCCCGAGACATCGGGACAGATGCGATCCCGTTAAAAGCCGACGTATCTTCGTCCGCCGAAGTCGAGGCGTTGGTCAGGTCGGTTAAGGAAAAATGGGGGCGTATTGACGTTCTCGTCAACAATGCGGGGTTCGGAATGACGGGAAACGTCACGACCATCGCGGAGTCCGACTGGGACCGGATCATGGCGGTGAACGTGAAGGGGATCTTCCTCTGCTCGAAATACGTGGTTCCGATCATGGCGGAACAGGGCAGCGGATCGATTATTAACACGACTTCATACACCGCTGTGTCAGCCATAGCTAACCGTACGGCCTACGTGGCGTCGAAAGGCGCAATCTCGGCACTCACGAGAGCCATGGCGCTGGACCACGCAAAAGATGGGATCCGCGTCAACGCTGTCGCCCCGGGAACGATCGACTCGCCCTACTTCACCAAGATTTTCGCCGAAGCGGCAGACCCGCAAGCCCTGCGGGAAGACTTCAACGCCCGCGCAGCCCTGCACCGGATGGGCAACCCGGAAGAGATCGCGGAGGCGATGCTTTTTCTCGCTTCGGACCGCTCGCGGTTTGCGACCGGAAGCATTCTCACCGTCGACGGAGGGTCGTCGATCGGGAATCACCTGGTGCGCTAAAGCAAATAGGTACTGATGGGTGCCTCCTTGACCCACGGGAGGCACGTTTACTGTGGCACTACGTGTCGGAAACACAAAGACCGGCGGTGGGAAAAGAATAGAGATCACGCGCAAGGCTGCGTGATCATATTCTGCGATGAGACGCGCTACGGCGCTTTATAGACGTATCGCCGCACCTGATCCTTCAGCCAGATATCGCAGGATTTTTTTCAATTCCATACCAAGATTTCTCTGGAGCGCGTGAGAGATAGCGCCTGCGATGCCGGGTATGTCATCGCCGGGATGCCAATTGCAAAGCTTCGGCGTACGCCGTCCACGTTCCCAATTGATCGCCCGGCGTGCTGCACCGAGCGACCAGTCGGCCCGCTTAGCGCGCGGCTTGCCGTACGAACTCAAGCCCTTTTTCAAGATAGCTTCGGAAGGAGTTCGGGTGTTCGCACATGGGGAAGTGACCGAGACCGTTCATGACGAGGTGGAGGCATCCCGGAATAAGTTCGGCGAGCTTGGCACCGTCGGCCGGAGTGGCTGAGTAGTCATAGTCGCCCGAGAGCAGCACCACCGGGGTGCGCGACGGGTCAATACAGGGAGCTGTCACTGCTCCATCGAACTCGTCGCTGTAGAAGGAAAGATCGCCTGGGTAAATTCCGGGTGCTCCCTGCGAATAGATCCAGCTTGACCTCCTGCGCTCCCCTGCGGGGCTGAGTGGGCTCATGATCCCTCTGACATACGCCGAGTTATGAAGTGAGCCGTGTACATTTACGTTATGTTGATATGGGTTTCGGCGCCCCTTGGAGCGGAAAGGTGGTTCGATCGCCACGATTCCGAGGACATGCTCCGGCCGTTCCGCGGCGAGAACAAGCGACATTGCCGCGCCCATGGAACCGCCCGCGACAATCGCCTTTTCGCGAACCACCTGTTCGAGTATGGCCGTGCACCATTTCAGGTAGAGCGATGCTGTGAGCTTGTAGGGTGCTCCGTCCCATGTCAGCGGCGGCATGGACCGACCGTGGAATGGTAGGTCAACCGCGACCAGCCTGTAGTTTTTCACAAACTCGGTGTCCGCCAGCTGAGGCATGAACTGGCGGCTATCCGCTCCGGCGGTGTGAAGAAACAGGACCGGCACCCCCTCGCCTGCTTCTTCGTAATATATTTCATGGGGGACGTCATCGATATCGACGACGGCATACTGCCCCCGGATTTGACGCAGGTCGCGTTGCGCACGCGTCGCTTTCATCTCGGGGGACGTGACGACGAGCTCGAACACCCGTTCCAGAGCCGGGCGTGCTTTCGCGAGGGCGAGTGGTGAGCCGGCGATCTCGAAGAGAGGGTTTGCAAGCTGCAACGCCGTGAAGGAGTGAAAGGTCGCCGGCGGCGGCGTCATCAGAACCTGCTCCCAAGCGTCCGCAGTGGCCCTAACTGTCACTTGGGGGTCATCGCTTTCCCCCGAGATCGCCGCGCCGCCTTCAGCGAAATTGAGGGCGATCACCTGATCGCCGACGTAGAACGTGATGTCCATTGTCAGGTCCGGAGTGAGCCGGGGCAATTCCGGATCCCCAAGAGCCTCCGCTATGCGGGACCGCAATTCATTAAAAGTGCCCAAAGCAACCTCCCTGTTCGAACGAGCGCTAGGCCGCCCGCGTCGGCAGCGCTATGACTTCGAATAAGCAGATTATCAGACAATCTGTCAATACCCGCTGTTGCTGTTTCTTCAATCGCCGTCGTTTTCGGAGGTTTTGCGCAGGTAATCCAACGCGACCTTGGCCGCCATATCGATGTGGTACTTGCAAGCTGCGGCGGCTTTCGCTCCGTTTCGGTCGGTAATGGCCGCAGCGATTTCCTTTATCTCTTCCACACTGTGGTTCAACCGCCCCGGCTGCGTCATCGACGTCATGCGCAGTAGTGTCACCCTATTGTGGAGCGATGTCAGCATTTGCTTGACGAAGACATTTCCACTTCCTTGCATAAGGCAGTCGTAAAACGCGGTTTTCGCTTTGATGAGCCTGCTCCCGCCACCGTTTGCCGCGGCTTCGGCGAACTCGGCAACCGCCTCATTGAGTGTATGGATATCCTGGGCGGTTCCGTTTTCAGCGAATTCCTTTCCGGCGTAGCTCTCGAGCAAAGCCCTGACGCTGTAGAGCTGAGCGGCTTCTTCATACGTGATGGTGCTGACGACGGGACCGCGGTGCGGGTAGCTGGTAATGAGGCCCTCGGCCTCGAGTTGTCGAAGCGCCTCGCGGATCGATGTCCGTCCGACACCGATCGACTCGCACAATTCTCGCTCAACGAGGCGCTGACCCGGCTTGAAACGACCGCTTGATATCGCCTGCCGCAGTTTATCTTCTACCTGAGTGCGCAAAGTGGCACTCTGCCGTGCAATCTGTAAATCCATATCACCCATCGGATCCAAAAGTCCGTTTTACCAAGGCCGGAACCGGCCGCGCAAGTCATGGTATTATATGGTGGGTTATCCCGATGAGACAACCCGATTGTCTGACAAAAACGAAGAACACTCTAGCCTAGTCTCTTACCGGACACTCCAAGCGTCACCATTACCGTAGAACCTTAGCAAAAGCGAGATCGGATGACAGCGGTGGAAAACTTGTCAGGACTGCGGGATCGTGGCCCGGTACGAGTATTCCGGACGGTCCCGAAAGCTCGCGGAGAGTTCGGTATCCCTCCAGTACCTCCGGGTAATCGGCGAAAAGTGGAAAGACGTCGTCGTGCTCCAGATAGCGTTGAAAATGGAGTGCGTCCGATGCGATGACGACGACGTTATCACCATCATCCAGCCTCACGACCTGAAGGCCCCTGGAATGACCGCCGACGAGATGGATAGTGAGCCCCTCCACAATCTCGCCGTTCCCGTCGTGGAAGCGCACCCTGCCGGAAAACGTCAAGCGGACCGCATCGACGACGGCGTCCACAGAAAAGGGACGCCGAAGACGGTCATGGCACATGCATCGTCCTGTACCGTAGGCCATTTCCCGATCCTGCAAGTGGAACAGGGCTTCAGGGAAGTCCGCAAGGTTTCCCGCGTGATCATAGTGAAGATGCGTGATAACAACGTCGGTAATGGACGATGCGGAAATCCCGAGCTGGCGAAGTGCTTCGACCGGATGGATCAACATGGTCCTCCCGCGCCTTTGGGCCTCCTGCGGGCTAAATCCGGTGTCAACCAGGATAAGGCGTTCCCCATGGCGGATCAACCAAACAAAATACTCGATCCTGCCTTGGGCGTCGTGGGGATCTCCTGCTTCCAAGCCGAGTTCGCCAACGGGCCGAACCGCAGTGCCGTAATGTATTGCCAGGACTTTCCAGTCGGTCAAATTCGCGCTCCTTTCATGGCTCAGGGAATCAGCAGATGCCGGATCACCTCGCCACGGTCCAACCGGTCGAAGGCCTCGTTGATTTCCTCAAGCGGGCCCGTGCTGGACAGCAGTCTTTCCACGGGCAGCCGACCTTTTAGGAACAGGTCGATATAACGGGGAACATCGCGCGAAGGCACGCAGGATCCCATGTAGCTGCCTTTGATAATGCGTTCTTCCCCGACAAGAGGAAGTGGCGAAATCTCGAATTTGGTGTTTACATTGGCCAGACCCGCCGTGGCTGTCGTGCCACCGCGCCGCGTAATGCCATAAGCGGTTTCGAACGCTTTGCTCGACCCCGCCATTTCAATGGCGTAGTCCACTCCCCCGCGTGTCGCTTCCTTGACCTCGCCGACCACATCCGGCGAGGTTGCCAAGAAGGTACGCGTCGCGCCCAGCGACCTAGCCAGCTCAAGCTTTTCTGGCATCAAATCGATGGCAACGATCTCGCCTGCCCCGCTGGCCACCGCTCCGAGGACCGCCGACAAGCCCACGCCTCCCAAGCCGATGACGGCGACCGACTGTCCCGGCTTCACGCCACATGTGTTCACGACGGCACCGACGCCTGTCATAACGGCGCATCCGAACAGAGCCGCCATCGTGACGTCCACGTCTTTGGTGACCTTGACGACCGAGTGCGCCGACACGACCGCGTATTCCGAAAACGCCGATACGCCGCTGTGATGATTGATATCGTAGCCGCGAAGACGGATGTGCTTGCTACCGTTCAACAATGTCCCGGCGGCGTTTGCGCGATAGCCAGGTTCACAGAGGCTAGCGCGTCCTCCCGCGCAGTAATCGCAGTGTCCGCAGATCGGCAGGAACGACATCACGACGTGATCGCCGACCTTCACGGTATCGACACCGGGTCCGATTTCTTCGACAATGCCGGATGCTTCATGCCCCAACGCGACAGGGAGCGGGCGGGGCCGATCACCATTTATCGCCGACAGGTCGGAATGGCACACACCAGCGGCCTTGATTTTGACCAGGACCTCAAGATTGCCAGGAGGCATCAGATCGACGGTCTCGACACTGAGAGGTCGCGAACTTGCATACGGCTTGGGAAGCCCTGACTCTCGGAGAATGACTGATTTCATCTGCATTGTCGTGTATTCCTATCGCGAGAGCATCTGCATCGGGGCGGGTACGTAGCGGAAGCCTTCCCGCTCCCGAGCGACGTTGCCGAGCCCGGGCCACGCAAAGTGATAGGACATCACGGGTATGCGGTCTGTCGCGAGCATATCCAGCACCCGGGTGCGCGAGCGGGCCGAAAGCTTGGGATCGGTGTCGTACTTGAACTCCATCCACGGGCGTTCCATCAGCAGGATATGATGATGGGTCAGATCGCCGAGGAAGCAGAGCCGATCGCGTCCCGACTGCATGAGAAAGCAGAAGTGGCCCAAGGTGTGGCCTGGAGCGTGCAGCGCCTGCACGCCCGGCAGGAACTCCTGACCGTCCACGAAATGCGTTATCCGATCACGGTGTGGAAGAAGGTTTCTCCGGGCATTTTCGACCTGAGCCGCGAAACCGGCATCAAGCTTGCTTCCGTCGGTCCAGTCATCGAAGTCGCTTTCGCTTATGAAGATCTCCGCGTTGGGGAAATTAAGCTTGCCGTCCTGATCGCAAAGTCCGCCGGTGTGGTCGATGTGTGCGTGGGACAACACCACTGCATCGATTTCCAAGGGGTCAATGCCTGCCTCCTGCATGCTTTTCAGTAAGCGGCCGGTCGTCGGCCCGAAAATCTTCGACGTTCCCATCCCGGTGTCGAACAGGATGGTCTTTCCGTGGATTTTGACCAACGGGATGTTCTGCTCGAGGGTTACCGACGAACTGGACAAGAAATTTCTGTCGAGCATTTCCGTCACCGTGGCCGCATCGACACCGAGGAAATTCTCCCGTGGGTCGCCTAACTCCAACGGTCCGTCCGAAAGCACCGTTACTTCGCCGGTTCCGAACTTGAACGGATAGAAATAGGGCAACTTAGTCTGATGCGCTTGGTCATTGAGCACGCCGCATATTCTCCCAGATTGGCTACATCATTTGACAGATTGTATGAAAATCTGTCAAGAGAGTATTGATGATTGTCTGTCGTCAGGAAACCACCGCAAGGATGTGACCTCTCGGTTTGCCGATGTTGAACTGTTCGATCTGCTGCATCAGCCGCTGGGTCTCCTTTGTGAGCTCCTGAGTGGCGGCGTGGGCTTGCTCGGCGATGGCAGCGTTTCGCTGGGTGCTGTCATCGATCTCGCCGACGGCCTGGTTCACTTCGATAAGCGAAGCCGCCTGGTCCCTGCTTGCCGCAGCGATAAGCTCAACCCTTTCGGAAATTCCGGCAACATTCGACGATATCGCAATGAGCACCCTGCCCGCCTCGTTCACCAATCGCGATCCCGAGGCGACTTCCTCGCTCGATCTTGCGATGAGTTCCTTGATTTCCTGGGCGGCTAGGGCCGACCGCTGGGCAAGCTCCCTCACTTCCTGGGCGACGACAGCGAAGCCCTGTCCCGCTTCCCCAGCTCTCGCGGCCTCGACACCAGCATTGAGTGCCAGGAGATTGGTCTGGAATGCTATCTCGTCAATAACGCCGATGATTTGCGAAATGCGGCCGGAAGCCGCTTCTATACGGCCCATAGCGTCGACCGCGTTCGTGACCACTGAAGCAGACGCATCCGCGGCCTGCTTGGTTTCCTTTACAAGCCGGGCTGCGGCTTGCGCCTGCTCTGTCGACAAACGCACCGTCGCGGTGAGTTGGTGAACCGCAGCCGCGGTCTCTTCCAACGACGCGGCTTGACGCTCGCTGCGGCGGGAGAGATCGTCGGCGCCACTGCTGAGGTTGTCTGCATTTTGCCGAATGAGCACGATGTTGCCGCGAAGTTCCGACATGGTCGCCTGCAAGCGCAGCAACGAATTGTTGAAGTCTTTTCTCAACTGTTCCAGCCGCCCAGAGAACGGTTGATCGATCATGCTCGAAACATCACCGTTGGATAACCTCTCCAGCCCAGCGGCAAGACTGTCGACGGCGTCGCCGATCTGTTTGTCGATCTCGACTTTCTCCGCCTCGTTGTGCCGACGTTCAGCTTCGGAAGCCGATCGTTGACGATCCGCGTCGTTCTCGATCTCGATTTTCCTTACGGCATTCTCCCTAAAGACACAGAGCGCCCGGGCCATTTCTCCGAGTTCATCAGCGCGCTCAGAACCACCGATCTCGAAGTCAAGGTCTCCTTGCGCCAAACGCCGCATGTCGTCGGTCAACCGAACGACGGGTTTCTTGAAAGTCGCAATCATCCCGAAGCCCGCGAGAAGCGCGACGAGGACGCCTGCAAATGTCGTGATGAGGCCAATGCCATTCGCGTAAGCCGTCTCTTCAATGGCCCTTGCGCGCTGGGCCTCGGCAAACGTCGTGAGGTGGCCCCATATGGTGTTCAATTGGTCTGTCGTTTGCCTATATTGCGCACGCCTCACTTCCGAGATCTCGACGAGCTTCGCACTGTCTTGCGTCATACCCTCTACCGCCGGCGGGACCGTATTCTGGACTGCCTTGAAAAGATCGAGGTCGGAAGCGGCACTCCAGATGTCCAATATCTCCCTCTTCGTTCTGTCGAAGTTTTCGATGAGCTGCGCGCGGTTTTGTTCGGTAGGGTCGGCTATGAAGCGTGCAAGGTTTATCCTGATGAGATAGCTGGAGTCCGAAAGTCTTCGGCTGCCGTCCAAGGCGCTGCTGATCTTGGCCAAACGTTGGTCGAGACCTGCGAACTCCACGATTGCTTTCTTTGTTTGCTGGTTCGCTACCGCGTTAATCGCGGCGGAGATTTCCTTGAACGCGGACATTGTGGTGTCGAGGCCTACGGCGTTGTCCGATGCGGCGCCCTGCGACAGAAGTTGTGTTACGCTTTTTACCGCGCCGTCGACCGAGCTCGACAGTTTTGTGGCGTCCGACGGCAAGGAAGCCCGCAGATTTCGGGCGCTCCGACGCAACTCGCCCACTTTAGTGCGCAAATATTCGAGTTTCAGCTCGGTCATTCCGGCGGATTGGTAGCCCGCGGCAAAATCAAAGAAGAAGGTTGCATAGCCTGTCACCCTGTCGGCATCGCGCAACATCGATTTGGCGGCGCCCTCGGACTGTTCGCCGGACTTCCTTAACTCGTCAGCCAGGCGGAGCATTTCATTCTGCGACCAAACCAGCGATTCAGAATGATCGGCGATCGAGGTTATCAGTTGCTCTTCGCTTTCATGGACGCGCCAGAGAGAGCCAAAATTGTCCACCACGTCCCGCATGATCGCGTTTGCCGACAGAAGGCCTTCGCTTTCCCCCGTAGCTCCGGCATTCGCCACTAAAGCCTGCAGATGCGATTGCTGGGCGAACAGGTCAGCCTTCACGCGATCGCGCCCTTCTTCCGATGCCTCATCAAGAAACTCTCTCATCGAGGCGGAGACGTCACGGAAACCCGAGAGCACCTGCATCACCTGGCTCGAGGTTTCCAGGCGGCTTTGTAGGAGACCCGCGGCGTAGTGCCCCAAAAACCCGACCGCGCAAATGCTGATTATGAAAGGCAGTACGAAAATGATTACTTTGGTCTGTAGCCGGAAACGGGACAACAGCCTGTCCATTGTGCTCGATCCTTGTCCATAGGCGGTGAAGAAAATTCATCAATCGGGATCCGCCTCCGATGGAAGCATCGAATCATCACTGACAACACGAAGCTGCGCGACTAAGGATTGTCTGTCAACAGATTGTCTGATAAAGCATGCTGAGGTTTGTCAAAATTGTCTCACGAACTTGTAGAGGAATAGCTCCCTAACAAAACCGGCGCTGCTGCAGCCGGCACAACTTTCACTGCTGACATCGATCGAACCGCGATGTTCTTGTTTTCAGTGGGAAGCGGTGACCGCCTCTCGGCGAGGTGAAGGCTGCTAATATGTCGTCGTTCTCGCGACGGCGGGACGCGACGCCTTGGTTAATTAACGGGCCGTCCTTTTCACGGATGGACGGCTCCACGGATGGCGCCCAGAGCACCAGCTTCCTCGATATTGATCTCGAGATGTCGATCTGGGAACGGTAAGTGTTGAGATTGAGGAGGCAGAGAAGATGACTGATACGAAAGCATTGCTCGACAAGATGACCTTGGCCGAGCAGGTCTCGCTACTTTCCGGCGATACGTTCTGGTCCTTACCTCCCATCGACCGCCTAGGGATAGGAAGATTGCGCTTGACCGACGGCCCCAACGGCGCCCGCGGGGCGGGGTCTTTTGTGGGAGGTGTGACTGCAGCGGCTTTCCCGGTAGGCATCGCCATCGGAGCGAGTTGGAACCCGGACCTGGCCAAGGAAATCGGCAGTGCGCTAGGTGACGAGGTTCTTTCAAAAGGTGCCCACGTCTCGTTAGCCCCCACAGTTAACATCCAGCGCAGCGTCACAAACGGCCGCAACTTTGAGTGCTTCTCTGAGGATCCGATACTGACGGCGGAACTTGCCGTCAGCTATATCGAAGGTCTGCAGTCCAACAAAGTCGGTGCCACGATAAAACATTTCGCCGGCAACGAGTCCGAGATCGAACGTACAACCATCTCTTCAGATATCGATGAACGCACTCTGCGCGAAGTCTACCTAATACCCTTTGAGGCGGCGGTGAAGCGGGCAAAGGTCTGGGCCGTGATGTCGTCGTATAATAAGCTAAACGGTACTTACACGGCGGAAAGCCACTGGCTGTTGAACGAGGTTCTGCGCGGTGACTGGGGTTTTGACGGCGTGGTGATGTCGGACTGGTTCGGCTCGCGTTCGACCGCACCCACCGTGAATGCGGGGCTGGATCTGGAAATGCCTGGCCCGACCCGCGACCGCGGCCCCAAGCTTCTGGCTGCGGTCGAAGGCGGCGAGGTAAGTGTCGAGACAATCCGCGCCTGTGTGCGCAATGTTCTGACCCTGATGGAACGCACCGGCGCTGTCAACGATCATCGCGAGTTTAAGGAATACGCCATTGATCGACCGAAACACAGGGCACTGATCAGGCGCGCGGGAGCGGAAAGCGCGGTTCTGCTACAGAACGACGGCATCCTGCCATTGGCTCAGCAAGGTACGGTCGCCATCATCGGCCCCAATGCGAAGGTCGCGCAGGTCATGGGAGGCGGCTCGGCACAGTTGAACCCGCACTATGTCGTCAGTCCGTGGCGGGGGCTGGTGGAAGCACTGGGCGAGGAGAACCTGGTCTACGCTCAGGGGTGCAGCAATGACCGGTTTCAGCCGTTGATCGAAAACCCGACAACCTTCGAGTTTTTCCAGGGAAGGGAACTTGCCGGCGAGCCGGTGAAGGTTGTCGAGGAACCGTCGAGCCTCGGTGTCTGGTTGCCCCCCGTAGCCGAGGGCCTGGTCGATCCGCACAGCTTTTCGGCTCGGATGCGCACCCACTTCACGGCCTCGGAGGCCGGCGTCCATCTTGTTGGGCTAACCTCGGCCGGGCTTGGCCGGGTCTATGTGGACGGCAAGCTTGTGGTGGATGCTTGGGCTTCCTGGACACGTGGTACCACATTCTTCGAGGAAGGCTGCGAGGAGGTGGTGGGTGAAATCACGCTCGAAGCCGGCCGTACTTGCGAGGTCGTCGCCGAGTACACTCGGCACGATCACGTCAACCTCTATATCGCCGCTATCCGGGTAGGAATAGGCCGGTTTTCGGCCGAAGCGGAGATTACCGAGGCGGCAGCGGTCGCCGCGAAGGCTGATCATGCAGTAGTCTTCGTGGGCAGAACGGGTGACTGGGATACCGAGGGCTCCGATCTTCGCAGCATTGCACTTCCGGGTCTGCAAGACCACCTTGTTGAGGCGGTAATTGCGGCCAATCCGAACACGATTGTCGTACTACAAACCGGTGGACCGGTGGAAATGCCCTGGCTTTCCGGTGCGCGTGCGGTACTGCAATGCTGGTATCCCGGACAGGAGGCTGGCAACGCGATCGCCGATGTGCTCCTCGGCAAGGCCGAGCCGTCGGGCCGACTGGCGCAAACCTTCCCAGCGCGCTGGGCCGACAATCCCACGCATACCGAGGATGATGCGGTCTATCCAGGCAAGGATGGCCATGTGCGATATGACGAAGGTGCGTTTGTCGGTTATCGGCACTATGATCGCCACGGCATTAAGCCGCTGTTCCCCTTCGGTCATGGTCTCGGGTATTCAAGCTTTGCAATGTCGGACCTTACGGTGGAGCTACCGGATGCTGCTGGCGCGGTGACAGTAACATTGGGATTAACCAACATCGGCGAGCGTCCGGGTTCGGCAGTGGTGCAAATCTATGTCGGGGACGTCGAAGCATCTGTACCCAAACCGATGAAAGAACTGAAGGCCTTCTCGAAAAGCGCCCTGGAACCCGGTGAGAAACGAAAAATGAGTTTCGTTCTCGACGCCCGAACATTTGCCTTCTTCGACACGACCGAGCGGCGCTGGCGCGTAGAGGCAGGGGAATTTGCAGTAATGGCTGGGTTCTCGGCCACCGACATCCGTTTGAGTGTAACCGTCACGCAAGAGGGCGCTGTCTTGGCGCTCTAATTGTGCCGCAAATCAATGGCTACGTTGGGCAGTGGTTGAGTTCCAAAGAATGCAGTTTGGCGGTGAAGCTCAGCGAGAATAGCCCCTAGATTTGTAGGTAAGCGCGAATTTCTCCCCACCTTCTGCAATTGAGTGAGTTTTGGCATGTGGTGTCCACTTAAGAGAGGTGGACACCAAGTTATGGATGAAGGTCAAAAACTGGCGGTACGACTGGTCGGTCGGAACGGAAGACGCCGCTTCGATCAAGGGTCGAAGGATCACCTTGTTGCAGCCTGCCTTGAGCCCGGCGCATCGGTATCGAAACTTGCGCGAGAACATGGGGTCAATGCGAACCTCGTTTGGAAATGGATCAGGAAGCAAACCCAGGCCCATCCGTTATCTCCGTCTTCGACATCTGCGTTTATCCCCGTTCAGGTCGCCGCCCCCGGCAGGGAGTTCGACATTGAAATGCCTGCCGCGGATCGCGAAGAGCGATTGCCGGGAATGGTCAGGAACGGCCCGCTTTCCTCTCCAGCAAAGGTTAGCGCGTCCCTGCCCAACGGTGTGAAACTGACGCTGGAGTGCAATGATCTCAGCGGATTGACGGCGATAATCGGAGCGTTGGGTCATGTTCAGACTGGGCGCTGATCTCAAGGTCTACCTGCATGGGGAGCCGATCGACTTCCGGGCTGGCATCAACAGCCTTGCGGTCCTGGTCCAGGAGACGATGGCGCTGGACCCGTTTGCCCCTGCGGTATTTGCCTTCTGCAATCGCCGGCGTGACCGAGCGAAGCTGCTGTTCTTCGATCGGTCGGGCTTTGTGCTGATCCTGAAACGGTTGACGGAAGACAAGTTCCGGTGGCCGCGCCGAGAGGTGGCGGTGGTTACACTGACGACCGAGCAACTACACTGGATTCTCGATGGGATCGATATCGATGCGATGATCCGCCATCCTGTGCGGCAATATCAGATCGCTGGCTGAGGTGGCGTGTTGATCTGTTGACGCGGCGACGCGGTTCAGATTCAAAACTGGGATGACCCGAGCCGGCGAACCTGATGTTGCAGCGCTGATGGCGCAGTTGGCGGCAAATGCTGCCGAAATCGCTGCGCTCAAAGCCGAGAAGGAAGCGCTGTCACGGCGGGTCGTCAAGCTGGAAGAAGAACTGGCGCTCGCAAGGTTGCATCGGTTTGCACCCCGCAGCGAAAAGCACGTCGATCGCCTCTTCAACGAAGCCGAAGAGGCCGCAGAAGAGAATCCTGATCATGGCGACGACGTCGCCGATCTCCCGGATACAGGCCTGCCGCCTGTCGATAACGCCGCGGGTAAAAAGCGGGGCCGCAGACCTCTGCCAGAAGACCTGCCCCGCGAGCGTATCGAATACGACCTTCCCGACGATCAGAAAGCTTGCCCTTGTTGCAATGGCCAAATGCATCGCATGGGCGAGGCCGTTACCGAGCAGCTCCATATCGAGGTCAAGGCAAAGGTCCTGCAGAATGTGCGGTTCAAGTATGCTTGCCGCCATTGTGACCGTACTGGCATCAACACGCCTGTCGTGATCGCATCGATGCCGCCGCAACCATTGCCGGGCAGTATCGCCACCGTCTCGACGCTGGCCTTCGCACTCGTCTACAAATACGTCGATGGCACACCGCTCTACCGCGTGGCTCAGACATTCGAGCGGGCCGGCGTTCCGATTAGCCGAGGCGCTCTCGCTCACTGGGTGATCGGTTCCAGCGAAAGGCATCTGCATCGCATCTATGATGCCCTGAGAATGCGGCTCAGGTTGCAGCCCCTCATTCATGGCGACGAGACGACGGTTCAGGTCCTGAAGGAAAAAACAAGGAAGCCACCAGCACGTCTTACATGTGGGCGTACCGCAGCAGCGAGGACAGTGACGAGCCGATCGTGCTTCTCGACTACCGGCCCGGCCGCGGTCAGATTCACCCGCAGACCTTTCTCGGCGACTATCGCGGCATATTGGTGAGCGATGGCTACGCAGCCTGGCGCACATTGCATGGTGCCACCCATGTCGGATGCATGGCTCATTCCCGGCGGCGCTTTGTCGAGGCCCTCAAAACCCGAAAGAATGGAGGCGGACCGCCGGAACAGGCGCTCCGGTTCTTCGAGCAGCTCTACCGGATTGAAAAGCAGGCGCGAGACAACAAGCCCGAAGCCGGTGAAACGCAGGCCGATTGCATTCGCCGTTTCCGGCAACAGCACAGCTTGCCTGTCCTGAGCGCACTCAAGTCATGGCTCGACAATATCGCGCCAAAGGTCGTGCCGGATACCAAGCTAGGCGATGCCGTCTCATACACCTTGAACCAATGGGATTATCTGATGCGCTACATCAGCGACGGCAGGATGCCGATCGATAACAACATTCTGGAACGCGACATCAGAGTATTTGCGACTGGAAGAAAATCGTGGCTGTTCAGCGATACCGCTGACGGAGCCAGGGCCAGCGCTGTGATCTACAGTCTGATGCTGACATGCCGCGCCTGTGGCGTTGACCCACTCACCTGGCTGCGCCACGTGCTTACTGAGTTGCCTCAGCGCGAGGAACCGGCCGACATTAGCGACCTGCTGCCGTCAAACTTCTCCAAAACCTCCGCCGACTGATAGAGCCGATATCGCTTCGCAAAAACAGACGGTTCGGGGATGCCGCCTCCGTCAACGTGCATGGAAAATCGCGCTTACGTTGCTCCGTTGGAACCGTATCGTTTCTGAAATCCCTTCCGACGCGACCAGCGGCATTCCCCACGTCGTCAACCCCGCCGTAGGTCGGGCGGGGTAGCGTTTCACCGACTATACAGCATGCAAGATCAGTTGGTTGGTTTCCAAGAAAGCGGATCTGCTGGATTGTCGAAATATTTAGCGGCAGCGTCAGCAGTCCACCAGGCTGCATCCTTCGGTTCGAGCCAGTCTTCACTATTAGGATCGCAATCAGCTGGTATATCCACTTTTACATCATCAATCGTGTAAGGAATCGCCGGTCGCAGTATGGACTGTATCTTCGGACCTTGGCCCTCCAGAGTGCGCATCATCACGTCCCATACGAAACGAGCCTCGGAGCGCGGCGGCCAGAAGTGGAAGCTCCTGCTCACGAATTCTGGATTCTTACGCCAGTAGCATGATGCCGAAGCCTCTCCGCCAAGCACGATCGGCACTATCTCGCGCCCAGATTGGCGGACGGCGTCGATCACGCCAGATTCGGCTCCCGACTGAACAATAATACCATCAATTCGGCCCGGGTTAGCGGCAAGGAATTTCTGCACTTCAGATTGTGCTACGCTGTCTGTCCATTTCCCGTCAACCTGTCCGACGACGTTGATCTCTGGATAGTACTCCAAAGCTTTTGTGGCGCCGACTTGGAAGCTGTCTGAGGAGGCGAAGCCACTGATTCCGGACACAAGCAGCACATTGCCGCTGCCTTCGATCTCTTCAGCCAACCACTTTGACGCCTCAAAACCGCCTTGCATGTTATTCTCTGTCGCATTGATTGCGAATGGCGACGTCACATAACCGGAGTATGAGATGACAGGCACGCCTTTCGAATAGGCGTATTCTATTGTCGGGTTGAGCGCTGTAAGGTTGGAGCAGCATATGATTATGGCGTCGACGCCATCATCTACCATCTGCCGCATTTGGCTCATCTGGGCGCTATCATCGAGATTGGACTGCGTAACGACGATCTCGGATACCAGCCCAGCCTTCTTGAAAGTCGGCAGAAGCTTGTTTGTAAATTCATCAAGGACGTTCGCACGCCATGTGTTATCAGCGTAGCTTGAGGCGTAACCAATTTTCCACGGTGGCGCTCGCTTTGCTCTGAAATTCCGAAACACAGACTCTCCCGCGGGCAACCGAGGGTCCAATAACTCGTAGGTCTTCCGCTCCTCCCGCGGCAGTTCGCTGAGCCCGCCAGCCTTCGCCGCTAGCGGGATGGTCAGGGTTGCGGCGAGAAAAAATCCAATAATTAACTCACGTACGCGCACGGATAGACACCTTTCAAAGTCTGAGCACTGGAAGATAGTTTCGTTGTCTTAAGGTTAGCCCGGGCCGTGCTGAATCCTGCGCGACGGAGAACGACAAAGAACTACCAGGAGGGGGACCGGCGCATCGAAGCGAAATCGTGCGCTGGGGCATGTGACTTTCATTCGATCGAGGGCGGCATGGCCCGCCATCGGAATGCTTCGAACTTGACTACGCCTGCCTTAAGCAGCGAGACCTACCCGATGAGCCGGCCTGTCATCTGATAGCTTGAACCCAGCAAGCCGTTCGCTGAGTTCGACAGTCTGATCAGAAAGCGTCTTTGTTGCAGCGTTTGTCTGCTCAGCCATGGCTGCATTCTGTTGCGTCCCCTGTTCAAGAACATTGACGTTGTTATTGATCTCGGCCAGCGAAGTCGCTTGTTCGCGGCTGGAACTCACGATTTGGTCGATGCGATCAGAAATCTGCAGGATGGATGCCGCTATACTGTGCAGAGCCTCCCCGGTCTTGCCGACGTAATCGGAGCCGACGGCCACCTCTGACGAAGATTCTGAAATCAACTGCCGAATCTCAAGCGCTGCGGCTGACGACCTTTGGGCAAGCTCGCGTACTTCTTGTGCAACGACCGCGAACCCTTTTCCAGCATCGCCGGCACGCGCTGCTTCAACCCCGGCATTCAGAGCAAGCAAGTTCGTCTGGAATGCAATCGTGTCGATCAATCCTATGATCTGACCGATCTTGTAAGATGCATCCTGAATTCGCCCCATGGCGCTTATAGCATCAGTCACAACAATGGCCGCGCCCGCTGCATGTTCCTTGACTGCGGAAACAAACGCTTGTGTCTCACAGGCATTCTCCGAGGAATTCCTCACCGTCGCAGTCACCTGCTCAACGGCTGCGGCGGTTTCTTCGAGAGAAGCGGCTTGTCGTTCAGTCCGGCGTGACAAATCATCGGAGGCTTTGAAAAGTTCGTTGGTTCCCCATTTGATTTGCTGTGTGTTTTCGTCGATATGGGACACGGTATCTCTGAGGACGGACAGTGAGTGGTTGAAGTCACGCCGCAGTTGCTCGAGATTGGGATGGAAGTGGCGGTCGATGGTCTGCGAGATGTCTCCCCTCGCCAATCGAGACAGTGCCTCCCCGAGTGTTTGCACAGCGCTGGACACTTCTTTCTCAAGCTGAGCGCGTTCATACTCACGATCCGTCCGCTCCTGATCAGCCGTTTTCCGGTCGTTTTGCGCACGTGCTTCAACTTCGAGCTTGGAGACCGCATTTCCGCGAAAAACTTCAAGCGCTCGAGCCATATCGCCGATTTCGTCTTTCCGCTGGCAGCCAACGATGTCTGACTGAAGATCGCCGGTTGCTAGCCCCTGCATGCGCCTTGCGATCCGTGCGATTGGCGTGCGCAATGTCGCCATCAGGCCGGCTCCAGCCAAGAGGGCGACCAAGACACCCGAGACGGTAGCAGCTGCGGACAACAGTCGGGCGAAATCGCTTTCCCGGTGAGCGTCATGTTCCTGTGTCGACGCGAACGACACGAGATTTTTCCATATCGACTGGACGGTTTTGTCCGCCTCTGCGTACTGCGCCTGCCGACCTTCCGCGATCTTGACCAACTTCTCGGTATTCTGTTCGATGGCATCCCCCTGTGAGTACAGGATCTTCTCCATTTTGAGGAAGTCTGCCAATGAACCAGCCACGCCACCAACCGCTACGGTGTCACGCGTCAGTTTCGTAAGTTGCTCAACGAGCCGCTGATGGTTTTCCGTGCTGGCCGCCCGCAAAAGGTTGTTTATCTCAATCTCAATCGAATCGGCATCCTGGCCTACCGATGCCACTGCCGCAACGAGCGTCTCCGATTCCGCCAATGGCTTATCCAAGGCTCTAACTGCATGGGTTCCCTCGATCATATGCTGTATGGCGTCATTTCGCAGTCGCGGCGCAAACGCACTAAGGTCCATCCCAAGGCTGTGAAGGAAAGCGCTATCCAGCCCGGAAGTAGCGACGACCCTGGAGATTGCCTGTTCCAGGTTTGCGACGGCTTGTCCGTCATTGCCCGTTGCAACGACGCGCTTGACAGTTTTCATCGCCTTCTTGATCATGAGCGCCTGTTGCAGTGCCTCGGGGGTTTGTATCGCGCTGGCCGGCAGGTTCACTAAATTTTCCGACAACCGCTGCATGATTGCCGCCGTGTCGATCGAGCGGGTAGCCTCTCTGAGCATCGTTTTGCCAGAGTTCTCCTGGTTGCGGACCTGCGCACGGACTTTAACCGCGGCCAGCTTCAGATCGGCCGCGACCTGCTTGATCTCTGTCAAGCTCGCGGCAACGTCACGACGAATGGACAGCTCATCGTTGTGCAGGGACCACATGCGGTCCATGCTGTCAGAAATAGCAGACATCGCGGACCCACTGCTTTCAAGAGCACGAGTGTCACTACCGACGTCAGCGGCGGCCTTCTGAAGCGACAGCATCTTGGCGCCCTGCCCGCTTAGACTTGCCAGGGCCTCATCACGGTTCTCCGTCGAACTCTGCGCCAGAAACCGGTTCATGCTCTCAGAGACTTCCCGAAATCCGCTCAAAGTCTCAAGAACTTCGCTCGATAGGCGTAGGCGAGATTGCAACAATCCGGTCGCCTGCAGGCTCACGACGCCGACGGCTGCCAGTATCATGACCAGCGGCACCAGTACTAATAGGACTTTCGCTCTGATGCTGAAAGCGGATAGCAAGCGATCGACGAACATAAAACCTCCAGATGACTAAAGCGGGCACTGCCACCCGTTTCTGGAGTTTTAGTTATTCGAACTAAACGAAGAGGAAGAATGTTCGAATGCGGAGATGCTAAATGCTTTACATCTTGTTAGGATTTCCACGTCGAATTGACGCACCAGCTATCAACCTTAGCGCAATGTTAATATAGTCGCGGATTATCCGCGGAAAGGACTATCGTCGGGATTCAGGTCGATGTCCAAGACGTTCCCCGTGAGCTTTCCAGACAGCTCCGGACTTGCGAGGAATTGGACAGCTTGAATAAGTGTCCTAAGCGTCTCACTTTGGACGCAGGGTGTAGAACGCGCATTTCTGGTATGAACGGCGTTTATTCGAAGCCCCGAGTCGAAATACTTCTTTGCCATCGCACTCGTCGTGGTTCGTAGGGCAGCTTGGAGCACGGCCCCGCGGTCTGCTTCTAGCAGCGACTTCTCGTCAAACCACGCGATGTTGACGACGGCGAGCTCTTCTCCCTGGAGACGGGAGCCGAAAGCGCTTGTCACCCTTACTAGATTGGAGACGGCTTCAAGCCCAAGATCCGTAGCGGAAAGCGGATCGGCGTATTCACGACGACGGAAGGCTATGTTGACAAGAATATCGACCCTGCTCCAGCGTAGGTAGACCTGATCGACCATTGAATTGACATACACGTCCCTATTCAAATTGACCTTAACCGGAAACAAATTCGTGCCCGAGACTGCGGTTAACGAACTGAAGTCTGAAGGATCGAGATCGCCTACCGCGACACGGTGGCCAGTTTCGAGAAAAGACTGCGCGAGACAGAAACCGACCGGGTTTGACGCGCCCACCAACACGCATACTTTGCCAGCATCAGAGCCGGCGGCGGTCTGCCCTCGTTCGATAAACCGGTCCGTTGGCGTCGACACGCGTGCATTGTGTGTCTGCGATACTGGTTTCACGCGGGAAACGGCCCATGTGGGAAATTGTGAGATCCAGAACCTCGATCATATTTCAACAGGCAATCCAAACACCTATCTCCAAATCACGTTGTCTCACCCCTCCCCTACCCCAGGCAGCCACGAAGACGTGAAAAGATGATCGACGGAACCCATCGGCTTTTTCGACGTCCGGCGTCACCCCGGTTTTTGGCGCCCGCGTCGGCTTGGTCTTGCAGCGCCACAGTTGGAACTTCCATCGAGGCGCCCATGGGCGTCCCTGAGGAACGGCACCTTCGGGACAGTTCTGCGCTTATACACGCGGCTCGCTGGTGCGTATGACATTCGGATGGCCCAGCGCGCGCTCAACCAGATAAATGCAACGCGCGTTTTGAAAGTCTGGCGATCTTCCCCACGTGGAACAGGCCGCGATAGGAATTAAACAGATTATCAGACAATCTGTCAAACTACTATTGTGTCAATAGGCCAAATTCTTTGTAGAAGTTGGCGCGCGACCTTGGCGTCATGTCGATGTGGGAACTTCCGGTTATGCGAATGAAGCATGCGCTCGGAGCCGAAGCGCCACGGAATATGACGTTCCACCGAGAGTGACTCGCTAGGACGTCCAGTCTAGTATAAGGATTTATGATTTAGAATCAATCTATTCGCGGAAATCAGAAATTCAATTATGGAACAGCTGTGGTAGAATGGTGGTCAACACCAGACCGACCTGACCAAGCCAAAGCCGTCGCAGCACGGCTAGTGGGAAAACCCGAATGGCGCATCCGTGCGACGATAGTAATCCGGCAGAATCCGTCGGCCGATCGGCGGCTCCGATCGGTGTCTGCAATCATCGCGCTGACAGAGGCGACAGGTAATTCCAATTGGTGTCGGCGTGACGGGCTGACGATAATAGACGGGGCGCTCGGCATGCTTTACTTCACAAACCAATGCCACGGCCCGATCTACCTTCGGGAGCACAAAGGTCCTCCTCCAGAGCTGACCGTTCTAGCGATTGAGAAAAACTGCTGGCCGTCTGGCAGCTAGAGCCACTGCTTCACTACTGTTCTCGGCGTTGAAAAGACCTGGTGCAAGCTTCACACCGGGCATCCGCCGCCGTGCCGGGCAAACGGGAAATTGGCGCTGTCGAGACGTTTGGAAACATTGCCTGCAGCAACTACCCGGATAAAGAAGAACGGGATGCGTCCTGGCCGGGCTTTTGCAGCGTTGTCAGCCGATGAGCAGTCTGTTCGAAACTGGTTCCGAATTAACGGGCGATCGCCTCAACGTCGTAGCGGCGCGCCTCGACCGCTTTGGCAAAAGGCTTGTAGGGCATGACCACCCCCGCGGCGAAATAACCAGCAAGCGCCCGGCGGGCCAAACGTCGCGCGCTTTCCGTTGCGAAACTGCCCTCCTGAACTAGTTTGCGAATCTCCTCATCGAATTCGACGTAGGCGAGTTGCTGCGCGAGCTGGAAATTCTGGCTTGCCGTGTCCAGGCAATCGTCGAGCAGTACTTCGCGCCGGTGCCGGTCGAGCCTGACATGATCTCCACTGGAATTCGTCGGACACGAAGCGTGTGCCGCTGCATGAAATAACTCGGAAGACCGCCTAAGGTGTCCACCGCGCCTGCCAGCTTTTCGGGGGCCGCGTCGAGGCCAGGGAAACAGTTTCGCCTTGCGGCCAGAAACCGCCGCACGTCCGCAACGAGATCTGACCCCTCGTCACTCCCTCGGCCGATCGCGACCTGCCGCTGATCGGTAAGGGCGAACTGCTCCTCCTTGTAGGCTGTGTAGAACCGGAGCATGGCTTCGGCGAAGCCTGGAAAGCTGCTCTCAGACAACTCCATCAGTTCTCATGTTTGGATGCTCCCTTTCGATGCTTTTTTTACCGCTGGAGCGAGCCGGAGGGCGCTTGCGAATATCGCCCTTGATACTCTGGAGCAGGCGCTTCATGATCTCGAAATTCTGCCTCGCCTCATTCGATATGGTCTCCGGTGCGCCGGTCGCAAGTTTTTCGGCAGACGCGCCAACCCTTTTTTCCATCAGGGCAGCAGAAACCAATGTTTTCCAGTCCCGCAACGATTTGACAGCGGCCTAGAACTGCGGCAATTGTTTGGTACTTAAGTGATTTTGGCGAGTTACCAACGTAGCCCGTTGTGTCAAACCGATGCCCTTGGCGCCATTGGGATGCACGGATGGGTTTCAGTAGGAAGGCCCAATGCCCGACGTAGGCGATCATAGTCAGCCGCCCAACGGACGTTCCTTCTCTCCCCTCATATTCGTTGTCTTGCTCGCGGCAGGACGATCCAATCGGATGGGAATGATCGGGGCATCCAAGTTACTCGCAGAATTCGACGGTATTGCTCTCGTACGACGTTCCGCCCAAGTCGCGCTCGGTTCGACCACCGACACCGTGGTCGTGATAACAGGCCATCGCCGACTTGAGATTGAAGCGGCCCTCGGCGGCCTTGAGGTTGAGTGTGTAGAAAACCCGCTATACGAGTCGGGAATGGCAACCTCGCTTGCTACCGGGGTCTCCCACTGCAGAGCTCAAGGAGCGGACGCCATCCTGGTTATGCTCGCCGATATGCCGGGATTGACAAGCGGCAATCTGGATCAACTTATTGCTGCCTTCCGCTCCACCGATGGTGACGTTGTGGTTCGCGCAATGGGGGACGGTAAGCAGGGAAATCCCGTAATACTCCCAAAAACGTTATTCGAAGCCGTGGAGCAGTTGGAGGGCGACGTGGGAGCTCGACAAGTTATCGAAGCGTCCGGCCTTCCGGTCGTTTATGTAGAAATCGGCCAAGCGGCGCTCCTGGACGTAGATACACCTGAAGCAGTACGCGCAGCAGGTGGAACACTGAACGCGTAACTTTATAGCTCTGTCAGGTGGTCGCGACGGCGACCAACCCGAAACCTATTCAATGACGCACGTTATTTCGAACACATACTCAAACCATGCATGGCCGGGGCCGGGCAACGAATGCTATCCGAAATCGGGCGCCTGTTGACCGCAAGACCTGGCCGCAGCGATATCGGCGACAACGGAAAGCGCTATAGACGAAGCATCCCTTGCTTTGTCGAAAATGCCGATCGGCGCCTTGATCCTCGCAATATCCGTATCTTCAAAGCCATGCTCGCGAAGCAAAGCGATCCGTTTCTCGTGGGTTCGTCTGCTCCCGAGAGCCCCGATGTAGAACGGGTTTGAGCGCAACGCGGCCTGAAGTAATGGCAATTCCCGGTCGAGGTCGTGGAATAACAGCGCGACAGCGGAAAACTGGTCAATCCTCGAAGCGAACGCGCTGCTATCAACGGCCAGATCGATCTGGTCGACTTCGTAACCAGCCGCCCTCGCCACCGCGGCGGTGATCGTCAACTCGACGGATCGGCCACACAGCAGAACACGAATGCGCGGTTGATAATGTGTAGTAAACGTTCCGTCGAACCACCCAGCTTGGCTCCGACTACCCTCTTCGCCGAACTCCATTGATTCCGATCCGGGCGTGTACCGAAGCGTGGCGGGGCGCCGGGAGGCCAGATTTGATAGCACCTCGCCCAACGGGTCTGCCTTCTTGAGGATGTGAATTGAAAGGGTGATCCCTCCCCCGCATGGGAGCACGATATCGAAGAAAGGCGAACCTTCTCCAAGCCGCAAAAAACGATCATGCCCCTTACGCAAAGCCTGGATAGCTTCCGCTGCCACCGCCGCCTCGGTACAGCCGCCGGAAACGAAGCCGCAGTAGCGGCCGTCTCCCCGCACTGCCATCTGCGCTCCGATCGCGCGCGCCGCGCCGCCACGAACCTCAACCAGAGTTACCAAGGCAACGGGAATGCCCGCACGAAAAGAGTCGTACGCGTAACGGAGGATTTCGACCGGTTCGTCCGTCGCGAGCGCAACCGTCGGCAAAACCACTTCGTCCTCACCAAAATCATGCAGGCTCATTCGTGACCTCCCGTTAACACAGGTCAGAAGTTCTGGACCTGACTTCGATCACCGTCTCAATAAACTGCTGATTTCAGCGGCGACCTCGTCAATGCCGGCTGCAGCGTCAATACGACGAAGCAACTGGCGATGATCATAGAACGGCGTCAGCGCCGCTGTTGCGCGAGCAAATTCTTCGACCCTTTTTTTCAACACGTTCACATTATCATCAGTCCGCGTTGAGGTCCCGGTGGCCCGCGACTGTTCGGCTCTCTTCGCAATTCGCTCCTCGAGAAAGCCGATCGGGATATCGAATATGATGACGTGATCGAGCGGGCTGTTCAAACTATAGAGTAGACGCTCGAGCGCCTCGGCCTGCCCGACCGTTCTCGGAAAACCGTCCAGGATAAAGCCCTGGTCCGGTCTTTTATCGGACAAACGTTCCTCAACGAGGCCGATTACAACTTCATCCGGGACGAGTGCCCCGCTGTCGACAGCCGCCCTGGCCTCGCGGCCGAGCAACGTCTCTGCCCTGATCGCCTCGCGCAGCAGGTCGCCAGTAGAGATATGAATGAGCCCATATTCCCGCACGAGACGCTCGGCCTGCGTTCCTTTCCCCGCTCCGGGTGGGCCAATGAGGACCAGATTGATCATCGCGAAACCCCCATGCACATATATTTGATCTCGAGGTAATCATCCATGCCGTACTTCGATCCCTCGCGACCATTGCCGCTTTCCTTTACGCCGCCGAAGGGAGCGACCTCGGTCGAGATAAGACCCTCGTTGATGCCGACGATGCCGTATTCGAGCGCCTCGGCAACACGCCAGACACGCGCGATGTCGTGGCCGTAAAAATAGGCCGCCAGCCCAAACTGCGTGTTGTTGGCGAGCCGGATGGCTTCGTCCTCTGTGTCGAAGCGGAAGACTGGCGCAACAGGCCCGAATATCTCTTCAGCGAAGATCTGAGCATCGGGAGACGCGTCGGCAACGACGGTCGGCTCGTAAAAGCTGTGGCCGAGGGCGTGCCGGTGACCTCCTGTCAGAATGCGTCCGCCGCGGCTGATGGCGTCCGATACCAGCTCCTCGACTTTCGCGACCGCCTTGTCGTCGATCAGAGGACCGATCTGGACGCCATCATCAAAACCGTTCCCGACCTTGAGAACGGAGACGACTTCGGCCAGCCGCTTCACGAAAGCGTCGTGGATCCCGGACTGGACAAGGAAACGGTTGGCGCAAACGCAGGTCTGTCCGGCATTCCTGTATTTTGAGGCGATCGCGCCTTTGACCGCCGCCTCGACATCGGCATCGTCAAAGACGATGAACGGCGCGTTGCCACCAAGCTCCATCGACGTCCGCTTCACTGTCTGCGCGCATTGCGCCATCAGGACCTTGCCAATTTCCGTCGAGCCGGTGAAGCTGAGCTTGCGCACGATCGGGTTGGATGTCAGTTCCTCGCCGATCTCGCTCGCCGACCCTGTCACGCAGGAGAGCACGCCCTTCGGCACGCCGGCGCGCTCGGCCAACACACAAAGAGCCAGCGCTGACAGCGGTGTCTGGCTGGCTGGTTTTATGACCGTGGTGCAGCCCGCGGCGAGCGCCGGCCCTACCTTTCGGGTGATCATAGCGGCCGGGAAATTCCACGGCGTGATTGCGGCGCACACGCCGATCGGTTGCTTGATGACGACGATCCGTTTGTCGGACGTGGGCGCAGGAATGGTGTCGCCATAGACCCGCTTCGCCTCTTCGCCGAACCATTCGATATACGACGCTGCGTAGGCGATCTCGCCTTTTGCTTCGGCAAGCGGCTTGCCCTGTTCCGCCGTCATGATGGCGGCCAGATCGTCCTGGTTATCGATCAGGAGATCAAACCATTTCCGCAGGATGGCCGCACGCTGCTTTCCAGAAAGCGCCTTCCATCCCGCCTGCGCCTCCTGGGCGCTTTCAATCGCCCGGCGCGTTTCACTGGCACCCATCCGCGGGACCGTCGCAACGACGGAGCCGTTGGCAGGGTTGGTGACGTCAATCACCCGGTTATCGTCCGCATCACGCCATTCGCCGCCGATGAAGCACTTGTCGCGCAGGAGCGACCGATCCTTGAGAGTGAGAACTGCCATGGGTGTTTCCTTGTCTTTTTTAATCAGGTTGAATGACAAGCGGCTCCAGCAGCCGTCTTGCCTTGGCGCCAAAGGGAATGGGCCGACGCGATAGCCGATCAACGTTTACGTGAATGAAGAAGCCTTCGGCAGCCGCCACGTCCTCGTCATTGCGGAACAGTCCGATCTCGTAACGCACAGAGGAACTGCCAAGCTTCGCAACACGGATGCCCGCCGTCACGCGATCCGGGAAGGACATTTCGGCATGGTAGCGGCAGCCCGTTTCAACCACCAGAAACACTTCTGCACCGCCCTTGATGTCGAGCACATCATGCTCGATCAGGTAGGCGTTCACCGCCGTATCGAACAGACTGTAATGCACGACGTTGTTCATATGACCGTAGGTGTCGTTGTCTGACCACCGCAGACCGATCTTCCGGAAAACCTTGTAGACAGCGCGGCTCGATGGGGTTGCACGTTCCGCCATTACCAGGCCGCCCTGTAGATCGATAGCGCGTCCGCTTCGTTCACTTCACGCGGATTGTTCACGAGGAGGCGCGTCTGCTTCATCGCGTCGCTCGCCATGCCTCCCAGATGCTCTTCACCGATGCCGACATCACGCAGACGTGACTGCAATCCAAGCTTCAAGGAAAGACCGGCAAGCTTCTTGATGAAAGCGGCGCAGCGTCCCTGTGCCCCCTGCTCCGCGGCAAGCTCCGGAAACGCATCCGCCGCGATTTCAGCGTACACGGAAGCCGCGTCCGGGGCATTAAACCGCAGGACATGGGGCAAAACGAGGGCGTTGGACAGGCCATGCGGGATATGGAACGTACCGCCGATCGGGTAGGCCAGCGCGTGGACGGCAGCAACCGGAGAGTTGGCAAAGGCCTGGCCAGCCAGCATCGATCCGAGAAGCATGGCGCCGCGGGCGTTGAGGTCCTTCCCGTCGAAAACAGCTTTCTCGATGTTTGCACCCAGAAGCTGGAGTGCCTGCTTCGCCAATATCTTCGAAAGTGGGTTGTTGTTCGCGCTTTTCGACGCATAGGCTTCGATCGCGTGCACCATGGCGTCGATGCCGGTGGCCGCGGTGATATGGGCGGGAAGGCCGACGGTCAGGCCCGCGTCAAGAATGGCGATATCGGGCAGGATAATCGGCGACGACACGCCGCGCTTCTCGTCGCCGCCGACGGTGATGATCGAGACGGAAGTGACTTCCGACCCGGTTCCGGCGGTAGTCGGCACGAGCACCAGCGGCAAGCGGGGGCCCTTGGCATTGCCGACGCCCCACGCTCCGTCGATATCTTCACCAGAGCCGCACAGTAGTGCCACGACCTTGGCGACATCGAGAGACGACCCGCCACCGAAGCCTATGATCCCGGTCGCGCCTGCCGTCTTGGCCGCACCCACCGCCGCCATCACGGTGGCAAGCGACGGATCGGCCTCGACGCTGTCGAATACGGTTGCCTCGATCCCCGAGGTGGCAAGCGAGGCGAGCGCCGGATCGCACAGTCCGAGTTTCCGCAACCCCGGATCGGTCACGAAGAGGATGCGCTGTCCGAGCTTCGCCTTGACGATATCGCCGATCTCAGCTGCAGCGCCTGGCCGGAAAACGATCTGCGCGGTCGTGTTGAAGATGAACGGGTTCATTGCAATTCTCCTTAGTCATGTCCTTCAGGCGACGGGCAGGCTCTCGCGCAGCTTCACGCGCAATATCTTGCCCGATCCCGTCCGGGGTATCTCCTGGACGACATAGATGCGGTCGGGTACCTTGTAGGCGGACAGCCGCTCCTTGCAGTGACTGAGAAGCGCCGCCTGGTCGAAGGCATCGGCGTCCCTGAGAACGATGCAGGCGACCGGAACCTCGCCCAGCATCGTGTGCGGCATGCCGATGACGGCGCAATCCAACACCGCGTGGTCGAGCAAGATCGTTTCCTCGACCTCGGCCGGTGCTATATTCTGTCCGCCGCGAATAATCAGTTCCTTCAGGCGGCCGGTGATCGTCAGGAAGCCGTTGGGATCGGACCTGGCGAGATCGCCAGTGCGGTACCAGCCATCGACAATCGCCTTCTGCGTCTCCTGGGGCTTGTTGTGATAACCCTGCATCAGGTTCGGCCCCTTGCAGATCAATTCGCCTTCCACACCGGCCGGAACGTCGAGGCCGGTCTTCGGATCGACAAGCCGGACCGCCAGCCCCGGAACAGGCAGACCGCAGGAACCGGGCAGACGCCAACGGCCGGGCCAATTCATGGTCACCATGGTCGACGTCTCGGTAATCCCGTAACCGTCGAGCAGGGAAACGCCGAAAAACTGCTCAAAGTCGTTGTTCAGCGTACCAGGCAGGATGGCGCCGGCCGACACGCAGAGCCGCACCGATGACAGCAGCTTCTCGCCGCTCGCCTGGCAGGCGGAGAGAAAATAGTGGAAGACGGTCGGAACGCCGGGCATGAACGTGAAGCGGCCTGTCCGGAGGAGTTCTGTCGCCTGCGTCGTGGAGAATTTCTCCATGATGTATTCGCTGGCGCCGGTCGCGATGATCGACAGCACTGCGATGTTCAGCGCGTAGGAATGGTATAGGGGCAGCGTATTGAGGACAACATCGTTCTCGTTCATGCCCGCAATCGGCGCCCAGCAGGCGGCGGTAACCCAGAGCATCGACCGTGTCGAAAGAAGTACGCCCTTCGGCTGGCCGGTCGTTCCCGACGTATAGACAATGTAGGCGGCACGATCGACATCCGCATCGTCTTCGAAACCGGCTGGTCGCATCTGCGTCACTGTTTCAAATCCTGAGGCGGGATCAGCCTCAACCAACGTGACAGGGCGATCGAGGCGCGACAGCACCGCGTCGACCATCGATCGCTTTTCGGCGAGGCTAACGATCACCGTGCATCCGGCATCAGTGATGCGATAGGCAAGCTCGGCTTCGGTGGATTCAATGCTGACCGGGACTGAGATACCGCCGGCGCGCACGACGGCAAGGCAGGCGACCACCCAGTTGACCGAGTTCGGCAGCAAGATCGCGACGGCCTCCCCCTTCTGGAATTCCGATGCAACAATCTGCGAGGCAAGAGCCTCCGTCTCCTTGTTGAGTTCAGGATAGGTAACCGCCCGTCTCCGATCTTCGAAGGCGATCTTTTCCGGGTACAGGCGGGCATTCCGTCGAAGGATCTCTCCGACGGGCGCGATCAGATCAAAGTGTATCATGTTGGCTCCTCCCAATCCTCCGGTTAGACCATGCAAAAGCCGCCGTTGACACTGATCACCTGACCCGTCACCCAAGACGATGCGCCAGCGGCAAGGAACGTTACCATGGGCGCCACGTCATCCGGCTTGCCGATGCGGCGCAGCGGATAGGCCTTGACGATCTTCTCCCGGTTCTTCTCGAGGAATTCCGGATCGGAGTGGGAGGTCTCGATAAGACCGAGCGAGACCGTGTTGACGGTAATGTTGTTGCGGCCGAATTCACGAGCGAGCGACTTGCCGAGCGCGATCGTGCCGCCACGCGCTGCCGCCGCCAGAGCAAGGTTGGCTTCGCCGATGCGGGAGCTATCACCGACGAGATTGATGATCCTGCCCGAGTTCTGGGCGATCATCAAAGGTGCCACCTCGTGGCAGCAATTGATCGCGCCATAGAGGCACACATCGATCTGCTTTTTCCATTCGTCCGGCGTCGAATCCACAAAGCGCTGGTATTTGACGTAGCCGGCATTGTTGACGAGAATGTCAACCGTTCCGAAGTCCGACTTGATCGCGGCGACCATCGTCTTGACCTGAGCATTATCGCTGATATCGGCCTGATACGCCTTCGCCTTGCCGCCGCCTGCCTCGATTAATTGCACGACCGCTTGGGCCTCGTCTTTCGACCGGGCGTAGTTTACCGCAACGATGGCGCCTTCGGCCGCAAGAGCACGCGCGATATCGCCGCCGACATCGCGGCCGCCGCCCGTGACGAGCGCTACCTTGCCCTTGAGATTGGTCTCCATTGAATGTCTCCTTGGGGTGGGATGCTGCCTGTGCAGCGGATTGAGGGGTTGGTTGAAACCTGGCCGTCAGCGGCCCATAAATCGTGGCGACCGCTTTTCGGCGAAGGCTTTGCGTCCTTCGGCGTAGTCCTCGCTGGAACTCGCCTGGTCGATCAGCCCTTCAGCTTCGGTGCGGTCGAGATCACCCCGGGCACAGCCATTGAGGATGAACTTCGCGCCCTTGATCGTCAGGGGCGCATTCGCGACCATCGCATTGGCGCGCTCCGAGGCTGCCGCCGTGGCATCATCCGCCAGCTCGTCGATGAAGCCGTTGCCAAGCGCCTGAGCGGCGGTAAAACGGTTAGCCGAATAGAGAATTCGCTTCGCCTCCGTGACACCAACGAGCGAGAACAGCTTGCGTGTCGCAGAGACGCCATAGATGATCGACAACCGGGCCGCCGGAATGCCGAACACAGCGCTTTCTTCCGCAATCCGGAAATCGCAAGACATGGCCAAATGTGCTGCACCACCGAGGCAATATCCACGCAACACCGCGATAGTGGGTTTCGAAACGTCGTAAATGGCATCGCCCGCAGCGTCGACGGCGACTTCGTAACGCGTACTTTCCTCAGCGCCGTCCCTTACCGCATCGAACTCGCTGATGTCGGCGCCGGCGGAGAAGTCCGCGCCCGCCCCGGTCAGCAGAATGGCGCGGACATCCGCATCCTTGTCGAATGCGCGGAACCGCTCGGCAAGCTCGCACCACATCGCATAGGTCACGGCATTGCGCTGGTTGGGCCTGTTCAGTGTAACGATGGCGACACCATCCGTTTTCTCGACCTTAATGTCAGTCATGCCTGCTCGTCTCTTCCTGCCGACCGCGACCGCGTTCAGCGTTTAGGGTGCGCCCGGCGCGGGAGAGCCGGGCGCTTCTCTGGATCACTTCTTAACCAGCGGGCACTGGCTTTCGGAGAGAGGACGGAAGGCCTGGTCGCCTGGAATGGTGGTGACAAGCTTCAGAAGGTCCCATTCGCCCTTCGATTCAGCGGGCGTCTTGACCTGGTAGACATACATGTCATGCACCATGCGACCGTCCTCGCGGATTTTGCCGTCCTTGGCGAAGAAGTCATTGACGGGTGTTTCCTTCATCTTCGCCATGACCTGCTTCGTGTCAGTCGTGCCGGCGGCCTTCACAGCCTGCAAGTAATGCATCGTCGAGGAGTAGTCGCCCGCGTCGCCCATATGCGGCGGACGCCCTACCCGCGCCTCGAACTTTTTGGCGAATGCCCGGGTCTCTTCGTCGCGATCCCAGTAGAAGGCGTTGGTCAGGATCATGCCCTGCGCGGTATCAAGTCCCAGCGAATGGACGTCAGTATCCCAGACGAGCAGGCCGGCAACGGTTTTGCCCGAGGACGCGAGACCGAACTCGGCGGCGGATTTGACCGCGTTGACAAAAGTCGTTCCGGACCCTGCCATCGCAACGACATCGGCGGGCGACGCCTGCGCCTGCAGCATGAAGGCGCTATGGTCGGAGGTCTCGATGGGGTAGCGGACAGCACCGGAAACAGTGCCCCCGTTCGTTTTGACAATCTGGCTCGCATCCGCTTCCAGCGCATGGCCGAAGGCATAGTCGGCAGTCAGGAAGTACCAGTTCTTCTTGCCTTCCCGGATCAGTTCGTTAGCCGTGCCATTTGCCAGCGCATAGGTATCGTACGAGTAATGGATGCTGTTTGGCGTGCAGCCGTCGTTCGTTAAACGTGACGAACCGGAGCCGTTGACGATCGCGATCTTGTCCTCGTCCTTGGCAACCTGTGTGACAGCCAGCGCGATTCCGGAATTGATCAGGTTGTTGATCATCGTCACGCCTTGCGACTCGTACCACTCGCGGGCGGTGGAGACGGCGACCTCCGGCTTGTTCTGGTGGTCTGCTACGACCACTTCCAGCGGACGGTCGAGGACCTTGCCGCCGAAATCCTCAACGGCCATCTTCACCGCAGCGATCGCCCCCTCGCCTGCCTCATGCGAGAACTGACCGCTGACATCGGTCAGGACGCCGATCCGGATCGGCCCCGAATCCTGGGCTTGGGCACTCATCCCCATAGCGGTGAAAGCGGCCGTACACGACAGCAAAATTCGCAGATGCTTCATCAATTCATCCTCCCAGATGCGGCACCGAAACTCCTCCTCAAGCGCCGACGTTAAACTTGCGCTATCATACTTATGGCCGATTGTGAGCCAACGTTATAATGCGCTGCACCAAGATGCCTAAATAAGATAAGCAGAGTTTTTACCGTCATGCAAGCTTGCATTATTAGACTTTGTGTGTTTTTCTAAAACTGCCTTTTGTGAGGAGAGGCACGTGGCGATCATCACCCGACGCCACCGGAGGAGAAAATCGAGCCGGTAGGGAGGACTCGTGCCGGAGAACGTACCCATCATCGAGGCGCGCAACTTGACGCGCTCGTTTGGCGGCTTCATCGCCGTCAACAATGTCGACATCCAGATTCGACCCGGAACGATCCACGCCCTGATCGGCCCTAACGGCGCCGGGAAGAGCACGCTGTTCAATCTGCTGACCAAGTTTCTTTCACCGAGTTCCGGCCAGATTTTCTTCAAGGGTCGCGACATCACGCAAATGGCGCCGGCCGACATCGCGCGGCTCGGCCTCGTGCGATCGTTTCAGATCTCGTCGGTCTTCCCGCACCTGAGCGCACAGGAAAACGTGCGAGTGGCGCTGCAGGCCCGCGAGCGAGAAACCTTTTCATTCTGGAAGTCCAACCAGTGTCTGAAACGCTTCGACGAGGAGGCGATGGCGCTCCTTGAAAGCGTCGGCCTTGCGGAAAAGGCGCAAACAAAAGCCAGCGAGCTTTCGTACGGACGCAAGCGTGCGCTGGAACTGGCGACCACACTGGCGCTCGAGCCGGACGTGCTTTTGCTCGACGAGCCTATGGCCGGGATGGGCACAGAAGACATCGGCAGGACGGCAGCACTGATCCGCCGCGTCGGCACGGGTCGCACTGTGCTGATGGTCGAGCACAATCTTGGCGTCGTCGCCGATCTTTCCGACACGATCACAGTGCTGCGCCGCGGGGAGGTCATTGCCGAGGGCGCCTATGCCGACGTCTCCACGAACAGCGAGGTTCGCAAGGCCTATATGGGAGGAGCCCATGTCTGAAACACTTCTAGACGTCACCAATCTTCAGGCCTGGTATGGCGAAAGCCACGTCCTTCACGGCGTGGAATTCAACGTCAGGAAGGGCGAGGTCGTCACCCTGATCGGCCGCAACGGCGCCGGCAAGACCACCACCCTGCGCAGCTTGATCGGCGTCGTCAGCAAACGGGCCGGCAGCAGCACCTATAAAGGCGTCGATCTCTTGCGAACGCCGGCGCACAGGGTCGCCCGGCTCGGCATCGGCTATGTTCCGGAGGAGCGCGGCATCTTCTCGACGCTGAACGTCCTTGAAAATCTGATGTTTCCACCCGCCTGGCAATCGGGCGGAATGAGCGTCGAGGAAATCTACAGCCTCTTCCCCAACCTTAAGGGCCGCGACACCACGCCCGGCACGCGGCTTTCCGGCGGCGAACAGCAGATGTTGGCGATTGGCCGTATCCTGCGCACCGGCGCCGATTTCATCCTGCTCGACGAGCCGACCGAAGGCATCGCACCCGTCATCGTTGAGGAGATCGGAGCGGCGCTCCGCATCCTCAAGGATCGCGGCATGACCATCATTCTCGTCGAACAGAACCTGCGCTTTGCAGCCTCCGTCGCCGACCGGCACTTCGTCCTCGACCAGGGAAAGGTCGTTGACGAGATTTCCAATGATGCGCTCGACGCCAACATGGACCGGCTGAACCGGTATCTGGGGGTATGATTGCCATGCGTACGCTTCAACAGGTCAAAATCAGATGACAGATTTTCTCGGGGTGCCGATACCCGTTCTCCTCGGCCAATTGCTGCTCGGACTAATCAACGGCTCATTCTATGCGCTCCTCAGCCTCGGGCTGGCGATCATCTTCGGCATGCTTAGCGTCATCAATTTCGCGCATGGCGCTTTTTACATGTTGGGCGGCTTCGTCGCCTGGTACCTGCTGTCGACACTTGGTCTTGGGTATTGGGGAACGCTCCTCGCGGCCCCCGTACTGGTCGGGTTCGCCGGCGCTGTGGTTGAAAAGCTGTTTCTGAAACGGCTTTATCGCATGGACCATCTCTATAGTCTCCTCTTGACATTCGGCATTGCACTGATGCTGGAAGGGCTGTTCCGACACGTCTTTGGCGCAGCAGGAAAGCCCTATCCGGTTCCCGCGGCGCTGACGGGCGGCATCAATCTCGGCTTCATGTTTCTGCCCATGTACCGCGCGTGGGTGATCGTGATCTCACTCATTATCTGCCTGCTCACCTGGATGGCGATCGAGAAGACCAAGCTGGGCGCGTATCTGCGGGCAGCGACCGAAAACCCCTCCCTGGTTCAGGCTTTCGGCATCAACGTGCCGCTCATGCTGACGCTGACTTATGCATTCTGCGTCGGGCTCGCTGGCTTTGCCGGCGCGCTTGCAGCACCTCTCTATCAGGTCAGTCCCGGCATGGGCTCGAGCATCATCATCACCGTCTTCGCGGTCGTCGTCATCGGCGGAATGGGGTCGATCGGCGGTGCGATCGTCACCGCGCTCGGTCTTGGTGTCATCGAAGGCCTCACCAAGACATTCTATCCGGCAGCCTCCTCGATTGCGGTCTTCGTCGTGATGGTGCTCGTGATCCTCATCCGGCCAGCCGGCCTGTTCAGCCGGGAGGCATGACATGAAAAGCGCAACCCTTTCCAACGCGGCTGCCACCTCCGGTCATAGCCAATTGATCGGACGCATCCTGCTGCTCGCCGTTGTGGCGATCATGCTGATCGCGCCGCTGGCAGTCTATCCGCTCTTCCTGATCAAGATCCTTTGCTTTGTGCTGTTCGCCGCGGCCTTCAACCTTGTGCTCGGCTACGCGGGTCTGCTGTCCTTCGGACACGCCGCCTTCTTCGGCGGCGGCGCCTATATCGCGGCCCAGGCCGCGAAGGTGTGGCAGTGGCCATTCGAACTGTCGGTATTGGCAGGGACGCTGTTTGCGACCTTGCTGGGGCTGGCCTTTGGAGCGCTCGCCATCCGCCGTCACGGCATCTACTTCGCCATGATTACGCTGGCACTTGCTCAGATGGTCTATTTCATGGCGGTCCAGATGCCCTTCACGGGCGGTGAGGACGGCATCCAGGCCGTGCCCCGCGGCTACCTTTTCGGCATGATCGACCTCAGGAATATCACTGCAATGTACTACACCGTGCTCGGCGGCACGGTCATCGGCCTCTTCATCATCTGGCGCGCGGTTAACTCCCCTTTCGGGCATACGCTGTCCGCCATTCGCGAGAACGAAACGCGCGTCACCTCACTCGGCCTGAAGCCGGAACGTTACAAGCTGATCGCATTCACGCTCTCAGCAGCACTCTCGGGCTTCGCCGGGTCGCTCAAGGCGATCTCCTTCCAGCTCGCCTCGTTGGTCGACGTTACATGGCACATGTCTGGGGAAGTCATTCTGATGACCCTTCTTGGGGGCATGGGAACACTGATCGGCCCAATCGTCGGCGCGACCATCGTCGTCGGGCTCGAACATTTTCTGTCGACCAGTGGGCTGCCGATCACGTTCATTATCGGCCTGTTCTTCGTGGTCTGCGTGATGATGTTTAGACGGGGGGTGTTCGGCGAACTGAAACTTCTCCTTGATCGACGCAAGAACAACTAGGGAGTCTTTCTGTGCAAGTTAAAATAAAAAGGCCGGAGCCCTCGCTCCGGCCTTTTTGCTGGAATGGGAAAGCCTAGTTCGAGATTCGCCCGAACAGGTAGCCGATGGCAGCCGCCATGATCAGTTGCGCGATGCTGGCAAGGTCGGGCGAGATGCGAGCGGGCGCATCCGCCGGTGCAAGGCTCGGCAACAGCCCACCATAGACCGCCCACAGGGCGACAAGGACGGAAGCAAAGACCACGAGCGCAAGCACCGGCCAAGAGACGCTGGAACCAGCAGCCACCCCGGCCTTCGCGGAAGGCTGGGCCACTGCCATTGTCGACGCCTCCCGCCGCGACGAAACGGCCCTTGCTTGTACCGGCGCGGGCCCCGCCCCCGCCGGCTGAACCGCCCCGGCTGCTTCCTGCGGGTTCTGGCGCGCCTGAATTTCCCCGGCAAATCGCTTGAAGAACTGGCCGGCCATTTGTTTCGCGGTCACGTCGATCAACCGGCCACCGAGTTGTGAAAGCTTGCCGCCGATCTGCGCGTCCACCGTATAGTCGAGCACGGTCCCGCCACCCGTCGCAGAAAGTTTGACGACAGCAATCCCCTTGGCAAAGCCTGCCACGCCACCCTGCCCTTCGCCGGTGATCTTGTAGCCATTCGGAGGATCCAGATCCGACAGTGTTACCGCCCCCTGGAACCGCGCCTTGACCGGCCCGACCTTCATGACCGCGACGGCCGCCATCTCTGTATCCGAAGATTTCGTCAGCTCCTGACAGCCGGGAATACAGACCTTGAGCACGTCAGGATCGTTGAGCGCGGCCCAGACTTCTTCCTTAGTCGCCGGGATCAATTGTTGGCCAGACATTTCCATGGATAATCCTCCTCACGTGTCATTAGAACGGAAACGCTCCGCTCCGCTCGATCTGCCTGCTTGACATTCTCCCTTTAAGTCTAATAATGCAAGTCAAATTTGGTATAGGCATCATCGATGGGAAATGATGTCGGAGGAGCAGTTATGGCACGATCTTCAGTCAGTGCGACGGCCGCACCGGCGGCACGGGCAAAACCATGAAGCCCGCACAGTTCGACTACAGCGCACCGGCAACGGTCGAAGAAGCGGCATCAATGCTCGCCGCATCGGCCGGTGACGGCAAGATCATCGCCGGCGGGCAGAGCCTGATGCCGATGATCAACTTCAGACTGGTGAAGCCCTCCATCCTTATCGATATTAACCGTATCGCTGGTTTGGATAAGATAGAGTTCGACGGCAGCCGGCTGAAGATCGGGGCGACCGTCCGTCATCGCATGACAGCCACCGATGCGCTCGTCGCCCGGCACCTGCCGGTCGTTCACGACGCTATGCATCACGTCGCACACATGACTGTGCGCAACCGTGGCACGTTTTGCGGCAGCGTCGCCCATGCGGACCCCGCAGCAGAAATGCCGATGATGACCCGCTTTCTCGACGGTACGATCATCGCCTTTTCCGAGCGTGGCGAGCGCCGCATCCCTGCCGCCGACTTCTTTGCCGGTTCGCTCGTAAATGCGCTTGACGAGGACGAACTCGTCACCGCGGTGGAAATCGACGCCATGCCAGAGGACGCCGGCTGGGGTTTCGAGGAATTTGCCCGCCGCCACGGCGACTTTGCGCTTGCCTGCTTCGCAACAACCTTTTGCGTCGAAAACGGTGCAGCAACCGGCGTTCGCGTTGGCATGATGGGCGTCGGTGAAACCCCGCTGCGCCTGCCGGAAATCGAAGAGATCGTCGAGGGCACCAACCTGTCGGAACCCGTTCTCGATACGGTGGCAGAGAGATTGGCAAACATCCTGACCCCCAATTCCGATATCCACGCGTCAGCGGATTATCGCAGGCATCTTTCCGGCGTATTGGCGAAGCGGGCATTACGCACAGCTTGGAACCGCGCCAATGGGAGGGAGATACGACGCCATGGCTGAAAAGCAGATCACTTTCAACGTCAACGGCCTATCCTACACGCGCGCAGTCGAACCCCGCATGCTCCTCAGCGATCTCCTGCGCCATGAGCTCGGCCTGACAGGAACCCATGTCGGCTGCGAGCACGGTGTCTGCGGCGCGTGCACCGTCCTCCTCGACGGGCGTAGCGCCCGCTCTTGCCTCACGCTCGCAGTGCAGGCCGAGGGCATGGTGATCGAGACCATTGAGGGGCAGGGCAGCATCGACCGGCTCGGTCGGGTTCAGGAGGCGTTTCGCCAGCATCATGGCCTGCAATGCGGCTTCTGCACGCCGGGCTTCATCATGGCGATCACCGATCTTCTCCGCCATCACCCGCTGGAAAGCGACGAGGAGATCCGGGAAGCGCTCTCCGGAAATATCTGTCGCTGCACGGGCTATGAGCACATCGTCAATGCCGTCCGCGAGCTCGCACGTGAAAGAGGACCCCTGACATGAAGATGCATTTTCTCGAAGGCGGCCGGCTGCGGATGCGCCGCTCGATCTTTGTAGCCGGAGCTGCAAAGGAAGAAACCATCGAACTGCCCGTCCACGCCACTCTGATGCGCCATACCCGGGGCAATGTGCTCTTCGACAGCGGATGCAATCCGGATGCGGCGATCGATGCCCAGGCACGTTGGGGCGGCCTGAGCAAGGTCATGACGCCAGTCTTTTCACCGGAGCAGACCGTCGTCCGCCAGCTCGAAGCCATCGGCCTGCAGCCCGACGACATCGACGTCGTCATTTGCTCCCATCTTCATCCCGACCATTGCGGATGCAATTCCTATTTCCGCAAGGCGACCATTCTGTGCCACGAAGCTGAGGCGGCGGCAGCCAGGGCCGAGGGTGCCGAAAACCTCGGCTACCTGCCCAGGGAATGGGATCAGCCCCAAGGCTTCCAGACGTTTGATACAGACCATGACGTGTTCGGCGACGGCCGTATCGTCGTCATGCCCATGCCTGGGCATACAACCGGCATGAGCGTGGCGCGCATAGAACTGGAAAAGGACGGCAACTTCATTCTCGCGTCGGATGCCGCCCCCCTCCAGGCCAATATAGACACCGGCATCGCGCCGAAGAACACTTGGAACATGGATCTGGCGGCTGCCTCGCTCGCGCGGCTCAAGGCCTTGCGCGACAGCGGCGACACGATCATCTCAGGCCATGACGACGTCCAGTGGCAGAGCCTGAGAAAAGGCCGGGAGTTCTATGAATGAAACACTCTGACCATTCCGTCGAGCTTCGTCCCAAGCTGGTTGGCAAGCGCGTCAAGCGCACGGAGGATCCTCGGCTTCTCACCGGAGTTGGGCAATATGTCGACGACATGGTGCTTCCCGGTATTCTTCATGTCGCGCTGCGCCGTTCCGACCAACCTCATGCGAAAATCCTCAACATCGATATCGGCGACGCCTTCTCGGTCCCGGGCGTCATCGCGATCTATGATGCAAGCGATCTCGAGGGAGAGATAAAGCCCGCCATTCCGACCTCACGCATGCCGGGCTATTACGCCACGCCGATCTGGCCGCTGGCACGGGGCAAGGTCCGCTACGTCGGCGAACCGGTCGTCGCTATAGTGGCGGAAAGCCGTTATGCCGCCGAGGACGCGCTGGAACACATTACTATCGAATACGAACCCCTCCCCTTCGCGATCCGGCAGGTCGATGCGGTCAAGGACGACGCGCCACTCCTGCATGAAGAGGCCGGCACGAATACGATCATCCGCCGCGAATTCAAACGCGGCGATGTCGACGAAGCCTTCAAGGAAGCGGCGGTGACCGTCAGGGGCCGGTTCCGGATGACCCGCAAGACCGCGGTCGCCATGGAAAACCGGTCCTATCTCGCCGAATGGGACAGCCGAAAACAATCGCTCACGCTCTACACCTCGTCCAATATACCTGGCGTTATCCGTGATGTGCTCTCCGGCTGTCTCGATCTTCCCGGAACCCGGATGCGCGTCGTCGCGCCAGATGTGGGCGGCAGCTTCGGCGGCAAGGGTTCTCTTTACGGAGAGGAAATTCTCGTCTGCGCACTGGCGCGGAAGCTGAAACGGCCCGTCAAATACATCAGCGACCGCCTCGAAGATCTTTCCGCCACCAGCCAGGCGTTCGACGAACTGATTGAGGCGGAATTGGCGGTTACAAAGGACGGCATGCTGATCGGCCTGCGTGCCGATGTCATCGGCGATGTCGGCGCCTACTCGATCTATCCGTGGACGGCAGCGCTCGAAACGGTGCAGGTCGTCAGCTTCCTGCCCGGCCCTTACCGGATGGAGCATTACCGCGGCCGTATTCGCGGCGTGCTCACCCCGAAGCCCCCCACCGGCCCCTATCGCGGCGTCGGCCGCCCCTCTTCAACGTTCGCCATGGAACGCCTGATCGAGATGGCGGCGCGCAAGCTCGGCATGGACTCGGTCGAATTTCGGCGAAAGAACCTTGTGAGGGATGACGAATTTCCCTATCGCACTGCCTCCGGTATCATCTGGGACAAGTCGGCCTTTCAGGAGTGTCTCGAAGGCGCCTGCAGGCATGTCGATTATCCATTGCTGGTTCGCGAGCGTGACGAGGCAAGAAAGACCGGCCGCTGGGTCGGCATCGGGCTTGCGAGCTATGCGGAACTCACCGGCATCGGATCGCGGATTTCGGTCGCTCCGGGCATGCCGATCAATACCGGGACCGAGACTTCCAAGATCGAGATCGACGCGACCGGCGCAATCACCGCCGCCTTCGGTATTTCGTCCCATGGCCAGGGGCTGGAAACGACGCTGGCGCAAGTCATCGTCGACGAACTCGGCTGCAAGTTGGAGGACATTGAGGTCAAGCACGGTGACAGCGCTCTTGTCCCAATGGCCAGCGGCACCTATGCCAGTCGCTCGGCCGTGCTCGGCGGTGGCGCGGCCACGCTTGCCGCCCGCGTCGTCAAGGCCAAGGTGCTGCGCGCCGCAGCCTATCTGATGGAGCAAAGCGTCGAGGAGCTAGACATTCACGATGGCATCATCAGCAGCCGAAACTCCAATTTGTCGATGACGTTGAAAGAGGTCGCCTCCGCCGTCTATACCCAGATGGGACGCATTCCACGCGACCAGCGCGAGGACCTGGCGGCATCGGAGACCTATGACCCCTATCTCGGAACTGCCTGCTCGTCGACGCATCTTGCCATGGTAGAGGTAGATTCAGAGACCTACGGTGTGAAGATCCTCCGCTATGTGGTGGCGGAGGATTGCGGCAAGATCATCAACCCGATGATTGTGGACGGACAGGTTCATGGCGCGGTGGCGCAGGGTATAGGCGCAGCTCTGCTCGAAGAGATCGTCCATGACGATCAGGGACAGGCGGTGGCGGCCAGCCTCGCCGATTACCTGGTCCCGGTGGCGAGCAGCGTGCCTGAAATCGGCATCGTCCATATCGAGGCCGATCTGCCCAATAATGTCGGTGGATTCCGCGGCATGGGAGAAGGCGGCACGATCGGCGCGCCGGCGGCAATCGCAAATGCTGTGTCCGACGCACTGGCTCATCTCGGTGTGTCGGTGGAGACACTCCCGGTCACGCCCGAACGGATCTTCCAGATGTTGCGCGAGAGACGCCAGGCATCCGCAGAAGCGACAGATGCCGCGTAATTCGATGATCGACCGGCTATAGGTCGAACTGATATCGGAGCAGATAGTCGGTATCCTTGGCCGCGATCGGCTTGCGGCATTCGGAACACACGACGATCGCCGAAAAATCCTGGCCACAGGTCTTGTGACGCAGTCGCATGGGCGGCTTTCCGTCTGCCAGCCAGCGATCTCCCCAGGCCATCATCACCAGCATCGGCTTGTAGAGATCAAGACCCATTTCGGTAAACCGATATTCGAACCGCTCGCCGGAATTGTATGGGACCTTTCGAAACACGCCAGCCTGCACGAGGCGAGCTAGACGATCGGACAGGATATTCGTCGCGATCCCGAGATTTTCCCGCATTTCTTCGAAGCGCCGCACACCGTTCCAACCTTCGCGGAGGATCAGAAAACTCCAGCGGTCGCCAATGATGCCCAGCGTGCGTGCCACCGAGCACGGTCGAACTCTCTCCAGAAGGGTTGGATCGGAGCTTCGTCTCGATGTAGGGCGATTTTCAACCGGAGCATAGCCTGCGCCAGGCCCGTCCCTCGGTGCCACCTCTTTGGCGGTGAATGGCTCAAGACATTCACCGCAGACGGTAACTGGATGGCAATTACATCCGCAGCTCTTGTGGATGAGTTGAAGCGGCGGCTCGCTGGAACCGGCCAGCCATTTATCGCCAAACTCCATTAGAGAAAGCATAGTTGGGAAAAGATCTTTGCCGCGCACCGTCAAAAAATACTGCTGACCCGGTTCATTTGGTCGTTTCCCGGTACTGAGAATCTCATTTGCAACGAGAGCAGATAATCTGGAAGAAAGGGTCTGCCGCGGAATTCCCAAACGCTGCTGAAACTTATCGAACCTGCGCACGCCAAAATAGGCTTCCCGAAGGATCAGGAAGTTCCAGGTGTCCAGAACGATCTCCATGGTGCGGCGCACAGATGATTGCTTCTGCATAGACAGAGGCTTATCCGAAAAAGCTGGGGGGATGTTTTCAATCTTCGTCGTCACGTCGTTCACGGATTGGAACCTGTCGCAAATAAGGTTACGTTGCGAACAAATATAGACAGCAAAGTCTGACAATGAAAGTTAATCCATGCTTCGGCTGTGGACAATACACCCTCGCCGGCGGCACAGACGATCCCGGTCTCCAAATAGAATGGGCAGACACCTGTTCCTCACGTATTGTCTTGCGAGAGCACCGCTGCGGCGATCGTCGCTTCGAACAGGGCGCCGGCAAAACGAGTGGGAGCCTGCCGAAGGCAGGGCCTACCGTTCCAAGGGGGCAGGTTTACGGCAACCGTGCGGTTATCACGAGGCGAGTTCACCCTCGCAGCCAAATGCGGGTCACAATCGTCCGGATTTTATGCATTCGTCGGAACATTTATATCCTGTCTATGTGAACTTGCCAGGCCGCTTCCCAGTCCATCGCAGAAACATCTGTGCGCATAAAAGAGTGCAGAAACTATATCTACACCGCAAAAATACCAGCACTCCCAGTTCGCTTTTAAACGTTCAAAGTTCGTTCCGCGAGCTCAATCAGCGGTCAACCACGGCTGGATACCTTAATACTTTGCTGCGTCCTGTTTCACCCTCATCTTGACGCCGGACTACCCGGTCAGATGTTTCCTGGCGCTGGTAGGTGATATTTGGCATCCAGCTGGTTGATCGCGTCGACATTGCCGACTGATCGCCCCCGCTGATCAAAATCCTGGCTCAGAAATGCTTCTGCGACTGCCTTGGCAAGTTCCGCACCGATAACTCGCGCACCCATAGTGATGATCTGAGCATTGTTGGACAAAGCGGCGCGTTCTGCGGAGTATGTATCATGGGTCAGTGCTGCGCGAATGCCAGGAACCTTGTTGGCGGATATGCACACGCCGATACCTGTTCCACAGATAAGAATTGCCTTGTTATAGGTGCCATCGATCACTGCGGAAGCGACCCGTTCGGAGAGATTGGCATAAAATGGATCGGGGCCAGAACCGGTCTGGGAAACCTCGTACACATCAAACCTGTTTTTAAGGTGTTCGGCGAGGATTTTGGCGAGACCTTCACCCGCGCTATCTCCTGCGATTGCGATCTTCATACCGTTTCTCCTTCGATTTTGCCGCTTATGATCGCGGTGCACTTGGTGATGATGTTGACGTATCCTTCGGCGTCCCACGCGGATCGCCCGATGAACAGCCCATCGATGTGCGGGCTGGCAATCAGCTCTTCGCAGTTGCCGGGATTAACCGAGCCACCGTACAGGCAAGGGATGCGAGCACCCAGTTCGGCCTCGGTGACAGCAATGATTTCCGCTTGTCGAGCGTCGGCGTAATCTGCTGTCGCTGGCGTTCCGCCTTCACCGATCGCCCAGACCGGCTCATAGGCAAACAGAATCCGCGACCGCCTCTGTTCGCCGGAAAGTTTGGAGAGCGCACCGGAAACTTGTTTTTTCAACACGTCCGATGCGCGGCCGCTGGAGCGTTCAACCAGGGTCTCACCGACGCAGATCAGGGGGACAAGGCCATGGCGGACCGCGGCTTCGACTTTCAAACCGACAGTCTCATCGGTCTCGCCAAAATGTTCCCGACGCTCCGAATGCCCGAGCTCGACAATATCAAGGTTGCAGTCGACAAGCATCGACGCTGAAATCTCGCCCGTCCAGGCGCCCTGCTCCGCCCAATGCATGTTCTGGGCGCCAACCATGATGTCCGTTCCGGACAGCAGCGCCTTGACCTGTCTCACCGCTGTGAAGGGCGGGATGACGAAGCGCTGGATGTGCTGGGGTGGCGTCCGAGAGAAATCTTTCAGTTTTGCTGCGAAGCTTAGAGCTTCATCCAGCGTCTTGTTCATTTTCCAACTTGTGCCAATCCAAAATCGAGGCTTACCGCTCAAGTTTGCTCCTCCGTTGCGATGGTGAGTTTGACGCGCGCATGCTCGAAGGTTTCGAGAACAGACCGCTCAGGTGTTTCATCCGTGATGACATTGTCGAAAGCGGCAAGCTCGGCCATGACGTGAAGTGCCGTGTGGCCGAACCGGTCGTGATTGACGAGCAGACATGATCTTTGCGATGACGCCATCATAGCCTTCTTTGCTCGGACAACGTTGTCATCCATGTGGTAGGCAAGGTTACCGCTTACAGCCGGCGTTGAAATAAAGGCGATGTCTGCGCGCAATTGAGAAAGTGCTGCCTCGGTGACCACGCCGAGATAAGCATTGAATTTTGCGGAATAGGCACCACCAAGGGAGATGAGTGTTATGCCGTTTTCGCCGCGCAGCCTGTCCAGGATCGCGACATTGTTGGTGATCAGCGTCAGCGGGCGTTTTTCCGGCAGCATTTCACCGAGAACGGCGGCCATCGACCCGTCATTGACCATGACCGTCATTCCGGGTTCAACGAGCTCCAGCGCGCGTCTCGCCATCGCGAGTTTTGCACGGTGTCCTTGGCGTTCGCGGATTCGAAAGTCGCTCTCGAACTGCGTCCCCGCGTCGACGGTTGCACCACCACGGACTTTGCGCAGCACGCCTTCCTTTTCGAGATCGTCGAGATCGCGATGAATGGTCATTTTCGACACGCCGAAGCGCTCTGCAAGACTGTCGAGGTCCACTTCGTGGTTCTCGACAAGGAGGTCGACGATCTGCTGCCTGCGCTCTTCCCGTTTCATGTTTACACGTCCTCTGTTGATCAGGTTAGCCTGGCAACGAGCTCTCCTGCTCGATACCGCTCCGCCATGTCCGCAAGAGAAATCGGTTTGATCCTGTCGGCATGACCTGCGCTACCAAACGCTTCGAAACGGTCGCGACACAACTTGGAAAGTGCGCCCATTGCGGGCTTCAACAATTTTCTGACGTCAAACTCAGAGGGGTTCTCCATCAGCACCCGCCTTATTTGGCCAGTCATCGCCATACGACAGTCTGTATCGATGTTGATCTTGCGGACGCCGTGGCGAATGCCGCGTTGTATCTCGGCAACCGGAACACCCCAGGTCGGTTTGATCTGCCCACCGAATCTGTTGATGATTTCCTGCAGGTCTTCCGTGACCGACGACGAGCCGTGCATCACCAGATGCGTGTTGGGGAGCCTTTGATGGATCGCCTCGATCACGTTCATGGCAAGGACATCACCATCAGGATGACGGGAAAACTTGTATGCTCCATGGCTGGTGCCCATCGCCACCGCCAGCGCGTCGACGTTGGTCGCGGCGACGAATTTCTGAGCTTCTTCCGGATCCGTCAGCAACTGATCATGATCGAGCTTGACATCGCCACCGTGGCCGTCCTCCGCTTCACCCATTCCCGTTTCGAGCGAGCCGAGCACACCGAGCTCACCCTCCACCGAAACGCCGCCCGCATGCGCCATGTCTACAACGCGTCTCGTCACGTCAACATTGTACTGCCAGCTCGCAGGCGTTTTGCCATCGGCTTCGATGGAACCGTCCATCATGACCGATGTGAAGCCGTTCTGGATCGCGGTGAGGCAGCTCGCCGGTTCGTTGCCGTGGTCAAGATGGATACAGACCGGGATTTGCGGGTATATTTCCGTGACCGCGTCCATCATATGGCGCAACATGATGTCGTTGACATAGGATCTGGCACCGCGGCTTGCCTGCATTATGACGGGCGAACTCACCTGGGCGGCAGCCTCCATGATGCCGAGCGCCTGCTCCATGTTGTTGATATTGAAGGCAGGAACGCCATAGCCGTACTCAGCTGCGTGATCGAGAAGCTGCCGAAGAGTGATGCGGGCCATATCTTTATCTCACGCGTAGATGGGATTGCTGCAATATTGCGACAGCACATCGACTTCCGCCGCCGATCCGAAGATCAGAGGCGTGCGGCCGTGGTGGGAAGTGGGCAGCTTGTCGAGAATTTCGGTCGTGCCATCGGTGGCTTTGCCATCGGCGGCTTGCATCAGGAACGCGACAGGGTTCGCCTCGTAAACGTGGCGCAACCGGCCATTCTCATAGCCAGGCCGATCGTCGCCGGCATAAAAAAACAGACCGCCCTTCAGGATGATCCTGTGGAGGTCACCTACCGCCGCTCCGATCCAGCGCATGTTGAAATCGCGTTGCCGGGTCCCTTCCTCGCCGCTCAGACAGTCATCAACATAAGAGCGCACTGCCGGTCGCATGTGGCGGTAGACCGACGCATTGTAGGCGAGGCTGGAGGTTTCCCTTTCGATCTTGACCCGCTCGCGCACAACGACGAACTTGCCCGTCTCATCCGACAAGGTGGCAAGGACCAGCCCGTCGCCAACGGTGAAACCCAAATCTACCGAATTGCCGAACGAAACGTAGCCAGCCGCCACCTGTTCCCGCCCGCACTTGAGAAAAGGATCCTCGCCTTTCTGAAAGGGGATAATCGAAAACAGAGTGCCGACCGGAGCGCCTGTCCCGACGTTGCCCGAACCGTCAAGCGGATCTATCGCAACGCCGAGCCCCTGGTCTTCGAAAAAGGATGGTTGCTCAGCCTCTTCCGAAAGGACCTGTGCGGCACCGGCCGCTTTCAACAGATTGAGGAAGAGCTCGTGGGACGCAACGTCGATAGCCTTTTGCACGTCGCCGTCGGTGTTGGATCCGACAAGTTCACCCAGGTCACCGGCGATTGCTCCTGCTGCAAGTGTCGCCGCCAGGGTCTTGGCACCGTCCAGAACCGCTTCGACAAGGGCTGCGACACGAAGCCGCTGGGTGTTTTGGCCGGCCCATGCAACGAGATAGTCCGCGACCGACTGGCGCTTCGAATCGGCCTTGTTGTTGAGAAGCTGCAGAGGCGCACTCATCGTGCCACTCCAGCTCGCTCTTTTGCCAGTGAGACGATTGCCTCCTGTGTTATACCGAACTTTTCATAGAGCGTCTCGGCAGGGGCCGAAGCGCCAAATCCGGTCATTCCGATCACGTCCTCTTCACTGTCCACGTAACGTGTCCAGCCAAACTTTGATAAAGCCTCGATCGCGATGCGCGGCGCGTTTCCGAGGACTGATTTCCGGTAATGGCGTGGTTGCGCCTCGAACAGATCCCAGCATGGCATCGACACGACGGCGGTGCTGAGGCCTGCGGCTTCAAGTTCTTCGGCCGCCTTGACGGCCAGTGCCACCTCCGTGCCGGTAGCAAGCAGCGTCACCGCACGCTCACCGCTTGCCTGCCTGATAACGTAAGCTCCCAGAGCAGAGCGGTTGATTTTGTCCCGTTCGGAACGCAGCTGCGGGACGTTCTGACGCGAAAGCGCCAACACCGACGGCGTCGCCTGGTCCCTCAATGCAATGTCCCAGCACTCGAGTGTCTCGATTGTATCTGCGGGCCGGAACACATGCAGGTTCGGCATCGCTCGAAGGCTTGCTACATGCTCTACGGGCTGATGCGTTGGACCGTCTTCGCCAAGCCCGATGGAATCATGGGTCAGAACGTAAATCGAACGCACTCCCATCAGAGCAGATACACGGATCGCATTGCGGCAATAATCGGAAAAGACAAGGAAAGTGCCGCCGTACGGGATAAGTCCACCATGAACGGCAATGCCGTTCATCGCTGCGGCCATCGCGAATTCGCGTACGCCATAGCTTATATAACGGCCGGTCGTACTTGCCGTGAAGTCGCTGTCGACCGCAGGCACACGGGTGAGATTGGAATGCGTCAGATCGGCGGATCCGCCGACCATTTCGGGAAGGGCGGCCGTCAGGGCGTCTAGCGCGATCTGGCTAGCCTTTCTGGTCGCAACGTTTTGAGGCGCGTCAAAGAGCGACGTCTTCGCCCTTTCGAAGGCTTCATCGTAACCGGATGGCAAACTTCCTTCCATACGTCTCTTGAATTCGTCTCGGACGTCACCCTTTGATGCTTCGACACGCTTTTCCCAGGCCAGACGATCATTCTCACCCCGGCTTCCGATTGCACGCCACGCGGAAAGCGTAGTCTCCGGAACCTCGAACGGCTTGCTCGTCCACCCGTAAACAGATTTCGTAGCGGCAGCGTCCGTTGCGCCCAAAGGCGCTCCGTGGGCTGAGTTTTTGCCTGCCTTCGTTGGCGAACCATATCCGATGATCGTCTTCATCGCGATCAGCGATGGTTTCGACGTCTCCAGTCTCGCCTCCCGGATAGCCGCGTCGATCTGCTCATGATTGTGTCCATCGATCCGGGTGACATGCCACCCGTAGGCAACAAATCGCGCCGCCACATCTTCGGTGAAGGAGACCGAAGTCGCACCATCAATCGTGATGGAGTTGTCGTCATAAAGGACGATAAGTTTGCCCAGCCCGAGGTGTCCGGCAAGCGATGCCGCCTCCTGTCCAACCCCTTCCATGAGACATCCGTCACCACAGAAAACGTACGTATTGTGATCGACCAGTTCTGCTCCGAACTCGTCCTGCAGCCGTCGTTCGGCGATCGCCATCCCCACAGCGCCGCCAATCCCCTGTCCGAGCGGACCGGTCGTGATCTCGACCCCTGCCGTATGTCCGTACTCAGGGTGCCCCGGCGTTTTGGAGCCCCACTGACGGAATTGCTTGATCTCTTCAATCGACACGTCGTCGTACCCGGCCAGATAGAGAGCGGAGTACAGCAACATCGAACCATGACCGTTGGACAGAACGAACCGGTCGCGGTCAGCCCAGTCCGGTTTGCTTGCGTCGAACTTCAGATGGTTGGCAAACAGCACTGCAGCGGCGTCGGCCATGCCCATCGGCATGCCGGGATGGCCGGAATTTGCGGTCTCAACCGCATCGATCGAAAGAGCGCGGATGGCGTTGGCCAGTTCCTGCAAGTCAGGCTTCGTCATGAATTATCTCCCATCGACATAACGATGACTCAAAAATCGGGATATCACAACAAAAAAATACAAAATCACATATAGTATGTTAATTTGGACCATTTTTAACAGTTCGGCCGGGCTCAACGCCTTTTCCGATAGAACCCTACATGTGATTGTGTTAGACATTATACATCATACCTATTTGGAGGAGCACGATGGAATATGTGAGACTGGGCCGCACCGGACTGAAGGTTTCCCGCCTGGCACTCGGGTGCATGAGCTATGGCATTCCCGATCGGGGAAACCACGCGTGGACGCTTCGCGAGGAGGAAGCGCGACCGCTTTTCAAAGCTGCCGTCGAAGCTGGGATCAATTTTCTCGACACAGCGAATGTATATTCGGACGGGACGAGTGAGGAAATCGTCGGCAGGCTACTCAAGGAGTTTGCCAAGCGCGACGAGATCGTGCTTGCGACGAAGGTGTACGGGAGAATGAACCCCGGCGCCAACGGGATGGGGTTATCGCGAAAAGCGATCCTGAGCGAGGTGGACAACAGTCTCCACCGTCTTGGAACTGACTATATCGATCTCTACCAGACGCATTTCTGGGACACATATACGCCGATCGAGGAAACTCTTGAAGCACTCAACGATGTCGTAAAGGCAGGCAAGGTGCGTTATATCGGCGCAAGCAACATGTATGCTTGGCAGTTTGCCACTGCGATCCAGATATCGAAGCAGAATGGCTGGGCGAAGTTTTCTTCGATGCAGTCCCACCTCAATCTCATCTACCGGGAAGAAGAGCGGGAGATGCTTCCACTATGCCAGACGGAAGGGATTGGCGTGATGACGTTCAGTCCCCTTGCTAGAGGACTGCTCACAAAGGACGTCAACGCACCGAGCAAGCGTTCTGAGACTGACAATGTGACCGGACGTTTCTATGAAAAGGCGTTCCAAGCCGACCAGGAGGTGATCCGGGAGGTTGCAGCCATTGCTCAGGAACGTGACCTGCCGCGGGCGCAGGTTGCACTGGCATGGGTGCTACAGAAAGACGGCGTGACAAGCCCGATCATTGGAGCAACGAAACCGGGGCATCTGAGTGATGCTGTTTCGAGCCTGGATGTTCGACTGACGCCGGAGGAGATTGCCAGACTTGAGCAACATTATGTTGCACACGATGTCGTAGGCTTGAACTGAATACAGGCAGAGGGGGTGCACGACATCCCTTCTTCCCTTTGGCGTCTGGCACTCATGCGGTCCGAATCCTGTCGGGACAAGAGCGTCCGCGCTTGCAATGAACCGGGTGCAAAGGGTTATTGTGATCAGAATGAGCTTATGAAGGAGAGGTCAAAGTGCTGGCGGGCAGTCTCCTTGATTTCAACGTGCTGGACGAGGTGATCGAGGCATTCCAGGCAATGTATGTCACGTAAAGTCTCGGGAAAGGCAAATTTCATATCACAAGCCTTGAGGCGGTCGTACAGGATGCTTTCGAGACGAGACGTCTGTTCGGCTATCGAGACGGGCCGGCAGCGGTTTTCCTTCTACGCCAGACATGTTGCCGGCGTTAGCCGATTTCATCTGTCTGTCAACGACGACGTCAAAACCGCTCTCATGGGACCACCACGACAAGGGCGCACCCTCTAGCGGCATCCTGCAGATCTGGCCCTCCAGAAGCGAGACGCGTGGGACCTCGCGGCATGACGAGAAGTTTGGCCTCAGCCGCGGGGGGCTGCGGCTCTACGCAAACGGTCATTAATCGCCACACCAAGACCCACGACGGGAATGGGCGCGATCGCGATCACCCCTGCCCCGGTTGCATCGGCCAGTTTGAGCATCGTATAGAGATTGGATGCAGCCTCGTTGAGGTCCGCAGAAGGGCTGAGATTGAAAACTCTGTCCGTCCTGCATCCACCACTATGTGATCCGAACGCGATGAACGCCTCGTCATCGGCAAAGCTCGAAGCATTGAGGCGGACGGCTGCACGCGGAGCGTAGTGGGACGCCAGCATGCCCGGAGCAACAATCGCCTCTTGCTGGCCGACGCCTTCGACCTCAAATCCAAGCAGAGTCTCGATAGCCTCGAGTGATAAGCCGCCTGGTCGGAGGAGCTTCGCGCCTCCATCAACCATCATGAGAATGGTCGATTCGATGCCGATGGTTGTCTTTCCACCGTCAAAGACCTTCTCGACAGCCGTGCCGAAGTCGTCTTCCACATGGCGTGCTTGGGTCGCACTGACCTTTCCGGATATATTTGCGCTTGGCGCAGCCACGGGACGCCCGAGCGCAGCAATCACGTCGCGTGAAAACCCCTCCGGAACCCGAATTGCAACGGTGCCAAGGCCGGCGGTGGTCACGTCGGGCAAGCGGCTTTGCGGAACCTTCCTCAACACCATAGTAAGAGGACCTGGCCAGAACGCCCTGGCGAGACGTTCACTTTGGGGATCGAGAATAGCGTAGTTTCTGACCATTTCCAGATCCGCGCAATGACAGATGAGAGGGTTGTGTGCCGGTCGGCCCTTGAGCTCGAAAATGCGCCGCACGGCAGCTTCATTCGTTGCGTCGGCTGCCAGACCATAAACGGTCTCCGTCGGGAGACCGATGACTTCTCCGTAATCGAGAGATCGCCGGGCCAGACTGACGGCGTGGTCGCGGTCCGTATTTATGTCAATTTTCATGGGAAACCTTGTCAAAAACACGAGCCTCAATACCGCGAAAAAAATCTCTTGTCAAAATAGGTATGACCTTATACCTTCTAATCGAGCCGACTGGGGGGTCGGCGCACTGGGAGGTGAGATGAACAAAGGTCAATTGACATCCACACTGCGTCCTAAATCCGAGGCGCGTAGCCATTACCTCTTTGAGGCCACCGGCGTCGCCAAGGCTTTCCATGGTGTTCCTGCGCTGCGATCCGGACAGCTGGTTCTGAAGCCCGGAACGGTCCACGCCTTGTGTGGCGGCAACGGCGCCGGAAAGTCGACCTTCTTAAACATCGCCATGGGGCTGCTGCGCAGAGACAGCGGCGACATCAGGGTCAAGGGCGTTCCCGTCGATTTCAAATCCGCGAATGAAGCGCTGGTACACGGGATCGCCATCATTACACAGGAACTCGCGCCAGTTCGGGAGATGACGGTTGCGGAGAACATCTATCTTGGACGCGAGCCGAAAAGGTTCGGCGCATTCGTTGATTTCAAGGCGCTCGAACAACAGGCGCAGGCACTTCTCGACGATATAGGTTTCCCGCTGAATGCCTCATCGCGGATGTCCGCGCTCAGCCTCGCCGAGACACAGCTCGTCGAAATAGCAAAAGCCCTCAGCTTCGAGGCCGACATCGTCATCATGGATGAACCCACGTCGGCAATCGGTGAGCACGAAGCGCATATTCTTTTCGAGGCGATTCGTCGGCTCACACGACGCGGATCTGCTGTGATCTATGTTTCGCACAAGCTTTCGGAGATTTTCGAGATCGCCGACGAGTACACGGTCTTCCGGGATGGCGCATATGTCGCAAGCGGCCGGATCGGCGACATCACCCGAAAGGAGCTTGTCATGCATATCGTCGGCCGCGAAGTCAAGCTCGTCGAAAAAGAGCGCCCCAATGCTGGCGCACCGATCTTGCTTGAAGTGAAAAACCTTTCCCGGGGCACGAGTTTCCGAGATGTGTCGATCTCGGTGGCGGCCGGAGAGATCGTCGGCATTTACGGCTTGCTGGGTTCGGGACGGACAGAGTTCCTTGAAGCCGTCTACGGAATGGAAAAATCCACATCCGGTGAGGTCATCCTCGACGGGAAGTCGGTCCCGAAAGGACAGCCAGGGCAGTCGATCAAAATGGGAATGGCGATGGTCTCGGAAGATCGCAAGGACAGCGGTCTCGTTCTGTCGTCGTCGATTGCGCACAACATCACGCTGTCTGCATTGACGCTGATGGCGGTGAGCGGCTTCATCAGCCAGAAAAAAGAGCGTCAGGTCGTTCAGGAGATGATCCGCAGCCAAAGGATCAAGACAAGTTCTTCCGATCTCTCTGTCGAAAATCTGAGCGGCGGTAATCAGCAGAAGGTGGTTTTTGCGCGTTGCCTCACGACCAGCCCCAAACTGCTGATCTGCGATGAACCGACACGCGGAATCGACGAAGGCTCCAAACAGGAGATCTATGCCTTTCTGCGCGATTTCGCTGCCAAGGGTCACGGCGTACTTGTGGTGTCATCGGAGGCCCCGGAGGTGCTCCAGGTGAGCGACCGTATCGCGATCTTCAAGAGCGGGAGGCTGATCGACGTCGTGGACGGCCACACTACGACTCAGCAGGGAATAATGGAACTGGCAAGTTAAGCGGCGTGGCGTCGAGGTTGCGCGAACAACCGTCCGCCTTACCCCACGAACGAACTTCAGGCGACATCCATATCGGCTTTTTTAGGATTGAGTGCAATGAACAACAACAGCACCGACGTCGCGATTGCGTCAACAGCGGCCCGCAGGAAAAGCGAGATCACGAAGGAGTATATGAAATCCTTCAGTATCGTTCTTGTATTTCTGATCATCTGTGCCCTGTTCACATCGCTAAACCAATATTTTTTGACCTGGGGCAACTGGCTTAATCTCCTGCGCCAATCAAGTATCAACGGTATTCTCGCTATCGGGGTCACCTTCGTCATTCTGACCAAGGGCATCGACCTGTCCGTTGGATCGATCATGGCGCTGTCGGGCATGCTTGCAGCAAGCCTGGTCACGACCGGGAACGAACAATTTCTACTTTGGGCCATTCTGGCGGCGCTTGGCGCTGGCGCGGCAGTCGGCCTGATCAACGGCATCCTTGTCTCGCAGATCAATGTTCCACCGTTTGTCGCTACACTCGGCATGCTCAGCATGGCACGCGGACTGACACTGATTTTCTCGGATGGAAGGCCCATTGCAAACCTCTCCGCTCCAATGAAGTGGATCGGCAGTGCCAATGTCATGGGCATGCCTGTCCCCGTTCTGATTTTCTTCGCAGTTTTTATCGTTGGCTGGGTCACGCTCTCGAAGACCACCTTTGGCCGCTATGTCTATGCGGTCGGCGGCAACGAAAAGGCAGCCCGTACCAGCGGTATTTCCACACGAACGATCACCGCAGCCACGTACGTCATTTCCGGCGTTCTTGCCGGACTTGCCGGACTTGTCCTTACTGCAAGAACGACCGCGGCTCTGCCCCAAGCTGGTATCGGTTACGAACTTGATGCAATCGCGGCGGTCGTCATAGGCGGCACAAGCCTGTCGGGAGGACGTGGAACGCTCGTCGGAACACTCTTCGGCGCACTCATCATAGGCACTATCAACAACGGAATGGATCTGATGGGAGTGTCTTCTTACTACCAACAATTACTCAAGGGAGCCATCATCGTTATTGCCGTAATTGCAGATCAGATACGAAAATAATCAACCGCATCGAATTCAACATATAAGTGGAGGAGAAACTTATGAAGAGACGTGGATTTATTGCGGCAATCGCCGCATCGACGGTACTGCTTTCCGTCGGTATCGCATCCGCCCAGGACAAAATTCGTATCGCCGCATTGTCGTTCGGCGAGTCCGGCGAATACATGAAAGCCTGGTCAACGGAGATACAGAGCCATCCTGCCGTCAAGGATGGCAAGGTCGAGATCACCGTATTCGACGGCAAATACGATCCGCTCGTTCAGTCGAACCAAATCGACACTGCCATCACCCAGCAGTTCAATGCCATCATCATGGCGCCTTTCGATCTCGAAGCCTCGGCGCCAGCAATCGACAGGGCCGTCGAAGCAAAGATTCCGGTGATTGTCTCAGCCCTGAAAACTGCCTCCAAAAACTATACGGCATCGATCATCGTTGACGACCGCGAGGGCGGCAAGATCATTGCAGAAGAAATGGCGAAGCGCCTTCCCAACGGTGGCAATCTTGTGCTGATGGAGGGGCCGATCGGTCAGTCTGCCCAGATTGAACGCCGGGCAGGTGTGGATGCCGGTCTGGCCGCTCATCCGAGCCTCAAGCTCATGATGGACAAGAGCGGCAACTGGAGCCGCGCGGAAGGTCAGGCTCTGATGGAGAACTGGATCTCGGCCTATCCAAACCAGATCAACGGTGTTCTTGCAGAAAATGACGAAATGGCCCTCGGCGCCATCGAAGCGATGAAAGCCGCCAAGATCGATCTGGAAAAGGTTCCGGTTATTGCAATCGACGGCATTCCTGACGCTAAGCGTGCGGTGGACGGTGGCGAGATGGCCGTTACTCTCTACAAATACGCCCGGGCCGAGGGTCAAGGCGCCGTCGACCTGGCACTTCGTCAGGTGATTGGCTCTGATTTCAAGCCACAGTCCGAAGTCTGGAGCGGTCTGATGGAATGGAAGGACGGCGCGCAGAAAGACTACACCGTTCCGTGGCTTATTCTCGATAAGAGCAACGTCAAGAAATACATGTGATCGAAACGCTTGCGAGCCCGGACCGTCCGGGCTCGCGCTCCCCTGAAAATGAGGTGAATTATGACTGTGCTTGAAGAACGCAAAATCGGTAAGACCGGTGTAACGCTGACATCGCTTGGACTTGGGACCTCGCCGCTCGGGGGATGCGGGGTCAGCGTGTCGTTCGAGGAATTCGAAAACGTCGTTATGGCGGCATACAATCTCGGCGTACGCTACTTCGACACCGCACCGCTTTACGGGTTAGGCAAGTCGGAGCACAGCCTCGGCCACGTTCTGCGTACCAACGGCATCATCAACGACGTTACGTTCAGCACCAAAGCCGGCCGAATTTTGAAGCCTATGAGCCGGGCGAAACGGGCAGAGAGCCTCTACGGCATCAACTGGGTCGATCCCCTGCCCTATGTTGACGAATACGACTACAGCTATGACGGCATCATGCGATCCTTCGACGACAGCCAGCAGCGCATGGGTGTCGATGGCATCGACATCCTCTACCTGCATGACGTCAGCGGCGTCTGGCACAGAGACAATTATGACACCTACCTGACCCAGCTGCGCAAAAGCGGTTACCGCGCATGCGACGAACTGCGCAGCAGCGGCGCCGTGAAGGCGATCGGTCTTGGCGTCAACGAGACGGCATCGGTTCTGCAGGTCGCCAGCGAATTTGACCTCGATTGCTCGCTGGTCGCCGGTCGTTACACCTTGCTCAATCATCAACCCCTGATCGACTTCTTCCCAGAGGCGCAGCGCCGCGGCATCGCCATCATCGCCGGCGGTGTCTACAATTCCGGCGTCCTTGCCGAGGGAAGCAAGGGTGACGCCGCCGTCCGGACATATGACTACCAAACCGCAGGTCCGGAAATCTTGGCGCGGGTCGAGGCTCTCGAAGCCGTATGCCAAGAGTTCGGCGTGTCGCTTTCGACGGCAGCAACCCAGTTCGTCTATGCCCACCCGGTGGTGACGGCCGTGGTTCAGGGCGCACTAAGCACGAACCATGTCGAAGCAAACGTCGCCGCGATATCGCAGGTCGTTCCGGCCGGTTTCTGGGCAGCACTGAAAGATAGGAACTTGATTCCGGAAAAGGCGCCGGTTCCGGCAAGCGTCGATAATTTTGTCTATTGAAAGGGAGAAACGAGATGGCTCTTGAATTTCGCTCACTCGGCAAAACCGACGTAAGGGTCTCGTCACTTGGCCTTGGTACCGTTCCACTCTCAGGTTTCAACAGCGACGTGAGTTACGACACATTCGAAGAGACGGTTACGCAGGCATTCGAGGCCGGCATCCGATATTTTGACTGTGCACCCATGTACGGTTTTGGAAAGGCCGAGCAATATCTGGGGCATGCGCTGCGTGTCAGGAAGCTCCGTCAGCACGTTGTGGTCAGCACCAAAGCCGGACGTGTCCTGAAGCCGGCAAGCAAGACCGAGCCGCTCGATACCGTGTATGGCATCAACTGGATCGATCCACTGCCCTTTCTCGACACGTACGACTATACCTATGATGGCATCATGCGATCATTTGAAGACAGCCAGCACAGGTTAGGCCTCGACTATATCGACGTTCTTCTCGTGCATGATGTCGGCAAGGCGTGGCATGGAGATCAAAGTGAGTTTTACTGGGATCAACTGAGGGCATCCGGTTACAGGGCGCTGGACGAGTTGCGCTCGACTGGCGCTGTGTCTGCCGTCGGTCTGGGCGTAAACGAAACCGAATCCGTTGTCGGCGTCGCCCGGGAATTCCAGATCGATTGCGCACTGATCGCCGGCCGGTACACCCTGTTAAACCACGCGCCATTGCATTCGGATTTCGAGGAATTGCTGAGACGCAATGTCTCGGTTATTGCTGGGGGCATTTTCAACTCCGGCATCCTGGCGACCGGAACAAACGCCACCGGCGTCACTTACGACTACGGCAAGGTTCCGGCGCCGATCATCGAGCGTGTACGGGCGATCGAAACGGTCTGCAACGAGTATTCAGTCAGCCTTCCGGCCGCAGCCATGCAGTTTGTCTATGCGCACCCTGCTGTCTCAACGCTGGTGATGGGCGCAAAGAGTGCCGCCGAAGTTCGGCAGAACGTGCAGGCTATCGGCGAGGTCATCCCTGCCGCTTTCTGGGAGGCGCTGAAGAGTGAAGCGCTTCTTCCTGGCTCTGCACCATTGCCAGGGTTCAAATGATTATGCCCTACGACAGGGTGCAACGCGCCTATGTTTGCGATGAAGCGTTGGATCTCGACGTCTATTTGACGGAAATATCCCGGCTTGTGAGCATCGTCAGGCGCTATGGCGAGACGCTTGCGCTGCTGTCGTTCGCATTGATGGCGTTTCGATCGCAATCGAAACGCTTTTCATTCGCGGAACTTTTGGAATCCGCGACAGCAATCAGCAGTGCATGCAGGTCTGAGCTGAGCGAGCTCAAGGAGCTGGTCACGACGAAACACATTCGCGGCCATGTATCAAACATAGCGCGTCCCCTCGCCGAGGCACGAGCCAGGTTTCATCGCCTCGATTCATCCGCCGAAAAAGAGATACTGGCCCTTCTGGAACGGGCGGCAAGTGAATTGCGGCTGTCATCGTTGCTTTTGCAAAGGCCGACATTCGACACAAGCGCCTGCTGCGCACCTGCGTTTTTCTCATCAAAGGAACCTCCACGTGGACGAATACTCGATCTGGGTACTTGAATACGCCCTCAGCCCCGTTCACCCCGTCAGCGGTGTCTATTACGGCGAGCATAACAAGGGGACGATGAAGCTGCCGTTTTCATATGTGCTGATAAAAGGCCGGGATGGCGTTGCCCTCGTCGATGTCGGTTATGATCCAACGGATTTTGGGGGGGAGATCGCTCAGTCGATCGGGGTCACAAACTGGACGTCGCCTGAAACCGTGTTGGCACAGTGCGGAGTGAGACCTGACGAGGTTACCCACATTTTTCTCACTCACGCCCATTTCGATCACATCGGCGGTCTGAGATACTTTCCTGCGGCTAGAATCTTCATTCAGCAAAAGGAGTTGGATTCCTGGACCTCGTTGCTCTCGAAAGGCCCACGGTTCCGGTCACTGCTGACTGGCCTTAACCCCGCTGACGTCATCTATCTCGTTAAGGCCAACATAGAAGGTCGTCTGGAACTGATCGATGGTTTCAGGGAGAATGTTTTGCCAAACATCGATCTCCATCCGGCCCACGATACGCACACTGCGGGCTCACAGTATGTCGTTGTCAGGGGACCCGGTGGGTCTGACCCGAAATTCGTGCTGTCAGGCGACGTCATTTATACCCACAAGAACCTGCTAGGCGACGATCCCGATAGACCATATTTTATTCCGCCCGGCCTTGCGAATGGCAGCCAGACCAGACTCGTCGAGACCGCGGCAGAGATGCTGCACCACGTTGACGACGATCATCGCCGTGTCATCCCGGTCCATGATGAGAAACTCTCAGATATTTATCCCTCAAGATTGGCTGAATACGGTTTGAAGATCATCGAAATCAACCTGAGCCGGCACGAACAGTCCCGGATCTGAAACTAGAAGAAAATGTGAGGCCACCTTGTATCACCAGTCGCACGTCGTGATGACCTATCTCATTGAAACTGCGGGAGATCCTGCAGACATGGCTACAAAAATCGCCAGCGACCAGTCGACCGGCACGTTTGTCGATCTGCCGGGTGAAACGCCTGAGTTGAAAGCAAGGGTCGCGGCCCGTGTGATCGCGCTTCGCGAACTCGATCCGGCCGACGTCCCGTCCATCCCTCAGGCGACCCCGAAGGCGGGCCAGAAATTCAGGCGGGCTGAAGCCGACATTGCCTACCCTATCGAAGCGATCGGAGATGACCTTGCCGCGTTGATGACGATTACCATCGGCGGCGTTTTTTCGATAAGAGGATTTACCGGGATACGTGTTCTTCGCATGACATTGCCCGATGCCATAACGCATGCCTATCCTGGTCCGCAGTTCGGCATTGAGGGCACAAGGAAGCTCACCAATGTATGGGATCGACCGCTGATCGGAACGATCATAAAACCCGCACTTGGCCTGCGCCCTCCCGAGACGGCGGAACTGGCCGGCGAGTTGATAGGCTCCGGCGTCGACTTCATCAAGGACGATGAAAAGTTGTGCGGGCCAACTTACTCCTCACTGGCTGAGCGGGTTGAAGCGATCATGCCCAGAATCAAGGATCATGAACAAAAAACCGGCAAAAAGGTCATGTACGCGTTCAATATCTCGCATATTGATCCGGACATGATGATGCGCAACCACGATGTCGTCGTGAATGGGGGCGGAAACGCGGCAGTGATCAACATCAATTCTATAGGCCAGGGCGCGTTCTTGTACCTGCGGAAACGCTCGCAACTGGCTCTGCATGCCCATCGCAATGGATGGGACATCCTGACCCGTCACCCTGGCCTCGGGATGAACTTTTCCGTCTATCAGCAATATTGGCGGCTCCTCGGCGTCGACCAGTTCCAGATCAACGGCATCGGGTCGAAATATTGGGAACCGGACGATTCCTTCGTGCGATCATTCCATGATCTGTCACAGCAGGTGGGACATACGGATGAACAGCCCATGCCTGTCGTTTGCTCCGGTCAGTGGGGCGGACAGGCACCTGAAACATTCGCACAGACAGGAAAGACGCTCGATCTACTTTATCTGTGCGGTGGAGGTGTCGTGAGCCACCCGTCAGGGCCGGCAGCAGGGGTCCGTGCGGTTCAGCAAGCGTGGCAGGCGGCAAGGGATGGCATCCCGCTTAACGAATATGCCCGAGAGCATAGCGAGCTTGCGGAAGCGATCAAGAAATTCTCACCCAAGAAATAACATCGGGTTTTCAAACATGACGACAATAAAAGAGGGAACCTGATCAGGTTCCCTTTTTTTCATCTTCGAGAGACTTGAGAAAGTGCGTCATGTTCGCGTTGACGCTGGTTCGACTCTCGTTGCCAACATCCCTGTTCAATATCGCCTGATACATTTGTTCGTGCAATGCAACGGCCTGGACACGCCCACTGACATCAAGTGACTTCTTCACCCATGGAGCGACCATATCGAGCACGAATTCTGCGACTGTGATGATGAGCTTGTTGCCGGTGGCCGCGTAGATCGCGCGGTGAAAATCGAGATCCGCCTTCAACATTTCATCGAGATCCGCGTTCTTGGCGCTGGTCAGCTTCTTCAGACGCTCAATGCATTCCCGCATGGCCGCAAGATCTCCATCGCTGCGACGAACCGCTGCCAGTTCGGTACAGTTGCGATCAAATATATCTCGAAGTTCCATCAACATTTCAGGCGTCGAGTCTTCCAGATATAGCTGAAACAGCTGCAGAGGCAACGCCGACATACCCCGTTCCTCGCGAACATAGCTGCCGTGGCCGTGACGAATGTCTATTAGCCCGGCGATGGATAGGGTCTTCATAGCCTCGCGGATTGGGGTTCGGCTGATACCCAACTGATCTGCAAGATCTTTTTCATTTGGGAGCTTGTCGCCGGCTTTGAGATTACCGTTGGCAATCTCGCCGGTGATGTAATCCAATGCAAATTCAAGGCGAGTCTGCGGTTTTTTGGATACTGCCAACTTAGCCATCCTTTTCAAAATCGCTCAATCCCGGAAAACGGAACCGAGGCGGCGTAGGTTCTAATACCTCACACCACCCCGAACGAACAAGAGCCCGCGATTTATGACCCGCCACCGGGAACTGAACCTGCGCCCAGCGCCCGACGTAGCGTCATTTTTCGTCAGCCAGTTTCGTGGACGTCTTTGCGTCGAAGGGGAAAAGCAGTCCCGCCGCCAAAAAACCTCCATCGACATTGAGGGTATGTCCAGTGATGTACCGCGCCTCATCACTTGCGAGGAACACGGCCGCGTTAGCGATTTCTTCCGGCTCACCGTATCGACGCTGAGGCACAAGGCGGTGATAGGCATCACGGGTTTCCAGCGTGTGCATCGTACGGGAAACCTCTGTCAGGATTGGGCCAGGCGCAATTGCATTCACATTGATACCGAGGTCCGCAAGCTCTACTGCCATCACCTTGTTGAGCAACTCGACGCCGGCCTTGGAGGCACCGTATGCCGAGCGCCCAACTCCACCTTTCTGTCCAGACAGCGATGCAATATTGACGATCGAACCGGTCTTCCTCTCTGCCATCTTGCGGGCAACCGCCTGCGATACCATGAAGGTACCGGTGAGATTGATGCGGACGACACGTTCGAATTCTTCGCGCGTGCTTTCGAGGAATAGCGTTGTTGCGCCAACGCCTGCATTGTTGACCAGAATGTCAATCTTGCCAAACCGTGCAACGGCAAAGTCGACCATGGCATTGACTTCGCTGTCATTCGAAATGTCGGCGCGGACCGCTACCGCGGACGGCCCGATCTCCTGAGCGGTCAGCTCTGCCGCCTCTTCATCACGGTCGCATACGACGACTTCGGCACCTTCCCGGGCAAATGCGACAGCGATCGCCTTGCCAATGCCTCGTGCAGCGCCAGTAACGAGCGCGGTTTTTCCATATAGTCGCATCTTGAGCCTCCCAAAAAAATTCCGACCACACAAAAGGTATGAGGTATGATCTTGACCTAGATATGATCCATCCCTATTAGTGATGTCAAGGGCTAACCATGCGCAAGTCGCAGATCGGGTTGCCACCAGGAGGAGAACTGGTATGAAAAACAAGAGGCCACTCATTGGCTTTTACGGCGACGATTTTACCGGCTCGTCGGAAAATCTGGCGCAGTTCCATCGCAGCGGCTTGAAAGCCCGGCTGTTCCTTAAGATTCCATCGCGCGAGGTGTTGGCCGAAGCGGCCGGCGAACTCGACATGATCGGTTTTGCCGGAACAGCTCGATCCCTCGATCGGGAACGGATAGGTCTTGAAGTCGATCCGGCTTTCAGAACGCTCCGCGAGGCCGGCTGCAGTTTCCTCCAGTACAAGATTTGCTCGACGTTCGATTCCGCCCCTGATGTCGGCAATTTCGGAATTGTTGCCGAAAAGCTGAAGAGCGAGTTCGGTGAGCTCGATGTCGCCGTATTGGCCGCGACCCCGGACTTCGGTCGATATACGGCTTTCGGCAACCATTTTGCAAAATTTGGCAGCGACGCCTTTCGTCTGGACCGGCATCCAAGCATGTCGAACCATCCGCGAACACCGATGCGGGAAGCAGATCTGAAAGCACACCTTGCGACGCTATGTTCGCTTCGGTTCAGCAACGTATTCCTGCCGGAGATCCGCCTCAACAGTTCTGTTCGTTCAAGGATCGAAGAGCTTTTCAAGAATGGTGAAGGCATTGTCTTTGACGGTGTCGAGAACTCCGATCTCGACAATGTCGTGCGCGCTTTGTGGGACCGCAAGACAGGCAAGCCGACACTGGCGATTGCTGCGCAAGGTTTTGCACAGGCTCTCGGCCAATACCTCGCCTCGCAAGCAAGTGCCTCGGAACTTCGACCGGTTCAGACCGAAATTCCTGCCGTATCCAACCTGCTGGTGCTTTCCGGTAGTTGCGCGATCCAGACAGGCAGACAGATCGATGCCGCAGTCGCATCCGGCTGGGCGGCAATCGGACTGGACCCGACCGAGCTCAAAACGGATAGGCAGATCTCGTCCACGCTCGATGAACTCAAGCCGGCGGTCCTCGAAAAGCTTGCAAATGGTCAGCCGACAATCGTCTACACAGCACTCGGCAACGTTATGGACCGCAACAGCTTCGAGGACGTCGCACCCGAGGGCATCGGCAAGATCTACGCGCAACTGATGAACGCAGCGCGAACAGAGACCAAATTGCCCCGTGTCGTTCTGGCGGGTGGCGACAGCTCCAGCTACTCGGTACGGTTCAGCGACGCGGAATCGCTGACGATCAAAGTCTTCGATGAGGCACAACACAGTCATCTCTGCGAACTGAGCGGACAATCGAGCGGGTTGGATGGGCTGGAGCTGCTGCTGAAAGGCGGTCAGGTCGGACATGATGATTACTTCCTTCGCGTGTTGCACGGCACCGAAGGTTGAGGAGTTAAAGGCATGAAGAAGCTTATACTTGAAGCACGCATCAACGAATATGCGATGCGCGATCATAATCCCAATGTTCCTTGGACGGCCGATGAGATTGCCGAAACCGCAGCGCGCGTTCGACAAGAAGGTGCCTCGATCCTGCATTTCCATGCGAGGACTGTGGACGGGCAACCGCTCAACACCCTTGCGTCCTACGATGAAATCATCCGTAAGGTCCGTGCGAAATCCGACATCCTCATCCTTCCCACATTGGGGTTTATTTCGAACGACGCCGACGCCAAAAAACGTATCGACAACGTCGTAGCGCTGGCGCGCGATCCTGCGACCAAACCTGATATTGCGCCGATCGATACGGGAAGTGCAAACCTGGAAATCTTCAACAAGGAACTGGGACATGCCGAGTTCGCGGGTCGGATTTACGAAAACACGACGGAATCGCTGATCCACTACGCAAGGCAGCTGAAACAAGCCGGCGTCAAGCCGAAGATGGTGAGCTGGTCGGTAGGGTTCACACGCCGGGCGCTGATGCTGATGGACATGGGTCTCATCGAAGAGCCGGGTTACATGCTTTTTCACATGACCGACGGACGGGTTATTACAGGCCATCCCGGAACGGTCGCCGGACTGGAAGCTCACCTCATGTTTCTGCCCAGGGACAGGCAGATCGAGTGGACAGCGAATGTGCTTGGCGGCAACCTGATTGCACTCGCCGACACGATCGCTCGGCGGGGCGGACATATGGCGATGGGTATCGGTGACTATCCATACCCTGAACTGGACTATCCGACAAACGAGGTTCTCATCCGTGAAACGGTTCGGACCATTCGTTCCGCGGGGCGTGAACCAGCCACGCCGGATGAGGTCCGCGAGATGCTGAAGCTTTCTTGACGCGCTAATTCATGCAATCTGCTCGGACTGGGAGGAGCCCACCACCGAACGACCAGAAATCAAAGCCTGACAAACACTAGAACCGTTAATTCGGTAAGGGAGGAACTATGTCTTACGTCAGCGCCAGCTCGGCGAGTGGGTCTGCGGTCCACTTCGACGAAAGTGTCATGCGAAGGGTCACCTTTGCCAGTATTTTTGGAACGGCCCTCGAGGCTTACGACCTCTACTTGTTCGGAACGGCTGCGGCGCTGATTTTTGCCCCGTTGTTTTTCCCTTCGGCCGATCCGAGTGTTTCGATCCTGCTGTCCTTGACCACATTCGCGATCTCTTTCGTCGCCCGACCGGTCGGCTCGATCGTTCTTGGCCATTACGGTGATCGCATCGGAAGAAAGAAACTGTTGTTCCTGACGCTTGTGGCCATGGGGCTGAGCACCGCGGCGATCGGTTTCCTGCCAACCTATGCAAGCGCCGGTTTTGTTGCACCATTGTTGTTGTGCGCCTTTCGCTTTATCCAGGGTTTTGCCTATGCGGGTGAATATTCCGGCGCGGTCATCATGCTGCTGGAACATGCACCCAAGGAAAAGCGCGGCTTTTACGCAGGGCTGAACAATATTGGCCCGGTTTTCGGATTTATCATGTCGTCCGGTTTCTTCCTCGGGATGAGCACGCTCATGGACGATGGCGATTTCCTCGCATGGGGCTGGCGTATTCCATTCCTGGCGAGCCTGCTGCTTCTGGCAGTCGGTATTTATGTTCGCGCTCGCGTTCCCGAATCTCCCGTCTTCGAGAAGGCGAAGGCGGATGGTTTCAAGCAAACCGGAAAAAGGCTTCCGATCTCGGCCTTGTTCAAGGAACACACAAAGGTGCTGCTGCTGGCCTGCGGCGCAAACACCTGCCACTTTGCGACGTTCTATATCTTCACGGTGTTCAGCCTAAGTTACGCGACGAAGACGCTCGGACTTCCGCGCGCCGAGATTCTGTTCATTTCGATGTTGGCCGTGGCGACACACCTCATGGCCATTCCCTACGCGGCCGCTCGTTCTGACCGAATCGGACGCAAGAAAGCCTTGATCCAGGGCTTCCTGTTTATCGCCGTGTCCCTCTATCCCTTCTGGTATCTCTTCAATACCGCATCGTTCTTTCCGATGCTGTTGGGCTCGTCGCTTCTGATGGTCGCTTATTCGGCTGTCTACGGTGTCATACCATCATTTACCTCTGAACTCTTTCCGGCGGAGGTACGTTTTTCGGGATCGGCGATTGCCTATAACATCGGCGGCATTCTGGGTGGCGGCTTTGCACCACTGATCGCGGCAACCTTGGTGGCGCATTTTGGTTCGGTCTATCCCACCGCGCTACTTATCGCCGGCCTTGCCATGATGTCACTGGTGTCTGTCGTGTTCCTGCCGAACACGAACGCACGAGACCTCCACGACTGAGCGTCTCAATCGGCACCTGGGGCGGGCTCGAACACCGAGCCCGCTTTTTTTCGTCCAGACAAACAGAGACACTTTTAAAGACCATGCGGGTTAAGGCGTGCCCGCGGGGTGTGTGCATCGAACTGGGAAAACCACCAGCAGGACGGCGGCAAACGCGCCTGCGAGAAAGACTACGCCAGCCACAGCCCAGGCAACATAGTCAAGACTGGCAAGATCGATCGTGGCGCCGCCAATGCCGATCCAACTCCAATCCCGACGTTTGCGCCAGTAATTGCGAGCGACGCGGCAAATGCGGCGGCGGCGGGCGCAGTTCCCATCATCCGGACATGGCAGATTACGACCAGCGCCGATTGCGCAATGCCTCAGACACACAGCGCCACAAGCGATCGACGCGGTGCGCCCAGGGCCGCCCATAAGGCAAAGTGCGCCAGCAAGCAGAAGCGCAAAAACGGAGTGCTGCAAGCGCATTTTGACGCCGCGAATATCAGCATGATGGCGACGAACGGTCGTCTGCGGTTCCAACTTGCCAAGGTGGCTGTCAGAACCGGGCCGAACACCACCACGGTTACCGCAAAGAGCAGAACAAGGTGCCCCGCGACGAGATCGAGACGTCGAGGGCTCGAGCAATCTCGGGTAGAATACCGACGATCATGAATTCCGTTGTCAGGACAGCAAAACCCGCTGCGGACAATGGGTAGCTTCGTGATATGATCAGGAACTGTGATGAAAAGTGAAAAATCATCGCAACCCGCGAACTGGCCGAAACCCAGCGCAGGACGCGATGGAACAGGGCCGTTCAGAGACGGCCGAAGCCCGAAAGCGGGAAAACATGAACGCCGAACCGACAGGGCATTGTGCCCGTCTGTCGGGCCCTCGCCCAACAGGTCGACATCCGGCCTAGAGATGTCTCCTTTGCTCGCCGATCCATCGTTATTTGAGCTTATACGGATCTGAGGCGAATGACCGTTAGCTCGGAAGGCACACCCAGCCGCAATGCAAAACCGATCCACAGTGCGGTGCCGTTGCTGACGTACAGTGCCATTTTGCCGACCTGGTACCGGCCCGAAACGAAGCCGTTGTTGAATTTTGCGATGAGCTGGTTGAAGCCAAAGATCATTCCGCCGTGCGTGTGTCCCGACAGTTGAACGTCAACACCGAGGTCAGCCGCATCACGCGCATAGCGCGGCTGATGATCCAGCAGCACGACGACGTTTTCGGGCGGAGCACCCGCAATGGCTCTCTTTACGTTCGGGCCCTCCTGTCCGAACTCGGTCGCACTAAGATCGGTGACGCCCGCCAGCGTTATGCTCGCTCCATCTTTGACGATGAGCGTATGTTCGTTTTCAAGACCACGCATTCCCAGGCGCTTGAAATGCTCCATCCAGTCTCGGTGTCCAAAGTAATATTCATGATTGCCCGGCACCACCCAGACGCCATCGGGTGAAGCGAGCGCTGACAGCGGCTGGATATCCTCACGACGCGCCTCGATGGTTCCATCAATCAGGTCACCGGTGACCACGATCAGATCAGCACCAGCGGCGTTCGTCGCGTTGACGACGTCACGCGTCCAGTCAGCCTGAAACAGGCGGCTGAGATGGAGGTCGGTAAGCTGGACAATGCGATATCCATCGAAGGAAGCGGGAAGACCCGCAACCCGCAGCTCGATTTCCTTGAGGTCAGGTATGCGAAGCGCCTGGGAAACACCAAAGGCAGCCACCGTGAGCGCGATCGCGATGGCGATGGGACGGACAGGGCCCGCCATGCGCACCCGGCGCTGCTTGATTGCGCAGATCAACAACAGCAGACAATCGACAACCAACTGTATGACGGCGAGTATGAGGATCGCGCCAAATGCAACATTGACGGATATCATCGCAACCCGAGGGATCTCGGGCGAAAACATTGTCCCGGTCAGAACTTTGGTAATCAGGTGATGTTGGGAGACCAGCAAAAGAGCGATCGCCACCGGCGTTTTGACCGGCGGGGCAATCGGCAGCGGCCAGATTGTCCGAAAAATCACGACGATCCAGGAAACAAGCGGTGCAATATGAAACAAGATACTCATTCCAGAATGGCGCCGGTCGGAACGCATCGTGCATCGGGCCGACCGGTTTTTGTTTCTGTGCCGATTATGCGACGGTCATGTCGACGACATAGCGGTAGCGCGCCTTCTTCGCGACCACGTCCCTCCACGCCTCGTTGATTTTAGCGAGGGGAACCTTTTCAAATTCGGGAGCGATGCCATGCTGGTCACAAAAGTCGATGACTTCCTGTGTTTCGCGAATGCTCCCGATCATCGAACCTGCGAAGGAGTTGCGGGTCGCGATGGTGGTGAACGGGCCGAGCTTGTTCGGTTCCTTGCGGATATCGCCAATACCAACCAGGCAAAGGGTTGCATCGCGCTTCAAGGTCGACATCAGTGGGTCAAGGTCGTGATGATATGAGGCCGTGTCTAGTATGAAGTCGAAATGCCGGCGATAGGCCTTGATCTTCTCCGCATCGTTGTTGACGACAACGTCTACGGCGCCGAAACGCCTGGCGTCGGCAGCCTTTTCCGGGCTGGTGGTAAAGACAACCACTTCGGCGCCGATCGCCTTGGCGATCATCACGCCGATGTGACCGAGGCCGCCCAGCCCCACGATGGCGATCTTCGATCCTCTTCGGATATTCCAGTGGCGTAGCGGTGAATAGACGGTCACAGCCGAGCACATGATCGGTCCCGCCGCCGCCAGGTCGACGCCATCGGGAATACTGATGACGTAGTTTCGGTCAACAACGACGGAGTTCGAATAGCCGCCCTGGGTGGTGCCTGAGGGCTCGACGCTCTCGTCGACTTTGCTGCCATAGGTCATCGTCGGGCCATTTTCGCAAAACTGCTCAAATCCCGCGTCGCATTCCGGGCATGTGCGGCACGAGTTAACCATGCAGCCGACGCCAACGCGATCGCCCACCTTGAAGTTTGAAACAGCGCTACCGACAGCGGCCACGACACCGGCGATCTCGTGGCCGACAACTTGCGGAACGCGTTGAGATCCCCAGTCGCCACGTGCTGTGTGAATATCCGAATGGCATACCCCGCAATATTTGATGTCTATCGCGACGTCATTCGGGCCGACGGGCCGCCGTTCGAATTTGAATGGCTTGAGGTCGGCGTTCTCGGCAAAGAAGGCATAACCGTTTGCCGGGCTGCGCTCGCGAAACGCGTCGCCGGCGAGTTTGGCTTCATCGGCTCCCTGGGCCGCCGCAGCTCCGGTAAACAACGCGGCGGTCGCACCCACCGTTGCGCTACCAAGCGAAAGCTTCAGGAAGTTTCTGCGGCCGGTATTTCGCTGCTCCGCGACGTCCTTAGGGTTTTCGGCGAGAGTGTTGGGGTCAGACAAGTCATCGTCCTTTCGGTTATTTTTCACGACGTCGGTCGAACAACCTGACGCCGGCTAGACATACGAACCCATCGCGGAAATGGCAGTCGCGATGCCGTCAACATAGTGTGCAGCTCGGCTCATCATCAATTCACGCTCTCGAATGCGTGATCGGCTCTTATTGAGGCCCTCGCTGGATCAAGCGCACCAGCGCGCGAAGAGCCTCCGGGAGTTGCCGCCGGCTTGGATAATAGAGATGGAATCCCGGTCCCATGGACGACCACTTCGGCAGCACTTCGATCAAGCTACCCGAGGCAAGCTGTTGCTTAACGCGTCCTTCGAGGCAATATGCGATACCGGCGCCATTCTCCGCCAACTCGATGGACATCACCGTTTCGTTCGAGATCACGGCCCAGTCCGAGGTTACGATGATTTCGTTCTCGGCATTACCCAGTTCCCAATGGAAGATACGGCCGGTACCCATTCTGATTCCGATGCATTTGTGGTGTTTCAAATCGTCGGGACGGCTGAGCGTCGGCGCTTCAGCGAGATATTCCGGGGATGCCACCATGATCCAGCGAAGATCTGGCCCAAGGGGGAGAGCGATCATGTCGACCGGAACTCGACCTCCATAACGAATGCCGGCGTCGAACCCTTCGCGGACGATATCGACGACGGTATCCTGAGTTACCACCTCCAACCTGACTTCCGGATAACACGCTATGTAGTCGGCCATGATCGGAGCCAACAGCAATCGGGCGGCATCGCTTGGGACGTTCAGTCGCAATTGGCCCGCAGGGCGGTCACGGTAGAGGTTCAACGCTTCGAGCCCCCCTTCGATCGCCGCAAAGCCTGCCTGAATGCTTTGAAGCAGGTCGCGGCCAGCCGGTGTCAGCGTCACGCTTCTGTTGGTCCTGTTGAACAGGCGAACACCTTGACGTGCTTCGAGACCTCGCATGGCATGACTGAGCGCGGAGGGTGACAGGTCGAGATTGGCGGCGGCGCGTCGAAATCCTCCGGCTTCCGCCACCCTGCGGAACAGATTGAGGTCACCCAGGTCGGTACGGCTCAATTGCAATTTCATTGTTCACTCCATGCTCACGAAATGAAGGCGCGGCCTCGACAATAGTGCAGTCTGCCGGTTTTTTGGAGTGAGCATTCTTCAACATTCTGTGCAATTTTACTCAACTTCCTTAACCCGGCTCCAGTCGCTACCTAGGCCCCAACTTAACAAGCAGAAGGGATCGAGATGTCCTCCAACATCATGATCGCTCAGTTCGTTCTGGCACTAGGTGGAATGTTTCTGGGAACGGCCGAGTTTGCGGCCATGGGACTCTTGCCTGACATGGCTCGCACTTTTGAAGTCGATATCCCGTCGGCCGGCCACTTTGTCAGCGCTTATGCAATAGGAGTTGTGATCGGCGCACCGCTCCTCAGCGTCTTGACGGCGCGGATGGAAAAAAGGCGGTTGCTGATGTTTCTAGCGAGCCTGGTGATTATCGGCAACGGCACTTCGGCAATGGCCAACAGCTACGCTCTAGAAATGATAGCCCGCTTCATTTCGGGTCTGCCGCACGGAGCCTATTATGGAACGGCCGGAGTTGTTTCTGCCTCGCTGGTGCCAGCCTCCCAGCGAACTCGGGCGATCAGCCGGGTGATGCTCGGCCTTGCCGCCGCCAACGTGATTGGCGTGCCTGCGGCAACCTGGATGGGTCAAGCACTCGGCTGGCGTAGCGCCTTTGGTGCGGTTGCCCTTGGTGGCACAGCATTGCTCGTTCTCCTGCCGCTGACAGTGCCTAAGCGTCCGGTAGACCGGGCTGCCTCCCCACTTTGCGAGCTCTCCGCCTTCAGGTCACCGCAGGTCTGGTTCACACTTGCCACAGCCGCGATCGGTTTCGGCGGGATGTTTGCCGTCTACAGCTACATCACCCCAACGCTCGTCAATGTTACAGGTCAGCCCGATAGCATGGTGCCGTGGTATCTGGCTCTGTGGGGCGCCGGCATGGTTGTTGGCAACGTCGTTGGAGGTTGGCTGGCGGATCGATCGCTGACTGGCACGATAATCGGCTTCATGATCTGGGACGTCGTGTTCCTGACCGCATTCTACTGGACTGCCGAGACTCCCCTGCTGGCCGCCGGCACGCTATTTTTTATCGGAGTGGGATTCGCGCTCGTACCGGCTTTGCAGGCGCGCCTGATGGACGCGGCGCCCAAAGCCCAGTCGCTTGCTTCGGCAACAAACCACTCCGCCTTCAACTTTTCCAATGCCCTCGGCGCATGGACCGGGGGTATCACCATCGCCTTGGGTTACGGTTGGGAATCGACTGGCTTGGTCGCCGGCGCGTTGGCTCTGCTGGGACTGGTAATTTTTGTCGTATCGCTTTCATTTGAGAAAAATGTCGTAAATGAAGAGGTGACCGCATGAGCATGCGCATGAATTCAATTTTTCCGAGGGAAACGTTGCCCTCGTCACCGGTGCACAGTAAGGAATTGATGCCGAGTTCGCACGCCGACTGGCAGAACGTGGCCTTAGACTGGCATTGGTGGATCGAGACGCCGCCAAGCTGAATGCGCTGGCAAGCTCCATCGATGACGAAGTCATGATCGCGGTTGGTGATGTCACACATGCCGGATGTGAATTTGTGGGCAGCGCTCAGATTACAGACCCTCTTCGTACCGGAGATAATTGCATCGGGACGCTCTGCCGCAATTGACGTGCCCCCAATAAATTAGGCCATTATGGCAAGTTCCGCGCCGAGTGCCTGAACACCCACTGGTTCATGAGCGAAATCGGCAACAAGGTGCCGATCTCGCTGATGAAATCAGGAGGCGCAACCAGCCCGCCTCCCTGAATGAAGCCGGAAAAATCTAGTCTCAGCTGGTCCAGAAACCTGGGGCGGTTCAACCCCCGGAAATTCCAGCGCCCGCTGGCCCAAAATCGGGAAGCACTTCAATCGCGTGACCAGCGCCGGCGGCGTTCAACAGACGTGATGACTTCAATCGGATGCTTCGTCATAGGACTATCTGAACCGCTCCGGGTTTGCCGGAGGCCGTTTCGTTTAAGTTATGCGGCCATGGCTGGTTCGTCCAGCATGGCGTAATACCGGTCCTCGGCTTCGGCTGGCGGTATATTCCCGATAGGCTCCAGAAGCCGTCGATGATTGAACCAATCGACCCATTCCAAGGTGGCGAATTCCACCGCCTCGAAGCTGCGCCATGGTCCACGTCGATGAATGACTTCGGCCTTGTAGAGACCGTTGATCGTCTCAGCGAGGGCGTTGTCGTAACTGTCGCCGACGCTTCCGACAGACGGCTCGATG
>NZ_RZTX01000009.1:0-213243 GCF_004005385.1 Agrobacterium sp. CNPSo 2736 | reverse complement strand
CGTCCTTTTCCAGATGCACTTCCAGAGCCGGCCTACGACAGCAGCGAAACCATCCGATGCGTCAGCTCAACAAAGGGCTATGTCAGTTTCAAGGGCAAAGCCTGGCGGGTGCCGAACGCCTTCCGGAACGAACGTCTCGCCATACGATCCCTCAACCAGACCGGCCTCTATGGCGTCTTCTTCGGCGCAACTCAGGTCGCAGAAATAAACCTCGAAAACCCATGAAAACTGTCAGGGATGTCTCCGAACATCTGTCAGGGACGTCTCCGGTCTTTACAACAAGCCCGAGGATGACGTCGAGAGTGGGTGACTGTCGGCCGTGATCTGGTTGCAGTAGCGATCCGGCCAATATTGTCTCCCCCTCAAGCGGCGCGCCCATATTCCGCCTGCCGCCGGGTGGCCGTGGCGAGCTGGAACTGCGCGAGCAGCTCGTTGAGCGCCGCCGCTTCCGAGGCGAGCCCGTGGCTTGCGGCCGTCTGCTCCTCGACCATGGCGGCATTCTGCTGCGTGCCCTGATCGATGGTGTTGATGGCGGTGTTGATTTCCTGAAGTCCGGTCGACTGTTCGCGCGACGACGTCACGATGGCGTCGATGTGGCGATTGATCTCCTGCACTTCGCGAACGATGGTTTCCAGCGCCTTGCCGGCATTGCCGACGAGATCGACGCCGGACTGCACCTGCGACGTTGAGGCGTTGATCAGCGTCTTGATCTCCTTCGCCGCATTGGCGGAGCGCTGGGCAAGCTCGCGCACTTCCTGGGCGACGACGGCAAAACCCTTGCCGGCCTCACCGGCGCGGGCGGCTTCAACGCCGGCATTCAGCGCCAGAAGGTTGGTCTGGAAGGCGATTTCGTCGATCACGCCGATGATGTTGCTGATCTCGGACGACGATTTTTCGATGCCCTCCATTGCGCGCACCGCATCTTCGACGATGACGCCGGACTGTTCGGCATTGTTGCGGGCGCGGTCGACCAGACGACCCACTTCTTCCGCACGGCGGGCGGAGTCCTTGACCGTGGTGGTGATTTCCTCAAGCGCCGCCGCGGTCTCTTCCACTGAAGCGGCCTGCTGCTCGGTGCGTCGCGCTAGATCGTCGGCGGACTGGCGGATTTCGCCGGCCCCGGCGTCGATGGCGCGGGCGTTCTGGCCGACGGTGCTGAGCGCTGCGTTCAGCTTGGCGACGGAATTGTTGAAATCGTCGCGCAGGCGGTCGATACGGGTCACGAAAGGTGTGTCGATGCGGTAGTTGAGGTCGCCATCGGAAAGATGCGCCAGTCCCCGGGCAAGCGAATCAACCGCGAACTGGATGTCGGCGGCGTCCTTTGCCGCCAGTCTTTCGCGCTCGCTGCGCTCCCGTTCGGAAAGCGTGCGGTTTTCTTCGGCATCGCCCTCGAGGCGCAGGCGTTCCATGGCGTTCGACCGGAACACGGCGACGGCTGCGGCCATGGAGCCGATCTGGTCGGTGCGCTCCTGACCCGGAATCGCGACCTCGAGATTGCCGGATGCGAGGCCTTCCATGGCTGACGTCATCTGCGTCACCGGGCGAACGATGAAGCGGGACAGCACGGTGGCCAAAAGACCGATCATGATCGCGGCGGCGAGAATTGTGGCGATGGTCGCCGCCAGGCGGAACTGGCCAATGGCGCCATAGGCAACATCGGAATCAACGACAAAGCCGAGATACCAGTCGACCGAGGGCAGGCCGGCAACCGGAATGAAGCTGGCGATCTTGCCCTTGCCGTCGATTTCCGTCTGCGAAATGGCGGAGGAAATGGCCGGCGCATTGACCTTGAAGAGATCGGTCAGCGGCTTGTCGACGAATTTCGGATCGGGGTGAATAAGGATCTTGCCGTCCTTGCTGACGAGGAACGCATATCCGTCCGTGCCGGCATCCACCGACTTGATCATGTTGACCAGCGAATTGAGCGAGAAGTCGCTGCCCGTCACGCCGGCCAGCTTGCCGTCGATGGAGACGGGAATGGCGGCGGTGATGATGAGCCCGCCGGTTGAGGCGTCGTTATAGGGTTCGGTCAGAACCGTCTTGCCGGCCTTGACCGCATCCAGATACCACGGACGCTTGCGCGGGTCATATCCTTCCGGCAGCGGCGTTTTGGGGAAGGTGGTGAAGCTTCCCGTTTCGGCATTGCCGAAATAGGTCGACATGAACTGCGCGGTCAGAACGTCGTTTTCCAGAAACCGCAGCTTCGCCTCTTCCTCGGGAAGCTTGGCAAGCGTCTTTGCCACTGTTTCCGTCAGCATGATGCGGCCATTCAGCCAGTTGGCGATGCTTTGCGCGGCCTGCTTGCCGGAAGAATCGATATTTTCCGCCACCGCTTCCGTCGTGACGCGGTGCTGAAGGCTGTCGATGTAGAAGGAAAATCCCGCAAAGGCGGCGACGACAAGCGAAGACGCCGCAAAGAGGATGCGTGTCATGAGGTTGGTTTTTTTGGGCAAGCTACACGTCCTTGGAACAGGATGTACCGTTCGGCTCATCTTGTGAAATGGTGGGAAAGACATGCCAGAAAGGCGGGAATATTCTGCATCATGCAGCTTGTGATTTAAAAGAACTACGCGATGTTCTAATGAATAAAGCGGAATGGTAAAATTCAGCTAAATTTATCTTATGTCATGTCGTTTACGCCAAGGCCGGCGCGGGGCCATTCCTTTGCGTAAATTTTGATCACTCATCCGCAAAGGTTGCGTGCAGGAAGGGAATATTTTATTCATCACCATGCTGCCGTTGCGCAATTCGCGGGCAACGGCCAAAGTTCAGGTGAATTACAATGTCTTCGTCGGTTGTTGCAGAAACCGTTCCGTCCGGATCGGGGTCGTGGTTTTCGCATTTTCAGGCTACGCTTGCGCTGGGAATTCCGCTCATCGGTGCGCAGCTCGCACAGCTTGGCATCCATACAACGGATATGGTCATCGTCGGACAGCTTGGCGCTGAAAAGCTGGCGGCCATGGTGCTGGCCGGGCAGTTCTTCTTCGTCGTCTTCATTTTCGGCTCCGGCTTTTCCGTGGCCGTGGTGCCAATGGTAGCGCAGGCCTACGGGCAGGGAGACGCGACGGCGGCCCGTCGCTCGCTGCGCATGGGCATGTGGGTGGCAATCGCCTATTGGGTGCTCGCCCTGCCGATCTTCTTCAATGCCGAGCGCATTCTCATTTCTCTTGGGCAGAACCCCAATGTGGCGGCGCTGACCGGTCATTATCTCGCCATCGCCAAGTTCGGCCTTTTGCCGGCGCTGCTGTTTTATGTCCTGCGCGGGCTCGTCAGCGCCATCGGGCGCGCCGGCATCATTCTTTATGTCACCATCATCATGCTGGTGATGAACGGCGTGCTCGCCTATGCGCTGGTGTTCGGCCATTTCGGATTGCCGGCCATGGGCATGAACGGTGCTGCCGTCGTTGCCGTCATCGTCAATGCCTTCAGCTTCATCTTCATCGTCGCCTATGTGCAGACGCGGGAGGAAACCAGGAAATACGAGCTGTTCGTGCGTTTCTGGCGGCCGGACTGGCATGCGCTCTTCGAAGTGCTGCGCCTCGGTCTGCCGATCAGCATCACCATCCTTGCCGAAGTGACGCTGTTTGCCGCCGCTTCGATCCTGATGGGGCAGATCGGCACCGTGCAGCTTGCGGCGCACGGCATCGCCCTGCAGCTCGCCTCCATCGCCTTCATGATTCCGCTCGGCCTCTCGCAAGCGGCGACCGTGCGGGTGGGCATCGCCCGCGGTCAGGGGGACTTCAAGAACCTCATCCGCGCCTCCATCATGGTCTATGCGATTGCCTGCGGCATTGCCATTTGCGGCGGCATTCTGTTTGCGGCCGTGCCGGAATTTCTGGCGAAATGGTTCCTGGATGCGAAATTGCCAGAGGCGGCGGAAGTGCTTGCCTACGCCAGCAGCCTGGTGGTGATTGCCGGCATCTTCCAGCTTGTCGACGGCATTCAGGCCGTCACGGCGGGCCTGCTGCGCGGATTGAAGGATGCGCGCATTCCGGCGATGCTGGCGCTGATTTCCTATTGGCCGATCGGGCTGGCGCTTGCCTGGACCATGGCCTTTCCGCTTGGCTTTGGCGGGCGCGGCGTCTGGTTCGGCTTCGTGATCGGCCTTTCGACGGCTGCCGTTCTGCTCACCATCCGCTTCGTCATTCTGGTGAAGCGTGAAATGCAAACGGCCCGCTGAAAAGCGGGCCGCATAATCTTTCCTGATTTTACGAGGTATCAGCGCTCGGCGAGCGCTGCCTCGCCTTGTCTCTCGCGCAGCAGGTTGACGAAGCGGCGGAAGAGATAGTGGCTGTCCTGCGGGCCGGGCGATGCTTCCGGGTGGTGCTGGACGGAGAAGACCGGCTTGCCGACGATGCGCAGGCCGCAATTGGTGCCATCGAACAGCGAGATATGGGTCTCTTCGACGCCTTCGGGCAGCGACTTGGTGTCGACCGCAAAGCCATGGTTCATGGAGACGATTTCAACCTTGCCGGTGGTGAAGTCCTTGACCGGGTGGTTGGCGCCGTGGTGGCCCTGGTGCATCTTCTCGGTCTTTGCGCCGACGGCGAGACCGAGCATCTGGTGGCCGAGGCAGATGCCGAAGATCGGCAGCTCGCTCTTGATGAGGTTCTGGATGACCGGCACGGCATATTCGCCCGTCGCGGCCGGGTCTCCCGGGCCGTTGGACAGGAACACGCCATCCGGCTTCAGCGCCAGAATGTCTTCGGCCGACGTCTGGGCCGGAACGACCGTGACCTTGCAATCCAGACCGGCAAAGAGGCGCAGGATGTTGCGCTTGACGCCGAAATCCACGCAGACGACGTGGTACTTGGCATCGGCTTCGCCGAGCGTGCCGTAACCCTTGTTCCAGACCCACGGCGTTTCCGTCCAGGTGGAGGACTGGCCGGAGGTCGCTTCGATGGCGAGATCGAGACCGACGAGGCCGCTCCAGGCCTTGGCTTCTGCCTTCAGCGCTTCGATGTCGAAGACGCCGTTCGGGTCATGGGCGATGACCGCGTTCGGCGCGCCGTTTTCGCGGATCCATGCGGTGAGCGCGCGGGTGTCGATGCCGCAAAGGCCGATGACGCCGCGGGCCTTCAGCCAGGCATCGAGATGCTTGGCGGCGCGGAAGTTCGACGGATCGGTGATATCGGCCTTGAAGATGACGCCGACGGCGCCGCGACGGGCGGCGGGCGTCAGGTCTTCGATGTCTTCCTCATTGGTGCCGACATTGCCGATATGCGGGAAGGTGAAGGTAACGATCTGGCCGAGATAGGAAGGGTCCGTCAGGATTTCCTCGTAACCGGTCAGCGCCGTGTTGAAGCAGACTTCGGCCTGAACCTTGCCGGTTGCGCCGATGCCCGTTCCTTCAATCACCGTGCCATCGGCAAGAACAAGCATTGCGGTCGGTTTGCGGGTAGTCCAGGGCGCTGTCTCGGTCATCTCGTTCCGTTTCTGCCGCTTCGCACCCCGCCTCTTGAAAGGCAGGGGGTAAGGGGCCATTTTTGTCGCAGGCTTCGTGACATAAAGGGGCGCGCGATAAAGCTCGCGTTCCGACCCTTCGTTAAAATCTCGTGCAGGTGCCGGAAAATAACGAAAGCAGCCCAAGCGGTCAACCGCAGGGCCAAGATTTACGTGGAATTAAACCACCGTATTTTCAAGGCCTTATGCATTTGATTTGCTTGAGCGTGTCTGCTCGTTTATGTCGTTTCGCAAAATGAGGTGGAAAGTTTCCGTATCGAGAAGCTGCGGAAAGCGCTTTCCCAAGGAGAAGAAAAATGATGCGCGACACGTTCGCAAACGCTTTGAAGGACGCATTGAAGGCTCGTGATGCACGCCGCACCTCGACCGTGCGCCTCATCCAGACCGCCATCAAGGATCGCGATATCGCCAATCGCGGCGTGGGCAAGGACCCCGTCAGCGATGAGGATATCATGCAGATCCTGACGAAGATGGTGAAGCAGCGGGAAGAATCCGCCACCATCTATGAAGGCGCCGGCCGCCCCGAGCTTGCCGCTCAGGAGCGCGAGGAAATCGTCATCATCAAGGAATTCATGCCGGAAGAAATCCCGGCCGAGAAGGTGCGCGAACTCTGCCAGGCCGTCATCACCGAGACCGGCGCCTCGGGCCTGCGCGACATGGGCAAGTGCATGAATGCGCTGAAGGAGCGTTATCCCGGTCAGATCGACTTCGCCAAGGCTTCCGGCGTCGTCAAGGATTTGCTGAAGTAAGTTCGGGCATCCTTAAAAAGTAAAGGCAGGGCAGATGTGGGCTGCCCTGCCTTTTTTCTGTCGACGAAAACGCATTCCGGCGGATCAAAATGCGATCCTTCACAGGCTTTTTTCGGGGGACGTGCCTGCGGGCGTCGGCAGATTATACGGAGGTCAATTGCTGCCTTCGCTGATGTTTTTACATCGCCGCTTCGGCTTGCTCAAATTACAAAAACATAATTTTTGGTGATGCTGCGGTGCCATAAATTTGCCCGAAGCAGGCGCAATGGCGATTTGCTGTCTTCAACCCTGCCGCTTTTTCTGTTCATGCACATAATGGCGCAGAACGGCGTTCATACGTGTCTGATATCCTTTGCCGGTGGACTTGAAAAAGTCCACGACGTCCTGATCGACACGGATGGAAATGGATTGTTTGGCTGTGGGGAAAACCACCTCAGCCTTTGACCAGTCGATATCCTCAAAGCCCGCCCAGTCCGGGTCGTCACGTGTGGCGCGTTCGATGTCCTCGTCGGTCATGGCGTCGACGCGCGCCCAGTCGGTTCCATCTTCGCCCTTGGCGATCTTTTTGCGGATTTCATCCGGAGAATATCTGACGATACGTTCTTCGCTCATTTTTCCTCGTCGCCCTTGCTGATATGATCCGGCAAACCTCGCCCCGCATCGTATAAATGATGGCGATGAGATCGTCTGTATCCGGGCATATCGCCAGAATACGACTTTCCCCGTTTTGATCGGAGCGACTTTCCAGATGGGGTTGCGAAAGCGCCCGCGCCGCCCGTGGAAAGTCGATGCCGTGCTTCTGAATATTAATCTGCCGCTTGTTTTCATCCCATTCAAAGGAAATGAAATCTTTCGTCACAATGTCCATGAGCAGCCTGAAACGGGTTCCACTTCAAAGGCCCTCATGCGCCACTTTTGTATGTTCATCTGTATATACATCAATGTCAACACCGCCTGTGAATAGTGGGTATTATTTACCTGCCCGTTTTGTATTGCGGCTTTTCTGCGCTTATATGAAAGACTGGCCTCGAATAGGTAACCCATGCGCTTTTCCAATTCTTTCCTCGATGAGATACGCGACCGCGTGAACATCTCCGATGTGATCGGCCGACGTGTGTCCTGGGACAAGAAGAAGACCAACACGTCGCGCGGGGATTATTGGGCCTGCTGCCCTTTCCATGGCGAGAAAAGCCCGAGCTTTCACTGCGAGGACCGCAAGGGGCGCTATCATTGCTTCGGTTGCGGCGTTTCCGGCGATCACTTTCGCTTTCTGACCGAGCTTGAGGGCCTGAGTTTTCCGGAGGCCGTGCAGCAGATTGCCGATATGGCCGGCATTTCCATGCCGCAGCCCGATCCGCAGGCGGAAAGGCGCGAGCGTGAGCGCACCTCGCTTCAGGACGTCATGGAAATGGCGACGCTGTTCTTTCAGGACCAGTTACAGACCGCGCTCGGTGCGCGGGCGCGGGCTTATCTGCGCGATCGCGGGTTGACCGGGCGCACCATCGAGACTTTCCGACTGGGTTATGCGCCCGATAGCCGCAATGCGCTGAAAGAGCATCTGGCGAGCAAGGGCGTGACGAAGGAACAGATGGAGGCCTGCGGGCTGGTGGTGCATGAGAATGTGCCGGTCTCCTACGACCGCTTCCGCGACCGCATCATGTTCCCGATCCTGTCGTCGCGGGAAAAGGTGATCGCTTTCGGCGGCCGTGCGATGGCCGCGGATGCGGTGGCGAAATATCTGAACTCCAACGAAACGGAGCTCTTTCACAAGGGCAATGTTCTCTACAATTTCGCCCGCGCCCGGCGCGCCTCGCAGGCGGCCGGCGGTTCGGTCATCGCCGTCGAAGGTTATATGGATGTCATCGCGCTCTATCAGGCGGGTGTGGAAAATGCCGTCGCGCCGCTCGGCACGGCGCTGACGGAAAGCCAGCTCGACCTTCTCTGGAAAATGTCGCCGCAGCCGGTTCTCTGCTTCGATGGCGATGGCGCCGGCATTCGCGCCGCCAACCGTGCGGCCGATCTTGCCCTGCCGCATATCAAGCCGGATCGTTCTGTCAGCTTCGCGCTTCTGCCTGACGGAAAGGACCCGGACGATCTCGTGCGGTTGGAGGGACGTGCACCTTTCGACCGGGTGCTGTCTGAAGCCAAGCCGCTGGCCGCGATGATCTGGAGCCGCGAGACCTCCGGCGTCACTTTCGATACGCCGGAAAAACGCGCGCAGCTTGAAAGCCGGTTGCGGCAGATCGTGGCCGTGATCGGCGACGAGACGGTGCGCCGTTTTTACCAGCAGGATATGCGCGACAGGCTGAACGGCTTTTTCCAGCCGCGTTTTCAGCAAAGCGGGGCTCAGAACGGCAATTTCCGCCGCAACGGCGCGCAGCCGGCGGGACGCGGCTTCCAGCGCAATGTGCCGGGACGGGGCGGGGCGATGGCCGCGCCGGCCAGCAGCATTTCAGACCGGCTGGTGCAGTCTGGCCTTGTCAGGGGCTATCAGACAAAGCCTTCTCTCCGGGAAAGCGTTCTTGCCATCACTATCGTCAACCATCCCGAATTGCTGCTCGAGGAATATGACGAGATTGCCGCCATCGACTACGAGAACCGCGATCTGCAGCGCCTGTGGTCGACGGTGCTGACCTATGCGGCGGAAAGTGCGGCGGAGATTTCGCGGGCAGGGCTGATCGAGCGCCTGTCGCAGCAGGGTTTCGAGGTGCTTTTGAAGGCCATGGATCAGCAGGTTCGCAATGCCCGCCTGTGGACGGCGACGGAGCAGGCGGCGATGGAGGATGCGCGCGAGGGTTACGTGCAGGCGCTTTCCCTGCATAAGAGGACGAAATCCCTGCTCTGGCAGAAAAAGGAACTCGAGCGGGAAATCGCCGAGGCGACGGATGACGAACGCGGTACATTGCTGGTGCGGGCGCTGGCCGAAGTGCAGCTGGAAATCGGCCGTATGGAAAATCAGGAGGCGATAATCGATGGTTTCGGGGTCATGTCCGGCCGGGTGAAGGGGCCGGCCGTCGGCCATGGCTGAGGGCGGTCGGCAGAATTGAAAGGTGTTTGGGGTTGCCTTTTGCGGCAGGCGTCCTAAATAGGGGATAGTCTGGTGATAACCCGCAAAATGCGGCTCTTTTTAAGAATTTCCTTGGCTGTCTCGCCCTCAAAGGCTTGACGGGGCGGGAAATAGCGGGAATCACCATTTCAGGAAAAGTAAGGTGGAATGAGCCTTGGCGGATAGAAATTGCATGAGCAAGCATTTCCGGGTGCACTGTCTTTGCATTCTGCCTGAGGCTGCCGTGGTTAATCGGCAATTAAAGATCACTCCGTTAGGTGTCTGACAGTGATTCGCGGCAATGCGCCGGATGCTCAAGGGGCGGACGGCGATGCTGCGGAACAGGTGTTAGCGTCAGGGAAAGCGACGAGATAGATGGCAACCAAAGTCAAAGAAAACGAAGAAGCAGAAAACGAACGCGACGGTGCGACGGACGGCCCGCTTCTCGACCTTTCGGATGACGCGGTCAAGAAAATGATCAAGGCCGCCAAGAAGCGCGGCTATGTGACGATGGACGAGCTGAATTCCGTCCTGCCGTCCGAAGAGGTGACCTCCGAGCAGATCGAAGACACGATGGCGATGCTGTCCGACATGGGCATCAACGTCATCGAGGACGAAGACGCCGAGGAAGCGACCGCGAGCGACGACGACAGCGATTCCGACGGCGAAGAGTCCGAAGGCGGCGAACTTGCGCCTTCCGGCGGAACTGCGCTTGCAACCGCCAAGAAGAAAGAACCGACCGACCGTACCGACGACCCGGTGCGCATGTATCTGCGCGAAATGGGTTCCGTGGAGCTTCTGTCGCGCGAAGGCGAAATCGCCATCGCCAAGCGCATCGAGGCCGGCCGCGAAACGATGATTTCCGGCCTGTGCGAAAGCCCGCTGACGTTCCAGGCGCTGATCATCTGGCGCGACGAACTGAACGAAGGCACGACGCTGCTGCGCGAGATCATCGATCTCGAAACCACCTATTCCGGTCCTGAAGCCAAGGCGGCTCCCCAGTTCCAGAGCCCGGAAAAGATCGAGGCGGACCGCAAGGCCGCCGAAGAGAAGGAAAAGACCCGCAAGCTGCGCGCGCCGACCGGCGATGAGGATGTGACGGACGTCGGCGGCGATGGCCTTCCCCCGGAAGAGGAAGAAGAGGACGACGACGAGTCCAATCTTTCGCTTGCCGCGATGGAAGCCGAACTGCGCCCGCAGGTCATGGAAACGCTCGACACCATTGCCGACACCTACAAGAAGCTGCGCAAGCTTCAGGATCAGCAGGTTGAGGCGCGCCTTGCCTGCACCGGCACCCTGTCTTCCGGTCAGGAACGCCGTTACAAGGAATTGAAGGATCAGCTGATCACGGCCGTCAAGTCGCTGTCGCTGAACCAGAACCGTATCGACAGCCTCGTCGAGCAGCTCTACGACATTTCCAAGCGCCTGATGCAGAATGAAGGCCGCCTGCTGCGCCTTGCCGAATCCTATGGCGTCAAGCGCGACAGCTTCCTTGAGCAGTATCACGGTGCGGAACTCGATCCGAACTGGATGAAGTCGATTGCCAATCTGGCCGCCCGCGGCTGGAAGGAATTCGCTCGCGAGGAAAGCAACACGATCCGGGAAATCCGTCAGGAAATCCAGAACCTCTCCACGGAAACCGGCATTTCCATCGCCGAATTCCGCCGCATCGTTTCGATGGTGCAGAAGGGCGAGCGCGAAGCGCGCATCGCCAAGAAGGAGATGGTCGAGGCCAACCTGCGTCTGGTGATCTCGATTGCGAAGAAATACACCAACCGTGGCCTGCAGTTCCTCGATCTCATTCAGGAAGGCAATATCGGCCTGATGAAGGCGGTCGACAAGTTCGAGTACCGTCGCGGTTACAAGTTCTCGACCTATGCGACCTGGTGGATCAGGCAGGCAATCACCCGTTCGATTGCCGACCAGGCCCGCACGATCCGTATTCCGGTGCATATGATCGAAACGATCAACAAGATCGTTCGCACCTCGCGCCAGATGCTGCACGAGATCGGCCGCGAGCCGACCCCGGAAGAGCTGGCCGAGAAGCTGGCCATGCCGCTGGAAAAGGTGCGCAAGGTTCTGAAGATCGCCAAGGAGCCGATTTCGCTCGAAACCCCCGTGGGCGACGAAGAGGATTCGCATCTCGGCGACTTCATCGAGGACAAGAATGCGCTGCTGCCGATCGACGCCGCCATTCAGGCGAACCTGCGCGAGACGACAACCCGCGTTCTGGCTTCGCTGACGCCGCGTGAAGAGCGCGTTCTGCGCATGCGCTTCGGCATCGGCATGAACACGGACCATACGCTGGAAGAAGTCGGCCAGCAGTTCTCGGTCACGCGCGAACGTATTCGTCAGATCGAAGCGAAGGCGCTGCGCAAGCTGAAGCATCCGAGCCGGTCGCGAAAGCTCCGCAGCTTCCTCGACAGCTAAGCGTTCCGCTTCCTTTAAAATTGAACCCGGTCAGTCAGCGCTGGCCGGGTTTTTTGTTTCCCGCACTGGCGAACTCTGCGACAAGCCTTATGTGTGAAAACGGGCGTTCCGCTTTTGCTGGATAAGCCCGGGTTCGATTTGGTTCGATGAGATGCAACAGATTTCGGCAGGCAAATGGCGGAGGGGAGGATGGGCTGTGCCCGTCTCCGTGCTGCTGCATCTTGCCGTCGTCGCGCTTTTCTTTTTCGAGCTGCCGGAGCGGATAGCCGAGCCGCAGGAGCCGGAAAGCATCAGCGTCGATCTCGTGTCGCCACCCGAGGAGAAAAAGGCGGAGGAGGCCCCGCCGCCGGGTGAAGAGAAGGCGAAAGAGGAAAAGCCGCAACCCCCACCGCCGCCGCCCGCTCCTCCGGCGGAAGAGGCAAAACCTTTGCCGCAGCCGCAGGCGACGTTGCCTGCCATCGCCATGAGGCCGGAGGAAACGCAGGCGGACCCCGAGGACAAGCCGGGCAAGACGGAGGAAGCGGAAAAGACCGAGCCTTCCGAGGAGCCTGCAAGCCAGCCTGAAAAAACGGCTGAGGAAAAGCCCGCAGCTCCTGCCGCCAACAGCGATCTTCAGGCTTCCGCCGCACAGGGGGAGATCGCGGTTTCACCCGTGAAGGAAGAAGCGCAACCGGATCAGCCGCCCGTGCCGCAGGCAAAACCGGCTGAGGAAAAACCCGCGGACGTAGCTGAAGAGAAGCCCGCGAAACTTCCGGCGGCCAAAAGCTTATTGTCGTCCGCTGTGTTAACGCCAGCTCAGCGACGCCAGATTTTTGGCGATCTACCGCCCCGTCGTCGTATTGTGCAGCTTTGCCAGGCGGAAGCATTGGCCCAAATAAGGGAAGTTTATACGGCCACCCGAGGCATGTACGGCTTTTCCGACACCGGTGGACGCATATCCGGCAATGTACTTGACGCTACCGGCGGTGCATTCAACGTCGGCGACGTCTGGCGCGATGTCACGTTTCAATGTGAGGTGGATGTCGAGAATTATGCGGTGACGGCCTTCAGATTTAAAATAGGTGATGTCATCACGGCGGCTGAAGCAAAGAAACGAGGTTTTACGGGGCGGTAGCAGACCATGGTCCCTCGCGGGGCAAGTGAAACAACGGTTCCTTTCGTCGATTCCATCCCTTCTCCCTCATTCCTGTGCTTGTCACAGGAATCCAGCCGGCGCGCGTCCGCGCGGCGAAGAGAGTCCTTTCAGCCCAAGGACTTGGGCTGGCTGGATCTCTGTGACAAGCACAGAGATGAGGGAAGGGAAGCGCGCTGGAAACCCATACACCAGCCGGGAAGCATCGTGTCGCACTCCATGTGGCTGCAAGGGGCTTCATGCTTAGAGAGCTACCTCACACCCGCTCCGCATCCCCCACCAGTAGCCCAATCCCCGCCATAAGCGCATCCTCATCATAGGGCTTCCTGATCACCGGTACGGTACCGAATTCATCCGGCACCATGCTGCCATCCGCATAACCGGTGGCGAAGAGGAAGGGGACGCCGCGGCGGTGGAGTTCCCGGGCGACGGGGATCGAGGTATCGGAGCCGAGATTGATGTCGAGAATGGCGACATCCGGCACATAGGTCTTCAATTTTTCAATGGCCATTGCCGACGAGGTTGCCGTTTCGATTGCCTTGATGCCGTTGTCTTCCAGCATGTTCTCGACATCCATGGCGATCAGCATCTGGTCTTCGACGAGTAATACTTTCAACGGCTCCTCCCGGTTATAGCGTCTGGGCTGCGGCGCGGTTTCATCTTCGGTTTGCGTGTCGGCGACTGCCGTGGCCGAAGAAACGTGACGGGAGGGCAGGAGAATTTCCGCCTCCAGCCCATCAGGCAAATAGCGTAACGTGCTGCGTCCGCCGAGATCGTATGGGATGCTGCGGCTGATGAGTGCTGTGCCGAAGCCCGCGCGCGATGGTGGGGGCAGTTTGGTGGGCAGGATTTCGCGCCACTCAATCTCGCAATCGCGGTTCTCGTTGATGGTCCAGCGCACATGCAATTGCCCGCCATTTTGCGAAAGCGCGCCATATTTGGCGGCGTTTGTCGCCAGCTCATGCAGAACAAGAGCCATGACGGAAAAAGCGCGCGAATCGAGCGTCACCTGCGGGCCGGTCAGTTTCACAACCGTTTCCGGCGAGCGATGCGGCGACAGTTCGGCATCCAGAAGATCGCGAAGCGCGCCGCCGCCTTCACCGCGAATGATCTGGTCATGGGCAAAGGACAATGCCTGAATGCGGCCCTTCAGCGCTGTCACATATTCCTGCAGGGTCTTGCCCTCCTGCGAGGGATTGCCGACCAGCGATTTGATGATGGCCAGAACATTCTTGACGCGGTGGTTTAGCTCCTCGTTCAACATGCGCTGGCGCACTTCCGCGCGTTCTCTTTCGCCCGCCATCAGCTCACTGTGGTGGAATGCCACCTCGACCAGCGCGATCCTCGCCGCTTCCGCGATCTCCCGGTCGGCTTCCGACCAGGGCTGCGCCTGCAGGCGGACCGTCTCTTTCCAGATGGCGAAGCTCTTGCGCGGGGTAAGGCGGTCGCCCATCGGGCCGGTCTCGTAGGATTTTTCCGGATTGCCAGCCCAGTTCAGGTTTTGCACGATCTCCTTGCGGAAAAACAGCAGGTAGTCGTTTTTCACCTGCGACAGCGGGATGGCGAGCATTCCGGCTGCCGTGCCGGCATAGATTTCGGCCTCCGGTATGGCCTGCGACAGCGCGTGCGTCGCCCAGACCTTACCTTCCGACGTTGAGGCGACGAAGCGCGCCAGCCTTGGAATGGCGTCATGCGGCGGCGTTGCGCCATGGCCGTGCCAGTTGTTTCCCACCCACAGGCCGACGCCATCGCAGGGCATCAGATCGGCAAAATCCTGAAAGCTGTCGATCAGCAGTTCTTCGATGTTGGCGTGATGGGCGGCAAGCCGAAGGAAGCGGTCAAGCGCGGCATGGGCATGGTGGACAGTATCGAGCCTGCGCTTCTGTTTCAGAACCTGCAAATGCATGGAGAAAAACTCTCCGAACATTTCAGCGGCGATCCGGACCGGCATCGTCAGCACGCGCGGGGAATAATGATGGCAGGCGATCAGGCCCCAGAGCGCCCCGTCGACAATCACCGAAATCGACATGGAAGCCGCAACACCCATGTTGCGAAGATATTCGCAATGGATGGGCGAGACGCTGCGCAGATGGGCAAAGGACATATCGAGAGGTTCGCCCGATGCGTCGAGCGCCGGCAGGACGGAGACCCGGGCGCCACTGGCATCGGAGATGATGCGCAATGTGTTCTTGAGATAGAGCGCGCGGGCCTGCTGGGGTATGTCGCTGGCGGGGAAATATTGACCGAGAAAGCTTTCCAGCTCCGGCTGCTTCGCTTCCGACACGACCTTGCCGGCGCCGTCTTCCTCGAAACGATAGATCATCACCCGGTCGTAACCGAGCGTCGCCTTTATCAGCCGTGTCGTTCTGGAGATCAGGCTTTCGACACTGTCCGCCTCGCGGATGCGGTCCACCATCTTGCGCGCCGTGCCGAGCGGCTGCGTTTCGTTACGGGAGGGTTCGAATTCAATGATCGTGGTGGATTTGTAGCGGTGCAGGGAAATATCGAAACTGCGGCCGTCGCTCATTTCCATGGCGGGCAGCATGGCGGGGCGCGTGGTTCTGCCGGTGACGGTGAGCGCATTGCGAAGATCGTGGACGAGCTTTTTGCCGAGCACCTCCTCGGCGGTCCTGCCATTGATATCGCCCTCGACGCCGAGCAATTCGCGGCAGTTTTCAGAATGCCGCAGCACCATGCGCATGGCGTTGTCGCAGGCGATGAGACAGCCGTGCGGTTGAATATAGCCTGGGATGTGGATGGGTTCGCGGTCGCAATTGGTCAGGTCGACATGATAGTCACTGGGGGCCATGAATAAGTCTTTCGCACCCTGTGCCTGTCTTGTACGGGGAGTGTTTTGTTCGTCGAGGAACGGGTAAGCTTGAATAATTCATTCTGATAGTGCCAACCCTTCCCCGTTTTTTGCAACTGTGACGCCGGTTTTCCGTTCTGCTTTTATAAGCCGTTGTCACGCAATTGTCGTATCCCTTACGTCATCGGATACAATTTGACATGCTGAAACGTTGGCAGCGCCGATTTTGTTCCAACGCGTTGAAGGAAAAAATGTGCCGCAGAGAAAAATGATCGTCGCTACCCGTGGGCAGGGTCTTTATGAATTCACATCCGAGGCCAAGGCATTCGTCAGCCACGCCGGCGTGGAAGAAGGCCTGCTGACGATCTTCGTCCGGCACACATCCTGCTCGCTGCTTATCCAGGAAAATGCCGATCCCGATGTGCGGCGCGATCTCACGGTGTTTTTCTCCCGTCTCGTGCCGCCTTCCGACGATCCTTCCATGCGCTGGATCACCCACACTCTCGAGGGCCCCGACGATATGCCCGCCCATATCAAGTCGGCGCTCACCACGGTTTCCATCGGCGTGCCGATCAGCGACGGCAGGCTCGTGCTCGGCACCTGGCAGGGCCTTTATCTTTTCGAACACCGCGATGAGCCGCATCGGCGCGAAATCGTGCTGCATATCTCGCCGTGATAGCTGGATCCGGATTGAGGCGTTCCGCGTTAACCTCCCTGAACGCCTGCTGAACATTCGGTTCTGCTGATATTCAGGCGGGCGGGTCTAGGGTCTCGTCAATCGCCGGGGGATGTTCCCCTGTCGGCAAAGCAACAAACGGAGTGAGTTCATGTTCAGCACCTTCGCAAAAGCCGGCCTGGCTGCCCTCATCGCCCTCGGTGGAATTTCCTTTACTGCTCCGGCGGCTTCCGCAGGCTCGGACGTTCAGTTCAGAGTTCAGGTTCAGGATGGCTATGGCCATCGCCCCGGCTGGGGCCGCCCGGATCGCCCGCGCCGTGGCTGCGCGCCCTGGCTTGCGGAAGAAAAAGCGAGCCGCATGGGCCTTCGCCGCGCCCGCGTCGTTGATGTATCGCCGCGCCGTGTCGTGGTTGCAGGCTTCGACCGTCGCGGCCGTGACCGCGTCGTTTTCGCCAATGAGCGCGGCTGCCCGGTCATCCGCCGCTAATATGTCATCCGCCGCTAACAGCGGCGACCTTATCGATCTGCCGATATCCCCGTACGGTAGATGGATCAAAAATGCCCCTCGCTTGTCCGGAAAGGCAGGCGAGGGGCATTTCATTTCGGGTTATGCGACGGGTGAACGCAAGATGGGGCAGGAGCGGCGCCTGGGCGCCGCCCGCCGTCGATCTTATTGCTCGAGAGCGAAGGTGACGTTGACCACCACGCTGTAGTTGTTCTCACCCGAAGCGATCGGAACGCTGTCGGCTTCCTTCATCATCGAAGCGCGCATCATGCCCGCCGGTACCGGCATCGGGCGTTGCGAGTTTTCGCTGATCTGAATGACCCGGCCAAGCTTCACGCCTGCCGCTTCCGTCAGCGTTTTCGCCTTGGCCAGAGCATCGGCAACGGCCAGCTTGCGGGCTTCGGTCACCGTCGCTTCGGGCTTGTCATTGGTGAAGGTAATGTCGCCGCCCTGGTTGATGCCGAGCTTGACGGATGTATCGAGGATCGTGCCGAGCTTCTTCAGGTCGCGCACCCGCACGGTCAGGCCGTTGGACACCTGATAGCCGGTGATCTCGGGCGCGACATAGACGCCATCCTTGGGTTCATAGTGCTTGTAGAGCGGCTGCACCGAGAAATTGCTGGTCTGCAGGTCGCGGTCCTCGATGGCGGCCTCTTTCAGCGCCTTCAGAACATCGGCAAGCGCCTTGGAGTTTTCGGTAAGCGCCGCAGCCGCGGTCTCCGCCTGCTTGACGACGCTGAAGGACAGGATCGCCATGTCGGGGGCAATGGCCGACTGGCCTTCACCGGAAACACTGATGGTGGCTTCGCGCGGGGTAGCCTCCTGCGCAGACACCTGGGCCGCGAGCGGCATCATGGCTGCTGCGGTCATTGCGGTGAGTGCGAAAAGGCGGGCCGTTTTTGTCTTCATGGTGTTTCCTCGTTGATTGAGTCCCTTTGAAGGGTATTGCCTTAGATTGTGTAGCTAATACGGCGGCACTGCTTTGCGAAAGCATCATTGGCTTGTCGGGCTCAAAAAATTACGTTAGAGCGTGACCCACCGGATTCGAGCCATTGCGAAATCGGTGTTTCGGACTGGTTTTTCCGAAAAGGGCCTGTAGCTCAATGGTTAGAGCCGGCGGCTCATAACCGCTTGGTTGGGGGTTCGAGTCCCTCCGGGCCCACCATTTTCTTTCAAGATCAATTGCTTGGGATGTTTTGTGGCTCTTCGCGAGCGCGCCTCTGTCACGTCTGAGGCGTGATCTCTGCTATGCCGATGGCAAGTTCCGGCTGCGGAATGAATGCGTCGGAGCCGATCCGGCGTGCCGATGGGGCAAGCCGGATCGAGAAAGCTTTAATGTCAGTTACAAACCCGCATACTTTCCGTATGCCAGCCGCCGTCATAGGAATTGGGAACGCGGCGGTCTTCGAACCAGCAGCGCGGGCGGGGCGGCGGTGGCGGCTCGTAGTAGCGCGGGCCGTTATTGCTGTTGGCGATGGCGCCGCCGATCAGGCCGCCGATGACGCCTGCGGCGAGGCCGCCGGCAATCGCTGCGCCGTCATTGTGGCGGCGGTGCTCGCGGTAGGGCGGCGGGGGTGGGCCGCCCCGGTCGTAGCCACGGTCATAGCGCGGGCGATAGGGATAGTCCTGCGCGGCAGCGGTGCCATAGGATGCAAAAATGCTGCCGGTGGCGACCAGCGCGGCAATAGTGGAAAGAATTATCTTTTTCATCGGGGCTACTCCATAAGCCTGCTTCGGGAGATAGAGGCTCATTATGCCCGGATCATGGCACGGGACGGGTGAACGGCCTGTGAATATTCCATTTCAGCACAGTTCATATTTTTCTGATTTCAGAATGTAAGAATTCAAGCCGGTTCAGGCTTTCAGTAACGGAAAAGCCCGGCGTATGGCCGGGCTTTTTGTCGAAATCGGATTGGTCGCGATCAGAACTTCACGCCGAGACCAACCTTCACAGTGTGCTGGTCGACATCGGTGTTGATGCCGAAGATGTCCTTGTCGCTATAATCGTTGTAGCGATATTCCAGCCTGCCGAACACATTGTCGGTGAAGGCATAGTCCAGACCCGCGCCAACGGTATAGCCGTTGAAGGTGGTGCTGTCCTTGCCGGCGCCGGGCGTTTCGATGAAGCCGCGTGTCGCGGTCCAGCCGGCGGTGGCATAGAGCAGGGCATGGTCGAAGGCATAACCGACGCGGCCGCGAACGGAGCCCTGCCAGTCGGTGCCGATTTCGGTGCCCGCATAGTCATTGTCGTTCCAGTTATAATCGACATCGCCTTCGATGCCGAGGACCAGATTATTGTCGAACTGGTAATTGTAACCCACGAAGGCACCCAGAATACCGCCGTCGAAATTATCCGAGGCGACCGGACCGCCCGCCGAAAAATCGCCATTCGCCCAGCCCGCGCCGCCTTGAATACCAAGATAGGGGCCAGACCAGGTGAAGACGGGCAGGGTTTCCTGCGCGACCGGAGGTGCGGGCGTTTCGTATACGGCATCCGCGGCCATTGCGGTGCTGGCCGACAGGGCCAGGAGTGACGTTACGATCAGCGTTTTCATCGTTTTTCTCCCTGAGCTGACTGACATCCATAGCATAGATTAGCTGCTTTTAATATGGGTTAGGGTTCGGCGGTTCCAAGAGGCGCTCGTGTCCTCCCGGCTTTGCTGGCCGTCTTGCCCCGGATCGCGGCTTTTTATCGCCCCGCCATGCTGTTCTGATGCGGCGAACGTCTTTGGCCGTGTTTGGTTCCCTTCGCCGTTTCGTCAAAAGTCCGGCAGGGCGGCCGGCCGACGTCACGCTTGGTTGTCTTGACAGCACAGGGCGCGACCATAGAGTTGTGATAGACTATGGCGGTGCCGATGCTTTTCGCTGCATTGCCGGCGGCATGAGCTGCGGTTGAGACTACACCGTTGCGACTTCCCGGTGAGGGGGATCGTTGCGGGCGGAAAGGGCATGGGAGGATGAGATCGCATGAGGCTTTATTTTAGCGGAGGAGGGGCGACGTGATTGTCGGAGCCGTTCTCAGCGCCATTCTTCTTCTCACCCTCATTGCATTTCCGCGGCATCTCAAATCCGTTGTCATCTGCCTGTTGCTGATCTGGACGACCACCGCCGCCTTTGTGATTTATGACTGGTGGCGCGGCAACCAGCGGCTTGACCATATCGTCGCGAGTGCCGGATTCGATGCAGCCTGCCCGGATGCGGCATTGCCGATCCGTGTCAGCTTCCGCAACGACAATGATGTCGCCGTACAGCGGCTGACCTATACGCTCGAAGGGTTCGAACCGGCCTTCCGTGCCTCCGTTTCCTTCGATCCCTATCAGGTGAGCGAAAGACGGATCGAGGCCGGGGAGACTTTCTCGGCCTGCCGGGCGTTCCGGATGCGCAACAATGAAAGGGTGGAGCCGCAACGGCTGGAATGGCGTGTCACCGTCATTTCCGCGGAATTCGACTGAGCGGTTCGTGCGGCTGCCGGTTATCACGGCATTTTGAAAATTTTCGCGCCGGTGAGGGGCGGCCGAAAAATCCCTGCATCACAGAGGTTTCAGGCGGATGGGTGAATTGCCATCGTCCGCAACGGAACCGGCTCGGCCAGTCGCTGACTTGTTTTCGTCCATTTGCGATGCCATTTCCCCCTCCATTCGATGAATGTCGCGGGTTGATGTTTTGCGTATTGTTCTGAAGTTTCTGAAAATAACCGCCATCGGCCTTGTCGCCCTGCCGGTTCTGGCGGGTGCGCATATGGGCATCGGTCAACTGACCGGAAATTTTCACGAAGTCATTCCCGGAGAGCTTTATCGTTCGGCCCAGCCGAGCGGCAAGGACATCGCGGCCTATGCCAAGGCTTATGGCATCAAGACGATCATCAACCTGCGCGATGAAAAGCGTGAAGGCTGGTATGATGCCGAAAGCCTTGCGGCCAAGAACAATGGCATCCGGCTTGTCGATTATCCGCTGAGTTCAAGCGAAAAGGTCTCGGTGGAAGATTCGGAAACGCTGGCGGCCGTGCTGCGCAATGCGGAAAAACCGATCCTCATCCATTGCGAACATGGCGCGAACCGCACCGGGCTCGCCTCCGCCATCTATGTGGCCGCCGTGGCCGGCAAGAGCGAGGCGGCCGCAGAATTTCAGCTTTCGCCCTATTACGGGCATGTGCCGATCCCCGGTATCGGGCGTTATGAAATGTACCAGTCCTGGGACGATTTCGAGGAAACCATCGGGTTTTGAGGATTGCTTTATACGCGGCGTCATCCTCGGCCCTGTGCCGAGGATCCAACCACGTTGCGTTCAGCGGATAGGTTGCAGATGCTCGGGACAAGCCCGAGCATGACGGCGGAGGGGCTATTGGCCGCAGCGAGCCTCAATAATCCCCGCCGCTTTCCCTGATCACCTTCGTCAGGCTTCCCGTCGCCGGGAAAAGCGGGATGAGGCAGGCCTGCAGCGCGTGGTAGATATCGCCCTTGCCGGGGAACAGCGTGTGGGCGGGAACCAGATCTTCCGTCAATTCCTCGTGCCAGCCGCCATTCTCATGGTCGATGAAGTTGTTGGCGATGGTGCTCCAGATGCGGCGATAGCTGTCTTCATAGAAGTTGTCCGCCGGCAGGTTCTCGTTGAGGAAGTGGGCAGCGCCCGCCGCCTCGGACATGGGCCACCAGAGCTTAGCCCGCTTGTCGGGATTGTCGTCCCAGTCGAGCGTATAAAAGAAGCCGCCCTTTTCCCGATCCCAGCCGAGCGCCATGGATTGCACGAACAGCGATTTCGCGGCCACCGGCATCCAGTCGTGTCGGCGCTCTCCCAGCACCCACAATTGCAGGATGAGGCGCGCCCATTCCAGCCAGTGGCCGGGGGTGGAGCCGGAGGGGCGGAACATTTCGTTGCCGCGATACTCCCTGTCGAGCGTCCAGTTCTCGTCGAAATGCTCCGGCACGCGGAAGTCCAGCTCTCCGGCGCGGCGGCGGATGACGAGATCGGCGATGCGCTCCGCCTTGCTGAGGTAGCTGTTGTCGCCGGTGACCTCATAGGCTGCCATCAGCGCCTCGGTCAGGTGCATATTGGAGTTCTGGCCGCGATAATTCTCGATGGGCGACCAGTCGCGATGGAATTCCTCGGCGATGGCGCCGTGTTTTTCTTCCCAGAAGCGGGTTTCCAAAACCTCGGTAATATCGGCCAGCATCCTGTCGGCCAGCGGGTGGCCGACGGTCTTGGCGGAAGAGGCGGCCAGAAGCACGAAGGCATGGCCATAACCCTGCTTGGTGGCGTCCACCGGGCCGGCATCGTTCACCTGCCAGAAATAACCGCCATGCTCGCCGTCGCGGTGCCTGTTCCAGAGATAGGTCATGCCGTGATCGACGATATCGCCGCAGCCCGGACGCCCGAGCAGGTGGCCGATGGAGAAGCAATGCACCATGCGGGCCGAAGCATGGATGCCGCGCACGGGGTCGTTTGGCTGCAGCGGTGCGCCCGTGGCATCGAGATCGAAGAAGCCGCCGGCGGGGTTGACGGCGCGATACTGGAAGAAATCGAAAAGTCCCTCGGCCTGTTTTACCAGCCATTGGCGATGCCAGGGCAGGGTGTTCCAGTTGCGGCTGTTGTGATCGTCCTCGGGCATTCTCGTCCTCCATGCGGTTTGCTGCTTCGGCTTATATCCTTGCCGTATAAACCTGTCATCTGTCAGCGATATTTCGTAACGTGCCGCAACTGCGCAAAGCCATGCCTGTCCCTTGAAGATATATTGACATAAACATATCTTTATGTGACTTGACGGCTTGCGATCTTGCAAATCGAAATGAGGAGTGTGCCCGTGTTTGACGATCTGTTCGGCCCTGAAGGGGCAAAGCGTGACGGCGCGGAAATTTTCAAGGCGTTGCGCGAAGCCGCCAGCGAACGCATCCTCATTCTCGACGGCGCCATGGGCACGCAGATCCAGGGGCTGGGTTTTGACGAAGACCATTTTCGTGGCGATCGTTTTATCGGCTGTGCCTGTCACCAGAAGGGCAATAACGACCTTCTGATCCTGACCCAGCCTGATGCCATCGAAGACATCCACTATCGCTACGCCATGGCGGGTGCGGATATTCTCGAAACCAACACGTTTTCGTCCACGCGCATCGCGCAGGCCGATTACGAGATGGAAAACGCCGTCTACGATCTCAACCGCGAGGGTGCAGCGATTGTCCGCCGTGCCGCTCAGCGCGCCGAGCGGGAAGATGGCCGCCGCCGTTTCGTGGCGGGCGCCATCGGCCCGACCAACCGCACGGCCTCGATTTCGCCTGACGTCAACAACCCCGGTTTTCGCGCCGTCAGCTTCGACGATCTGCGCATCGCCTATGGCGAGCAGATCGATGGCCTGATCGACGGCGGCGCCGATATCATCCTGATCGAAACGATTTTCGATACGCTGAACGCCAAGGCAGCGATCTTCGCCTGCGAGGAGCGTTTCGAGGCAAAGGGCATCCGCCTGCCGGTGATGATCTCCGGCACGATTACCGACCTTTCCGGCCGCACGCTTTCCGGCCAGACGCCTTCGGCGTTCTGGAACTCGGTGCGCCACGCCAACCCCTTCACCATCGGCCTGAACTGCGCGCTGGGTGCCGACGCCATGCGTCCGCATCTTCAGGAGCTTTCGGATGTGGCCGATACCTTCGTCTGCGCCTATCCGAATGCCGGCCTGCCGAATGAATTCGGCCAATACGACGAAACGCCGGAGATGATGGCGCGTCAGGTCGAGGGCTTTGTCCGCGACGGGCTCGTCAATATCGTCGGTGGCTGCTGCGGTTCGACGCCGGAGCATATCCGGGCGATTGCGGAGGCTGTCAAAGGTTACAAGCCGCGCGAAATTCCCGAGCACAAGCCCTTCATGTCGCTTTCGGGCCTCGAGCCTTTCGTGCTGACCAAGGATATTCCCTTCGTCAATGTCGGCGAACGCACCAACGTCACCGGCTCGGCCCGCTTCCGCAAGCTCATCACCGCCGGCGATTACACGGCGGCGCTGGCGGTTGCCCGCGATCAGGTGGAAAACGGTGCGCAGATCATCGACATCAACATGGATGAGGGTCTGATCGATTCCGAAAAGGCGATGGTGGAATTCCTGAACCTCATCGCCGCCGAGCCGGATATCGCCCGTGTGCCTGTGATGATCGACTCATCCAAGTTCGAGATCATCGAGGCCGGCCTGAAATGCGTTCAGGGCAAGTCGATCGTCAATTCGATTTCGCTGAAGGAAGGCGAGGAGAAGTTTCTCCAGCAGGCGCGGCTCGTCCATAATTACGGGGCGGCGGTCGTGGTCATGGCCTTCGATGAGGTCGGGCAGGCCGATACCTATGAGCGCAAGGTCGAGATCTGCTCGCGCGCCTACAAGCTCCTGACCGAGAAGGCGGGCCTGTCGCCGGAAGACATCATCTTCGATCCCAACGTCTTTGCCGTCGCGACCGGTATCGAGGAACACAATAATTACGGCGTGGATTTCATTCAGGCCACCAGAACCATCCGCGAAACCATGCCGCTGACGCATATTTCCGGCGGCGTTTCCAATCTGTCCTTCTCCTTCCGCGGCAATGAGCCGGTGCGTGAGGCGATGCATGCCGTGTTCCTCTACCACGCCATTCAGGTCGGCATGGATATGGGCATCGTCAATGCCGGGCAGCTTGCGGTTTACGACAATATCGACCCGGAACTGCGTGAGGCCTGCGAGGACGTGGTGCTGAACCGTCGCGACGACGCGACCGAGCGTTTGCTGGAGGTCGCTGAGCGTTTCCGTGGCACGGGCGCCAAGGATACCAAGGTTCAGGACCTTTCCTGGCGCGAACTGCCCGTCGAGAAGCGGCTGGAACATGCGCTGGTCAACGGCATTACCGACTATATCGAGGCCGATACGGAAGAGGCGCGCCAGAAGGCGGAGCGCCCATTGCACGTCATCGAAGGGCCGCTGATGGCCGGCATGAATGTGGTCGGCGATCTCTTCGGTTCCGGCAAGATGTTCCTGCCGCAGGTGGTGAAATCCGCCCGTGTGATGAAGCAGGCCGTGGCCGTGCTGCTTCCTTACATGGAAGAGGAAAAGCGCCTGAATGGCGGGTCTGAGCGTAGTGCCGCCGGCAAGGTGCTGATGGCCACCGTGAAGGGCGATGTGCATGATATCGGCAAGAACATTGTCGGTGTCGTTCTCGCCTGCAACAATTATGAGATCATCGATCTCGGCGTCATGGTGCCGACGACGAAAATCCTTGAAACGGCGATTGCGGAAAAGGTGGATGTGATCGGCCTTTCCGGCCTCATCACCCCGTCGCTCGACGAGATGGTGCATGTGGCGGCCGAGATGGAGCGGCAGGGTTTCGACATTCCGCTCCTGATCGGCGGCGCAACGACCAGCCGCGTGCATACGGCGGTGAAAATTCATCCGCGTTACGAGGCGGGGCAGGCAATCTATGTCACCGACGCCTCGCGCGCGGTGGGCGTCGTGTCTGCGCTTCTCTCCGCCGAGCAGAAGCCCGCTTATATTGACGGTATTCGCAGCGAATATGCCAAGGTGGCGGAGGCGCACGCCCGCAATGAGCGCGAGAAGCAGCGCCTGCCGCTTTCCCGCGCCCGCGAGAATGCGCACAAGATCGACTGGTCGGCCTATAGCGCCGTCAAGCCGCAATTCTTCGGCACCAGGGTGTTCGAAACTTATGATCTGGAAGAGCTTTCCCGTTACATCGACTGGACGCCCTTCTTCCAGACATGGGAATTGAAAGGCCGCTTCCCGGCCATTCTCGATGACGAAAAGCAGGGCGAGGCGGCGCGGCAGCTTTACAGCGATGCGCAGGCGATGCTGAAAAAGATCATCGAGGAAAACTGGTTCCGGCCGCGCGCGGTGATCGGCTTCTGGCCGGCCAACGCCGTGGGCGACGATATCCGGCTGTTCACGGATGAAAGCCGTAAGGAAGAGCTGGCGACTTTCTTCACGCTGCGCCAGCAGCTTTCCAAGCGCGATGGTCGCCCGAATGTGGCGCTGTCGGATTTCGTGGCGCCTGTTGATAGCGGCGTTGCCGATTATGTCGGTGGTTTCGTGGTGACGGCGGGCATCGAGGAAGTGGCGATTGCCGAGCGTTTCGAGCGGGCGAATGACGATTATTCGTCAATCCTCGTCAAGGCGCTGGCCGACCGTTTCGCGGAAGCCTTTGCCGAGCGCATGCATGAGCGGGTGCGCAAGGAGTTCTGGGGTTATGCACCGCAGGAAAACTTCAACGGCGATGAGCTGATTGGCGAGGCCTATGCCGGCATTCGCCCAGCGCCCGGCTATCCGGCCCAGCCAGATCATACTGAAAAGAAGACGCTCTTCGCCTTGCTCGATGCCACCAATGCGGCGGGTGTGGAACTGACGGAAAGCTACGCCATGTGGCCCGGCTCCTCCGTCTCCGGCATCTATATCGGCCATCCCGAAAGCTATTATTTCGGTGTCGCCAAGGTGGAGCGCGATCAGGTTCTCGATTATGCGCGCCGCAAGGATATGCCGGTGGAAGAGGTGGAGCGCTGGCTCGGTCCTGTCCTCAATTACGTGCCGACGAACGGCGCGGAGGAAATCGACAGCGCGGCGTGATGTTTCGGTGTGCTGCCGTTCAATAAAAAGCGCGGGTAAGCCCCGCGCTTTTTGCATTCATTCAATTGTTTAAGACCGTAACGCCGCCAGTTCCTCGATGCCGACATGGCTCTCCACCTCGCTGCCGCGCAGATAGAGATAGAGGCCAATGCAAAAGGCGAGGACGGCGATGAAGACCAGATACCAGGCATGGGCCATGGGGTTGACGGCGAGCGCCGTGGTCACGCCAATCGGCGTCAGCCCGCCGAAGACGGCATAGGAGACGTTATAGGCGAAGGAGAGGCCCGAGAAGCGCACCGAGGCTGGGAAGGCGCGCACCATGACGTATGGCACCGCACCCGCCATGCCGACCGAAAGGCCCATGACGCCGTAAAGCACGAACATGGTTTGAAGCGATGTGCCGGCATAGCTGTAGAAGGTGAAGGTGGCGATGCCGAAGAAGATGCTGGCGCCCATGAAGAAGATGCCGGAGCCGACGCGGTCGATCAGCGCGCCGGCGATGATGACGCCGAAGATCAGGAACAGCGTGCCGAAGCTGGTGCCTGCCAGCGCCTGTGTCGGGGTATAACCGTAAAGCTTCTGCAGGAAGGTGGCCGTCATCAGCGTCGTGACGACGATGGCGGCCGAGAGAACCCAGGTCAGCAGGGCGGAAATGACCACGCCGCGCATATGGTGCTTCAGCACCAGCCCGAGCGGCAGCTTGTCCGTCAGCGATTTCGACTTCTTCATCTCGGTGAATATCGGCGTTTCTTCCAGCCAGCGGCGTAGATAAACGGCGATGAGGCCGAAAATGCCGCCGAGCAGGAAGGGGATGCGCCAGGCGTAACCGGCAACGTCCTCCGGTGTGAAGAGCGAGTTGATGGCGAAGGCGATCAGCGAACCCAGCATGATGCCGAAGGAAAGGCCCGATGTGAGGAAGCCGCAGGCGAGGCCGACGCGGCGGAAGGGCACGTGTTCGGCAACGAAGGTCCATGCGCCCGGCACTTCACCGCCGATGGCGGCACCCTGCAGCATGCGCAGGATGATGAGCAGGATGGGGGCGGCCACGCCGATGGTGGCATAGGTCGGCATCAGCGCCATGCCGAGGGTCGAGAGCGCCATCAGCAGGATGGAGAAGGCGAAGACGCGCTTGCGGCCGTAACGGTCGCCATAATGCGCCAGCACGATGCCGCCCAGCGGCCGTACCAGATAACCCGCGGCGAAGATGCCGAAAGTCTGGATCATCACCAGCCAGTCCGGCATTTCCGGCGGGAAGAACAGATGGCCGATGACGGTGGCGAAAAATACGAAGATGATGAAATCGTAAAATTCCAGCGCGCCGCCGAGGGCCGACAGGCCAAGAGTTCTGTAATCCTGACCGTTGAGGGGCCGGGCTGCCGCCGGTGTGGTGGTGGGAGACATGAGGCTGCTTCTTTTCTAAATTACCTATTACTTATGGGCATGCGGCAAGCGCGGCGCGATTTCAAGCCTAATCGACGCTCAATCGCTCAGGTATTTCGAGGGACGATCAAGAAAGCGGCGCAGGAAATTGATGTTTTCCAGCTCGTCATAGAGGCGCTCGGTGATGCCGTCCGCGTCGAAATGATAGATGGTCGCCTCGGGAATGGCCAAAAGCACCGGCGAATGGGTGGCGATGATCAATTGCCCGCCACCATCGGCGGCGTCACGGATAAGGGCCGCCAGTTCGAGCTGCTTTTGCGGCGAAAGCGGGCTTTCCGGTTCGTCGAGAAAATAGAGGCCGGCGCCATGCAGCCGCTGTTGCATGATATCGAGAAATCCTTCGCCATGCGAACGCCGGTCGATGACATTGTTCCTGACGATCCTGCGAAACGTATCCGGGGTTTCTTCCGGAAAGTCTTCGCCCTTCTTGAGGGCCTTTTCCCGCTCCCAGCGAAAATCGTCCAGCGCATCCTCGTTCTGCCGGCGGATATAACCAAGCACGTCTTCCGCGCGCATGAACATGCGGATTTTCGGATATTTCTTGCGGGCGAAATAGAAGGACTTCGCCACGGTTTCGGCATGCTGAAGGTAGAGGTCGCCGGCAACCTCGCCGTGATTGCCGATGGCATAGGCCGTCATTCCCGCCGCCAGCCCTTCCAGCAGCGTCGATTTGCCGGAGCCGTTATTGCCGGCAAAAAAGGTGATCGGCGTCTTGAACTCGAGGCGTTCCAGATGGCGCAGCGCCGGAACCGAGAAAGGATATTCATCCCGTCCGCCCGGGGTTTCTTTCATGGTTACGCTATCGAGAAACAGCATGTCGCGTTCCTTGTATCTCATCCGTCATGTTCGCCGACGTTGCGCTCTGTCGCATCATCGCGGCGCTATGCTCAAAGCAATTGCGTGTGATTGCGGCTTAACGTGGGGCGCTGTTCGCACCAATGGTTTATAGCGTTGGCGGAGATACGTCATGTCGCATCGTTAGAAGTCCATTTTATTATAAATTAGTGGGTCTAATTATAAGTAATAAATCGATCTACATTAGATATATGCAATATATATCTTAAATTTAAGATGTTATCGTAAGTATATACTTCAAATTAATTCAGTAATGCCAGTTGTCATCATTCTCGTTGTTTTTGGAGAGAGTGAATGAAGCATATTGCGCTTTTTTCGGTCGCGTTTCTATTTTCCGCGATATTCGTGAGCGAAGCTGAGGCGCGGAAGTCCCGTTTTTTTGTCATCCCCGGATTCGGCGGCGGCGAGACCGTCGATCTCGTTTATGATCTGCCGGACAACGAGCCTTTTCTTCGCGACGGGGAAGCATTCGACGTTGGTTATCTCAACAGCGGGGATAGGAGCGGTTATGTGCTGTATCGTGGCGAGCGGTACAGCAGGCTCAGCGATGCGGATATCGCCAGGCTGAAGGCGACGCTTGGTTTTGATCCGACGACAAAAGACCGCATGGAGCGGGCGGCGAGGGACAGCGACGCGCCCTGGAACCTTGTGATTATCATAGCGGTCGCAATTATTGGTATCTTTGTGCTTGTTCACAAGGGCATGCAGCTAGTGCGGTGGATTTCGCGACTGGCGACGATCTCCGCAGTTGCGGGAAGTCAGCGGCAGGAGGAGGAGGACACTCCCGACCCCCTGGAGGTCCGCAAGAAGCAGTTGATGAACCGTCAATGGAGCGATAGCCAGACGGATCACGCGGCGCGTATCCCGGCAGCATCGTCGGTCCACGCGTCTGCCCCGGGAGCCGCTCCGGTCCGGACATTCGGACGCAGGAGCGCCTGATCGGTGCGGAATCCTTAAACCTCAGACGGTCTCAGGAGCCTGCACTATTCGAACCGGTCGATGATGCTGATGCCGCTTTCCCTGAAGCTGTCCATGGCGGGCAGGGCGGTTGCTGCCTCAGTCAGTGAGATGTGGCGGCCGATCAGCTTTTCCGGCGCGAGCCTGCCGCTTTCGATCATCGCCAGCATGTCCTCGTAACGCCACGCCTGCATGCCGTGGCTGCCATAGATCTCCAGCTCATGCGCGATCACCCGCGCCATGGGAATGGCGGGCATGGCGTGGTCTGCCAGCATCAGCCCCACCTGCACATGGCGGCCGCGCCGACGCAGATTGCTGATGGAGTTGCAGCAGGTCTGCGGGTGGCCGAGCGCATCGACAGAGACATGTGCACCACCACCCGTCACCTCGCGAACCGCCTCGGCAACATCGGCAACCGCGCGGCTGTTGATGGTGGCGCTTGCTCCAAGCTGCCGCGCAAGTTCGAGCTTGTCTTCGGCAATGTCGATGGCGACGACCTGCGCGCCGAGGCCAGCGCCGATCATGATGGCGGAAAGACCGACGCCGCCGCAGCCATGCACCGCCAGCCATTCGCCGCCCTTCAGGCGTCCCTGATCGGTTACGGCCCGGAAGGAGGTGGCGAAACGGCAACCGAGGCCGGCAGCGGTGGCGTAGCTCATCGTATCCGGCAGATGCACGAGGTTCTGATCGGCATAATCGATGGCGACATATTCGGCGAAGGAGCCCCAATGGGTGAAGCCGGGCTGGAACTGCGCCTCGCAAACCTGCTGGTTGCCGGAACGGCACTCATGGCAATGGCCGCAGCCGGAAACGAAGGGCACGGTGACGCGGTCGCCGGTCTTGAAGCGGGTGACGTTTTTGCCGACAGCGGCGATCACGCCGGCGAATTCGTGGCCGGGAACGTGCGGCAGGCGAATATCCGGGTCATGCCCCATCCAGCCGTGCCAGTCGCTGCGGCAGAGACCCGTCGCCTTTACCTCGATGACCACGCCGCCATCGGTCGGTTCCGGATCGGGCAGAGACGCGACAACCGGGGTCTCGCCGAACAGTTCGTAATAAAGCGCGCGCATCATGGCCTCACATGGTTGGTATGCAGGTTCGAAGTCATACCTGCTCTACCATTTCCCGCAAATGGGCGAAGGGGTTTTGTGGCTGGAAAAGCGCTTCAGTCCTTGATGAGCATCAGGTCGCCGGCTGCAAATTTCAGCGTCACCTGCTCACCGACGGCGGGCGGTGCTGTGCCGGGATCGTTGAACATGTCGAAAGACAGGGTGGAACCGCCAAGATCGAGGCGGGTGCGGATGACGGAGCCGAGGAACTGGCTGGAAGTGACGAGGCCGGAAATGGCGACATCGCCTTTCGCATCGCCGCCGAGCGCGCCCGCTTCCGGTCGCAGGGCAAGGGTGATTTTTTCGCCGTTCGCCGCATTGACCGGCTTGTGCAGGGTGATCTGCTGCTCTCCGACACGGATGGTGTTGGATGAGGAATCGACCACAGTGGCGTCGATGAGGTTCAGCGTGCCGACGAAAGAGGCGACGAAGCGGGTCGCGGGCTTGTTGTAGATATCGAAAGGGGAGCCGATCTGGTCGGCGCGGCCGCCATTCATGACGACGATGCGGTCGGAAATCGACAGGGCCTCTTCCTGATCGTGGGTCACGAAAATGGTGGTAATGCCGAGTTTCTGCTGGATCTGGCGGATTTCCTCGCGCAGCGAGACGCGGATTTTCGCGTCGAGCGCGGAGAGCGGTTCGTCCAGCAGAAGCACTTCCGGTTTCGGCGCGAGCGCGCGGGCGAGCGCCACGCGCTGCTGCTGGCCGCCCGACATCTGGTAGGGGTAACGATCCGCGAGATGCTCCAGATGGATGAGCTGGAGCATTTCCTTCACGCGTGCATCGATCTCAGCTTTCGGTTTGCCGGCGACTTTCAGGCCGAAGGCGACGTTTTCATAAACATTCATGTTGGGGAACAGCGCATAGGCCTGGAACACCATGCCGATATTGCGCTGGTTCGGTCTGAGCGCCGTCTGGTCCTTGCCGTTGATGACGATGGATCCGCCGCTCGGGGTTTCGAAACCGGCGATCATGCGCAGCACGGTGGTCTTGCCGCAGCCCGATGGCCCGAGGAAGGAGACAAACTCGCCCTTTTCGATGGCCATGTTGAAATCATGCACGACCTGCACGGAGCCGAAGGATTTCTTGATGTTGCTAAGTGTCAAAAAGCTCATGAAATATTGTCCTCAGGCCTTGGGAGGCGCGCCCTTCTGGTAGCGTGAAACGAGTTGGATCAGACCCAGGCAACCCCAGGTGATGCCGAAGGAAATCACGGCAAGTGCGGCCGGTTCATAGGCGCGGTTGGCGCCAAGCAGCTGCATGTAGGGGCCGAAGGCCGGGCGGTTCAAAAGGGCTGCCATGGTGAATTCACCGATGACGATGGCGAAGGTCAGGAACGCACCGGACAGCACGGCGACCAGAACATTGGGCAGGATGATGCGCGAGAGGATGGTCGTCCAGCCCGCGCCAAGGCTCTGAGCCGCTTCCGTGAGCGTCGCCACATCGATGGTTCGGAGGCCGGTATCGACGGCGCGGTACATATAGGGCAAGGCCAGTGTGGCATAACCGAACATCAACAGCAGGTTGGTGCCGAAGCTCGTGCCGGTCAGCGGCAGCCAGCTCGACGTGTTGTAAAGCCGGATGTAACCGAAGACGATGACGATGGCCGGAATGACCAGCGGCAAAAGCGTGATGAACTCGATATAGGGGCGCAGGCCTGGCAGTTTCAGGCGCACCCAATAGGCGGTGGGCACCACCAGCAGAACCCCGAAGACGATGGTGAACAGCGCCATCACCACGGAATAGCTGAAGGTTTCCTGAAAGCGCGGATCGGTCAGCACCTTGGCATAGGCGTCGAAGGAATATTCGCCGCGCCGCATTTTCAGCGAGAAGTTGGTCATGCCGATCAGCGGCAGGGCGAAATAGAGCAGGCCGAAGATCAGCGCGCCCCAGGCGAAAAACCGCTTCATTTCAGCCACCTTTCGCTGCGGGCGCGCAGCCAGATATATAGCGCATTGGCAATGCCGGTGACGACGATCATGCCGAAGGCGAGCGCGTAGCCGAGATGCGGGTTGCCGAGAACGTCGCCGCGAATCTGCGCGAAAAGCAGGATGGGCACGATGTTGAGCGAGGAGCCGGTGAGCGCGATTGCGGTCGCCACCGCGCCGAAGGCGTTGGCGAAGAGCAGCGACATGGTGCCAAGCAGCGACGGCAGCAGGATGGGGAAGGCCACCATGCGCCAATATTGCAGGCCGGTTGCGCCGAGGATTTCCGCAGCCTCGCGCCATTCGCGTTTCAGCCCGTCCAGCGCCGGCGTGATGATGAGGATCATCAACGGTATCTGGAAGAACAGATAGGTGACGGTGAGACCCCAGAAGGACAGGATGTTGAAGCCGAGGAGCCTGAGATCGATGCCGACCTGGGTCTTCAGAAAGACGGTCAGGAGGCCGACCGGGCCGAGCGTGGCGATGAAGGCGAAGGCGAGCGGCACGCCGGCGAATTGCGAGGCAACGCCGGAAAAGGTCAGAAGCGGTCCGCGAATGCGCTGCGGCAATCCGCCAAGCACCACGGCGGCGGCGACGGCAAAACCGATCAGGCAGCCCAGCGCCGCCGAAGCGAGGCTGATCTTGATCGAAATCCAGTAGGCCGCAAGGATGGAGGAGGTGAAAAGCCCGGCGATATTTTCCAGCGTGAAGCTGCCATCCGTCTGCTGAAACGCGCCGATGACGATCTTCATCGTCGGCAGAATCAGAAACAGCAGAACAAAAACGGCAAAAGGTACGATCCCTATCCAGTGAAGAGGCAGTTTTCTGCCAGCGTCGGAAGGTCCGCCGGTGTTGGTCGATGACATGCCTTGTCCCCAAACGCCGCTTTCAAAACGGTCTGTCTATTAAGGTATTCATTATAAAAGAAGCACCCCGGCTTTTTGATCGGCCGGGGTGCGTTTTCAACAGTTTACTTCACGTTCGCGCCGACAACGCTGTCCCAGCCGCCGGTGACGGCAGCCTTGTTGGCGTCGACTTCCTCGAGCGTCGGGAAGATCGCCTTTTCATAGGCTGCGGCCGGCGGCAGGCTGTCGATCAGTTCCTGCGGAACCTTGCCGGCCTTGACCATGGCGTTGAAGCGGATCGGGTGGCAATAACCCTTCAGCCAGCCGAGCTGACCGTCGTCGGAATAGAGGTGCTCCATCCACAGCTTGGCGGCGTTCGGGTGTGGCGCGTAGGCGGAAATGCCCTGCACGTAAACGCCGGCGAGAACGCCCTTCTCAGGGACGACGACTTCCGTCGGCGGGTTGTCGTTCAGCGTCTTCTTCCAGGAAAGGGCGTTATAGTCCCAGGCGATGATGATCGGGGTCGCGCCCTGTGCCAGCGTACCGGCCTTGCCGATGACCGGCAGGAAGTTACCGGCCTTGTTGAGGTCGGCGAAATATTTCAGGCCGGCTTCACCGGCTTCCTTGCCAGACTTTGCACCGGTGGAAAGACCGGCGGCGAGAACGCCGAGGATCGCCTGGTTGGAGGCGCGCGGATCGCCGGCAAGCGCTACCTGACCGGAATATTCCGGCTTCTGCAGGTCGGCCCAGTCCTTCGGCGTATTCTTGACGAGGTCCTTGTTCACGAACATCGACATGACGCCGTAATAGTCGCCGTACCAGTAACCTTCCGGATCCTTGACGTTGTCGGGGATTTCGTCCCAGGTGGAGACCTTGTAAGGCTGCAGCAGGCCTTCGGCCTTCATCTGCGGGCCGAAGGCGAGACCGACGTCTACGACGTCAGGAGCCTGCGGGCCCTTGTTGTCCTTGTTCGCCTTGATGGCTTCGACTTCATCGGCGGAGCCGGCGTCCGGGTTCAGTTCGTTGACGGTGATTTCCGGGTACTTCGCCTTGAAAGCGGCGATAACGTCGCCGTAACCGCACCAGTCGTGCGGCAGCGCGACCGTGGTCAGCATGCCTTCCTTCTTGGCGGCAGCGATCAGTTCGGCGCTCGGCTCAGCGGCGGCGATCGCGGTGGAAGCGATGACCAGTGCAGTGGTCGTAGCAAGCAGTCGGCGGCAGTGAGAGATCACTTTTTTCTCCTCTTCGTGTTCTCATATTGCGGACGCTGATACGGATTCTCGATGAAGCTAATGTGACGGCTGGATTGCAATTTATTTATCCGGATTCCGCCACTTTACACTCGTTTTCCGCCATTATCAGGCTTGTGTGCCTGCAATTGCGGGAGTTGCCCGTTGTCGTCCGTTAGATCAGATGCGTTCCCCAGCTTGGTGTTTTCCCCTGCTTTATCGTGCTGGCGGCGATCGCAGGTATCCAATCAGCGTGCGGCATCCGCGTCAAGTCGTATGCCGGCTATGCAAATTCATGTTCTTTGCGGCCTGCGGAACAGCCGCGTCTGTTCGAACAGGCCTTCCAGTGCATTCATGCGTTCCCTGGTTTCATCCCAGGTGCCGCTCTGCACCGCTTCGATCAGGGCTTCGACCACGAACAGGGTGACAACGGAGGAATCCCATGCCGAGGGAGCCTCGATCCTGACGCGGAAAATGTGCAGCGCGTGGCGCGCCACCGGCGATGTCCATTGATCGGTGAAGAGAATGATCTGCACGCCGTTGGCTTTCGCCACTTCGGCCAGCGTCGTCATGTCGTGCTCGTAGCGGCGGATGTCGAAGATAACGAGCACGTCGCCGGCGCTCATGTTCAGCATATATTGCGGCCAGGCGCTGGAATTCGACGACATCAGCGTCGTCTTCGGCCGGATCACCTGCATATGGGTGAAGAAATATTCGGCAATCGCACCGGTGATGCGCCCGCCGACGAAATAGATGCTGCGCTTGCGGTCGGAAAGCAGCGCTGCGGCATTGTCGAAGACGGCGGTGTCGAGATCGCTCAGCGTATCGCGCAGATTGCCGGTGATGGCATCTGCGAAGCGGTTGAGAATGTGCAGGCCGGGCGCATTGGTTGCCCAGCGGTCATGTTTGGCGATGGGGCCGGAGATCGTCGCTTCCAGTTCCTGGTGCAGATGCGCCTGAAATTCCGGATAGCCCTTGTAGCCGAGCTTCTGCACCATGCGCGCCACCGTCGGCGTCGAAACGCCGGCATTTTCCGCAATGGTGGTGATGCTGCCGAGGCCGGAGACGGGGTAGTTGCCGAGCAGGCTCTCCGCCAGCCGTTTTTCCGAACGGGTCAGCGCATCATAGTGGGCATGGATGACATCCGACACGGTCGCCGTCGTGCTGCGCAAATTTTTCCCCTTCCGGTCTTCTGCCGGTGCATGGCTAAAATAAACATCTGTGCCAGCTATCGAGTCAATGGGAAAATGAAGAGAAAATTTCAAAATTCCATTTGACACTCGCAATAATGTGAAGAATTCTTTTCGGCATTGACGGAGCGACGGGGTTTCCGGGCGGGGTTCGTGCATGACGGTGCGGTCACGGTTTTTCACAGAAGCGGAAGGGCAGGCCGTCGGCATCGAGAATGCTGGGGCAAAGGGCGTCGTCCTTCTCGTCTGCGAACATGCCTCCGCCACCATCCCGCAGAAATTCGGTACACTGGGTCTTTCGCCGGAGGTGCTTTCGAGCCATGCGGCGTGGGATCCGGGCGCTCTGGCCGTTGCCCGGCTGCTTTCGGAAAAGTTTGACGCCACGCTCGTCTACCAGCGGTTTTCGCGCCTTGTCTACGATTGCAACCGGCCGCCCGAATCGCCTTCCGCCATGCCGGTGAAAAGCGAGATTTACGATATTCCCGGCAATTTCGATCTCAGCGAAGCGGAGCGGTTCGCCCGCACCTCAGCACTTTATGTGCCGTTTCATGACCGGGTGAGCGAGATCATTGCCGCGCGGCAGGCGGATGGCCGCAACGTGGTGGTGGTGACCATCCACAGTTTCACGCCGGTTTATCACGGCCGGTTCCGAAAGGTTGAGATCGGCATCCTGCACGATACCGACAGCCGTCTCGCGGATGCGATGCTGGCGGGCGCCGAAGGGTCCTCGCTTACGGTCAACCGTAACGATCCCTATGGCCCGGAAGACGGCGTGACGCATACGCTGCGGCTTCATGCGCTGCCGGACGGGCTTTTGAACGTCATGATCGAGATCCGCAACGATCTCATCACCAATGAAGGAGAGCAGGCGGCAATCGCCGGTTTTCTCCACGAGCTTATGGGGAAGGCGCTCTCATCTATCGATGAGTGAGGGAGCTATGGCCGGCCGATGGTGAAAACACCGGGGCCGGCTGCCAGATGAGACTGCCGCCATTTTATAAAAACCGGCCATGCAGCCGGAAAAACACGAAGCGGCAAGGGAACAGCAAGTGCGTGCGGCCAATCGCGGGAACTCCCGGGTGAAGCCGGAAACTGGGGCACAATCGGCCAATAACGGCTGACTGGCTTGTTTTTTTCTTATTCAGGAGAGAAGGGCATGGACAGTTCATCGTCAGGCGTCAGCTACAAGAAAGCTGATGCATCCTATTTCGAAAAACGCGGACTATCCCGTTATGCGGGCGTGTGGTCGCTCTGGTCGCTCGGCGTCGGCGCGGTCATTTCCGGGCATTTTTCCGGATGGAATTTCGGCTTTTCCACCGGCGGCTGGGGCGGCATGCTGGTGGCGGGCATCATCATCGCCATCATGTATCTCGGGCTGACATTCTCGATTGCGGAAATGAGCCCGGCCTTGCCGCATACGGGTGCGGCCTATTCCTTCGCCCGCACGGCCATGGGCCCATGGGGCGGCTTCATCACCGGACTTTGCGAGAATGTCGAATATGTGCTGACGCCGGCGGTCGTCGTCACCTTCATCACGGCCTATGTGAACTCCATTCTCGGACTCGATCCGGCCTATTCACCCTTCGTATGGATAGCGTTTTACGCGATATTCCTTGCGCTCAATGTCTTCGGGCTTGAGCTTTCCTTCAAGGTGACGCTGGTTATCACGCTGATTTCGCTTGCCGTTCTGGTGTTCTTCTGGATCAGCGCCATTCCCAACATCGATTTTTCGCGTTTCGCGCTCAATATCGGTGTCGGACCTGACGGCAAGGCGGTGGAGCTGCCGGAGGGCGGCGGTTCCTTCTTCCCCTTCGGGTTCTCGGGCGTTCTCGCCACGCTGCCTTTCGCGGTCTGGCTGTTCCTCGCCATCGAGCAACTGCCGCTGGCGGCGGAAGAATCGGTCGATCCCAAGCGCGACATGCCGAAGGGCATCATCCTCGGCATGGTGACGCTGATGGTTTCGGCCTTCATGATCGTGCTGCTCAACCCGTCTTTGCCGGGCGTCGGCGCCTTCCATCTCAGCTCCTCGCTCGAGCCGCTGCTCGATGGTTTCAAGGCGATCTATGGCGATGGCGGTGTGGTGGTGCTGGGTCTCGTTGCCTTGACCGGCCTGATCGCCAGCTTCCATACGATCCTCTATGCACAGGGCCGGCAGATCTATTCGCTGTCGCGTGCGGGTTACTTCCCGACCGTGCTGTCGATCACCCATTCCAAATACCGCACGCCATACGTTGCCAACATCACCGGCGCGATTGTCGGCTTGGCGGTCATGCTCGTCATCTGGTTCGCGCTGGGTGCGGAACAGGGCGGCAGCATCATCGGCAGCGTGCTTTTGAACATGGCCGTGTTCGGTGCGATGTTCTCCTACATCATGCAGGCGATTTCCTTCATTCTGCTCCGAAAGAACCTGCCACATATCGAGCGGCCGTTCCGTTCGCCCTTCGGCATTCCGGGCGCGGTGCTGACGGTCATCATCGCCATCGTGACATTGCTTTACCAGATCCAGGATCCGAACTTCACCAAGGGCGTGCTCTGGGTGGCGGTCTGGTTTGCCGTGGCGATTGCCTATTTCGCCTTTGTCGGACGCCACCGCCTCATCCTGTCGCCGGAAGAGGAATTCGCGCTGGAGCACAAGCAGGCTGCGGTTGCCGCAGCGGCTGCAAAGGCCTGATGCTCAAACGAAACGGGCGGCCGCATCCCGGCCGCCCGGTCGCCACAATAAAAGGGAACGGACAAAATGACGAGCTACACATTCGACGCGCTTAAAATGGATGTCGCCGAGGGGCGCATCGACACGGTTCTGGCCTGCCTTGTCGACATGCAGGGGCGTCTGATGGGCAAACGGTTTCAGGCGGAATTCTTCGTTGAAAGCGCCTTTGAGGAAACCCATAGCTGCAATTATGTGCTTGCCACCGACATGGAGATGGAGACCGTTCCCGGCTATAAATCCTCCAGCTGGGAAAAGGGTTATGGCGACTATGTGCTGAAACCCGATCTTTCGACGCTGCGGCGCGTGCCGTGGCTGGAAGGCACGGCGCTGGTGCTATGCGACGTGCTTGACCATCACACCCATGAAGAGGTGCCGCATTCGCCGCGTGCGCTGCTGAAAAAGCAGGTGGCGCGGCTGGAGGCCATGGGGCTGAAAGCCTTTATGGCGACCGAGCTGGAATTTTTCTTGTTCGACCAGACTTTCGATGCGGCGCGCGCCAGCGGCTACAAGGGGCTGAACCTCGCCAGCGGCTATAATGAGGATTACCATATCTTCCAGACCACCAAGGAAGAGGATGTCATGCGGGCGCTGCGCAAGGGCCTGCAGGGCGCCGGCATTCCGGTTGAAAACTCGAAGGGTGAGGCGTCTCCCGGCCAGGCGGAAATCAACGTTCGTTATGCCGAAGCGCTGACCATGGCCGACCGGCACGCCATCATCAAGAACGCTACCAAGGAAATCGCCTGGTCCAAGGGCAAGGCGGTGACGTTCCTTGCCAAGTGGAACTATAACGCCGCCGGCAGTTCCTCGCATATTCACCAGTCGCTGTGGAGCCTCGATGGCAAGACACCGGCCTTCCTCGACAAGGACGCCAAACACGGCATGTCGGAGCTGATGCGGCATTATGTTGCCGGGCTTCTCGCCCATGCCAGCGAAATAACCTATTTTCTGGCGCCCTATATCAATTCCTATAAGCGGTTCATGGCCGGCACGTTTGCGCCGACCAAGGCGATCTGGAGCCTCGACAACCGCACGGCCGGATATCGCCTGTGCGGCGAGGGCACGAAGGGCATCCGCATCGAATGCCGCGTCGGCGGATCCGATCTCAATCCCTATCTCGCAATGGCTGCTCTTCTTGCGGCGGGCATTGACGGCATCGAAAATAAACTTGAACTTGAGCCCGCCTTTGTCGGTGACGCCTATGGCGGCAAGGATGTGCGCGAGATACCCAAGACCCTGCGTGACGCCACTGCCTTTCTGGACGGATCGAAAATGCTGCGCAACGCTTTCGGCGACGATGTGATCGATCATTATGTCCATGCCGGACGGTGGGAACAGGAAGAATACGACCGCCGCGTGACCGACTGGGAAGTGGCGCGCGGTTTCGAACGGGCCTAATCATTACGGGAAAATATCATGACCATGATCCAGAATATCTCGCCCATCGATGGCTCGGTTTATGCCGAGCGGGAGGCGATGTCGCTGGAGGCGGCGCGGGCCGCCGTTTCGAAAGCGCGCAAGGCGCAGAAAGACTGGGCTCGACGTCCGCTGGAGGACCGCGTTCAGCTGGTTCTCAAAGGTGTGACGCGCCTCAATGAAATGGTGGCGGACGTTGTGCCGGAACTGGCGCATATGATGGGCCGTCCGGTGCGTTATGGCGGCGAGTTCAAGGGTTTCAACGAACGCTCCAACTATGTCGCGTCGATTGCCGCCGATGCGCTGGCGCCGCTCGTCATCGAGGAAAGCGGCAATTTCGAACGTCGCATCGAGCGCGAGGCGCATGGCGTGGTCTTCGTCATCGCGCCGTGGAACTATCCCTACATGACGGCGATCAACACCGTCGCGCCCGCCTTGATGGCTGGCAATACGGTGGTCATCAAACATGCGGCGCAAACGTTGCTGGTCGGCGAGCGCATGGTGCGGGCTTTTGTCGAGGCTGGCGTGCCTGACGATGTCTTCATCAACGTCTTCCTCGACCATGGAACGACTTCTGCGCTGATTTCCGAGGGCCTGTTCAACTTCGTCAACTTCACCGGTTCGGTGGAAGGCGGCCGTGCCATCGAGCGCGCCGCTGCCGGCACTTTCACCGGCCTCGGGCTTGAACTCGGCGGCAAGGACCCCGGTTATGTGATGGAGGATGCCGATCTCGACGCCGCCGTCGATACGCTGATGGATGGCGGCACCTATAATTCCGGGCAATGCTGCTGCGGTATCGAGCGCATCTACGTCAATGAAAACCTTTACGACGAATTCGTCGAGAAGTCCGTGGCGTGGGTTTCGAACTACAAGCTCGGCAATCCGCTTGAGCAGGAAACCACGCTCGGGCCGATGGCCAACAAGCGGTTTGCCAAGGTGGTGCGGGCGCAGATTGCCGACGCCGTTGCCAAGGGCGCCAGGGCGCTGGTCGATCAGAAGCTTTTCCCGGCCGATGATGGCGAGAGTGCTTATGTCGCACCGCAGATCCTCGTCAATGTCGATCATTCCATGGAATTCATGACCGAAGAGACTTTCGGTCCCGCCATCGGCATCATGAAGGTCAAGAACGACGATGAAGCCATCGCGCTGATGAATGACAGCAAATACGGCCTCACGGCTTCGCTCTGGACGCAGGATGCGACACGGGCAGCAAGGATCGGCCGCGAGATCGAGACCGGAACCGTGTTCATGAACCGCGCCGATTATCTGGATCCGGCGCTTTGCTGGACCGGTGTGAAGGAAACCGGCCGTGGCGGTTCACTTTCTGTCCTCGGTTTCCAGAACCTGACCCGCCCGAAATCCTACCATCTGAAGAAAGTCACGAAATGAATATCGTCGCCAACTGGAGCTACCCCACCGCCGTCAAGCTTGGCCGTGGCCGGATCAAGGAACTGGCGGAAGCCTGCAAGACGCTCGGCATCAAGAAGCCGCTGCTCGTGACGGATCGCGGCCTTGCCAATATGGCGATCACCGCGCATGCGCTCGAAGTGCTGGAAGAGGCGGGCCTCGGCCGGGCGATCTTCGCCGAGGTCGATCCGAACCCGAACGAAATCAACATGGAAGCCGGCGTGAAAGCCTATCGCGATGGCGGTCATGACGGTGTCGTAGCCTTCGGCGGCGGCTCGGGTCTCGATCTCGGCAAGACCATCGCCTTTATGGCAGGACAGACGCGTCCGGTCTGGGATTTCGAGGATATCGGTGACTGGTGGACCCGGGCGGATGCTTCCAAGATCGCGCCCATTGTCGCTGTCCCGACAACCGCTGGCACGGGTTCGGAAGTCGGCCGCGCCAGCGTCATCACCAATTCGCAGACCCATGTGAAGAAGATCATCTTCCATCCGAAGCTGTTGCCCGGCGTCGTCATCTGCGATCCGGAACTGACGGTCGGCATGCCGAAGGTCATCACGGCCGGCACGGGCATGGATGCTTTCGCCCATTGCCTCGAGGCTTATTCGTCGCCGTTCTTCCATCCGATGAGCGCCGGCGTGGCGCTGGAGGGCCTGCGTCTCGTCAAGGAATTCCTGCCGCGCGCCTACAAGGACGGCACGGATATCGAAGCGCGCACCAATATGATGGCAGCGGCGGCGATGGGGGCGGTGGCGTTCCAGAAGGGTCTCGGGGCCATTCACTCGCTCTCGCATCCGATCGGCGCTGTCTACAACACCCATCACGGCATGACCAATGCCGTCGTCATGCCGGCAGTGCTGCGCTTCAATCGTCCGGCCATCGAAGACAAGATTGCCCGCGCGGCCGCCTATCTCGGTATCTCCGGCGGTTTCGACGGTTTTTATGATTACGTGCTGGAGCTTCGCAAGGAACTCGGCGTACCGGAAAACCTGACCGCCATGGGCATCAAGCCGGATCGTATCGACGAACTGGCGGCGGAAGCGATCAAGGATCCGAGCTGCGGTGGTAATCCGGTGCCGATGACGCTGGAAAATACCAGAAAGTTGTTCGAGGATTGCTTTTAAAGGGTGGCCAGGGTGACCGCGAGATTCTCACTTTTTTCGTTACTGATCGCGGTGGCGTTGTTGGGGGCGCCTGTCGTTGCGCAGGCTGCTTCTTTTAAGGAACTTTCAGGGCAGGGCTACAAAGTTGGAGCCCTCTCGAGCAACAAGGCGGGAATTCGAGGCTGGAACCTTTCTAAAGGTTCTGACCGCTATTTTTGCGAGATGCGCGCGACCATGGCCTATTCCGGAAAAAATGGCATGGTGTCCTTCACCAGTGCCGGGCGCATGATTTCGCTTGATCGCAATACCGTTGAGAAAAGGCTGGGCGGTTCGCTAAATCTGCCCAAATATGAAGATCTTAAAGCCGGCCGGTTGCGTACGGACGATGTGGGCTCCTGCCGCAAGCTGATGTAATCCACTGAACTGAGAAGCCCGCGACGACCCGGTCGCGGGCTTTTCGGTGCGCGGCATAACCGTTCTTAGCCTTTTATTAACCCTGTTCGTTAAGATTGTGGAAAGCACCATGAATTGCTTCGGTGCGTGAATGAGCATGAAACGGCTCTGACCAACAGGGGGTATCATGTCAGTCATCACTTTCGCCAATACCAAGGGCGGTGCCGGAAAAACCACGGCCGTGCTGCTTCTGGCAACCGAACTGGCCCGCAGCGGCCATCGCGTGACGGTTCTGGATGCCGATCCGCAATTGTGGATTTCCCGCTGGTACGAATTATCAGGCGATATCGAAAATCTTTCGGTGATTTCGCATGTGACGATGGCGTCGCTTGAGGGCCATATTCGCGAGAATAAAACCAGCACCGACTGTTTCATCATCGATCTGCCGGGAGCGAAGACCCCGCTTCTGACCATGGCTCTCGGCATTTCCGATCATGTGCTGATCCCGGTTCAGGGCTGCGCCATGGATGCCCGCGGGGCCGCCGAGGTTCTGGACCATATCGAATTTCTGAACCGCAAGATGGGCAAGGAGATTGCCCATTCCATCGTGCTGACGCGGGTCAACGCCATGGTGGCGACGCGTTCGCTGCTGCTGGTCAAGATGCTGCTGGCCGAGAAAAATGTCTCGGTTCTCAACACACCGATCGTTGAGAGAGCCGCCTATCGCGATATTTTCGACCTTGGCGGCACGCTTCTCTGTCTCGATAAGACCAAGGTGAGCAATATCGACAAGGCGGTCGAGAATGCCAGAGCATTCGCGGGCGAAGTGCTTGACCTGCTGCCGAAACGCCTGTTGCGGCTCGGTACGCCACCCGCGCGCCTTTTCACCCGTAAAGCCGCCTGAAATATTGCTTTCAACTTTCGATCCGTCTGCGGCGGTCATAACCGCAGACGGATGATGCTGCCTCGGACCATCGGCGGCCATCAGGCTTGCCGGCGTGTCAGTCGTCGCTTTTCAGCGATGGCTTCATTATTTGCTTGATTTGGAAATGATCGTTTCCTATATTCCGGCCATGAGCAATATCAACCAGACCCTTTCACCGGAGCAGCGCCATCGCGGCAGGCCGCGCGAGTTTGACGTCGACCGTGCGCTCGATGGGGCGATCCGTGTTTTTTCGCGACGCGGTTATCATGCCACCTCCGTCGGTGATCTTACCGATGCGATGGAACTGGCGCAGGGCAGTCTTTACAAGGCTTTCAAGGACAAGAAAGCCATCTTCATCGCCACGATGGAACGCTACAGGATCGTGCAGACCGAGCGTTTCGAGGCGGCGGTGGCCGGTTGTGACACCGGTTATGAGCGTCTGAGGGCGGGCCTGATGTTCTATGCGGAACGGTCGCATGGCGGTGTCGGCTCTGACGGATGTCTGGTGGTTGGTGCTGCTGCCGATCTGGCGGCTCTGGATGACGATATTGCAATCGTGGTGGAGCGGGCGGTGAAGGCGAGGGAGCGAATTGTCGCCCGCCTCGTTGCCGAAGGGCAGAAGGATGGTTCCGTGCGTTCGAAGGCCGATCCCGATGATCTCGCCCGGGCGATGCTGTGCATGATGTACGGCATGCGCGTGGTGGGAAAGACGGGGCGCAGCCTCAAAGACATGGTGGCCGTGGTGGATATCGCCATGAAGCTTGCCGATTGATTTTGTGACTATTTAGGAAACGATTGTTTCCATATTGGAGAAAATGATGACGACGCGTGTAATTGAAGGGGATGATGTCGAGGCAACATCCATTTCCCCGGCCTTGACGTTCCTCTTGGCGACAGCCTGCGGACTGATTGCCGCCAATCTTTATTATGGCCAGCCGCTGGCCGGCATCATCGGGGCGGAACTTGGTCTTTCTGCCGGCGCGACCGGACTGATCGTGACCCTGACCCAGATCGGTTACGGTATCGGTCTGCTGTTTGTCGTGCCGCTCGGCGATCTCGTTGAAAACCGCAAGCTGGTGGTCAGCGCTGTCGCTATGGCGGTGCTTTCCCTTGTGGCGGCGGCATTCGCGCCGCATGCGGCCCCGTTTCTGATTGCGGCCTTTCTGGTCGGCGTCAGTTCGGTCGCGGTGCAGGTCATCGTTCCCTATGCCGCCCATATGGCGCCGCACGCCATTCGCGGCCGGGTGGTCGGCAATGTCATGAGCGGGCTGATGGCCGGCATCATGCTGGCGCGGCCGGTTTCCAGCCTGTTATCGGAAGTGGTCTCCTGGCGGGGTGTGTTTCTGACCTCGGCGGCCGTCATGGCGCTTCTTGCCGTGGTGCTTTTCCGGCTTCTGCCTGCCCGTATGCCCGATGCGCGGCTCAGCTATGGGGCCTTGATGGCTTCGATGGGCCGGCTGGCGCTTCACACGCCGATCCTGCGGCGGCGGGCGATCTATCACGCCTTCCTGTTTGCGGCTTTCAGCCTGTTCTGGACCACGACGCCGCTTTATCTGAGCGGACCGCATTTCAATCTGAGTCAGGGTGAGATCGCGCTCTTCGCACTGGCCGGTGCGGCCGGCACCGTGGCCGCGCCGATTGCCGGGCGGATGGCTGATCGTGGCTGGACGCGTGCGGCCACCTTTTTTGCCCTGGTGGCGGTGGCGCTCTCCTTCGCCGTTACGCATCTTGCACCGGAAGGCTCACATCTGGCGCTCGCCATTCTGGTCGTCGCCGCCATCGTTCTGGATTTCGGCGTCACCACCAATCTGGTGCTTGGCCAGCGTGCCATCTTCACGCTCGGAGCGGAATTCCGCAGCCGCCTGAACGGTATCTATATGGCGACATTCTTCATGGGCGGCGCAATCGGTTCCGCCGTTGGCGGCTGGGCCTATGCCGTCGGCGAATGGCAAGCCGCCTCGTGGATCGGCTTCGCCTTGCCGGTGGCAGCCCTGCTTTATTTCCTCACGGAAAAACGCGACTGAAAAGCCTTTAGATGAAAAAAAGCCCGGCGGACCAAACCGCCGGGCTTTTTCTCTTTTCTTTCGGTCGATCCTATTCCGCGAATTCGACCACCACGCCGGGGCGGACCATTTTCGCCAGTTCGGTCGCATCCCAGTTGGTCAGGCGGATACAGCCGTGGCTGTTGGTCTTGCCGATCTTCGAGGGTTCCGGCGTGCCGTGAATGCCATAGGTCGGCTTCGACAGCGCAATCCAGACCGTGCCGACCGGGCCGTTCGGACCCGGCGGAATCTGCAGGATCTTGTCGTTCTGGCCCTGCTTGAAGTTGATCTTCGGATTATAGGTATAGCCGGGATTGAGCGCGATGCGCTCCACCGTGTGCGTGCCGCTTGGCGAGGGCGTGTCCGTGGAACCGATGGTGGCGGGATAGGCGGCGATCAGATTGCCGTCCTGACCGTAAGCGAAGACCTGCTTGATGCCCTTATGTGCGACGATGCGGGCAACCTGTCCCTTTTTCGTCTCGCCCGGATTGACGACCTTGATGATGGTGCCGGGCACGGAGAAATCGATGCCGGGGTTCAGTTCCTTCAGATAGTTCTCATCCATGTGGAAGCGTTCGGCGAGCGCTTCCGAAGTCGAGGTGAAGGAGAGGGCAGGCAGCTGCGATTTCTCGGCATAGTCGTCCGGGATGGAGGCGACATAGGGGCCGGCGGCGTCGGCGGCGGTGATGGTGTAGTCGACGATCGGCATACCGCCGGAAGCGCGCAGACGCTCCAGAATGTCATCGGAATTGTTGGGGTCGAGCTTCTCGCCGGTCATGTCCTGCCAGGCGGCAATCGCCTTGTTGACGTTGTCGCCCATCTTGCCGTCGATAACGCCGGGCGAAATGCCTTCACGGTCGAGGAATGTCTGGAGCGCAACGATTTCCTGGCGCGAGCGATTGACCGGCGTTGTCACCGGTGTATGGCGCTCGATCAGGTGGTCCGGCTGCGGCACGGCGGCCGTGGTGCTTTCGCCCGGCATCGGCTGGCCGAGCGGACCGCTTTCCACCGCACCGGGTGCGGGAACGGAGCCGGTGTAGAAATTCTCGTCGGAACCGTCGCCGCGATATTCGCGGTAATCGCGCACGCTGCCATTGTCCTGATAGCCGTAATCGCGCTGCGGCTCACGATACTGGCCGCCGGGGGCGGGCGGATAATAGGTGGTGTCGCGCTGGCGCGCCTGCTGCCGCTGCTGGTAGCCGGAGGGCATTTCGGTGGCGAGGAGATTGCCGTACTGGTCGTAAAACACCGTGCGTCCCATCGCATCGCGGCTGATGACGATATCGCCGCGCTCCGGCATGAAGTCGAGCACGCGACCGTCCGGGGTCACCAGCATCGTCTGCTGATCGCCATAACGCTGCTGCGCGCCAGCCTGTAGCGGGGCGATAGCTGCCACCAGCGCGACTGTCAGACCCAGAGCTGCGTTAAGAAACTGTTTCACGATTCTGCTATCCCTTGCTTGTTCACCGATAAACACACCGCAATCTTGACCCTATTGTGAAAAAGGTGAATTCGCGGTTAATGCAATCTTAATTTCCGTCACGACTAGTAGCGTTTCCGTGATTCATGCGTTTTTACTGCCACAGGGAGGTTGTCTTGCGTTCGTTTCAGGCCGGCAGATCGCCACGCATTTTCCTCGATGAAACCTCCGTTTTCGATATCGGCGCCTGTGTTGTCGATGGCATCGACATCGCGCCCGGCCGCGCCATCCCCGATGATGGCGATGCGCGCATCGACCATTCGCTGGAAGGCTTTCTGTTCACCTGCGGCCCCGACCATATCCGCCATCCCGAGCCGATCCATGGCGACGGTGAGGGGCGTCGATATCCGCTGCATGGATCCTTTTCCTCCCATCCCGCGACGATCATCGCGTTCGATGTTCATGAGTCCAATGCACTGGCGCGCGTCGAGGTTCCCGTGAAGCTTGCCGATGGTGGCACCGCACTTCTGGAACGGACATGGCGTATCGACGGGGAAAGCGGCGAAGTCAGCCTCGATGACCGGATCGTTAACACGTCCGAGCGGCCGATCCCGGTGTTCCTGATGTATCACATGAATATCGGTGCTCGTCTGTTTGACGATGCCGTGCGGCTTAAGGGTGTGATGCTGGATGGCGGCGGCCATGGCTGGCGTTTCGGCGAGGAGCCGGGCAATGTTTTCTGTGTTCCCGCCGGCAATGATGATTGGGCGGAATTGAAGCTTGGTCCCGTCGCGGCCATTGGCGGGAAGACGCTGACCGTGCGTTTTCGCACGGAGACGCTGCCCTATCTGCAGATGTGGCGTAACCAGCAGGAGCCGGCCAATGTGCTCGGAATCGAGCCGGTTTCGCATCGCTGGGTGGGGCGGAGCGAACTTGAGGCTGCAGGCGAATTCAACATTATCCAGCCCGGTGAAAGCCGCTCCTTCGGCCTGCGTTTTTCCATCGTCTGAATGCCGTACCGAATGAGGACACCGCATCATTGACGCATGGGTTTTGAGCCCTTACATCGGATGCGGATTTCTAAGGGTGGCGAGAGCGTGCCAGCGGCGCGGATGCCGATTTCAGCGGAGGCATAAGATGGATATCAGGCGCATAGACGACGAATATTCGGTAACGGGACAGATCAGCGTCGCCGATCTCGACGAGATCAAGGCGCTCGGCTTCAAGTCGATCGTCTGCCACCGCCCTGACGGCGAAGAAGACGGCCAGCCGCTTTTCGCCGATATTGCCGAGCGTGCCGAACAGCTTGGCCTCACCATCATGCATGTGCCGGTCGGTCGCTATGGCGTCGACGCCGACGCCGTTGCCGGCATGGTGGATGCGCTGGACGAATTGCAGCGCCCGATGCTCGGCTATTGCCGTTCCGGCGCGCGCTCCACGGCGATTTACGAAAAGACCCATCACCTGCGCGGCTGATTTTTCGCGCTTCATTTTGTTTTCAAATGCCAATCAACAGGAGTTTTCCATGACCATCAAGCGTATCGAGCCGGGCAAGCGCATGAGCGGCGCCGTCGTTCACGGCAACACCGTTTATCTGGCCGGCCAGGTTGGCGAAGGCACGAGCGTTACGGAACAGAGCAAGTCCGCTCTCGCTGAAGTCGACCGCCTGCTGGCCGCTGCCGGTTCCGACAAGTCGAAGATCCTGCAGACGATCATCTACCTCTCCGACATGTCCACCTTCGGCGAAATGAACGCCGTCTGGGAAGGCTGGATCGACCCGGCAAACCCGCCGGCCCGCGCCACCAGCGGCGCACCATTGGCAACGCCGGACTACAAGGTTGAATTCATCGTGACCGCTGCTCTCTGAGCATCCGTCTGAGTTTTTAAGAAAGGGCCGGGTCGCGGAAAGCGGCCCGGCCTTTTTGATGGGATGGGGTCAAAAACGCTCCCCGTCATGCCGGGCTTGACCCGGCATCCAGCCACGGCGCGTCTGCGCCTTGAAAAGAGTCTTTCGCGATCAAGCACTTGATCGCGCTGGACCCGGATCTAGTCCGGGGTGACGGCGCGGCGTGGCGACATGGCCACAAAATGCCAAGTAGAAGCAATTTTCATGTTTTTTGAATCGCTTGCGTCCGTCACCTCACCGGCGAAGCAAGCGCGTTCTCAAACTGCTTCAACGTCGTCACCCGCTCCGTAAACCAAAGCCGGGCCAGATCGCTGGCCGAGGCGAGATCGATACCATCCGGGTCGATGGAGGTGATCGTCCAGCGGCCAGCCTTTGCGCCGGCGAGAACGGCAAGCCGGGATGCTTCGCCCTTGATGGCGTTAAGGCGGATCGATTCGCTTTCTGCCGCCGCCATCAGTTCGTCTGCGCCTGAGAGATCGGTGCGCAGATCGGCCGGGCTGATGTTGCTGGCGTTGCGGGCAGGGCCGCCATTGATCTGCACACCTTCCGTCCGCAGCCGATAAAGCCTCGTGTCGGGAAGGGAGAGATAAAGTTTCGCTTTGGGGTAGCGGGCAATGTAGCGCGCGATGGCGAGCGGCGCTTCATCCGGGCCGATTTGCTCCGCCTTGCCCACCAGTGTCAGGCGCGGCAGCGTCAGTGCATCGCCTTTGCCGAAGGGGGCGAGCGTCAGCGAGATGCGCGCGTCCGCCTCCATGTTGCGGGCATGCAGCGTCAGCCCCGCCGCGAAGAAGAACGGCGTGCCATCCGGTTCGATGCCGATATTGGTGGCGGTCGTGTAGGGATAGCCGCTGACGGGATCGAGGGTCGCAAGCGCTGCCGTGCGGGAAGTGTGCAGCACATCCCGGGCCACGCGCACGGCCTCGAAAGGCGCGCCCGCCGAGGGCTCGATTTTTGCGCCGCGCGGGGTGATGACGGGAGAGGCTGCATCCGGCATGTCGTTTCCTGATCCAAAGGGCTGCTGAAAGAAGTATGAGACCCCTCCTTCGTCATGCTCGGGCCTGTCCCGAGCATCTGCAACCGATGAACTTTACGATACGTGATTGGATCCTCGGGACAGGCCCGAGGATGACGTCGTGCGAGCGTCAGGATTTACACCATGCCGGAGCCGTGTCCATGCGTAATATCAGCTTCCGGTCCTGATCTGCGTCAGGGTACGCGTCGGCGTGATGGCTTCCGCATCCAGCTTCACCTCGATGATGGCCGGCTTGCCGCTGGCCCGCGCCCGTTCGAAGGCGGCGGCGAAGTCTTCGGTCTTCTCCACCGTTTCGCCGTGGCCGCCATAGGCTTTGGCAAAGGCGTTGAAATCCGGATTGACAAGATCGGTGCCGCTGACACGGCCGGGATATTCCCGCTCCTGATGCATGCGGATCGTGCCATAGGTGCCGTTATTGACCAGTACCGTGATGATCGGCAGGCCGTAACGGACCGCGGTGATGAATTCCTGTCCGTGCATCATGAAACAGCCGTCGCCGGCAAAGCAGATCACCTCACGCTCGGGGAAAAGGTGCTTCGCGGCGACCGCCGCCGGCAGACCGTAACCCATCGAGCCTGATGTCGGGGCCGATTGCGTGTTGAAGCGGCGGAAGCGGTGGAAGCGGTGCACCCAGGTGGCATAATTACCCGCTCCATTGGTGAAGATCGCATCCTCGGGCACATTGGTCTCGATCCAGTCCATGATCGGACCCATCTGCACCGCACCGGGGCCGGACTGCGGCGGGGTGGACCAGCTGAGATAAGCAGCGTGCATGGCGGCCGTGCGCTCGGCCCATGCTGTTTTTGCCGGAAGCGAGATGGAGGAGAGGGCAGCGACGAAATTTTCCGGTGCGGCGCAGATTGCGAGATCGGGACGGTAAACGCGGCCAAGCTCTTCGGCTTCCGGATAGATATGGACGAGTTTCTGCGACGGGTAGGGGATGTCGAGCAGCGTATAACCGGAGGAGGGCATTTCGGAGAGGCGGCCGCCGAGCAGCACCACGAGATCGGCCTCCTTGATCTCCTTGGCCAGCGCCGGATTGATGCCGATGCCGACATCGCCGGCATAGGAGGGGCTGAAGTGATCGAACAGCATCTGGCGGCGGAAGGAGCAGCCGACGGGCAGCTTGTTGTTTTCGGCAAAAACCTTGAAGCCCGCCACGCTTTCCTCAGACCAGCGTGTGCCACCGATGATGAAGACCGGGCGCTTCGCCTCGCCCAGCATTTTTGCGAAGGCGGCCATCTGCGACGGGCCGGGATGTGCCTCGACCGGAGTATAGGGCTTTGCCTCAGGCGCTTCGACCTCCTCGACCAGCATGTCCTCGGGCAGCGTCAGCACCACCGGGCCGGGACGGCCGGAGGTGGCAACAGTGAAGGCGCGGGTGACGAATTCGGGAATGCGGCGGGCATCGTCGATCTCGCCCACCCATTTGGCGAATTCGGTGAAGGCGCGGCGATATTCCACTTCCTGAAACGCCTCGCGCTCACGCGCTTCGCGCTGCACCTGGCCTATGAACAGGATCATCGGAATGGAATCCTGCCTTGCGATGTGCAGGCCCGCCGAGGCGTTGGTGGCACCCGGTCCACGGGTCACCATGCAGATGCCGGGTTCGCCCGTCAGCCGGCCCCATGTGTCGGCCATCATCGCAGCGCCGCCTTCCTGGCGGCAGACAACGGTTTCGATGCCGCTTTCATAAAGCGCATCCAGCACGGCGAGATAGCTTTCGCCCGGAACGCAGGAAACGCGGGAGACGCCATTGGCCTTCAGCGCTTCGACGATCAATTGCCCGCCTGTTCTTTTCATTCCGGCTGCAGTCATGGCGTCGTGGTCCTTTCGATGTTTTCCAGTTCGGCCAGCACCTGCGCCTGATGTTCGCCGAGCTTGGGGCTGGGGCGTTCATAACGCAGCGGCGTTTGCGACATGATAATGGGTGTGCGGACACCGGGGATGACGGTGCCGTCTTCCGCCTCCAGATCGACGCGGAGGCCGCGCGCCTTCACCTGCGGATCGGCGAACATTTCCTCGATGGAATTGATCGGCCCGGCGGGGACGGCATTCTTTTCGCAGGCGGTCAGAAGATCGCGCTTCTGCCATTTCAGCGTTTCGGTGGAAACGATCTGCCGCACCTCGACCTTATGGGCTACGCGGGCCTTGTTGGTCGCGTAACGTTCGTCATCGGCAATCGCGCCGATGCCGAGAATGGTGCAGAGGCGGCGGAACTGGCCGTCATTACCGACCGCGAGGATCAGGAAACCATCGGCCGTCGGCACCACCTCATAGGGGGAGATATTCGGATGGGCGTTGCCGAGCCGAACGGGAGGCTTGCCGGAAATCAGGTAATTCATGTTCTGGTTGGCAAGCACGGCCGATTGCACATCGAGAAGCGCCATGTCGATATGCTGGCCTTCGCCAGTGCGGATGGCATGGATCAGCGCCGCCTGAATGGCTGACACGGAATAGATGCCGGTGAAGATATCGGCAACCGCCACACCCGCCTTCATCGGCTGGCCGTCGGCTTCGCCGGTAATCGACATGAAGCCGGACATGCCCTGCACGATATAGTCGTATCCGGCGAGATCGGCATAAGGCCCGGTCTGGCCGAAGCCAGTGATGGAGCAATAGATCAGCTTCGGATTGAGCGCCTTCAGGCTTTCGTAGTCGAGGCCATATTTGGCAAGCCCGCCGCGCTTGAAATTTTCGATGACGACATCGGCGGTGCGCACCAGCCGGCGCACCAGCTCACAGCCTTCCGGTGTCTTCAGATCGGCGACGATGGAGCGCTTGCCGCGATTGGTGGCGTGATAATAGGCGGCGGAGAGGTTTTCTCCATCATCGCTTTCGACGAAGGGCGGTCCCCATGCGCGGGTATCGTCGCCGCCCTCGGGGTTTTCCACCTTGATGACGTCAGCCCCCATATCGGCCAGCATCTGCCCCGCCCAGGGACCGGCCAGAACACGCGCGAGTTCAATGACGCGGATGCCTGATAGCGGCGGTTTCCTGTTCGGCATGTCGGTCATCGGTCCCCCGGTCTTTTGTGCCTGCCGGTTATAGACCGGGCCTTGCCCCGCCGCATGTGATTTTATCTCATGGACTTATTCCGTTTTGGAACGGCACTAAACTGGGTCTGACACGGCAGCTTCGACATTCGTTGTGTTTTGAGAGTCGCCTAATTCCGTCATTCCGGCCTTGAGCCGGAATCCAGCCAGCCCAAGTCATTGGGCTGAAAAGACTCTTCTCGCCGCGCAGACGCGCGTCGGCTGGATTCCGGCTCAAGGCCGGAATGACGGGGAGGGCGTTTTACTGTCATCCACGACGCGGCCGCACCAGGCGGCGAAATCCGCTGCTACCGCCTGCCAGCCGATCTCGTTGAGGGTCTCGTGCCGCATGCCCTTGTAGATCGTGTGCTCGACATGGCTGAAACCTGCCTCCCGGAAACGTTCTGCCAGCCAGACGATCTCCCTGCCGTCATTGGTGGCGGCATCCTGATCGCCGCTGACCAGCAAAAGCGGCAATGTCTTCGGCAGGCGCTCGATGAGTTTCGGCGCGCGGTAGGAGAGTTCGAAGACGTCCTGCCACAGGGAAACGCTTGCCTCAAACTGGCAGAGCGGGTCTTCCACATACGCGTCCACCGCCGCCCGGTCATGGCTCAGCCAGTCCGCATGGGTGCGCCTTTCCGGCATTTTTGCGTTCCAGGCGCGGAATGTCGCCTTCGGCAGGATGGCGCTCGGCACATCCGAGCCCTTCAGCATCTTTTCGAGCCGCAACACCACCTGCGCGATACGGCCCATGAGGCCGGGATTGAGATTGGAATTCCAGATCGACAGGCCATCAAAGGCATCCGGATGGCTGACGGCGGTGTTAAGCGCGACGAGGCCGCCCATGGAATGGCCGAACAGGATCACCGGCAGGCCGGGATGTCTTTCACCGACCATCACGCGCATCGCCATGACGTCGGCCACGACTTTTTCAGCACCGTTCCTCCAGGCAAAACGGCCAAGAGGCGCATCCGCCGCTTTTGTGCGACCGTGGCCGCGATGGTCGTGGGCATAGACCTCGAAACCCTGCTGCGACATGACGTCGGCAAAACGGCGGTAACGGCCGGCATGTTCCACAAGACCGTGGCAGATCATGAGCACGCCGCGGGTGGGGAGGGCGGAAGGCTGATGACGGAAGGCGATGGAGGCGCCGGAAGGGGCCTCCAGTCTCTGGATCTGGCTGAACGCGAGGTTATCGGTCGTCTCATTCATCATCGCACCCATCGTCTCATCGCGCAGCTTGTCATAATCATGGGGTCATAATCGTGCCAGAGGTTGCCCCAAGGTCCTATTTACCCTACATAGCGGCAAATTTCCCGATACGTACTCTTAAAAATCCGATGTGGAGCATTCGCTACAATGGCACGTCAATTCATCTATCACATGGCCGGGCTGAACAAGGCCTACGGTGCGAAGAAGGTTCTGGAGAATGTGCATCTCTCCTTCTACCCCGACGCCAAGATCGGTATCCTCGGCCCGAACGGTGCCGGTAAGTCGACTGTTCTGAAAATCATGGCCGGCCTCGACAAGGAATATACCGGCGAGGCCTGGCTGGCCGAAGGCGCGACGCTTGGTTATCTCGAGCAGGAGCCGAAGCTCGACGAAAACAAGACCGTGATGGAAAACGTCATGGAAGGCGTGGCGAGCAAGACGGCCATCGTCGACCGCTACAACGAACTGATGATGAACTATTCCGACGAAACGGCGGATGAAGGCGCGAAGCTTCAGGACATCATCGACAGCCAGAATCTCTGGGACCTCGAAAACCAGGTCGAGATGGCCATGGACGCGCTGCGTTGCCCGCCCGGCGACTCGGCCGTAACGGGTCTTTCTGGTGGTGAACGCCGCCGTGTGGCGCTCTGCCGTCTGCTGCTGTCTCAGCCGGACCTGCTGCTGCTCGACGAACCGACCAACCACCTCGATGCGGAAACCATTGCGTGGCTTGAAAAGCACCTGCGCGACTATCCCGGCGCCGTGATGATGATCACCCACGACCGCTACTTCCTCGACAACGTCACGGGCTGGATTCTCGAACTCGACCGTGGCCGCGGCATTCCTTACGAAGGCAACTACTCCGCTTACCTGCAAGCGAAAGCCAAGCGCATGCAGCAGGAAGCCCGTGAAGACGCATCGCGCCAGAAGGCCATCAGCCGCGAAAGCGAGTGGATCGCCTCCAGCCCGAAGGCACGCCAGACGAAATCCAAGGCGCGTATCAAGGCCTATGACGAGCTGGTGGAAGCAGCGGAAAACCGTCGTCCCGGCGATGCGCAGATCGTCATTCCGGTTGCCGAGCGTCTCGGCCGCGTCGTCATCGAAGCCGACAATCTGACGAAGTCCTTCGGCGACCGCGTGCTGATCGAAAACCTCTCCTTCAAGCTGCCGCCCGGTGGCATCGTCGGCGTCATCGGTCCAAACGGTGCGGGTAAGTCCACGCTGTTCAAGATGATCACCGGTCAGGAAAAGCCGGATAACGGTTCTGTGACTGTCGGTGAGACGGTTCAGCTCGGTTATGTCGACCAGAGCCGCGATACGCTGGCGGGTGACAAGACCGTCTGGGAGGAAATCTCCGGCGGCAACGACATCATCAAGCTCGGCAAGTTTGAAGTGAACTCGCGCGCCTATTGCGGCGCCTTCAACTTCAAGGGCGGCGATCAGCAGCAGAAGGTCGGCAATCTCTCGGGCGGTCAGCGTAACCGCGTGCACCTCGCCAAGATGCTGAAGGCCGGCGGCAACGTGCTGCTGCTCGACGAACCGACCAACGACCTTGATACGGAAACGCTCGCAGCGCTCGAAGAAGCGCTGGAAGCCTTCGCCGGCTGCGCCGTTATCATCAGCCACGACCGCATGTTCCTCGACCGTCTGGCCACCCACATCCTCGCTTTCGAGGGTGACAGCCATGTGGAATGGTTCGAAGGCAACTTCGAAGACTACGAAAAGGACAAGGTCCGCCGCCTCGGCCCGGAAAGCATCAAGCCCGGCCGGGTGAGCTACAAGCGCCTGACGCGCTGATCCTTTTCCGCATCGCTTCAGAAAGGCCCGCCGCAAAGCGGGCCTTTTTCCGTGTAATAAGTTGACATGATCGTGTCACTGAACACTTTGCGCTTGCATCGAATGCTACATCGACATAAAGATATCTTTATATCTTGATTAGCTTGCGAGGCGCGGCAGAGTGGCGTTCGGTCTGGACAAATTGGTGGATCTTCTGAAGGCGGCGGGTGAGCCGACGCGCTTCCGTTTGCTGGCGCTTCTTTCGGCTGGCGATCTGACGGTTACCGATCTTACTGAAATCCTCGGCCAGTCGCAGCCGCGCATCTCCCGTCACCTCAAGCTTTTGACGGAAGAGGGGCTGATCGAGCGTTATCAGGAAGGCGCCTGGGCCTATTTCCGCTTGCGGCAGGATGGCGAGCCTGCGGGCGTTGTGCGGCAGCTGCTTGCCGCTGCATCGCCCTCCGACGCGGTTCTCCAGCGCGACAGCGAGCGGCTTGCCACCGTCAAGCGGGTGCGGGCTGAACGTGCGCAGGATTATTTCAGCCGCAACGCTTCCGCCTGGGACGAGCTGCGCCGCCTGCATGTCAGCGACGAAGCCGTGGAAGGTGCGCTCCTGAAGCTGGTGGGCACCACGCCGGTCGATTCACTGCTCGATCTCGGCACCGGCACCGGCCGCATCCTGCAGCTGCTGAGCGGTATCTATCGCCGCGCGATCGGCGTCGATGCCAGCCGTGACATGCTCTCGGTGGCGCGTGCCAATCTCGACAAGGCGGGGGTGGTCAATGCATCCGTCCGCCATGGCGATATTCTGAATTTGCCGCTGGAAGGCCAGGATTTCGATCTGATCGTCATCCATCAGGTCCTGCATTTTCTCGACCAGCCGGAAATCGCGCTGTCCGAGGCTGCGCGCATGCTGCGCCCCGGTGGGCGGCTGATCGTCATCGATCTTGCGCCGCATTCCTTCGAATATCTGCGCGACGAGCATGCGCATGTGCGGCTCGGTTTTTCGCATCCGCTGATGGAAGAATGGGTGAAGAAGACCGGGCTTTCTCTGGAGCGCGCCGTCGATCTTCATTCTGAAAAAGCGTCCGACGAAGCGCTGGACGTGACGATATGGGTTGCCCGAGACCAGCGGCTGCTGATGGCAGACGATGTGGTGCAAGAGGTGGTTTTACTTGGCTCCGGGAGGGCATGATATGTTGAGGTCGGAAACCGCGCGCCGTGATGGCGATATCCGGTTGTCTTTCGAATTTTTCCCGCCCAAGAATCCCGAGATGGAAACCCAGCTCTGGGAAACGGTTGCCGAACTGAAGAAATGGAACCCGGATTTCGTGTCCGTCACCTATGGCGCCGGCGGTTCCACCAAGGCGCCGACGCTGGATGCGGTGCGCCGCATGATCGGCGACAGCCATCTGGCGACCGCCGCGCATCTGACCTGCGTGGATGCCAGCCGTGAGGACGTGCATCAGGTCATTGACGAATTTCGTAATGCCGGCGTTCGTCATTTCGTGGCGCTGCGCGGCGATCCCTCCACGGGCATCGGCACGGCCTACAAGCCACATCCGGAAGGCTATGAGAACGCCGCCGCTCTGGTGAAGGGGCTGCGTGAAATTGCCGATTTCGAGATTTCCGTGTCGGCCTATCCGGAAAAACATCCGGAAAGCGCAAGCGAAGCGGTCGATATCGATATGCTGAAGCGCAAGGCGGATAATGGCGCGACGCGGGCGCTGACGCAGTTCTTCTTCGATAATGACGTGTTCGAGCGCTATATGGAGCGGGTGACAGCGGCGGGCATCACCATTCCGGTGGTTCCGGGCATCATGCCGATCCAGAACCTCACCCAGCTCAAGCGTTTCGCCGGTCGCTGCGGCACCAGCATTCCCGGTTTTCTGGATGAGCGTTTCGAGGGTTATGACGACGATCTGGAAGGTCGCGCCCGCGTGGCCGCGGAGGTTGCCGCCGAGCAGATCGCCGATCTGCAGCGGCGTGGCGTCAATGAGTTCCACCTCTACACCATGAACCGCGCGCCGCTGGTCGATTCGGTGCTTGAAAATCTCGGGCTGGAGCGTCTGCGCCGCAGCGCCGCCTGATTTTACACAGCGGATTACCGACATGAAAAAAGCGCAGGTCCCTCAGGGCCTGCGCTTTTTAAACTCGTGTCATCTACGGTTCTTATCTGCGTTTGGTCTTCACGTCTCGTCAGATGAAAAGCATCATCGCTACGAACAAAAACGCCAAACCGACTGCCAAGGCATTGAGAGATTTTGTAAGTCCCATGGGTGCCTCCTGTTGTTGACAGGTTCGATAATATGACCGTTTTGTGGCAGTTGAAAAGCGGTTTTTGTGATGCAGTGCAGCACGTCTCCGAACGACATAAAAAAGAAATTTCTGTAATTATTTGAAAATAAAAGATTATTTTCTTATCACGCAGTGCTTCATATGTTTAAAAAAAGTAAATGACCGGGGTGTTATCCCCAGTCATCAGGTCGAGATTAACACTTTATGCCTTGATTCCGTCCGACAGATTAAGGGCCGGAAGGCGCTGTTAAGATTGCTTAAAGCGCCTGCAGAAGTGCCGTCGAAGGCCAGCCATCGGCGGGCAGCCCGAGACGCTGCTGCTCCTTCTGGATGGCGACGCGAGTGCCGGAACCGAGAATGCCATCCACCTTGCCGACATTGTGTCCGCGCGCTTCAAGCTTGGTCTGAAGCTCCTTCATGGTCGCATCATCGAAACCGGGCTCCGGGTTGCCCTTGTTGTAGACGGGAGAGCCCATGAGGCGGGTGGCGAAATAGGCGGCCGAGGTCGTGTAGATGAACGACTGGTTCCATTCCAGATAGATGTTGAAGTTCGGATAGGTGATGAAGGTCGGTCCCTTGCGTCCCTGCGGCATGATGAGGGCTGCGGGCAGGGTGGCGAAATTCCTGTTGCCGTCGCGCGGGGTCACGCCCAGTGCGAACCAGTCACCGGCTGTCAGCGGGCCGCCAAGGCCGGATTTTTCCCAGGGCAGGTTTTCCGGCAGCGAGACTTCCTGAATCCAGGGTTCGCCCTTCTTGAAACCGAGATGCTGGATGAATTTCGCAGCCGTCAGGATCGCATCCGGGGCGCTGCTCTTGACGTTGATATGGCCGTCGCCATCGCCGTCGACGCCGAAGGCGATGATGTCCTTGGGAAGCATCTGCACCTGACCGATTTCACCGGCCCATGCGCCGGTATTGGCGGCGGGATCGAGATCGCCGTGCTGGACCATTTCGATCAGCGCCAGCAGCTGCGGGCGGAAGAGTTCCGGGCGGCGGCAATCATGCGAGAGGGTCACCAGCGCGTTGCGGGTGTTGAAATCGCCCTGAACCGCGCCGAAATCCGTTTCCATGGCCCAGAAGGCGGCGATGACGCCGGCGGGCACACCGAATTCGTTTTCGGCACGGGCGAAGGTGGAGGAGAGTTCCTGAAGTTTCTTGCGGCCGATATCCAGACGGGCCTGGCTGACCGTGCGCTGGGAGAATTCCAGGAAGGTCTGGCGGAAGACGCCCTGTGCACGGTCACGCGAGAGTACCTTCGGGTCGATCTGCGCGCCGGCAAGCGCCTTCTGGATCGCATCGGCCGGAATGCCCTTGGCAAGCGCATCGGCTTTCACACCTTCGAGGAATGCACCGAGATCGCCGCCGCAGGCAACCTGCTTGGGATCGTCAGGCGAAGCCACTGGCGGTGTGGCGAGGGCGGAGCCGGTGGAAAGAAGCGACAAAGCGGCGGCAAAAATGATGCTGCGCGACCGGAACGTGGGCATGGGAATTTCCTCGATAGGTTGTTAGCCCGCTTTACCCATATGTTTGCGACAAAAAAACGGACCGAATGATCTGGCGTTGCAGAACAACGCCGATTTTTCAAAAGTGTTGCTTCTTGGCCGTGTTATTTGGCGGAAGCAATCCATTTCCGCCAGTTTTTCTCCGTTCCGGCAAAGACATTGATGTCGGTCGGACCGTTCACGCCGGGCACGACGCCGGTTGCGGTATATTGCCAGAAGGCCCATTTGCGATCTTCGTAAATCTTGGCCGGATGGGCGGCGACGGAGCGGACCCAGAAATGGTAATCCTTGAACTGACCGACGAGGTTGTCGCGGTGGAAGTCCACCGAGGTATAGATGATCGGACGCTTGCCATAGTGGGCTTCGATGCGGTCGAGGAAACGCTGCATCTCGGCGCGAACGATGCCGGGTGCCGGGCGCGTCTTGCAGGTGGGCGAGGCCGGGTTCCATTCCACGTCGAGAACCGGGGGCAGGGTGACGGCTTCCTTCGGCACGTTGCGAATGAACCAGTCGGCCTGGGCGTCTGCTGTCGAACAGAAATAATAGAAGTGGTAGGGCGCGTGCAGAACATCTGCCGCCGCCGCGCTGCGCCAATGGTCGCCGAATTTCGGATCGATGCGGTCCGATCCCTCCGTCGCCTTGATGAAGACGAAGGACACGCCTGATTTGCGCACGGTCGGCCAGTCGACATCGCCATTCCATTTGGACACGTCGATGCCGTGCACCTCATGACGGTGCGGGTTGTTCGTGCCGAAATCCTGCGGATCGGTATCGGAAAATTTCGGCCTGGAAACGGATGCGGTTTCCAGCAGGTCATAGCTGGTGGAGGTGCAGCCGCCGATCAACAGCAAAGCCGACAATAGTGCCGATAAACGCAGCCGCATTGGAATCCTGATGAAAATGTTGCCCATCCCACGGCCGCAAAATGGCGCGCCGTATCTCCCGATTTACACATAACATGGTAAACAAACTGATATAGCAAGTGGCAACGTGCTTTTGCACCCGGCAAGTCGCTGGATTCGAAGCGATTTGCGGTTTCAGCGACGAAATCCGGCGTGGCAGGAGCCTCGAACGCGACGCCCCTTAGTACCGCCGTGAATCAGGCGTCGGCCAAGATGCGGTGGATTTTCGGCTGCTGCGCTTCGGCCGCCGGAAGCGTGATGACAGCCCGCCAGGCATAACCCCGGGCGATTTCCTCGAATTCGAGATTACCGTCAAAACGGCCGGCCATATTGGCCAGAACATAGCGGAGATTGGCGCGGGGCGTGACGTGGAAACGGGTAAGCCAGGCTTGCAGAAGGGTGCGGAACCACTTCGGCAATTGTTCCTGCTGGCCGAAATCGACGATGTGCAGCGAGCCGCCGGGTTTCAGCGCCGTGAGCGCCTGTTCGATCGCCTTTTCCCAGTCCGGTATCATCGACAGCGCATAGGGGATCATGACGCGGTCGAAGCCGTCGGGCTGGCCGAATTCGGAGGCGCGAAAAGCAGTGGCATCGGCCACGCGCAAAATGGGGCGCTCCGTCTTGCCGGCAAAATTTTCGGCGGCGGTCAGCAGCATTTCGGCGGAGATGTCGAGGCCGAACAGCCTTGCCTGGGGAAATTTGCGACTGGCCAGCAGCAGGTTGCGGCCGGTGCCGCAGCCGACTTCCAGGAGCGTGCCGCCCTTCGGCACGTCGAGGCCGGAAATGGTCCGGTCACGGCCGAGAAGGTAATATTTGCGGGTGATATCGTAGATATGCCGCTGGTGGCGATACATGCGGTCCATCAGGCTCGCATGCGTGCTATCTGCAAGGCCCACATTCTCGCCGATGGTTTTCATGCCATAGCCCTCTGATAGATATGGAAGCCGCCGTAGATAGCCGAGCGGTCCATGGCGTTGAGCTCGCTGGAGCGCTCTTCGAGATAGACCCACTGGTTGCGGATATCGGGCGAAAGCCGGCCTTCGATGACGCTCTTTTCGGCCGCGGTGCGGAAGATGACGCGCGCACTGGGCGCGGCGGTGCGGCTGATCTGCGACCACAATTCGTTGAGCTGCGTGTCCGTCATCCAGTCCTGCGCATCGAGGAGGATATAACGGTCGACGGCGCTCGCCGGCTTGCGCGAGAGAAGCTCGGTATAGGTGGCGTGGTGCACGGCGACGCGGGCGGTGTTGTTGCGGATCGTCTCGTAATATTCCGGCTTGAGATAGGCGGGCAGCGCGCCCTCGTGCGGCTCGGGATAACGGCGTGCAAAGGCCTGCCACGCGAAATAGTTGTCGCTGAGCGGAAAGTTGCAGGCGAGCTTTTCCAGACGCTCCTTGAGTACGGATGCAACTGTGCCATTGGCGGAAAGGCTGGCCAGCTCGTCATATTGCCGAGGCGGAATGCCAAGGCCGAAGAGCGAGCTTTTGCGCTTCGTCAGCCAGCGCACCACCGGCTTGTCGAACAGCGGCGCCACCTTGCTGTCGAAAAACTGGCGCTGTTCGTCCAGCGTGCGGGTATTGGCCATTTCGGTGAGCTTCACGCCGTGCAGCCGGGCCATGAGATGGCCGGCGCCGATGAAGCGGCCGAGCAGGCCGGTGCGATAGATGTTCCTGTCGAAGACAGAGATGCGGCGGCGACCGGAAAGGGTGCGCTTCGACCAGTAAGCCTTGGTCGTGGCGTCGAGATGCTCGGCGATGAAGCGGTCGTAACCGTGGCTGTTGCTGCGCGTATTGGCGCGGCCGAAGTGGCGCACCACGTCCTGATGGGCGGGCAGATGGCGGAAGGCGGCGAGCTTCAGCTTGTTCAGCGCGATGTGGTGCGGGTTGAGGTCCACGACATCGATGCTGGCCGGATTGCGGGAGAGATAGGCCAGCATGTTGCAGCCGCCCGAGCCGATGGTGACGATGCGGTGACCTTCGCCGAGCTCCATCGCTTCCATGTCGATTTCCGGGTCTTCCCATATCTGCGGATAGACGAGGCCGGAAAAGAGGACGCCGAAGAAGCGCTCGGACAGACCGCTTTTGGAGAGTGCCTTGTGCTGGAGCAATGCGGACTTCAGTTTCGTGTTCTTGCTGAAGCCGGTCTTGGGTGCCGCACTCGTCATATGTTCACCTCTCAGTCGATTGAGAGGCGTCTACAGCCGTGACACTACAATTTGATGACAGAGGCTGTGGGCAAAGCCGGGGAATAGGGGTGTCGGTGGAAAACCAGCGTGCGCCGCCCAATCAGGATGACGAAATGAAAACACCCGGCGGCTTAAGAAAAGCCGCGCGGTTGCATTCGCATAACAGAGCCTGAGGCAATCACTTGCGCAAAACGTGCAGCATGCCCTTGCGCTTGGCGTCGTAATAATAGCCGCGCGCATAAAGCCGGACCGCGTTGTCGCGGTCGTTGCCGGCCACAACCCATGCGCCGCGCAGATATTTGACGGCGTATTTGAGGTTGGTTTCGGCATCGAAAAGGCCGGAGGCGGGGCCATCGAAGCCCATGGAGCGTGCCGTGGCGTGCCGGATCTGCATCAGGCCGAAATTGCCGCTGCTATAGGCGCCGGGGTTATATCGGCTCTCGCGCTGCACGACGCGGTGAACCAGATCTTCCGGCACATCATACATGGTGGCGTATTTGGTAATAAGGCCGCTCAGCTTTTCGCGTCCGGCCGGCGCGGAATTGAGCGGCGCCGTCATCGATTCGTTCTGGCGGATGGCGGCCAGCGCGGCATTGGTGGGGCCGGCGGCATAGGCCAGAACCGTGCTGTCCGGCTTCGGCAGCGGAATGACTTTGCGTTCCGCCGTCAGTTCGGTGCCGATGGAGGGCGAGCCGGGCGGCGGCGGTGCGGGCGGGAAGCTGCCCTTGACGGCAACCACCTGCGGCAGATCGGCAGCGGCATTATGGGCAGCCGGCTTGGCCGCCACGTCAGCCGTTTCGATGGCTGCGGCCGCCGGAGTGGCGCTTGTCGGTGCGAGCGCCGTGGCCGTGGTCGGCGCAGATGTCGTCACACCAGCTTGGGCGACTTCGTTCTGCTGCGGCTGCATCTGGGCGGCGATGGCTGCGGCTGCAGCAATTTCAGAAGCCGGCGGCAGCGCCACGCGTCCGCCCTTGACGGCGACTGCGGTGGGAAGTGCTGCAGGCTGGGAAGAGGTTGCGGTTTCGGCGGTCTGCACCGTTGCTGCTGCTGCCGGGGTCGCGCCCGCTGCTGCTTCGGCCGTTGCCGGCTGCGCCGATGTTTGCGCAGGAGTGGTCGCGGGATTGACCGTTGCGATCTTCGGGCCGTTCGGCCCTTCCTTTGCGGTATATTCAACGCTGGTGCATGCGCTCAATGCCAGTGCCAGACCCACGGTGGAAGACAGAAGAAGTGCACTTCTTCCGCGGAATTTTCCCGAATTTCGCATGTTGCCGCCTTCGTTATGCCTGTCTTTCGATACCCCCGCGTCGAGCGAAGCAGGCAGTGTCCCGTCGAGCCTTCATTAACCTATTGTAAGGATAGCGGCAAGCCGGGACGTTTCTCCCCGGCTTTCGGGCGGTTTTTCAGGCCGCGATGCGCCTGTATCCAGCGCTGACGGCGCGGCCGGAAATGAAGTGGGTGCGGTATTTCGGCCGGATTTTCTTATCGCCCGACATGCGGCGCACCATCGCCAGAGTCGTGCCGGCAAACAACGCCTGCGCGGTCAGAATCACCAGCGCCAGAAGCAGGATGGCGGCCTGCGCCATGGCAAGCGTTTCAATTGCATTACCGTAGGTGGACACGAATTGCGGCAGCAACGCCAGAAAGAAAGCGAAGTAGCGCGGGCGCAGGGCGGCAATGGCGTAACAATCGCGGAAAATGCCGCTCCAGGATTTGCCCGGCAGGTTGTCATTATCTGCATTGGCCGCCTGTGCGGCAGGCGTGGCGAAGGTCCACAGGAGGAACAGCATCAGCCAGCCGATGCCGGCCCATTGCACGATTTCGACGAAGGATTGCGGCAGCCAGGCAAGACCGGCCACCGGAATGGCGGAAATCGTCATGGCCGTGACGATGCCGAGCGCGCCGCCGCCGACGGAGGCGAAGACCGTCTTTTTGCCGCGAATGGCGGCATATGAGGCGACAGAGAATACAAGGGGAGAGGGGAGTGCGAACACAACGGCACATGCTGCACAAAAAATCAGCCAGGCCTGTCCAGACATTCTCTTCCTCCTTGCCCTCCCTGTCGCCGTATTATTTTAGCCTATCGTAAAATCAGGCCGCTGTGAACGGCTGACCGACGTGTTCCATCACTTCGGTAAACCATTTTGCAGAGAGGTCGAAATGCTTTCCGCCCTTGATACGCGGAAACTCGATGGTCCGCAATTTGCCATTCTGGTCTTCGTCATGGCCGGTTACGCCGGATACCTTGTTGAGCGCGCTTTCGACGGCGAGATCGACCATGCCCTGAATGAGGCGCAGGTCGTCGCCATTAGCGGCGGCGGAGCGGGCGAAATAGCCTGATTTCTGCACCATGGAGCGTTCCGCACCGATGAGGCTGGCAAACTGCTTCTGGAACCAGCCACCGACATTGATGGTGTCGATCTTCACATGGCCGAAAGCGTCGCGCTTCACAGCCTCGCCGGAGGCTTCGCGTTCGGCGACGATGGAATCGAGGCCCGCACCTTCGGAAACGAACAGCGTGACATAGCCGTTCCTGTCCATGATTTCCTTCAGGCGCTCGGCTTCCGCCTCGATGTCGAAGGCCATTTCCGGCAGGTAGATGCCGTCGATGTTCTTCATCTGCGTGTTCATCATCAGGCCTTCGACATATTCGTTGCCGCTGGTCTTCTGGATATAGGCACGGGCGGTGGCGGCCGTCAGCCAGCCGCAATGGCGGCCCATGACTTCGTGAATGACGAAGGTTTTTGGCGCTGCGCTCTGTTCGTTGCTGACATTGTCGAAGAAGGAGGCGCCGACTTCGGCTGCCGTCCAGGCGCCGAGCGACTGCTTGATCGGCACAACGTCGTTATCCACCGTCTTCGGCAGGCCGACAACGGTGAGATTGTAGCCGTTGGCGCCGAGATAGGCGGCAAGGTCCGCAGCCGTCGTGTTGGTGTCGTCACCGCCGATGGTGTGGAGAATGGTGATGCCGTCGGCCGCCAGCCGGTCAGCCGCGACGCGCAGCGGATTGTCGCCTTCCTTGACCAGACCGCGCTTGGCGCAATCGGCTGCGTTGGTGAGCTTGACGCGGCTGTTGCCGATCGGCGAACCGCCGTAACGGTGCAGCAGATGCGCCTTTTCCCGCATATCCCTGGTGATCTCGATACGGTCACCCAGAAGCACGCCCTGATAACCCGAGCGGTAAGCGATGATGTCGATCTCGGGCGCGATGTCGCTGTAACGCTCGATCAGACCGCCCACGGCCGAAGAGAGACAGGGCGCAAGGCCACCCGCGGTCAGCATTGCGACTTTCTGTTTGGCCATCATGGCTCTCCTTTTGCGTATACTCAAACACATGTCTGGACATGTCTGGCAAATGGATGCGACAGCCGCGTGTAGGTGTAAAGTGAATTTATCAAGAAAAACGCCGATTTCTCGCGCTTTTTCAGCGGCTTGACCTGACCGGGCGAATATAATCGTTTCAATAGGCCCATTGCGGACACGGGCCCAGTGCCCTGTGGAAAACCCGGAGTTCCGTTCACCCCGCTATCTTGTTCCTGAAGCAAAACTGTCGCAAAGATGAATAAAAGTTAATGCCGCCGGCCCGCTGGACATATTGCATTCGCGGCAATATCCCGTCATGCTTGTCGCATGATGTTCGATTTCGCCTGTCTGCAAATTTCATCCCTGTGGGAACGGCTGCTCGGCGCAATCGGCGACGCGGCAGGCGGTGCGCTCGGGCGCGTGGTGGAAGCCATCCGCACCCTTTTCGAGGGTGATCCGGAGACACGCCGCAAGGTTTCCTTTTCCGTGGCCATCATCGCGCTTTCCGCCAAGATGGCGAAGGCCGACGGTGTCGTCAACGATGCCGAAGTGCGCGCCTTCCGGCAAATCTTCGATTTTCCGGAAGAAGAAGCCAAGAACGTTGCCCGTCTTTATAATCTCGCCCGTCAGGACGTTGCCGGTTACGAGGCCTATGCCGAGCGGCTTGCCGGTCTGTGCGGTTCCGGACATGCCAATTGCGAGATGCTGGAAAGCGTCATTGACGGCCTGTTCCACATCGCCAAGGCCGATGGGCTGATCCATGAGCGGGAACTGGCCTTCCTCGGCCGGATCGCGGAAATCTTCCGTATCACCGAAGATCACTTCGAAACGATCATGGCGCGGCATGTCCATATGGACGGGCGCGACCCCTATCGCGTGCTCGGCGTTTCGCCTTCCGACGATTTTTCCGATATTCGCCGGCGTTATCGTTCGCTGGTTGCCGAACACCATCCTGACAAGCTCATCGCACGCGGCGTTCCCATGGAATTGCATGCGGCCGCGAACGAGCGTATGGCGGCTCTTAACGCCGCCTATGCGGCCATCGAGAAAGAACGCCGCGTCGCATGAGTGAATGTCTGCCGGATTTTACCCCGGATTTCGGGGGCGCAGCCGTTGCGCCTTCGCCTAACCATGGCGAAAGGCTGGGTGTGGCCGGCCCCGATATTATCCTGCTGCATTACACTGGCATGACGACGGCCGACGGCGCGCTGTCGTGGCTCTGCAATCCGGAAAGCCAGGTTTCCAGCCATTATTTCGTCTTCGAAGACGGGCGCGTCATCCAGATGGTTCCTGAAACCCGCCGTGCCTGGCACGCGGGCAAAAGCATCTGGGCGGGGGATCAAGACATCAATTCCCGCTCCATCGGCATCGAGATCGCCAATCAGGGCCATCCCGGCGGCCTGCCGGAATTTCCGAAGAAACAGGTGCAAGCCGTCATCGAATTGTGTCGCGATTGCGGCCAGCGCTGGTCTATCGCCCCTGAAAGGGTGCTGGCGCACTCGGATGTCGCGCCGATCCGCAAGGTCGATCCGGGTGAAAAATTCCCGTGGGACATCCTGTCGCAGCACGGTGTCGGCCATTGGGTGGAGCCTGCGCCGATCCGTGGCGGGCGTTTTTTCCAGCGCGGCGATCATGGCCAACCGGTCGAAGCGCTGCAGTCGATGCTGTCCATTTATGGTTATGGCGTTGAAATAACGGGCAATTATTGTGAAAAAACCGAGGGCGCCGTGGCGGCGTTCCAGAGGCATTTCCGGCCCGCACTGGTGGATGGCATTGCGGATTTTTCCACCATTGACACCCTGCACCGGCTGATTGCCAGCCTGCCGAAATTTTCGGTCGCCTGAACGCAGTTTCTGGAAAACGAATCCCGGTTTGCCGCGCTCCGCAAGTCGCTTTTTTTGGGTTGCCACAGTTAATCCGCATTGAGGAAGTTTAAGAACAGCACTGTATGCGGTGACGTTCTTCAGGGGAACCTGCCGTCAATATCAATCAAGGAGACCGGACAGCGGAGAGTCGCGATCGACTTTCCGGGCGTTGACTAATTGTGCCGATTCATTGTTCCGGTCCTCCGATCTGGAGACTTTTTCTACATATGAACAGGGTTGTTGTTGCTGTCGTAGTGGGTATTGCTGTACTCGCTTCGCAGGCGGGGATTGCTTTTGCCAAAGATGAAGACGTGAAGACCAAGACCGTGACGCTGGAGAATTTCTTCCGCAAGCCCGGTTATCCCATTCCCGAAAAAAGCCTGCCTTCCTCGCTCAGGAACGACTATTCCGATCTGATCGTCAAATATGCCAAGCGTTACGGCGTTCCCACCAATCTGGCGCATGCCGTGGTTTCGGTGGAAAGCAAGTTCAATCCGAAAGCCCGCGGCAGCGCAGGCGAGGTTGGGCTGATGCAGATCAAGCCGGCGACGGCGCGGATGATGGGATATCGCGGTACGACCAAGGCGCTCTACGATCCCGAGACCAATATTCGCTGGGGCATGCAATATCTGGCGACGGCGCATCAGCTTGGTGGCGGTCAGGTGTGCAGCACGATCCTGCGTTACAATGCAGGCCATGGCGCCACCCGGATGAACCCGGTCTCCAAGCGTTATTGCGGCAAGGTGCAGGCGCTGCTGGCCGGCTGAGGCCGCCATCGTTCGTCTGCGAAATTGCGAAAAGCGATTCCGGTTCGGCCCGGCATGCTGTAGTCAGAAGCAAATCTGATACGGAGCATGGCATGCCGGATTTCAAATATATCGTCGTCGGGGCCGGAATGATGGGAGCGGCTGCGGCACGGCATCTTTCAGCGCAAACGGATGGCGTGGCGCTGATCGGCCCGGACGAACCCGCCGATCGCAAGACCCGTCAGGGTGTGTTTTCGAGCCATTACGACGAAGCGCGCATTACCCGCGGTTTTGATGGCGATCCGGTCTGGGCGGAACTGGCGCAGCGCTCCATCCGCCGTTATGCGGAGATCGAGGCCAAAAGCGGCATCCGCTTTTTCACGGAAGCGGGCTGCCTGTTCACCGGAAACGGCAAGGGGCTTGCGGGGGACTATGTCTCGCGCGCGCTTGCCTCGGCCGACCGTCTCGGTCTCGGTGTCGAGACACTCGGCACTGATGCGCTGGCTGGCCGATTTCCGATGTTCTCCCTGCCGACCGATCACAGCGGTTATTTCGAGGCGCAATATGCCGGCCACGTCAATCCGCGCGCCTTGGTGAAGGCGCAATGCACGATTGCCGTCGCACAGGGCGCGCGGCTTGTGCGCCAGACGGCGGCGCATATTCGCGATACTTCCGATGGCGTCGAGGTTTCTACACGAGAAGGGGCGGTTCATACGGCTGAAAAGGTCATCGTAGCGGCCGGCGGTTTCACCAACATGGCCGAGCTTCTGCCTTCTCGCGTCGATATGGCGGCCACGGGCCGCACCATCGTCTTTTTCGAACTGGATGAGGCGCGGCAGGCGCTGTTCGGTGCCATGCCTTCCACGATTGTGCTGGCGGAGACTGAGGACGACATCGTCTATATCCTGCCGCCGGTGCGTTATCCCGATGGCAAGGTCTATCTGAAGATCGGCGGCGAGAGCGAAAAGGGCAGGCTTGAAACGCTCGCGGAAGCGGTTGACTGGTTCCATTCGGACGGCACGCCGGGTGAGGTGGAGTTTCTGAAAAAGCGGGCGCTCTCCTTGATGCCGGAGCTTTCCGGCTGCCCGGTCACCTCAGGCTCCTGTGTCGCCTCTATCACCCGCAGCAGCTATCCCTATATCGGCTATACGCAATCCTCCAATATCGCGGTTCTGACCGGCGGCAATTTCGTCTCCGCCAAGTCTTCGGACGAAATCGGCCGGCTGGGCGCCATGCTGCTTTTGAACGGCCAGCTGACCGAGGATGAATTCGCCGCCGAAATGTCGCCGGTTTTCGTCTGACATTCAGGGACGAAGCAGCTACAAGGTTGCGACGGAAGTGAGCGGGTGAAGAGGGCGGCATGTCGGGACATTTCAGATACATCGTTGTGGGCCGCGGCATGATGGGTGCCGCCGCCGCCCGCCATCTGGCCGAAACGGTGGATGGCGTCGCGCTGATCGGTCCCGGCGAACCTGCCGACATCAAATCGCATCGGGGCGTCTTCGCCAGTCACTATGACGAGGCGCGGATTACCCGCACCATTGATGGCGATGCCGACTGGGCGCTGCTCGCCAACCGCTCGATAGCGCGTTACGCCGACATTGCCGCACGAAGCGGCGTTGAATTTTATGCACCCGTCGGCTGCCTGATGGTGGGGCCTGAACGGGGCGGCGATAATCCTTTTGTCGACGATGTCCGCAAGGCGGCGGCGCGGCTCGGCGTGTCCACGGAACTGCTGGGCGGGGAACACCTCGAAAGCCGCTTCCCCTATTTCTCCTTCGAGCCGGGTTGCGAGGGGGTATTCGAGAGAGACAATGCCGGATACGTCAATCCGCGTGGGCTGGTGAAGGCGCAGGCCATTCTGGCGGAAAAGGCGGGCGTTACGCTTATCGACGATATCGTCGTTTCGACTCGGGAAGAGGATGGTCGCGCACGGGTGGAGACGGCCTCGGGCGCGGTTTATACCGCAGACCGGGTGCTGGTGGCGGCCGGCGGCTTCTCGATCACGAAAGATCTGCTGCCGCAGCCGGTGGCCCTCGATGTCTATGGGCGCACCGTCGCTTTCTTCGAGGTGGATGAGGGCGATCTGGATCAATATGCGGACATGCCGTCGCTGATCTATGAGCCGCGCGACACGACGAAACATATCTATCTTCTGCCGCCGGTGCTTTATCCCGATGGCAAATTCTACCTGAAGATCGGTGGCGATCCCGACGACAAGAGGCTCGGCAGCGACCCGGAAATCCGGGAATGGTTCCGCTCCGGCGGACGCGAAAGCGTGCGTGATCATCTCTCCGAGATCGTCGGATCGCTGGTGCCTTCCATTGATCTTTCGCGTGTCTCGATGGCCGCCTGCGTCGTCTCCAAAACGCAAAGCGGTTATCCGGCCATCGGCTTCAGCGCCTCGCCGAAGATTGCGGTTCTGACCGGCGGCAACGGCACGGCGGCCAAGAGTTCCGATGAGATCGGACGGCTCGGCGCTGTGCTGCTGCGGGACGGAAAGATCGCCGACGGCGCCTTCGCGACGGATTTCAAGCCGGCATTTCTTTGATCCTCGCATGCGCTTTTCGGTGGCTTTCGCCTCGGAACATGGTTATGCAGCCCATGCCAGTTGGCCGGGCAGCCGCGCTTTACCAATGTCGAAAGACGGTAAGGTGAGGAAAGTCCGGGCTCCACGGAAATACGGTGCCGGATAACGTCCGGCGGGGGCGACCCCAGGGAAAGTGCCACAGAGAGCAAACCGCCATGCATCGCATGGTAAGGGTGAAAGGGTGGGGTAAGAGCCCACCGCGCTTCTGGTAACAGCGGCGGCAAGGTAAACCCCACCGGGAGCAAGACCGAATAGGGATGACACGGGATGGGCGAAAGCCCGTTCACAGCCGGTTTCCGGGCCCGTCATCCGGGTGGGTTGCGCGAGGCGGCATGCAAATGCCGTCCCAGATGAATGGCTGCCACGTTCCGGGTCAAACCGGGGCCATACAGAACCCGGCTTACAGGCCAACTGGCGAATTTTCCTCGATCTTGCAGCGGCTCGTACATGCCGCTTCCCCCATGGATGATCAGGAATATGTATGATTAAATCATACCGTGTGATACAAGGGTGAATGAAAGGCGAAAACCATGCGCACCACCCAAGCTTTCAGCATCACACTTCCCCTGGAAATGGCGGAAATGGTCAAGGCAAAGGTCGCTTCCGGCGAATATGCGACCGAGAGCGAGGTTATCCGTGATGGCCTTCGCACCCTGGCGGCCCGCGATGCGGCCGTGGAGCGCTGGTTGCAGGAAGAAGTAACATCCGCATACGATGCTCACAAAGCAGACCCGGGCAGGGCCAAGCCCCTCAATGAAGGTTTGGCCGAGGTCAGGGCGCGGATTGCCAGGGGTGAGGGGCGCACATAGCTCCCACCTGTCGGAAGCCCTTTACCTATTTATATTTATGCAATTCGTAATGCCAAGTTGCCGCATGTTTTTGCTGGAAACGCTTTTAAATGAAGTATTACGTTGTGCGCCTGTCACCCGAAGCGCAGACCGATCTGGTGCATATCCACCAAAATATCGTCGGCAAATCAGGGTCGTCTGCTGTCGCAGATCGATACATTGATCGCATCGGCATATTTCTTTCAACTTTGAATGTCTTTCCCGAACGGGGCACGGTGCGTAACGAATTGCGTATGGGACTCCGCATAATCGGTTTTGAACGTAGCGCCAGTGTCGCTTTTGTGGTGGAGCAGGATGATGTGGTCGTTCTGCGTCTTCTGGCTAAAGGCCAGGAGTTCGATGAGGAAGCGCTGCGCCCTGAGAATGCGGATACAGAGCGCAGCGATGGAAGCCATCGTGACTGAGCTTGTCATCGATTCCATTATTTTCTGACGTTGACGGCCTGACCCATCTGCCCGTGAAGCCGGATAATGTGGCCATTTCCTTGTTTTTACAAAGAAAAACAGCGCTTTCACCGCATCTTCCTGTGCCGTGAAAGCGCATCGTCGCGCGGCCCGGTAAACCATTCGTTAAACTTAACGGCTTATGAATTTCCGATGCGAAGTCGGTATCGTGCCGGCTTCTCCCATTGACGCCCATAGTGTCCCATGATATCCCAAATGCACACCACATTGGGTCGTGTTTTTGACCCGCAATCGCTGAAACGAGTGAGGAGCCTACGAGGGGCTGCTGCAGGGCACGTCGCCCTGGCGCTTGGCGATGTGTCGTGCGTACCGGTGTCTTCTGTGAAGTGGATGGTTCGCTTTGCGGAATGCGGTTTTGGCGAGTTGAGTAATGGACCGCTTTTTATCGAACGTGACGAACAGGATCGACGCCAAGGGGCGCGTTTCGGTTCCGTCTCCGTTTCGTTCGGTGCTGGTCAGGCGCGGCATTCAGGAGCTTTATTGTCTTCAGGATTTCGCCTTTCCGGCCATCAGTGTCGGCGGTCCGGATTTGCTGGAGCGCTACGAGCGGCAGATTGCGTCGATGGATGCCTTCTCGCCGGAGGCGAACGCGATGTCGCTGCTGGTTCACGGCGGCGGCGTTTTCATGAAGCTCGACCAGGAAGGTCGATTGATGGTGACGGATTTCGTGCGGGAATTCACCGGCATATCCACCGAAGTCACCTTCGTCGGACGGGCGGATCATTTTCAGCTTTGGCAACCGAATGCGTTTTTGGCGGCGCAGGCGGAAGCAAGAGCGGGGCGCGGTTTTTCGGCTGCTCGCCCCGCCTAGGACGGGGACACGGAATGGCGGCGAATTCTGGCGGACGATCTTCTGATGCCGATGGCGGACCTCAGCGTCACATCCCGGTCCTGCTTCGCGAAGTCATTGCCGCGCTGGAGCCATCATCCGGCAAGATCATTCTCGACGGCACGTTCGGCGCCGGCGGCTACACCCAGGCCATTCTCGATCAGGGCGCCGACGTCATCGCGCTCGACCGCGATCCGACCGCTATCGCCGGCGGTCAGGCGATGGTTGCCGCCAATGGCGGTCGGTTGAGTCTCATCCAGTCGCAATTCTCCGATCTCGCGAAGCATGCCCCGCAAGGCGGGCTCGATGGCGTCGTTCTGGATATCGGCGTTTCCTCCATGCAGATCGACGAGGCCGAGCGCGGTTTTTCCTTCCAGAAAAACGGCCCCCTCGACATGCGCATGTCGGGTTCCGGCGTTTCGGCGGCCGATGTCGTCAATCGTGCGAAGGTCAGCGATCTGATCCGCATCTTCGGTTTTCTCGGTGAAGAAAAGCAGCCGGGCCGCATCGCCCGCGCCATCGAGAAGAAGAGGGCGGAAGAGCCTTTCCGCACCACCCGCGATCTGGCGGGCCTCATCGAAATCGTCACGCCGCGTAAGGCCAAAGACAAGATTCATCCCGCAACGCGCGTTTTTCAGGCGCTGCGCGTTTTCGTCAATGACGAGCTGGGCGAGCTGGCGCAGGCGCTTTTTGCCGCCGAGCAGGTTTTGAAACCCGGCGGCCGGCTGGTCGTCGTCACGTTCCATTCGCTGGAAGACCGTATCGTCAAGAAATTCTTCTCCGACCGTTCGGGCAAGGCCGCCGGTTCCCGGCACCTGCCGATGGTGGAGGACAAGCCCGCCATTTTCGATAATATCGGCAAGCCGATGATCGCCGCCAGCGATGAGGAGGCGGAACTCAATCCGCGTGCCCGATCCGCCAAACTGCGGGCTGGTCTGCGCACGACCGCACCGGCGCGCGCGGCGGATTATTCGATCTTCGAGCTTCCCGATCTTGCCAGCCTTGAAAAGATGGGAGGCTGATATGCTGCGCACTTTCGATGTCATCTTGATGGGTGTGATGGTCGCCGCGGCCGTCGTGACCTATTCGATCAAGCACAAGGCCGATCTGAAGCTTGAGGAGGTCCGCAAGCTGGAGGCCGAAATCAAGCTTGAGAAGGATACGATCGATCTTTTGAGGGCCGACTGGGCGCTCTTGACGCAGCCGAACCGTCTGCACCGGCTCGTGAATGCCTATCAGGACGAGCTTGGCCTTTCTCCGACGCTACCGACGCAACTGGCGCAGCCGCGCGAGTTGCCCATGCTGCGCTCGCAACTGCCGCAGCCGCCCGAGCCGGAAGGCATGAGCGTCGAGGATGTCATTGCCGCCGCCGTCAACGGTTCCAAGCCGGGTGCGACGCTTGGCGCGGCCACCAAAAAGAAATCACCGCCGGCGGGCCAGATTGCCGTCAACGGCACTCCGGTTCCGACACCCCGGGCGCGTGTTTCCCGTCCCACAGCGGCTCCGGCCGTCTCCGCCGTCGCGGGCGATGAAACCGACGACATGGATGACACGATAACAGGATCGGTGAACCGCTGATGTCTTTTCTCTCCCGCGTCATGGTTTTGAAGAGCAAGGCTCATTTTTCCGCCAGCACCACCGGCGTCTATACCGATCATGCGGCCTTTGAAGGCGCACGCAAGAAGCGCGCCGCCCAGGCGAAAAGCCGCGTCGGCCTGATCATTTTCGGTTTTGTCGCCTTTTACGCCGTCGTTGGCGGGCGTCTCGTGCAATATGGCATGGCGGAGCAGGAAACGGTGTCGAGCATCGCACCCGCCGACCGCTTGATGGCCTCGCGCCCCGATCTTCTCGACCGCAATGGCGAGGTTCTGGCCACCGATATTCGCACCGTCTCGCTTTTCGCCGAACCGCACCGCATCGTCGATATCGATGAGGCTATCGAGAAGCTGCGGACGGTTCTGCCGGATCTCGACCAGCGCAGCACCTATCAGAAACTCTCCTCCAATTCGCGCTTCCAGTGGCTGCGCCGCCAGCTGACGCCGAAGCAGCAGAGCCAGATTCTGGCGCTCGGCATTCCCGGTGTCGGCTTCCGCCCGGAAAAGCGCCGCTTTTATCCCGGCGGGCCGACCGCCGCGCATGTCGTCGGTCACGTCAATATCGACAATCGCGGCGTTGCCGGCATGGAACGTTACGTCGACAGCCAGGGCCTTGCCGATCTGACGGCGCTCGGCATGACCAGCGACCAGCCGCTGGAGCCGGTGAAGCTTTCCATCGATCTGCGCGTGCAGTCCATTGTCCGCGAAGTCGTGACCTCGGCCATCACCAAGTTCCAGGCGATCGGCGCCGGCGCGGTGGTTCTGGATGTGCATACCGGCGAAGTCCTCGCAATGGCCTCCGTGCCGGATTACGATCCGAACAACCCGGCCGAAGGCGCCAAGGAAGGCTGGCTCAACCGCATGTCGAACGGCACGTTCGAAATGGGGTCCACCTTCAAGTCCTTCACCATCGCCATGGGTCTCGATTCGGGCCGCGTCCGTCTCGGCGATACCTTCGATGCGCGCTATCCGATCCGCATCGGCGGTTTCACCATCAAGGACTTCCACGGCAAGGGCCGGATGCTTTCGGTACCGGAAATCTTCCAGTATTCCTCCAACATCGGTACGGCCAAGATTGCCGACACGGTGGGAACGGAAGGCCACAAGGAATTCCTCACCCGGCTTGGCCTTTTGACCCGCATGCAGACCGAACTGCCGGAAGTGGCGCTGCCGTCGCAGCCGCGCGAATGGAAGAAGATCAACTCGATTACCATTTCCTTCGGCCACGGCGTTTCCACGACACCGCTGCAGACGGCGGTTGCCGGCGCTGCACTCGTCAATGGCGGCAAACTGATCGAACCGACTTTCCTGCCGCGTACCCGCGAACAGGCCGATCAGGTGGCCAAACAGGTTCTGAAACCGGGCGCCAGCAAGGACATGCGTTTCCTGTTCGAGTGGAACGGTGTCAACGGTTCGGGCCGCAACGCGCGCGTCGATGGTTTCAACGTCGGCGGCAAGACCGGCACGGCCGACAAGGTCGTCAACGGCCGTTACGTGCATGACAAGAACTTCAACGCCTTCCTCTCGGCCTTTCCAATGGACGATCCGCAATATGTCGTGCTGTCCTTCATCGACGAGCCGAAGACGGACAAGGGCAATGGCGCGGCACTCGCCGGCACATCCGCAGCGCCGATGGTGCGCGATATCATCACCCGCACGGCGGCGGTGCTGGGCGTGAAGCCGAAGTTCGGCAAGGATGGCTCGGCCTTGCTCGTGTCTTATTGATTGTTAGCTTATGATGTTCCGGCGATTCGCGCCGGGGGGACAAGACGGACACAGTCGATGAATTTGCGAGATATATCCGGAAATGCGTTTCCGGAATTGAAAGAATTGCTCCTGTCTGAGATCGGGGCGATCGAAATCGGGGGGATCACCGCAGACAGCCGCAAGGCTGCGCCCGGCAGCCTGTTCGTGGCGGTTGCGGGCGGCAGGGCGGACGGCGCGGCCTATGTGAAGGACGCGGTTGCCAAGGGCGCGGTCGCTGTTGTTTCCGGACACGCGCTGGATGCCGATGTGCCGGTGCTTTCGGTCACCGATCCACGCCTTTATCTCTCCCTTGCCGCTTCCCGTTTTTACGGAAAACAGCCGGAAACCATGGTCGCCGTCACCGGCACTGCGGGAAAGACGTCCGTTGCTTCCTTCGTGCGGCAGATCTGGGCTTTCGCCGGCCATGCCGCAGCGCAGATCGGCACGACAGGTGTGATTGCACCCGGCCGCGAGGATTACGGCGCGCTCACCACGCCCGATCCGGTGACGCTGCATGCGCTTCTGGCCGAACTTGCGGCCGAGGGCGTGACGCATGCGGCGATGGAGGCGTCCAGCCATGGTCTCGACCAACGCCGTCTCGATGGAGTGAGGCTGGCGGCGGCCGGTTTCACCAATCTCGGCCGCGACCACATGGATTATCACCCCACCGTCGAGGACTACATGGCCGCGAAGATGCGGCTCTTCGATACGCTGATGGAAAAGGGCGCTCCCGCCGTGATCTTCGCCGACGATCCATGGTCGCAACAGGCGATCCGCGCGGCGGGCGAAGCCGGTCTCGATGTGCGCACGGTCGGTCGCAAGGGCGAATATCTGGCCCTGAAGCGGGTGGAGCACTTCCGTCACAAGCAGATGATCGAAGTGCATCATGACGGCGAGATTTATGAAGTCGACATCCCATTGGCGGGCGATTTTCAGGTTGCGAACGCTCTCGTCGCAGCCGGTCTTGCCATGTCCACCGGCGTTCCCGCGGCAACCGCGCTGAAGGCGCTCGAAAAGCTGATCGGTGCTGCCGGCCGTCTGGAACTCGTGGGCCAGACGAAGAACGGTGCGCTTGCCTATGTGGATTACGCCCACAAGCCGGATGCGCTGGAAAATGTGCTGACCTCGGTCCGGCCCTTCACCTCGGGCCGCATCATCACCGTCTTCGGCTGCGGCGGCGACCGCGACAAGGGCAAGCGCCCGATCATGGGCGAGGTTGCGACGCGGCTTTCCGACATCGTCATCGTCACTGACGACAATCCGCGTTCGGAAGATGCTGCAACGATCCGTTCCGAAGTCATGGCGGCAGCACCCGGCGCATTGGAAATCGGCGACAGGGCGGAGGCTATCCGCCATGCGGTGTCGCTGCTTTCGCATGGCGATACGCTGATCGTCGCGGGCAAGGGGCATGAAGAGGGGCAGATCGTCGCTTCGGTAACGCTGCCGTTTTCCGATCATGAACAGGTGCGCGCTGCACTGGCAGGGCTGGAAGGATCGAAGATTTGAGCTGGTTATGGACAGTCGCCGACATGATCGCCATCACGGCAGGACGCCCCGTGGGCAACCTGCCGACCGGAATCACCGGCATTTCCATCGACAGCCGGACGGTCAAGCCGGGCGAAGCGTTCTTCGCCATCAAGGGCGACCGGGTGGACGGTCATGATTACACCAGCTTCGCCGTTGCGAACGGGGCGGGACTTCTGGTCGTTGCCGAGGCCAAGCTGCCGGCGCTCGGCCGCCTGACCGTGCCGATGATCGTGGTGGAAGACGTGCTTGCCGCACTTGGCAAGCTCGCCATCGCGGCGCGTGAAAGAACGTCGGCGCGTATCATTGCGGTGACCGGTTCGGTCGGCAAGACGACGACCAAGGAAATGCTGCGGCAGGCGCTCGCCCCTTCGGGCCGGGTGCATGCGGCTGTGGCTTCCTTCAACAACCATTGGGGCGTGCCGCTGACGCTGGCGCGCATGCCGGCGGACACGGAATTCGGCGTGTTCGAAATCGGCATGAACCATTCCGGCGAAATCCGGCCGCTGGTGAAGCTGGTGCGCCCGCATGTGGCGATCATCACGACCATCGCACCGGCCCATCTCGGCAATTTCAAGAACATCGAGGAGATCGCTAGCGCCAAGGCGGAGATTTTCGAGGGTCTGGAGGAGGGCGGTTCCGTCATTCTCAACCGCGATAACGCCCAGTTCGAACAGCTTGAAGAAGCGGCGCAGGAACAGGGTATCGAGCATATCCTCACCTTCGGGCAGCACGCCAAGGCGGATTTCCGCCTCGCGGATTTCGAGAGCACGACGACGGGCTCGACGATCTGGGCGATCCTGAACGGCGAAACCAGCGAGTTGCACATCAATATTCCCGGCCGGCACATTGCCGATAACGCCATGGCCGTGCTGGGCGCCGTTGCCGTCACTGGCGCCAATCTCGACCGCGCGTTCGAGGCGCTGGGAACGCTCGAGGCCGTAAAGGGGCGCGGCCAGCGCCATCAGCTGGCAATCAACGGCGGCACCTTCCTGCTGATCGATGAAAGCTACAACGCCAATCCGGCCTCCATGCGTGCGGCGATTGCCGTGCTGGCGGAAACGGAAACGCAGGGTCACGGTCGGCGCGTCGCCGTTCTCGGCGACATGCTGGAGATGGGCGAGTTTTCCGCGCAGTTGCATGAAGAGTTGGCGGGCCCACTGCTCGCGGCCGGTATCGAACATGTCTGGCTGGCGGGGGAGGCGATGGCCGCATTGCGCGATGCGTTGCCGGACAGCGTCACCGTGATCTGGTTCCCGACGACGGCGGAACTGACCGATTTTGCCCTGCAATGGGTGCAACCGGGAGACGCGCTGATGGTAAAATCGTCACTTGGCCTCGGTTTCGGCAAGATTGTCGCCGCCCTGCTTGACAAGTATCCGGCATTCCCCGAGACGGAACGCCAAGTCTGAAATAGCCTTTTGAAAGGGCAATTATGCTGATCTGGCTCGTCGAACTGTCGGATAAAATTCAAATCTTCAACCTGTTCCGGTACATCACCTTCCGGGCGGGTGCCGCGATGTTCACCTCTGCGTTGATCGTCTTCCTGTTCGGACCGGCGATCATCAATTCGCTGCGCGTGCGCCAGGGCAAGGGCCAGCCGATCCGCGCCGATGGTCCGCAGACGCATTTCAAGAAGGCCGGCACGCCGACCATGGGCGGGCTGATGATCCTTGCCGGCATTCTCGGCGGTTCGCTGCTCTGGGGCGATCTGTCGAATGTCTATGTCGTCGCCGTTTTGATGGTGACGCTCGGTTTCGGAGCCATCGGCTTCTACGATGATTATCTGAAAGTGACGAAGCAGAGCGACAAGGGCTTTTCCGGCAAGGCCCGTCTCGGCATCGAATTCCTGATCGCGGCGATTGCCGTGTTCTTCATGATGAAGATGGCGCTCGCTTCCGCCCCGCATGGCGGCACGCTCGGCAGTTCCATCGCCTTTCCTTTCTTCAAGGAATTCGTGATCAATCTGAGTTACTTCTTCGTACTCTTCGGTGCTTTCGTCATCGTCGGCGCCGGCAATGCGGTGAACCTGACGGATGGTCTCGATGGTCTCGCCATCGTGCCGGTCATGATCGCCGCCGCCACCTTCGGCGTGATTGCCTATCTCGCCGGTAACGCGGTGTTTGCCAACTACCTGCAGATCAATTTCGTGCCCGGCACGGGCGAACTCGCCGTTATCGTCGGCGCGGTTATCGGCGCGGGCCTCGGCTTCCTCTGGTTCAACGCGCCGCCCGCCGCCATCTTCATGGGCGATACGGGTTCGCTGGCGCTCGGCGGTCTCATCGGCTCCATCGCTGTCGCGACCAAGCACGAGATCGTCATGGTCATCGTCGGCGGTCTCTTCGTCATGGAAACGCTGTCGGTCATCATCCAGGTCTTCTGGTTCAAGCGCACTGGCAGGCGCGTTTTCCTGATGGCGCCGATCCATCACCATTTCGAGAAAAAAGGCTGGACGGAAAGCCAGGTGGTTATCCGTTTCTGGATCATCTCCGTTGGCCTCGCCCTGCTCGGCCTCGCCACCCTGAAGCTGAGGTGAGCGATGATCCCGGTCACGTCGTTCAAAGGTAAGAAGGTCGCTCTCTTCGGGCTCGGCGGTTCGGGTCTCGTCACAGCCCGGGCGCTGGTGGCCGGCGGGGCGGATGTCGTTGCTTTCGACGACAATCCCGACAGTGTCGCCAAGGCCGAGGCGGAAGGCATCAAGACGGCGGATCTTCGGACGATTGACTGGCCGAGCTTCTCTTCCTTCGTATTGGCGCCCGGCGTGCCGCTGACGCATCCGAAACCGCATTGGTCGGTGGACCTTGCGAAAGCTGCGGGCGTCGAAATCATCGGCGATATCGAGCTTTTCATCCGCGAGCGCCGTGCGCACGCGCCGGATTGCCCTTTCATCGCGATTACCGGCACTAACGGCAAGTCGACAACGACGGCGCTGATTGCGCATATTCTTAAGGCGTCCGGCCGCGATACGCAGCTCGGCGGCAATATCGGAACGGCGGTGCTGAGCCTCGATCCGCCGAAGGCACAGCGCTTCTATGTTGTGGAATGCTCGTCCTACCAGATCGATCTCGCACCGACGATCAATCCGACCGCCGGAATTCTTCTCAACCTGACGCCCGATCATCTCGACCGGCACGGCACGATGCAGCACTATGCCGATGTCAAGGAACGGCTGGTGGCCGGCAGCGGAACCGCAATCGTCGGCGTCGATGACAGCCATTCGACGCTGATTGCCGACCGTATCGAACGCGCTGGTGTGAAGGTGGAGCGCATTTCCAAACGCAATGTCGTTTCCGAAGGTCTCTATGCCGAAGGCAGCCGCATTTTCCGTGCGCATGGCGGCACTTCTTCGCTGCTCACCGATCTCGACGGTATCCAGACCCTGCGCGGCAGCCACAATGCGCAGAATGCTGCGGCGGCAATCGCCGCCTGCCTTGCCGTCGGGGTTTCCGAAGACGAGGTTCGCGCAGGCCTGAAGTCTTTCCCCGGCCTCAAGCACCGTATGCAGCCGGTCGGCCGACGTGGCAACGTCACCTTCGTCAACGACAGCAAGGCGACCAATGCCGATGCTGCGGCACCGGCGCTTTCAAGTTTCGACCGCATCTACTGGATCGCCGGCGGTCTGCCCAAGGCGGGCGGCATCACCAGCCTTTCGCCGCTTTTCCCGCGCATCGCCAAGGCCTATCTGATCGGCGAGGCGGCGGCGGAATTTGCCGCGACGCTTGGCGAAGCCGTGCCTTACGAAATATCCGGCACGCTGGACAAGGCCGTGCAACATGCGGCGGCGGATGCGGAAAAAGATGCGACGGCCGGCAATATCGTGATGTTATCCCCGGCTTGCGCAAGCTTCGACCAATATAAGAACTTTGAGATCAGAGGTGATTCGTTCGTCGCGCAGGTCGCGGCGCTCGATGGCATGACGATGCTGGTTGACTCTGGAAAAGGGGGCTGAAGGCCATGGTAAGCCGAGTTGATCGCGGTCCGGTCGCGGAGTGGTTCTGGACCATCGACCGTTTCTTTCTGGCGGCGTTCATCGCGCTGATGGGCATCGGCCTGATGCTGTCGTTCGCGGCCTCGCCTGCGGTTGCCGAGCGCATTGGCCTTAACAGTTTCTTCTTCGTCGAGCGTCAGGCGATGTTCATGGTGCCGTCGCTGGCGATCATGGTCGGCCTGTCCTTCCTGTCGCCGCGTCAGGTGCGCCGCGTCGCGGTCATCATGCTCATCGCTTCGCTGCTGATGATGATCTTTGCGCTGTTTTTCGGCATCGAGGTCAAGGGTGCACGGCGCTGGATTTCCATCGGCACCTTCTCGATCCAGCCGTCGGAATTCATGAAGCCGGCCTTCGTCATCGTCTGCGCCTGGCTGTTTGCCGAACGGGCGCGCCATCCTGAAATTCCCGGCAATCTCTTCGCCATCATCACCTTCGGCATCGTGGCGGCGCTCCTGATAGCCCAGCCGGACTTCGGCCAGACGATCCTGACCTCCGTGGTCTGGGGCGGCATGTTCTTCATGGCCGGCGTGCCGTGGTTCTGGATCATCATGCTCGGCGGCGTCGGCGTCGGCGGCATCATCTCCGCCTATCTGATGCTGCCGCACGTTGCCGGTCGTATCGACCGTTTCTGGACCGGCGAGGGCGATACGTTCCAGGTGGACACGGCGCGCGAGGCTATCATTCGCGGCGACTGGTTCGGTCGCGGACCGGGCGAGGGCATCGTCAAGCGCATCATTCCCGATAGCCATACCGACTTCATCTTCTCGGTGGCGGCGGAAGAATTCGGCATCGTTTTCTGCATGTTCCTGGTGGCGATCTTCGCCTTCATCGTGTTGCGCGGCCTCTCGCACGCCTTCAAGGAAAAGGACGATTTCTGCCGTTTCGCCGTGGCCGGCCTCGTGCTGCAGATCGGCATGCAGTCGATGATCAATATCGGCGTCAATCTGGAGCTGATGCCCGCCAAGGGCATGACGCTGCCGCTGATTTCCTATGGCGGTTCGTCGATGATGGCGATCTGCGTCACCGCCGGTTTCCTTCTGGCGCTGACACGCCACAGACCCGAAAAGCGGGCGCAGGAGCGGAGTTTCTTCCGCGTCGGTTCCGGCGTTCCCGCGGAGTAAACGATCATGAGCAAGGGTATTGTTCTTCTTGCCGCTGGGGGAACCGGCGGTCATGTCTTTCCAGCCGAGGCGCTCGCGCATACGCTGAAAGCGCGCGGTTATCAGGTGCACCTCGTCACTGACAGCCGCGCCGAGCGTTATGCGGGCAAGTTCCCGGCGGATGAAATCCATGTGGTGCCGTCCGCCACCATCGGCTCGAAAAACCCGATTTCCGTGGCGCGTTCGCTCTGGAAGCTCTGGGTTGGCCTGCGCGCGGCGCGCCGGCTGGTGGCGAAACTTAAGCCTGTCGCTGTTGTCGGTTTCGGCGGTTATCCCACCGTGCCGCCGCTTCTGGCATCCACCGGGCTTGGCGTTCCCTCCATCATTCATGAGCAGAATGCGGTGATGGGCCGCGCCAACAAGGCGCTGGCTGCCCGCGTGAAAGCGATTGCCGGCGGTTTCTTGCCGCCCGTCAACGGTCAATATTCCGACAAGACGGTGGCGACCGGCAATCCCGTACGCCCGGCGGTGCTGGCGGCGTCGGAGATACCCTATACGCCCTCGCAGACGGGTGAGGCATTCCAGCTTGTCGTGTTCGGCGGCAGCCAGGGTGCGCAGTTCTTCTCGAGCGCGGTGCCTGCGGCGATCTGCCTGCTGAAGGATGAGCAGCGCAAGCGCATCGTCGTCACCCAGCAGGCGCGGCCGGAAGACAAGGACAGCGTGATCGCCTCCTATCAGAAGCTCGGCGTGAAAGCGGATGTTTCACCCTTCTTCGGCGATATGGCGTCGCGCATCGGCGAGGCCGATCTGGTCATCAGCCGCTCGGGCGCTTCGACGGTATCGGAGCTTTCGGTGATCGGCCGCCCGTCGATCCTCGTGCCTTATCCGCATGCGCTCGATCACGATCAGGCCGCCAATGCGGCAGCGCTTTCGGCGGCTGGCGGGGCAAGCGTCATCAAGCAGGCGGAATTGTCACCGCAGAAGCTCTCCGGCCTGCTGTCCTCAGCGCTTTCTGAGCCGGATCGTCTTTCGGCAACGGCAGCGGCGGCAAAGGCGACGGGCAAACCGCATGCGGCGGATGTGCTGGCCGATCTGGTGGAGGCGATTGCTTCCGGCCGGTCCGTACAGGAATTCAAGAAAAAGAATGAAGGAGTTGGGGCATGAAGATGCCGAAAGCCATAGGCCTTGTGCATTTCATCGGCATAGGCGGGATCGGCATGAGCGGCATTGCCGAAGTGCTTCACAATCTCGGCCACCGCGTTCAGGGGTCGGATCAGGCCGACAGCGCCAATGTGCAGCGCCTGCGCGACAAGGGCATCGAGGTTTTCGTCGGTCATACGGCGGATAATATCGGCGATGCCGAGGTCGTGGTCGTTTCCACCGCCATCAAGAAGAACAATCCGGAACTCATCGCGGCGCGTGAAAAGCACCTGCCGATCGTTCGCCGGGCCGAAATGCTGGCCGAGCTGATGCGTTTCCGTAACGCGATCGCCATTGGCGGCACCCATGGCAAGACCACGACCACCTCCATGGTCGCGACGCTGCTGGAAGCCGGCAATCTCGACCCGACCGTCATCAATGGCGGCATCATCAATGCTTACGGCACCAACGCCCGCATGGGCGAGGGCGAATGGATGGTGGTGGAGGCCGACGAATCCGACGGCACCTTCCTGAAGCTGCCGGCCGATGTGGCCGTCATTACCAATATCGATCCGGAACATCTCGACCATTACGGCAATTTCGATGCCGTGCGTGCTGCCTTCCGTCAGTTCGTCGAGAACGTGCCTTTCTACGGTTTCGGCGTCATGTGCCTCGATCATCCGGAAGTGCAGGCACTGGTCGGCCGCATCGAGGACCGCAAGGTCATCACCTATGGCGAGAACCCGCAGGCCGACGTGCGTTTTTCGAATGTGCGCATCGACGGCACGCGCTCGGTGTTCGATGTGGAAATCCGCCGTCGCCGCACTGGCAAGATATTCTCCTTCAAGGACCTCGTCCTGCCGATGCCCGGCCGCCACAACGTCTCGAATGCGACGGCGGCGATTGCGGTTGCCAATCGTCTCGGCATTTCTGAAGCCGACATCAAGAAGGGCCTTGCCTCCTTCGGCGGCGTCAAGCGACGCTTCACGCTGACGGGCGAAGCCAATGGGGTGCAGGTCTTCGATGACTATGGCCACCATCCGGTGGAGATCAAGGCCGTGCTGAAGGCGGCGCGGGAGGCCTGCAAGGGCCGCATCATCGCCGTGCACCAGCCGCACCGCTATAGCCGCCTTTCCAGCCTGTTCGACGATTTCGCGCATTGTTTTAACGATGCCGACACGATTATCCTTGCTCCGGTCTATGCCGCGGGCGAAGATCCGATCGAGGGCGCAAGCTCGGAAGCGCTGGTTTCGGCCATCAAGGCCGCCGGCCACCGGGACGCCCGTTTTCTCGAGAAACGGGAAGATCTCGCCTCAGTGGTTGCAGGCATTGCGAATCCGGGTGATTTCGTGGTTCTCTTGGGGGCTGGAAATATCACGCAATGGGCAGCAGTACTGCCTTCGGAATTGAAGAGCATATCAGGAAAGTCTGAATGAGACAGGTCGATGGGGTTAAATTGCTGGGGAGGCTCGGCGACGGGGTAAATGAATTGCGGGGACGTCTGACACCGGATGCGCCCATGGACCGCGTGACGTGGTTCAGAGCCGGCGGTCTTGCGGAAGTCATGTTCCAGCCGCACGATACCGACGATCTGATTGCCTTTCTGAAAATTCTGCCGGAAGACGTGCCGTTGACCGTGGTTGGTGTCGGCTCGAACCTTCTGGTGCGCGATGGCGGCATTCCGGGCGTTGTCGTCCGTCTGTCGGCCAAGGGCTTCGGCCAGGTGGAGCTTGCCGGCGAAAACCGCATCAAGGCGGGCGCGATCTGCCCGGACAAGCATATTGCCGCTATGGCCATGGATAATGGCATCGGCGGTTTCCATTTCTATTACGGCATTCCCGGCTCCATCGGCGGTGCGCTGCGCATGAATGCGGGCGCCAATGGCGGCGAAACGCGCGAGCGTGTCGTGGAGGTCTATGCGGTCGACCGTCAGGGCAACCAGCATGTGCTTTCCAATGCCGATATGGGCTACAGCTATCGCCATTCCGGCGCCGATGCAGGTCTGATCTTTACCGGCGCGCTGTTTGAGGGTTATCCCGAAGACAAGGCGAAAATCCGTGCCGATATGGATGCCGTGCGCCACCACCGCGAAACCGTGCAGCCTATCCGTGAGCAGACGGGCGGTTCCACCTTCAAGAATCCCGAAGGTCATTCCGCCTGGGAACTGATCGATGAGGCGGGCGGTCGCGGTCTGGTCATCGGCGGCGCGCAGATGTCATCGCTGCATTGCAATTTCATGATCAATACCGGCCATGCGACCGGTTACGATCTGGAATATCTGGGCGAGACCATCCGCAAGCGCGTGTTCGAAAAGTCGGGCATCCGGCTGGAATGGGAAATCAAGCGACTTGGCCTTTTTATGCCGGGCCGTGAGGTGGAGCCTTTCCTCGGAAGCTGAAATCCGGTGCAGGCCGGTATGGTTGGCGACAAAACCTTGCGTTGATGCGGCCGTTGGCGTTTATCGTAACGGTCGATCAATGGTTATGCTCTATAGCAACAGGGAAGTGGAGAGGGTGTCGGCCCTCTCCAATATTTTAGACGATTTATATTAGAGTTTTCGACGACGTTAGATGATTGGGCGCTGCTGGGGATGGTGTTGGGTCTCTGGAAAAAACTGATCGAGATGATGAGTTTTTCGATTGCGACGTCGGAGCGCCGCCGGCGGCTTGAACCGCTGGAATTTGCAATCCGGGTCGCCTGTGTCGTCACGGTTATAGCTGTTCTTATCTGTTTCTTCGGTCTGCTTCTGCTGGCGGAGTTCGGGCTGGTAACGGATCTCGTCAACGGGCTTATCCTTGGCATTACCCTGTCCGCCGCAATCTCGTTTACGATAACGCTGCTGGTTTGCTGGCTGAATGCCAGGGAAGTGAAGCTTCTGGCGCAATCGCATGAGCGATTTCTGTATCTGAGCCATACGGACGCCTTGACGGGCCTCAGCAATCGCCTTGGGCTCTATGCCGGGTGTATCGATCTCGGCCCGCATTATTGCGTCGCCTTCCTCGATATCGATCATTTCAAGTCCGTGAACGACAGGTTCAGCCATCTGGCAGGCGATGCGGTGATTTCCAGTGTCGCACAGCGGATACGCGCCGCCTTCGCTGCCTCCGCCAGCGTTGCCAGAATGGGCGGCGAGGAGTTCGTTGTCGTGCAGGAAACCGGGCTGCAATCGTTCCTGGACGTTTGTGAAAGGCTGCGTGCGAGTATCGAGGCCGTGCCGGTCGATTATCAGGAGATGCGGATCGGTGTCACCATATCGATTGGCGTGGCCGTCCGGAAGGATGCCGAAGTCTTCGAAAAAGTCCTGCACAATGCCGATCTGGCGCTCTATCAGGCAAAGGGAACGGGGCGTAACCGCATCTGCGTGTCAGGCCAGCGCGACATCCGCCAATCCGTCGCCTAGCTTATTTCCAACAAAGCCGGGAAGAGATGCGCTGTTGCGCTGTCGGGCGCAGATATGAAAAGGCCCGCGAAACCTAAGGTTCCGCGGGCCTTCTTGTATTTCGAACCCTGCGTGGCTCAGACTTCGTCCTTGCGGGACAGAAGAATACAGGCGAGCGTGATGAGCGCCGATACGCAGAGATAATAGCCGACATAACCCATGCCGTAATTCACCTGCAGCCATGTGGCGATGTAAGGCGCCAGCGATGCGCCGAAGATGCCGGCCATGTTGAAGGTGATCGACGAGCCGGTGTAGCGCACGCGGGTCGGGAAGGGGGCGGCGAGCGCCGTTCCGATCAGGCCGTAGGTCATGCCCATCAGCATCATGGCAAGGGCCGCGAAGACGAAGATCGAGCCTTCGCCACCGGACATCAGGCCGGGCAGCAGGAAGGAGAACAGGCCGATCAGCACCGTCGTCAAGATCAGGATTTCACGGCGACCGAATTTTTCGGCGAGCTTGCCGGCGATCGGAATGAAGATGCCGAAAACGATGGAGCCGAGGATCTGCACTTCCAGCGCGTCGAGGAACGGGATTTTCAGGACCTTGACATTGTAGGACAGAAGATAGGCAGTGCCGATGTAGAAGAGCACGAAGGTGGCCAGCGCCACGAAGGTGCCGAGCACGAGGCTGCGCTTGTGGTTGCGGAACAGTTCCGCGACCGGCACGGCTACACGCTCTTCCTTTTCGATTGCCTTCTGGAAGTCGGGCGTTTCGGTGATTGACAGGCGAACCCACATGCCGACCGCGATCAGGATGATCGAAGCGACGAAGGGAATGCGCCAGCCCCAGCTCAAAAGCGCTTCCTGAGACATGAAGTGCAGCAGGATCCAGAACACGCCGGACGAAAGGAACAGGCCAACGGGGGCACCGAGCTGCGGGAACATGCCGTACCAGCTGCGCTTGCCCGGAGGTGCGTTTTCCGTAGCGAGCAGGACGGCGCCGCCCCATTCGCCACCGAGGCCGAAACCCTGACCGAAGCGGCAAAGCGCGAGCAGCAGCGGGGCCAGAACGCCGGCGGTCTCATAGGAGGGCAGGAGGCCGATCACGACCGTCGAGACGCCCATCGTGAGCAGGGCGGCGACAAGGGTAGTCTTGCGGCCGACGCGGTCGCCATAGTGGCCGAAGACCACAGCGCCCAGCGGGCGGGCGAAAAAGGCGATGGAGAAGGTGGCGAAGGACGCCAGAAGCGCCGTCATCGGGTCATTGTTCGGGAAGAACAAAGTGGGGAACACGAGCACTGCGGCCGTGGCGTAAACGTAGAAATCGAAAAACTCGATGGTCGTGCCGACCAGGCTGGCAGTGAGAACTCGTGCAGGCGAATTTGTCTTTACAACGTTCGAAGTGTCAGCGGTCGGCGATACCGGAGATATCGCGTCGGTCATGGTATTGGTTCCATTTTGGATGATTGCAATGTCATGCCTTGGGAGGCGACGACTGCGTTAACGCAATTTTTGTTCTTATGGAATGCTAAAAAAGAAATAATGCAGATAATGTGATCCATCAGTGCGACACGTGTGGTTATGCCTCTCGGGGATGCTTTGGCGATTGAGAGACTGATTCAGGCCGCGGTTTTAAAACGCTGAAACGCCAGATAATTTTCCCTGGGGAATAATCCCGTCTGTTAACGTTTCGACCTTGCCTTTATCGCGGAGCGGCAGACGCGCGAGCGCCGTTTTATTTCCGATCATTGAAAACCTGCATGTTGCAATCCATGCAACTCTCTGATTCCAAGGAGGGAATCCGGATCGGTGCTGATTCTTTAACGAAACTCGGCACGTTGGACGCGGCGGTTAACGAAAGTAAACGATTCATTAACCTTAATGGCGTTTAACTGATCTCAAGGGTCATGTGCCAGAATCACCGTCCGTCAAATTCGGTCGGTTCGGAGCGTGGTTCGTAACGGAGAGTTGGTGTCAGAGGGTTCGATGAGCGGCAAGCACGTAGCTGTTCTTTTGGGTGGATTTTCGTCGGAGCGGCCGGTCAGCCTCTCGTCGGGCAACGCTTGCGCGCAGGCTCTGGAAGACGAGGGCTACAAGGTCACCCGTGTCGATGTGGGGCGCGATGTCGCTGCCGTACTTGCCGAGCTGCGCCCGGATGTGGCTTTCAATGCGCTACACGGTCCCTTTGGCGAAGACGGCACCATTCAGGGCATCCTCGAATATCTCGCCATTCCCTATACGCATTCCGGCGTGCTCGCTTCCGCGCTTGCCATGGACAAGGCGCAGGCCAAGAAGGTTGCCGCTGCTGCCGGCATCCCGGTGGCCGCCGAGCGCGTCATGAACCGCTTCGATTTCACCAGCGAACATCCGCTTGCACCCCCTTATGTCGTGAAGCCGGTGCGCGAAGGTTCGAGCTTCGGTGTCGTGATCGTCAAGGAAGACCAGTCGCATCCGCCGCAAATCCTCACCTCGTCCGATTGGCGTTATGGCGATCAGGTGATGGTCGAGCGCTATATTCACGGCCGCGAACTGACCTGCGGTGTACTCGACGGCGAGGCGTTGGGCGTCACCGAAGTGGTGCCGCTCGGTCACAATTTCTATGATTATGATGCGAAATATGCGGCTGGTGGCTCGAAACATGTCATTCCCGCAGAAATTTCACCGAAAATTTACCAAAAAATTCAAACACTGGCGGTTATGGCGCATCGGGCGATCGGATGCCGTGGCGTAAGCCGTTCAGACTTTCGTTACGACGACCGTTTCTCAGAAGATGGCGAAGTTATCTGGCTTGAAGTGAATACGCAGCCGGGCATGACGCCGACCTCCCTGGTGCCGGAAATGGCGGCCCATGCTGGCCGCTCCTTTGGTAACCTTGTCAGCTGGATGGTGGAGGACGCTTCGTGTTTGCGGTGATCGGCAAAAAGTCGACGGCAAAAAAGCGCGAACAATTCGCGGCGGCGGCCAGCGCCGACGACCGCATGGTGTTGCCGCGTCCTCTGCGTCGCTTCGTGCGTTTCGGTGTCAGCCTTGCGACCGGACGCATTCACATTCCTGCCCATACCGGTACGATTTCGGCGGTTGCCTTTTACGCGGTGACCGGGCTTTACGGCATGTCGCTCGGTGGACACACGAATATCGTTACCCAGACCACGACATCGGCCGCAGGCTTTGCGGTCGAGGATGTGAAGGTTTCCGGCAATCTGCAGACCTCCGAAATCGAAGTGTTCCAGCTTCTCGGCCTCGATGGCAGCACCTCGCTGATCGCGCTCGATATCGATGCGGCACGCCGCAAGCTGGTGCAGCTTCCCTGGGTGGAAGATGTCGATATCCGCAAGGTGTACCCCAAGACCGTGGAAGTCCGGCTGAAGGAGCGTCAGGCCTTCGGTATCTGGCAGCATGGAACGGAACTGTCGCTGATCGAAAAAAGCGGCAGCGTGATTGCGCCGCTGCGGGACAATAAATTCGCTGCCCTGCCGCTCTTCGTCGGCCGCGACGCGGAAACGGGTGCCGCCGGTTTCGTCGAGCAGCTGGCCGACTGGCCGGAAATCCGCAATCGTGTCCGCGCCTATGTCCGCATTGCCGGCCGTCGCTGGGACTTGCATCTCGATAACGGCATCGTGGTCAAGCTGCCGGAAGAAAACCTGCCGCAGGCGCTGCAATTGCTGGCGCGGCTCGATCTCGAGGAAAAGGTGCTGTCGCGCGATGTCGCCGCGGTTGATCTGAGGCTCGCGGACCGCACCACGATCCAGCTGACCGAGGGTGCCACGGAACGCCGCCAGGCCGCCGTCGATGCGCGCACCAAGGCTCTCAAGAAGGCGGAGAAGAACACATGAGCTTATTCGGTTCTTCCCATTTCGGCCTGCCTCGGCTGAAGCCGCTTTCCTCCAAGCGCAGCCACATCGTGTCGGTGCTGGATATCGGCTCGACCAAGGTCGTATGCATGATCGGCCGGCTGACGCCGCGTCAGGAAAGCGAAATTCTGCCGGGCCGCACCCACAAGGTCGAAATCATCGGCATCGGCCACCAGCGCTCGCGCGGCGTGAAGTCAGGCGTGATCGCCGATCTCGATGCGCTGGAGGGCGTCATCCGTCTGTCTGTCGATGCGGCCGAGCGCATGGCGGGTCTCACCGTCGACAGCCTGATCGTCAATGTTTCCGCCGGCCGGCTGGCAAGCGATATCTATACCGCGAGCATCGATCTCGGCGGCCAGGAAGTGGAAGCGAGCGATCTGCGCAAGGTTCTGGTGGCGGCAAGCCAGCAGTCCATGCGTCAGGACCGGGCGATCCTGCACTCGCTGCCGACGGGTTATTCGCTGGATGGTGAGCGTGGCATTCGCGATCCGCTCTCCATGTATGGCGACCTTCTCGGCGTCGACATGCATGTTGTGACGGTCGAGCGCACGGCGCTGAAGAACCTCGAGCTTTGCGTCAACCGCGCCCATCTTTCGGTCGAAGGCATGGTGGCGACGCCCTATGCCAGCGGTCTTGCAGCGCTGGTGGACGATGAAGTCGAACTCGGCTGCGCGGCCATCGACATGGGCGGCGGCACCACGACGATCTCGGTTTTCGCCGAAGGCCGGCTCATTCACACCGACGCGATCGGCCTTGGCGGCCATCACGTGACGACAGATCTTGCACGTGGCCTCTCGACACGAATCGAAGATGCGGAGAGACTGAAGGTGGTGCATGGTTCGGCTTTGCTGAATGGCGCGGATGAGCGCGACATGATTTCGATCCCGCCGATTGGCGAAGATGATCGCGATCAACCATCGCAAGTTTCAAGAGCCCTTGTAACCCGCATCGTGCGGGCGCGTATCGAAGAGACGCTGGAATTGATCCGTGATCGTATCCAGAAGTCCGGCTTCAGCCCCATTGTCGGCAAGCGCGTGGTCCTCACCGGCGGCGCAAGCCAGCTGACGGGACTGCCGGAAACGGCACGGCGCATTCTCGCCCGCAACGTTCGTATCGGCCGCCCCATGGGCGTGGCCGGTCTTCCGGTAGCGGCGAAGGGACCGGCATTCTCAACCGCCTGCGGACTGATGATCTATCCGCAGGTGGCGGACATCGAAATTCATGCGGCGCAAGGCGGAATGTTCTCGCCGTTTGGTACGGGCAGCGGCCGGATAGCCCGGGTTGGGCAATGGCTGAAAGAGAGTTTTTGAGTGGCCTCGTGGCGTAAGCCGGAGGTTTCAGAGTTGAGTTTTCAAGAATCGGCCAGCGGGGCGATGCGGCCAGAGAAAGAAGGAATGCTAAAATGACGATACAGCTGCAAAAGCCTGATATCACCGAGCTGAAGCCACGCATCACCGTTTTCGGTGTTGGCGGCGGCGGCGGTAACGCTGTCAACAACATGATCACGGCTGGCCTCCAGGGTGTCGATTTCGTCGTCGCCAACACGGATGCCCAGGCGCTGACCATGACGAAGGCAGACCGGGTCATCCAGCTCGGCGTCAACGTCACCGAAGGCCTCGGCGCCGGTTCCCAGCCGGAAGTCGGCCGCGCCGCCGCTGAAGAATGCATCGACGAGATCATCGACCACCTGAACGGCACCCACATGTGCTTCGTCACCGCTGGCATGGGCGGCGGCACCGGTACCGGTGCTGCCCCTGTCGTTGCACAGGCTGCCCGCAACAAGGGCATCCTGACGGTCGGCGTCGTCACCAAGCCTTTCCATTTCGAAGGCGGCCGCCGCATGCGTCTTGCCGAACAGGGCATCGAGGAACTGCAGAAGTCCGTTGATACGCTGATCGTCATTCCGAACCAGAACCTCTTCCGTATTGCCAACGACAAGACGACATTTGCCGACGCCTTCGCCATGGCCGACCAGGTTCTCTACTCCGGCGTTGCCTGCATCACCGATCTGATGGTGAAGGAAGGTCTCATCAACCTCGACTTCGCCGACGTTCGCTCGGTCATGCGCGAAATGGGCCGCGCGATGATGGGCACCGGCGAGGCTTCCGGTCCGGGCCGTGCGATGCAGGCTGCGGAAGCGGCAATCGCCAACCCGCTGCTCGACGAAACCTCGATGAAGGGCGCACAGGGCCTGCTGATCTCCATCACCGGCGGTCGCGATCTTACCCTGTTCGAAGTCGACGAAGCGGCCACCCGTATCCGCGAAGAAGTCGATCCGGACGCCAACATCATCCTCGGCGCAACCTTCGACGAAGCCCTGGAAGGTCTCATCCGCGTCTCCGTCGTGGCGACCGGCATCGACCGCGTTGCTGGCGTCGGCGAGCAGAACGTTGCCGATATGCGTGCCGCAGCAGCCGTTGCCAAGCCGCTTATCCGTCCTTCCGCGGCCGTTGCTTCCGCTCCGGCCGCAGTTCAGCCTGCTCCAGCAGTATCGCAGGCACAGAAGGCCGTAGACCCGATCGCCCAGACCATCCGTTCGGCGGAAGCCGAAATGGAACGCGAACTCGGTTTCGCCGCACACCAGCAGCCGGCTCAGGATTTCCGTCCGCAGAGCAAGCTGTTCGCATCTTCTCCGGCTGAAGCGCCGGCGGCTCTCCGTCCGGCTCAGCCGGTTCAGCAGGCCGCTCCGGCACCGGTCACTCCGGCGCCCGTCTACCATGCTCCGGAACAGGTTGCCGCTCCGGCGCCGCGCATGCAGCAGCCGCAGGCTCCTGTTTATCAGGAACCCGCACCGGTTGCCCGCCAGCCCGAGCCGGTACGCATGCCGAAGGTGGAAGACTTCCCGCCGGTCGTGAAGGCCGAGCTGGACCACCGCACCCATGCTGCTCCTGCCGCCCAGGAAGAGCGTGGCCCGATGGGTCTTCTGAAGCGCATCACCAACTCGCTTGGCCGCCGCGAAGAAGAAGAAGTTCCCTCCGACATGATGGATGCGCCGAGCATGGCGCCGCAGCAGCGCCGCGCCCCGCTTTCGCCGGAAGCCAGCCTCTACGCACCGCGTCGTGGCCAGCTTGACGATCACGGCCGTGCAACGCCTTCTTCGGCCAGCCACCACGACGACGACCAGCTGGAAATCCCGGCCTTCCTGCGCCGCCAGTCCAACTAAGGGCGATTCCATCCGCCTCTTCGAACGCCCGGGTTTCACGATCCGGGCGTTTTGTTTATTTTACGTTATTAACACTAAATTAATTCGTATTTTCAAAGGTTTACGCGTGTAACAATCCGAAACGAACAGTGATTTGTCGTGGCACCTACATGTGCGTATGTATGAGGCTGGGTAAAGGAAAACACGGACTTGGCCGGTTGCCAGACCGGCTCGAAAACTTGAACGGCGCTCAAGCGGCGCGGTTTGCAAAACAAGGCATATTCGCATGACTATCGGACTGCTCGGATTTCAGACAACTATCGCAAATGCTGTTCAGCTCAAAGGCATTGGCGTGCATTCCGGCAATCCGGTTTCGATGACCTTCCAGCCCGCAGAAGCCGGGACGGGCATCGTCTTCCACCGCCTTCATGACAATGGCAGCGTTACCGAGTTGAAGGCGGTTTCGGCCAATGTCGGCAATACCGACCTGTGCACCGTGCTCGGCCGTTCGCTTTCCCAGTCGGTGGCGACGATCGAGCACGTCATGGCTGCCATCTACGCCATGGGCCTCGATAACCTCATCGTTGAAGTCGACGGTCCGGAAGCACCGATCATGGACGGCAGCTCCGCACCTTTCATCGAAGCGATCGAATCGGTCGGCATCAAGAGCCTCGGCGTGAAGCGCCGTTATATTCGCGTCACCAAGCCGGTGCGCATCGATTCGGGCGCCTCCTGGGCGGAATTCCGTCCCTATGACGGTACGCGCTTCGAGGTCGACATCGATTTCGACACGCCGCTGATCGGCAAGCAGTCCTGGAAGGGCGACCTGACGGCGGACAGCTTCAAGAACGAACTGTCGCGCGCGCGCACCTTCGGCTTCATGCGTGATGTGGAGCGCCTGTGGGCCGCCGGTTATGCGCTCGGCTCCTCGCTTGAGAACTCGGTCGTCATCTCCGACGACAACAGCGTCATCAACATGGAAGGCCTGCGTTACGCCAAGGACGAATTCGTCCGTCACAAGACGCTGGACGCCGTGGGCGACCTGGCGCTTGCCGGCGCGCAGTTCATCGGCTGCTACCGCTCCTATCGCGGCGGCCACAAGGTCAATGCCAATGCGCTGAAGGCGCTTTTGAGCGACCGCACCGCCTATGAGATCGTCGAAGCGCCGGCTGCCCGCAACCAGATGGTGCGCGCCCGCGAATTCGTTGCGGTCAACATGCCGGAATTCGCACCCTGGTCTGCGTGAATTCCTTCGCAGGCTATCAATTGACAGAAAAAGCCGCTCCCTTTGGGGCGGCTTTTTCGCGATGCGAACAAGAAGTTGCGTAATATCGCCTGATATTCATGCGATTGCACGGGTCGATGCCATAAAAATGCGTTAATGCGTCATCATTGCGTTGCCCTGCGGATGCTTTTATGGCTAGAACGCCAGTGCAAAGCCGATGCTTATGTATTTGCGCGGGAAGTGGGAACTGTCGAATGAAGCATGTAGGGTCTGGTGCAATGAAGGGTACGATGCGGGGGATCGCCGTCTCGTTGATGTTGGTCGGCGCGAGTGTCGCCGTCACGGCCTGCCAGTCCGATCCGGATATCGACATCACCAAGCTCGGCGTCGAGACCGATCCGCCGGATGTTCTGTACAAGCAGGGGCTTGCCAACATGAACGCCGGCAACATGACGGAAGCCTCACGCAAGTTCGAGGCGATCGACAAGCAGTATCCCTTCACCGAATGGGGCCAGAAGGCGCTGGTGATGCAGACCTTCATTGCCACGCGCACCAACAAGAACGATGTGGCCATTACCAAGGGCAGCCGGTTCCTGCGGCAATATCCGCGCTCCAAGGATGCCGCTTACGTTCAATACATGATCGGTCTTGCCTATTCGAAGCAGATTTCCGACGTCACGCAGGACCAGCGCGCCGCGCAGCGCACCGTCGAGGCGATGAACAAGGTCGTCAACGACTATCCCGATTCGGAATATGTCGCCGACGCGCAGGCCAAAATTCGTTTCGCCCGCGACCAGCTCGCCGGCCGCGAAATGCAGGTCGGCCGTTATTATCTTGAGCGCAAGGAATACCTCGCCGCCGTTTCGCGTTTCCGCATCGTCGTCGAGCAGTACCAGAACACCAACCAGATCGAGGAAGCGCTGGCGCGTCTGACTGAAGCCTATTACGCGATGGGCCTGGTGGACGAAGCGCAGACCGCGGCGGCCGTTCTCGGCAACAACTATCCTGACAGCCAATGGTATTCGGATTCCTACAAGCTGCTGAAGGGCAGCGGGCTGGAGCCGCGGGAAAACAAGGGGTCCTGGATTTCGCGCGCCGGCAAGAAGCTCATCGGCGCCTGAGACGGGGCATAGGCCATGCTGGTCCAGCTCTCGATTCGCGATATCGTTCTCATCGAAAGGCTCGACCTCGGTTTCGAGGCGGGCCTTTCCGTGTTGACGGGCGAGACGGGTGCGGGCAAATCCATTCTTCTCGACAGCCTTTCGCTCGCGCTTGGCGGGCGCGGCGATGGCGGCCTTGTGCGGCACGGGGAAGAGAAGGGGCAGGTCACCGCCACCTTCGAAGTCCCGAACAATCACCCGACACGGCTTCTCCTGCGTGAAAACGGTCTCGACGACGATGGCGACCTGATTTTCCGCCGGGTGCAGTCCTCTGACGGTCGCACCAAGGCCTATATCAACGATCAGGCCATCAGCGTGCAGATGATGCGCCAGCTCGGGCAATTGCTGGTCGAAATCCATGGTCAGCATGATGATCGCGCGCTTGTCGATACCGATGCACACCGCACGCTGCTGGACGCCTTTGCCGGGCTGAGCGATGAGGCTCGTGCCGTTCAGGGCTTATACCGCACCTGGAAGGATGCCGAGCGTGCGCTGAAGACGCACCGCGCCAAGGTGGAGGCGGCGGCGCGCGAGGCGGATTACCTTCGCTCTTCCGTCGAGGAACTGGAAACGCTTTCGCCGCGCGACGGTGAAGAGGATGAACTGGCCGAACGCCGGGCGGTGATGCAGAAATCCGAACGCATTGCCGGCGATATCGCCGAGGCCAGCGAGTTCCTGAATGGCAATGCCTCGCCTGTGCCTGTCATCGCCTCGATGATGCGGCGTCTAGAGCGCAAGAGCCATGAAGCGCCGGGCTTGCTGGAAGACACCGTGCAATTGCTGGACGCCGCGCTCGACAGCCTTTCCAATGCGCAGATGGAAGTGGAGGCGGCGCTGCGCCGCACCGAATTCGATCCGCGTGAGCTGGAGCGGGTGGAGGAGCGGCTGTTTGCGCTGCGTGCCGCCGGGCGCAAATATAATGTTGCCGTGCCCGATCTGCCGGCTCTCGCCGAAAAAATGGTGGCCGATCTCGCCGATCTCGATGCCGGCGAAGAAAAGCTCGGCAAGCTCGAGGCCAATCTCGGGGTGGTGAAGGCCGATTTCGACCGTGCCGCGCAATCGCTTTCCGACAAACGCCGCCACGCGGCGGATGCGCTTTCCAATGCGGTGATGGCAGAACTGCCGGCACTGAAGCTGGAGCGGGCGCGGTTTACCGTCGAGGTGACCTCCGATGCCGAACAGGCGACGGCCGACGGCATCGACACGGTGGAATTCCACGTCCAGACAAATCCGGGCACACGGCCGGGACCGATCATGAAGGTGGCCTCGGGTGGTGAATTGTCCCGCTTCCTGCTGGCGCTGAAAGTGGCGCTGGCGGATCGCGGTTCGGCACCGACCTTGGTGTTCGATGAAATCGATACGGGTGTCGGCGGCGCGGTGGCGGATGCCATTGGCCAGCGGTTGCGCCGCCTGTCGAAAACCGTGCAGGTTCTGTCCGTTACCCATGCGCCGCAGGTGGCGGCACGGGCGGCGACCCATCTTCTCATTTCCAAGGGACCATCAGGCGACGGCAGCGAGCGTATCGCCACGCGCGTGGCCACCATGGAGCCGAAACACCGCACCGAAGAGATTGCCCGCATGCTTGCCGGTGCGTCGGTGACGGACGAGGCGAGGGCTGCGGCGGCTCGCCTGCTGGCGGCCAAGGACTGACGGCTGCCCGCTGCGTTGCGCGAGCGGATTCGGCTTGTGAGTCCAGCGGCAAAACTGTTTTTAATGTTTGTTATTTCGGCTAAAAGCGTTCGGTAATTCGCAAAAGAGGCCGTCATGTCGAAAGACCAGAAATCCGTCGAAAACCTCACCGAGCTTGAAGCCTCTTCCGAGCTTGCGTTTCTGGCGGCTGAGCTTGCGCGCCATGATGCGCTTTACCACGGCAAGGACGCGCCGGAGATTTCGGACGCGGATTATGACGCGCTGAAGCGACGCAACGATGCGATCGAGGCGGCTTTTCCGGCGCTGGTACGGGCCGACAGCCCGTCGAGAAAAGTCGGTTTCGCACCGCTTCCGACCTTTGCGCCCATTGTGCATGCGCGGCCGATGCTTTCGCTCGACAATACGTTTTCGGAAGAGGATTTGCGGGATTTCGTGAGTTCCGTCTATCGCTTCCTCGGGCATCTGCCGGACGATTCCATCGCCTTCACCGCCGAGCCGAAGATCGACGGGCTTTCCATGTCCATCCGCTATGAGAACCGCAGGCTGAAGACGGCGGCGACGCGCGGTGACGGCACGACGGGCGAGAATGTCACCGCCAATATCAGGACCATCAAGGAAATTCCGAACGAGCTGCCCGCCGATGCGCCCGATGTGGTGGAAGTGCGCGGCGAGGTCTATATGGCCAAGAGCGACTTTCTGGCGCTCAATGCCCAGATGGAGGCCGAAGGCAAGCAGACCTATGTGAACCCGCGCAACACGGCATCCGGTTCCCTGCGCCAGCTCGACGCCAATGTGACGGCGAAACGCAAACTGCGGTTCTTCGCCTATGCGCTGGGCGAGGTTTCGAATGGCGGCCAGCCGGCGCGGATTGCCGATACGCAATATGGCATCGTCGAGAAATTCCGGGAGTGGGGATTTCCGGTCAATCCGCTGATGAAACGATTCACCTCCGCCGAGCAATTGCTTGAGCATTATAATGAAATCGGCGTCGCACGGCCCGATCTCGATTACGATATCGACGGCGTGGTCTATAAAGTCGACCGGCTCGATCTGCAGGAACGGCTGGGCTTCCGCTCGCGCAGCCCGCGCTGGGCCACCGCCCATAAATTTCCGGCCGAGCAGGCGTTTACCACCGTCGAGAATATCGAAATCCAGGTGGGGCGCACCGGTGCCTTGACGCCGGTGGCACGTCTCACCCCGATCACCGTCGGCGGTGTCGTCGTCACCAATGCGACGCTGCACAATGCCGATTATATCGAAGGCATCGGCAATAGCGGCGAGCGCATCCGCCCCGAAGATCACGATATTCGCATCGGCGACACGGTGATCGTGCAGCGCGCCGGTGACGTCATTCCGCAGGTGCTGGATGTGCTTCTGGAAAAGCGCCCGGCCGAGGCAGTGAAATATGCGTTCCCGGAAAAATGTCCGGTCTGCGGCAGCCATGCGGTGCGGGAGCGCAATGAGAAGACCGGCAAGCTCGATTCGGTCACGCGCTGCACGGGCGGGTTCGTCTGCCGGGCGCAGGCGGTGGAGCACCTGAAACATTTCGTCTCGCGCAATGCCTTCGATATCGAAGGCCTCGGCACCAAGCAGATAGACTTCTTCTTCGAAAGCGACGATCCGGCGCTTTCGATCAAGACTGCGCCTGAGATTTTCACCCTCAAGGCGCGGCAGGAAGCCTCGCATCTGACCAAGCTCGAGAATATCGACGGCTTCGGCAAGGTCAGCGTCAGAAAGCTGTTCGACGCCATCGATGCCCGCCGCGAAATCGATCTGCACCGCCTGATCTTCGCGCTCGGCATCCGCCATGTGGGTGAGACCACGGCGAAGCTTCTGGCGCGCTCCTATGGCACCTATGAGCATTTCGAAGAGAGCATGAAGGCGGCAGCCGACCCGGCGAGCGATGCCTGGGTCGAACTCAACAGCATCGACGGCATCGGCGAGGTGGTGGCCCGCGCCATCATCGAATTCTACAAGGAGCCGCGCAATCTCGATGTCATCGACCGGCTGATACGGGAGCTTCGCCCGAAGGAGGCCGAAAAGCCCTCGACCGATGGCAGTCCGGTGGCCGGCAAGACGGTGGTGTTTACCGGCTCGCTGGAGAAATTTACCCGGGACGAGGCGAAGGCGCGCGCCGAAAGTCTGGGCGCCAAGGTTGCCGGTTCCGTTTCGAAAAAGACCGATATTCTGGTGGCAGGGCCGGGAGCCGGGTCGAAGCTTGCCAAGGCCACGGAACTGGGCGTGCAGACCATGGATGAGGACGAATGGCTGGCCTTGATCGGCGGCTGATGCACCGTCATGGCAATGTTGTCATCTGCCGCTAGAGCTTTGCGCCTGACACGGAGAGCACAGCATGGATGACCGCATTGTCGTCAACACAGAGCAGGTCCGGGCGCTGGTTGACAGCCAGTTTCCGCAATGGGCGGGGTTAAATATCCGGCCGGTGGAACTGAGCGGCTGGGACAATCGCAGCTTCCGTCTTGGCGATGACATGCTGATCCGCATGCCAAGTGCCGCCCGGTATGTTGCGCAGGTGGAGAAGGAGCATCGGTGGCTGCCGGCGCTTGCGCCGCTCCTGCCTTTTCCGATCCCTGCGCCGTTGGCGCTCGCGCAGCCGGGACAGGGTTATCCGTTTCGCTGGTCCGTCTATCGCTGGCTTGAGGGCGAACCGCTCGCCCGGTATCTGGATCGCGTTGATCTTTCAACCATCGCCATCGATGTTGCCGCGTTTTTAAGGGCATTGCACGAGGTGGATGCTTCGGATGGCCCACCCGCAGGTGCACATAACTTCCATCGCGGCGGCTCGCTTTCTGTCTATGACGGGGAGGCGAAGGCTTCGGCGGCGCGGCTTGCCGATGAGGTGGATCAGGCGCTGGCCATGGAGATATGGCAGCTTGCGCTTTCGAGCCATTGGCGGAAGCAGGGAGTGTGGGTGCATGGAGACATTGCCGAGGGCAATCTGCTGGTGAAGGACGGCCGGCTTTCGGCCGTCATCGATTTCGGCAGTTCCGGCGTCGGCGATCCGTCTTCCGATCTCATCCTCGCGTGGAATGTGCTCGATGCCGAAAGCCGCGCCGTTTTTCGCCGGGCGCTGGAGCTGGATGAGGCGACATGGCAGCGCGGGCGCGGCTGGGCGCTGTGGAAGGCTTTGATCGTGCTGGATGCGGAGCGCGGACGTAACGACAAAATGGCCGAATGGTCGCGGCGGACCATTCGGGAAGTGTTTGCGGATCACCTGGATAACTGACCGGAACTATCGAAGACGCGCCATCACGTGGGCATCGACATATTTTCCGTCACGATAGGCGTCGTTGCGCAGGGTGCCTTCGCGTTCGAAACCGAATTTCTCGTAAAGCCGGATTGCCGGGAGATTGTCGGTGAAGACGTTCAGCTCGATGCGGCGTATATCGTGCCAATTGTCGGCCGTGTCGATCAACGCCGCGAGGATATATGATCCGACGCCCTTGCCCGCAAAATCGTCGTGGACACTGATCACCAGATCGGCGATGTGGGACTGTCTTCCCGCCCTGCGAAACAGTCCTGCATTGGCAACGATCTTTTCACGCCATTCGCCAACGATGGCGATATCGTTCGGGCCGCGGTTTTCCATCGATTTTCGCGTTTTTTCAACGGACTGAAACGGCTGTCGGAGCGTGCCGTGACGGACGCCGGGCAGGTTGAACATTTCGGTCAGGGCTCCCGCATCGTCCAGGCGCGCCGCACGCAGGACGACTTCGTTCAAGCTGAATTGAGATTCTTCATTGTCGGCAAATTTCATGTTCTGCGTGCCTGTCTCCTTGGGCGTATGGGAGCAGGCTTGCGAACCCTGCTCTAGTGGCAGGGTGGAAATGGATCGCTTAACGCGACGACATACCTCTCCCCGCCGGGTGGCCGGTGATGGTATGGCGAAGGGTGATGTTCTGTTTCGTTGCGATCATGCGCGCAGGATGCTTTTGCCGCATGGTCCTGTCAAGCGGGTGCGTTGCGCAGCAGGCTTCTGAGTTTTGCCGGCAGCCTGCCGTCGATCGCGGCAAGACCGGCGGCGATCATTGCCATGCCGGCGAAGTGCTTCATCTCCAGTTGCTCTCCGAGGAGCAGCGAACCGAGCAGGATGGCGCTGACGGGAATGAGGAAGGTGACGAGGGCGAGGTTGGTGGCGCCGGCGCTGGCGAGGATGCGGAAGAAGATCAGATAGGCGAGCGCTGTCGACAAGAGGGCGATGCCGACAAGCGCGCCCCAGGTTCCGAGGCCCGGCATGGCGAGCGTCCATGGTTTATCGATGAGGAGGGCGGCCGGGATGAGCATCAGTGTCGAAGAGGAGATCTGGCCGGTCGCGGTCATCAGCGGCGGCACGCCCATGGCCTTGAAACGGCGGCCGAATATGCCCGCAAAGGAATAGGAGATGGCCGCGCCGAGAATGGCGATCTGGCCCCAGAGGCCGGATGAGCCGGTGAAGGCAGCGGGGCCGATCATGATCGCCACGCCGGCAAAGCCGATCAACACGCCGGTGAGCTTGTTGCCGGTCATCTTCTCGTCGGCGGTCAGAAAATGGGCGACGATGACGGTGAAGAGAGGTGTGGTGGCATTAAGAATCGAGGCTAGTCCGCTGGCAATATGCGTCTGGCCCCAGACGATCAGGCAGAAGGGAATGATGTTGTTGAGCAGACCCATACCGAAAAAGGCGCGCCACACCGCCCATTCGCGCGGCAGGCGAAGCCCCATGATGCGGCAGACGATCAGAAGTGCGATTGCCGCCAGGCTGACGCGCAGCGTGACGATGGTGACAGGCGGTAGTTCCTTGACGGCGACACCGATGAAAAAGAACGATCCGCCCCAGAGAAGCGAAAGCGCGACAAGCATCGCCCATTCACCGGCATCCATCTGTTTCTGTATCGCCATCGTCATCTCCCAAAAGCATGAGTATCGACATGATCGCAGGCGGGCTCGTCGCCATCCACCCGATATCAGTTGAGCTTAGCTCAAACTGGAGATGGATGGTTTTAACTGCGTTTCAGGTCTTGTTGCGTCTATTTACTCCCTGTTTTATGGTGTTTTCAAACGATTGTTTCTCGTTCGATAATTGAGATGAGCTAAACCATGGCAGCCGAACTTCCGTCTTTGAAAGGGTTGCAGGCCTTCGAGGCCGCGGCACGGTATCGCAGTGTCACGCTTGCTTCCAATGAGTTGAATGTCACGCCCGGTGCCGTCAGCCTGCAAATCCGGGAACTGGAGGCGCGGCTTGGCGTGCAATTATTTTTCCGCAAGCCGCGCAGCATCCAGCTGACGCGGGAGGGGGAGCGTTATTACGGCGCGCTTCGCACCGCCTTCCGGATGATGCGCGAGGCGACGGCGGAACTGACGGCGCGCTCCGAGATTACGGTTCTGACGCTTAGCTGTACACCGACCTTCGCCGTGCAATGGCTGATGCCGCGATTGCCTGCCTTCCAGCAGCAACACCCGCAGGTGGATGTCCGCATCAGCGTGACGAACCGATTGGTGGATTTTTCGAGGGACGATGTCGATCTGGCGGTACGGCACGGGTTCGGTCGTTATGAAGGTCTGGAGAGCATCCGCTTCATCGATGACAGCACCCTGCCGGTCTGTTCGCCGCAGCTTCTGGAAAAATATGGGCCGCTTCAGGAGGCGGGGGACCTGAAATCCATTCCGCTTCTGCACGATGAAAACCGCAATGAATGGCGGCGCTGGCTGGAGGCGGCGGGGGCTTCGGAGGTGGATGCCTCCGGCGGCACCGTCTTCATCGACAGCAATGGTGCGCTGGATGCGGCCAAGGCCGGGCACGGCATTGCGCTGACCCGGCGTTCTCTGGTTTCCCGCGAACTTGCGGAGGGCGCATTGATTGCGCCCTTCGGCAAGGACATGGCCAGCACGCTTGCCTATTTCCTCGTTTATCCGCGGCGCATGCTGGATAATCCCGATCTGGTGACGCTCATTGACTGGATGCTTTCGGAAGGGGGTTCTGCCGAGGCCGGTTCTCTTTGACGTCAATCCGGTCTATGCCGGAATGAAACAACGGGAATCACTCTTGAAAACCATCGCCATCGATTTCGAGACCGCCAATGAGGAACGGGGCAGCGCCTGCTCCGTCGGGCTTGCGTGGATAGAGGACGGCGAGATCGTTCGCGTCGAGGAACGGCTGATCCGGCCGAAGGACATGCGGTTTTCGCCCTTCAACATCGCGGTGCATGGCATCCGCCCGGCCGATGTCGAAGATGCGCCGGAATTTCCCGAGGTGATGGAGGAGTTCATCGACGACTTCCACGGCGCCACCATGATCGCCCACAATGCCGCCTTCGATTTCAGCGTCATGCGGGCGTCCTTCGATAAATACCGGCAGTCCTATCCCGATCTTTCCTATCTGTGCAGCGTCAAGATTGCCCGGCATGTCTGGCCCAATCTGGCTTCGCACAAGCTGAATGTCATCGCCCATCACCTGCAGCTGCGTTTCGTGCATCACAATGCCGCCGAAGACGCCGTTGTCTGCGCGGCCGCTTCGATTGCGGCGGCCAAGGCCTTGCGCGTCGCCCATATCCGCGATCTGCCGGAAAAGATCGGCATGGTCGCGGGGCGTCTCACCTCCACCGGTTACCAGCCCTGCAGCATGAAAAAACGCGCCGTCTCACGGGTTGCGTAACGGTGGCTTCCACCTATGTTTGAAGCAGCGTAACGGAGAAGATGCGATGACGATGAAAACTCTGTCGGGTTTGTTTGCGGGCTTTCTGGCATTGCTTCCGGTGACAGCGGCGCATTCGCAGGTTGTGGGAGAGGTCGGCGTCGACTGGATCGGCAACGATATCGTCATCGAGGCGATCGCCGATCCCAAGATCAAGGGCGTGACCTGCCATGTGACCTATTTCGAGCGCGGCGTCATCGACCGCCTGAAAAACGGCAACTGGTTCGAAGACCCTTCCAACAATGCCATTTCCTGCAGCCAGACGGGGCCGGTGGAGATCGGCGACATTGATCTGTCGAAGGGCGGGGAAGAGGTGTTCCGGCAGGGCATGTCGCTGGTCTGGAAGAAGCTCGTCGTCAGCCGCGTCTATGACAGGGCGAACGATACGCTGATCTATCTGGTGCATGCGCGGGAGCTGACCGACGGTTCGGCCAAGATGGCGATTTCCACGGTGCCGCTTTATAACCAGCAGGTCACATGGCAAAAGGGCAAGCCGTGAGATTTTGTCCGACCCTGTCCGTCATGCCGGACTTGATCCGGCATCCAGCCACGGCGCGTCTGCGCCGTGAAAGAGTCTTTTGCGATCAAGGACTTGATCGCGCTGGACCCCGGATCAGGTCCGGGGTGACGGAGTACTTCTGAAACGGGACTGCCAGACTATGCAACCCGCGCCGCTTCAACGGCGCTGGCGCCAGGCGCTCCAAATCCTATCAAGAGGCAATAGCCAGCCTTGATCAGGCCGCTTCGCGTGCCAGCTCGTCCGCAATCACGGTGTCGAGGTTGAGGAAGCAGACCATGCTCTTTTCCAGCGCCACGATGCCGCGGCAGAAGCTGCGCTGCTCTTCCGGAATGATATCGGGTGCGGGCTGCAGGTCTTCGGAGCGGATGGTCATCATGTCGGAGACCTGTTCCACCAGCAGGCCGACCAGCTTGCCGCCGATATCGGTGACGATGATGGCGGAGCGTTCGGACGGTTCGGTCATTTTCATGCCGAGGCGGCCAGCCATGTCGATGACGGGGATGACGGCGCCGCGCAGGTTGATAAGGCCGAGAACATAAGGCGGGGTGTGCGGCATCGGGGTAACCGGCGCCCAGCCGCGGATTTCGCGGATCGCCATGATGTCGATGCAGAATTCCTGATCGCCCAGATGGAAGGAAACGATTTCGAGATATGCGCCGGATTGCTTGATGGCGTTGGACATGACGGCAGGTTTCCTCTGATGGCTCTCTAACAGGCCCACGCAGGATTGAGCTTTATGCGGTGGCCGGAGAATGGACCGGGAGACATCATGTCGAGGCTTAAAAACCGCTATGGTCATAATGCGCAGCAAGATTTTAAACTTTCCCTAACAATTGCTGCTGCTGCGCCGGCAAAACCCAGTATTTTGGCGGTTTTCGCGCTCACGCAAACAGGTTATGATGGGCATATGAACGCACTCGTTTCCCATCCGCTGAAGTTTATTCTGGCTAGTCTTGCGGCTGTGGCCTCGCTTGCCATCGTGCTTCTTGCCTTTGACGGCTGGGTGCGGCACGGCACGGATATTTTCCTGTCCACGGTACAGAGCGGCATCGCCTGGTGCCTGTGAGGCGTTTTCCGGCTGCGGATTTGTGACAAATCAGCGCGGTTCCCGCAAATACGCCCAGTTGATTTGCCGTCCCCGTCGCCTTTCGTTATCTGTCTGCCAGGGCCTGCGATGTGCCGCCGGCTTTCGGGGTAGGATTGGACAATGAGAAATATTCGCATCGTATTGTGGGCCGTTGTGCTCGTTCTCGCCGGCGTTGTCAGCTGGTTGACGATCGAAATGACGAAGACGCGTAATGAAATGGTGGAGACGGCCTATGGCGTGCCCTTCCAACTCACGGCGCAAAACGGCCAGCCGATCACCGAAAAGGCCTTTCAGGGCAAGCCGACAGCGCTGTTCTTCGGTTTCACCCATTGCCCGGAAGTCTGCCCGACAACCCTGTTCGAACTGAACGGCTGGATGGAGAAGGTGGACCCGGCCGGCGACAAGCTGCAGGCCTATTTCGTCTCCGTCGATCCCGAGCGCGATACGCCTGAAATCATGCAGCAATATGTCTCCAACGTCTCGAAGCGCATCACCGGCATCACCGGCCCGGCCGACAAGATCGCCGAGACGCTGAAGGGCTACCGCATCTATGCCAAGAAGGTGCCGGTGGACGAGAAGGATCCGAATGGCGATTACACCATGGATCACACGGCGTCCGTCATCCTGCTGGATGCCAATGGCCGCTTTTCCGGCACCATTGCTTATGGTGAGAACCCCGAAGTTGCCGAGCAGAAGCTCCAGAATCTTCTGAAGGGCTGATAGAGGCGGCATAATTGCGCCGGGCTTATTGGACTGGCCGAGGTTTTGTGGCAAAGGCAAGAACAATAACCTCATCCAGAGAAAGCAGCCCGCCGTGAGCGAAATCCGACTTTACGTCACCACGACCGAAATCCAGGCGGGTGAAATCCTCGATCTCATGTCGGACTATTTCGGCGAGGAGGATGTCGCGATTGCCACGACCGAGGTGGATGAGAAGCGCGATATCTGGGAAGCCTCGGTCTATCTGATGGCCGAGCAGGAGGAAGAGTTCCGCGAGCGTGTCAGCGCCCTGCTTGCTCCCGCCTTTCCCGGGCTCGTCATCGAGAAGGAGATCGTTCCTGATGTCGACTGGATCGCCAAGTCGCTCGAGGGGCTGAAGCCGGTGCGCGCAGGGCGTTTCATCGTGCATGGCGCCCATGATCGCGACAAGGTGCGGGCGAACGATCTGGCGATCGAAATCGAGGCGGGACAGGCTTTCGGCACCGGCCATCACGGCACGACGGCCGGTTGCCTTGAGATGATCGAGGAGGTTCTGCGGGCGCGGACCGTGCGCAATGCGCTGGATCTCGGCACCGGCAGCGGCGTTCTGGCAATTGCCGTGCGCAAGATGCGTCCCATTCCCGTGCTTGCGACGGATATCGACCCCATCGCCGTCAAGGTGGCGAAGGAGAATGTGCGGCTGAACGGCATCGTCTCCGGGATGGCGCTGGAGACCGCGCCGGGCTTCCACTCGGACGCCTTCCGCAAGCACGGCCCGTTCGATCTCATCATTGCCAATATTCTGGCCCGGCCGCTCATCAAGATGGCGCCGCAGCTCGTCACGCATCTGGCGCCCGGCGGCACCGTCATTCTGTCCGGCATTCTGGCGTCGCAGCGCTGGAAGGTGCTTTCCGCCTATAATGGCGCCCGGCTTTCCCATGTCCGCACCATCTGGCGCAACGGCTGGGTCACGCTGCATCTGCGCAAAGACTGAACCAGCGGCGACATCCCTTTCGAGCAAAAGAAAAGGCGGCGCTTTCGCGCCGCCTGGAAACCCGCGAGCATGGGAGGAGCTTGCTCAAGCGGGTCGACGTATTCCTGTTCGGCGCGGTGGAGGGAGGATCGCCGCGCCGGACATCATCAGAATACGTAGCTGGACTTTGCCTTGCGACGAAGATCGGCGCGGTTCATGCCGAGCGCTTCCAGCGACTTGTCGTCGAGGTTCAGAAGGGCGGCGTTGACATGGCGGCTGACCTGACGCTCGCGTGCTTCAACGACGCGATCGAAGGCGGTGCGGAGGAAAGATTTTGCCATTGCTTCAAATCCTTGTTTGCCAGGAGAGTGTCTCTCTCGCTGTGTTGATCTGAAGATAAGCGATGTGTTTTTGTTTAGTTAGAGGGGATATCTCAGGGTAGGTATGCGTTTATTGCATCTCACTTTGCCTTGAGTATTACTTATTTCGCAAAATATGCACAATTTATCGCCGCGATCCGGTCTGTCATATATGGCTTGAAACCGGCTTTGTCCGCGTGGCATTGTCGTTGCGCGCCAATGATTTGACGGCGCACCTTGCAGCTTTTCTCATGACAGTTCCCGAAAGACGCCCATGTTCCAGACCTTCGAAAACAAATCCGCGCCGCAATTCGGCAAGGCCCGTGTCGAGGCGCTGCGCGCCGGTTTCGATGCCCTTGGTATCGACGGTTTTCTGGTGCCGCGCGCCGATGAATATCAGGGAGAATATGTGCCGGAATGCGCCGAGCGCCTGTCCTGGCTGACCGGCTTTACCGGTTCCGCTGGCATTGCGCTGGTGACGCGCACGGAGGCGGTGGTTTTTGTCGATGGACGTTATACGACGCAGCTCAAGTCGCAGGTCGATCAATCGGTCTTCAGCGGCGGCGATCTGGTTGGCGCGCCGCCTTCCGTCTGGCTGGCCGAACATGCTCCAAAGGGTTTCCGGCTCGGCATCGATCCGTGGCTGCACACCGGCGCGGAGTTGAAGCGGCTGGAAAAGGTGCTTGCCGGCAAGGGCGGTTCGGTCGTTCTTCTGGAAAAGAACCCGCTCGATGCCCTTTGGCAGGACCGTCCCTCCGAGCCGCTGGAGCCCGTCGTCATCCAGCCGGAGGCCTTTACCGGCAAGCTGGCGAAGGAAAAGATCGCCTCGCTGGCGGAGACGGTCTCGGCAAAGGATGCGGATGCCCTGCTGGTCACCGATCCGTCGTCCATCGCCTGGATTTTCAATGTTCGCGGCAACGACGTGCCGCATACGCCGCACCCGCTCGCCCGCGCCATCATCTATGCCGACGGCAGGGCGGATATTTTTCTCGACAAGCGCAAGACCGGCATCGAGACCGAGGCCTATCTGGCGCAGCTCGCGACACAATTGCCGCCGTCGAAGATCGCTGACCGTCTGCATGCTATCGCCAGCGCCAAGGGCCGCGTCATGGTGGATGCGGATTTGACTCCGGTGGCGCTGACCGGCGCAATCACGGCGGCGGGCGGCTCGCTGATAGAGGAGGCCGATCCCGTTCGCCTGCCGCGCGCGCGCAAGAACAAGGCGGAGCTTGCCGGCTCGGCAGCCGCCCATGTGCAGGATGGCGCGGCCATGGTCGAATATCTCTGCTGGCTGGACCGCCAGCAGCCGGGCAGCGTTACCGAAATCGCCGCCGTCAAGGCGCTGGAGGCCGCTCGGGTCAAGGTGGGGCAGGGGTTGCAAAACCCGCTCAAGGACGTGTCTTTCGATACGATTTCAGGTGCCGGCGAACATGCCGCCATCATCCATTACCGCGTCACCACCGATACCGACCGCACACTTGCGGAGGGGGAGATGTTTCTCGTCGATTCCGGCGCGCAATATGTCAACGGCACCACGGATATCACCCGTACCGTCGCAATCGGTGCCGTTCCGGAAGAGCAGAAGCGTTTCTTTACACTGGTGCTGAAGGGCATGATCGGCATCAGCACCGCGCGGTTTCCGAAGGGAACGCGCGGTTGCGATCTCGATCCGCTGGCGCGCATCGCGCTCTGGAAGGCGGGAGCGGATTACGCCCATGGCACCGGCCACGGCGTTGGCTCCTATCTTTCGGTGCATGAGGGGCCGCAGCGTATTTCGCGGCTTTCGACGCAGGAGCTTTTGCCCGGCATGATCCTGTCCAACGAGCCGGGTTATTACCGGCCCGGCGCTTTCGGCATCCGCATCGAGAACCTCATCTATGTCCGCGAGGCGGAAGAGGTCGCCGGCGGCGACCAGCCGATGTTCTCCTTCGAGACGCTGACCTGGTGCCCCATCGACCGCAGGCTGGTCGTCGCCGCTCTCCTGACCGATGAAGAACTGGACTGGCTGAACGCCTATCACGCCGGGGTTCTGGAGAAGCTGTCTCCCTTGATCACCGACGAGGAGGTTAAGACGTGGCTCGTTGCCGCCACGAAGCCATTGGAGCGGGTCGCTTAAAGCAGCCCGAAATGCCTGATGGCGATGACGATGGCCCAGCCGATGGCCAGCATCGTCAGGCCGGGAAAGCGCAGGCAGACCAGAAGCGCTGCCACCATGCCGATCTTCACCTCGTATCCGCCTTCGAAAAAGGCGGGTGCGACGAGCGTGGTCAAAACCGCGACGGGAACGGCGTTCAGTCCCGCCTCCATGCGCGGCGGGATGGATTTCATCCGCGTCATCAGCACATAACCGCCGATGCGGGTCAGATAGGTGGCGATGGCGGCGAGGGCGATCAGGATCAGCGTATCGATATGCAGCATGTCGCTCATGGCGTTTCCACCCCGCTTTCAGAATTCGCCGTGCCATTCGGCTTCGGTGGATAGAGGACCGCGACGAGAATTCCGGCGACGGCGCCGAGGCTGACATGCCACGGCGAGCCGACGATGTGATAGGCGACCGTTGCACCAACCGCGCTTGCCAGCATGACAGGGTAGAAATTCTCCCGCTGGCGGAAGCTCAAGACCATACCCATGAAATAGATCGGCAGCAGCACATCGAGACCGATGGCTTTGGGATCGCCGACCATATTGCCGAGCGATGCGCCGAGAATGGTCATGGCCAGCCACAGCACATAGACCGGTGCTGCAAAGCCCATGTACCAGGAAAAGCCGACCGTGCCGGTATTTTCGTATTTTCTGACCGATTCGGCGAATTGCGGATCGACCAGTACGAAGAAGCCCGCGGCCTTCTGCAGGAAAGACCAGTTCGAGATCATCCGGGCAATGGCGGCCGAATAGAGGATATGGCGGAAATTGACGGCGAAAACGGATAGAACGATCAGCCAGGGGGCAACCTTCTGGCCGAACAATTCGATACCCACGAGCTGGCTCGCGCCCGCATAGACGGTGCCGCTCATGATCGTGGCTTCGGTGACGCTGAGCCCGTTATCGACGGCGACCGCGCCGAACAGCGCACCGAAGGGGGCGGCGGAGAGGGCGATCGGGAAACCGCTCTTCAATCCCTCGCGAAAATCTGCATTGAACATTTCTGGAAACTCCTTGCCCGCCGCTCTATCGCCGTCCCGCCCGGCTGGCAAACGAATTGCATGAATGGATCGATTGATTCCCTTGAACCTTCCGTTACGGTAACGCCCCATATGGCCGGAGCCGGGCGGATGGTTTCACCGCCTTCCTCCCGTACCCCTCAACAGTCAGACGATGGAAGATCGATGCTGGAAAAGCAGGAAAAGGCCGCCCTGGCCGCACGTATCCGGGACTATCTTGCCCGGGAGACCGAAACCGAAATCGGCCTTCTGCAGGCGGAAATCTTCGTGGATTTTCTGGCCGAGGAGCTGGGTCACGTTTTTTATAATGAGGGGCTCAGGGATGCACATGCCGCGATCCTGAGACGCCTTGAGGATGCGGCAGGCGATATCGACGTGCTGGAGAAGCCGAAGCCGCGCTAAACTAGTCCCGCAATATGTCGCGGCTTTTGAGAATGGCCGCGCCTTTTTCCCGCATCGTCGAAATCGCGGCCTTGATGCCCTGCGGATCGATGCCGCGGCTAGCATCTTCGATGAAACGGACATTCACACCGGGCAGCATGTCGAGGGCATCGAGCACCGAAAAACTGACGCAATAATCGGTGGCAAGGCCGCAGACGTCGAGTTGCGTGACACCCTGACGGCTCAGATAGTCGGCCAGTCCCGTCGTCGCGCCCTGGTCATTGTCGCGAAAGGCGGAATAGCTGTCGACGGCGGGGTTTTCGCCCTTCTGCTGAATATAATCGAAGGCGTCCGTCTTGAGGTCGGGATGGAATTCCGCATCCGGCGTGCCCTGCACACAATGGTCCGGCCACATCATCTGTGGTTTGCCGGAGAGTTCGCCCATGTCGAAGGGCTTCTTGCCGGGATGCTGGGAGGCGAAGCTGCCGTGATTTTCAGGGTGCCAGTCCTGCGAGGCGACGATGAGATCGTAGCCGCCATTGTCGATCAGGGCATTGGCGATGGGCACGACCCTGTCGCCATCGGCAACGGCCAGATTGCCGCCCGGGCAAAAACCGTTCTGGATATCGATGAGCAGCAGCGCCTTCATGATGTGCCTCCCTTTTTAGGGCAGGATGCCAAGCCGGCTTTAACGGATCAAGCCCCTTTCGACCTATCCGGCAGGCACGGGTGTTTCGGGCAGGGGCTTGCCCTGTCGCAGTCCTGCCGCATTTGCAGCAAATTTCCGGCCAAGTCGGAATTTACCTGACAATGCGGCGACGGAAATTTTTTAGGCCGATGACGACCCTCTAAGGGGCATTTCCCCGGACGACGCAGTGCGGATGCACGCAGTCTCGGCGCAAGTCATTGTTTTGCCTTCGCCTTACAATGCGCAGACCTTAACGAATTATTTTTGCAGGGACTCGTAAACACTTTGGTTACCATAATTCGTCATGCTTCGAACCAGTCAGTTCCGAAACCGGCGTGGTGTTTGCCCGCCCTTCGGATGTCCCAAAATCCCTCCGGCGTCGGCCGGGTGTGCGTGAACGGTTCGAGTAACGAGTATCATGGCGTTTTCTGCTGCGGCCTATAATGGCGCCGGTCTTGCCGGTTCGTCTTCCGTCAAGAGAGGCAAATCCTTTGCGTTCGGCCGAATGTCCGCCCTTCTCGGTGGCGGTGCCTTTGCCGGCCTTTTCGCCTTCGCCGCCTTTGCCTCGCTGCACAGCATGGCCGCCGCTTCGCATGGTGTCGGGCAGTTTGAAAAGACGTTGGTGACGCGATTCGCTTCCACTGAAACGGCAATTGCCCACGCGGCCGCGCGGGATATTCACGTTCGCAAGTTTTCTCGCCTGAGCGACCACAGCCATGGCCAGCAGAAGGCGGTTCGGCTCGCCGGCATCATGCCCGAGATCGGTACGAAGGAATTCGGCGAGCGCTTCGGCGCGGCTGCCAATGCCAAGGGGCAGGCGACAGTGAAGCAGCTTGCCGCCCTCAAGCCGTCGGCGATCGTCGATTCGGCGCTGGGTCGCACCTCCGAGGTTGCCTATCAGAGCGCCGTTCCGCAGCATCCGGCATTTGAAGTGGCGCTGGCGCGGCCGCAGATCGAGGAAGAGGCAAGCAGCCTGCTGCCCGATGATGTGCCGCTTCCGAGCTTCCGTCCCGAGGTTGCAACGGCTCAGACGGTCGAGCCGTCACCGCGTCCCGCGACATCGTCCAAGACCGAGGACCATGTTCCGGCCGTCGCTTCGGCGCCGGCTTTCGATGCGCCGGTTCCCCTTCGCGCCCCTGCGCCGCCGAAGCAGAGCACCGGCGCCATGCTCGCCTTTGCAAAGCCTGACAATCCGATGCGCGAGCCGAGCAAGATGGATGCGGTTCCGTGGCCGGATCGCGGCAATGGCACGGCGATCTACGATATTTCCTCCGGCGTGGTACACATGCCGAATGGCGAGAAGCTCGAAGCGCATTCCGGCATCGGTAAGATGCGCGACAATCCCGATTACGTGCATGTGAGAATGCGCGGTTCGACGCCGCCTTCCAGCTATCGTCTGACGATGCGCGAGGCGCGGTTCCACGGCGTCGAGGCCATTCGCCTGACGCCGGAAAACGGCGTCAACCCGCATGGTCGAGACGGTCTTCTGGCGCATACCTACATGCTGGCGAAACGCGGCGAATCGAATGGCTGCGTGGTGTTCCGGGATTACCCGCGCTTCCTTGCGGCCTTCAAGCGCGGCGAAGTCAAGCGCATGGTGGTGGTGCCGAAGTTGAACGGCAACCGGCCGACACTTGCGAGCAGCGGCGGTAAAAGCGGCGGCAAGACCCTGCTCGGCATGTTTTCGCGCGGCAGCGATTCCTGAGCTTTCCGCATTTTCCTGACGTAAAACCGCTTTGCACTTTTACTGGAAATGCTCTAGCGACCGCGCCGCTGTGTCAGCACCATGCCGGCGAAGATGAGCAGGATGCCGAGTGCGCTAGCCCAGAGTTTCGGCGGATGATCGCCGAAAAGATCGAGAACCACGCCTGAGACCATCTGGCCGCTGATGACCAGAAGGGCGGTATTGACCGCACCGATGCGCGGAATGAGCCAGCTTCCCGAAGCGATGAAGACGACGCCGATCGGCCCGCCGATAAAGGCAAGCCAGGGCGCATCGGCCGCGCCCGGCGGAATGAGGCCGCCGACGATGAGGCCGATGACCGTCAATACGGCAAAACCGACAATGTGGTTCCAGAACGATGCGATGAGCGGCGAGTTGGACAGGCTGAGGCGGCCGTTGATCTGGCGGCTCAGCGCCACGAAGACGCCGCCGGTAAAGGCCATGGCGATCCAGACGATCATGCCGTTCTCCCGACAAGAATGATGAGGGCGCTGCCGCACAGGATCAGCGCCACAGCCGCCATGTCCCGCAGGTCCGGCTTTCTTCTGGGCAGGCCGAAGAGGCCGAAAAGATCCGCCAGGAGGCTGAAGATCACCTGTCCGCCAAGCCCGAGCGCAATGGTGCCGGAAAGCGCCAGCGGCGAATTGACGGCGGTGGAGGTGAGGATGACGATGGCGGCACCCACGACCCCGCCGCAATAGGCCCAGAGCGGCGCTTTCGGTTTTTCTGCCGCGCCCACGTCTTTCTTCGGACGCATGATGGCGAGATAGATCAGCGCCGCCACCGTGCCGGTGCCATGCGCCGTCCAGGAGGAAAACAGCGCATTGCCGTAATGGGCAAGCTGACCGTTGAAATGCACCATCAATGTCAAAAGGCAGCCGCTGGCGAAGGCGGCGGCAAGATGCAGCGGGTTGAGGCGTGGATGCGTCGTGTCTGTCATGGCGGGCCGGCAAAGCTGAAGATGGAGACGAGCTTTAGCCCATATGTGCCTGAAGCGGAATCGAATTGCGCCGGCTCACGGTTTTAGACGACATTATCCTGTGCGTTGCGGAACAAGCGATGCGGCCACGCATTATTCCACCATGAAGAAAACGACGCGCAAACCATTGAACCGGATGACGATTTTCGTCATTTCGATTTTCATTCTCGCAGCCGTGATCGCGGCCGTCTATCTCGTCGGCTTCACGCCTGGCGAAGTATAAGACGGATCGATCAATGACCGGCCGGGGCGGTCTTGCCTTTGCCGCGCTCCATCGCAACGCACACTTTGGCGACGGCGAAGCGAATGCCGCGCAGCAGGAACCGGCTGGTTTCCAGATAGGCGCGATAGGGCAGAACGGTGAAATAGCGCCAGCGCGGCAGGCGGTAGATGCGCAGATTGTTCTGGATCTGGCTTTCCCCATCCGCATCCTGCGTGGCGCAGAGCGGGTAGAGGAAGGCCGCCTTCAGCCCCGCGAGATATTCCAGATCGAATGCGATGTCATAAGCGAGCCGCATGGGGATGAGCTTCGATATCCATTTTCCGGCGCGGCGGTTGACGAGATAGGCTCCCGAGCCTTTTTCCCGCGTGAGCGCGATGGCAAGCGAGCGGCCATTGGAAAGCGGGCGGAACGGGAATTTCCGGCCATTGCTGACGGTCGTGAGCCGCAGCAAATCCCAGTCGCCGCCATTCAGCACCGCCTCGTCTATGGCGTTGAGAAAATCATCGTCGAAGACCACGTCATCCTCGAGGATGAGCGCGATATCGGCATCGCCCGCCATGAATTTATTGGCGCAGGCGACATGGCTGAGATAGCAACCGATTTCCGGCGGCGAGGTGCGGCGGCCATGCATGAGCATGTAGGAAATCTCGCTAAATTCCGGGATGGGGTAATTCAGTTCCCTGCCATTGACGCCGGGGACACGCTCCGCCTTGAGCCCCATGGCGTCGAGGCGCGCGGTCATATCCGCGAGGCGTTTGGTGGCGCTGTCCATATTGATCAGGAAAACGGCGAGCCTGCGCTGGCTTTTCGGTAATATATACAAAGCTGTCCTCGCCGGTTCCACTTCCCCATTGCAACTCCTTTATTGCAACGGCATGACGCAGGCTATGGAAAAAGCAGCCTTCAGGCACTCACGGTTGTCGAATCAGACCTTTTCCACAAATCCGTCCAGCACGCGCTTCTGGCCGGCGCGATCGAAGTCGATCGTCAGCTTGTTTCCTTCGATGGCGGAAATATTGCCATTGCCGAATTTGAGGTGGAAGACGCGGTCGCCGACGAAAAATTTCGATGGCGTGTCGGCGACGGATTTCGCCACCAGTTCACCATCGATAGTACGGGTGCGCGGGCCGCTTTCGCCATAACCGATCCGTTCCACCGCATGGCCGGAGCGCGTGCCCCAATTGTCGCGGGTGGCGTCGCTGCGGTTCTGCTGCGCGCGTTTCCAGCCGGGGGTGGAATAGTTGTTTGTGAAAGGATCGGCCTTGTCGAAACGCGACTGGCCGTAGCCGCCGCGTCCGCCATAACCGCCGTAACTGCTGTCGGATGCCGCGACATCCACATGGGCGGGCGGCAATTCATCGAGGAAACGCGAGGGCAGGGTGGATTGCCACAGCCCGTGAATGCGCCGGTTCGACACGAACCAGATATGGCAGAGCTTCTTGGCGCGGGTGATGCCCACATAGGCAAGACGGCGTTCTTCCTCCAGACCGGAGCGCCCGCCTTCGTCCAGCGCCCGCTGGTGCGGGAACAGGCCTTCTTCCCAGCCGGGCAGGAAGACGGTGTCGAATTCCAAACCCTTGGCGGAATGCAGCGTCATGATGGAAACGGCGTCGAGATTTTCGTTCTGTTCGGCATCCATGACAAGCGCCACGTGCTCGAGGAAGCCGCGCATGCTCTCGAAGGCCTCCATCGAGCGGATGAGTTCCTTGAGGTTCTCAAGTCGTCCGGGGGCCTCGGCCGTCTTGTCGGCCTGCCACATGGCGGTATAGCCGCTTTCGTCGAGAATCTGCTCGGCAAGCGTGGTGTGCTCGGTGTTTTCCAAGAGGCCCTGCCAGCGGCGGAAATCCTGCACCACATCGAACAGCGCCTTGCGTGCCTTCGGCTTCAGCTCGTCGGTCTCGATGATGTCGGCGGCTGCGGCCAGCATCGGAATATCGCGGGCGCGGGCATAGTCGTGCAGATTGCGGATCGTCGTATCGCCAAGACCGCGCTTCGGCGTGTTGACGATACGCTCGAAGGCGAGATCGTCGGCCGGCTGGCAGACAAGGCGGAAATAGGCCATGGCGTCGCGGATTTCGAGGCGCTCATAAAAGCGCGGGCCGCCGATGACGCGATAATTGAGGCCAAGCGTGACGAAACGGTCTTCAAATTCGCGCATCTGGAAGGAGGCGCGAACGAGGATGGCCATGTCGTTCAGATTATGGTTCTTGCGCTGAAGCTGTTCGATTTCCTCGCCGACCGCACGGGCTTCCTCCTCGGAATCCCAGGCGGCATGCACCACGACCTTTTCGTCATCCGGGCTGCTGCGTTCGGTGAACAGCGTCTTGCCGAGACGGCCCTCATTATGGGCGATCAGATGCCCGGCCGCGCCGAGAATATGCTCGGTGGAGCGGTAGTTTCGCTCGAGCTTGATGACCTTGGCGCCCGGAAAATCCTTGTCGAAGCGGAGGATATTGTCCACTTCCGCGCCGCGCCAGCCATAGATCGACTGGTCGTCGTCGCCGACGCAGCAGACGTTTTGCGGTTCGCCCTTGGCGCGCTGGGCCAGCAGCCTGAGCCACATATATTGCGCCGTGTTGGTGTCCTGATATTCGTCCACCAGAATGTAGCGGAACTTCTGGTGATACTCCTTCAGAATATCGGTGTGGCGGCGGAAGATGCTGATCGGGTGCATCAGAAGATCGCCGAAGTCGCAGGCATTCAGCGTTTTCAGTCGGTTCTGATAGGCGGTGTAAAGTTCGCGGCCCTTGCCGTTGGCGAAGGCGCGGCTGTCGCCCTCGGGAATGTCCGGCGGCGTCAGGCCCTTGTTCTTCCATCCGTCGATCATGCCGGCGAACTGCTTTGCCGGCCAGCGCTTGTCGTCCAGCCCTTCGGCTTGAATGAGCTGCTTGATCAGCCGCACCACGTCATCCGTATCGAGAATGGTGAAGTCCGATTTCAGGCCGACGAGTTCCGCATGGCGGCGCAGCAGCTTGACGCCGATGGAGTGGAAGGTGCCGAGCCAGGGCATGCCCTCCACCTCGCCGCCAATCAGAACACCGATGCGTTCTTTCATCTCGCGGGCGGCCTTGTTGGTGAAGGTCACGGCAAGGATCTCGCGGGGGTAGGCGCGGCCGGTGGAAATGATATGAGCTATGCGGGTGGTCAGAACCCGGGTTTTGCCAGTGCCTGCGCCTGCGAGAACGAGAACGGGACCATCCAGCGTCTCCACCGCCTCGCGCTGCTCGGGATTGAGGCCGGAAAGATAATCGGGTTTGGGTCGCGTCTGATCGCGCGCCGCCATGGCGCGGGCGGCAATGCCAAGCCCGCCGCCGCTTTCCGCACCGGCATTGTTCGTTGCCCTGCGCGGTGCGGCGGGTTCCTCATCGAAGAACGGCATATCGTCAAAACTGTTGCTCATGCGGCCCAATGTAGTGATTCGGGATATAAAGGCCAGAACCGTGTTCTGCTTTTATTCCGGTATCAACCGTCAAAACGCCCATTCCAAGGCATTTTTTCACTTCATGTCTGCCTGTCGGCGTCGAAAGCGGCGTCAACGGGCACTTGCAGCGCCACCGCAAGCTGGTTGGTCTTGGCGGCAAGCGCGATGACGCGCAGCAAATCGGCATGCTGCTCTGTCGTCATGCCTTTCGCTTTGGCGGCGGCCGTGTGGGAATGGGCGCAATAGGAGCAGCCATTGGTGACGGAAACGGCGATATAGAGCATTTCCTTCACCACGGGATCGAGCGCCGAAGGTGTCGCCATCACCGCCTTCACCTCACCCCATGTCTTTTCAAGCAGATCGGCATCGAAGGCGAGGTAGAGCCACATATTATTGATGAAATCCGATTTGCGGGTGGCGCGGATGTCATCGAACACCGCCTTGACGCGAGGATCGGTTTCCGGGTTTTCGGTCTTCGTCACGGTGCTCATCGCTTCCTCCGGTTATGGCGTCTCGGGGGCAGATTAGCCCAATGGCGGATATTTGCGACAGGAATGCGTGGCCCGGATTGCCGTTTGGCTGCGCCGGGCGGCATTTGCGCCCAAATTACAATTACGTAAGGAACGGATTTGTGCGTTGCCTTGCCTTGGCCAAGCAGGAATACTGCATCTGTCCCGGAACGTGTCGTTTTCGGGAATGCTTTGTGCTGCGCGGATCAACCGGAGAAATATATGCGGGTCTGGAAACAGGTGGGTGTCAGTGTAGCCGTGGTGGGAGCGGGGCTCTGTCTCTGGGGCTTCTATTCGCCCGAAGCCCGCAATGTGTTCGCCGCGATAGGGCTTGGCAAAACGCCTGCCGGGGCGATTGAAGTCGCCGCATCCGGCGGCCCGGCAGCCGGTGCGTCCACAGGCCAGAATGCCGGCGGTGCGCGCCGCAACGGCAACGCCACACTGGTGGTGACGGCCCCGGTGAAGAAAGGCACGGTCAATGACCGGCTGAACGCCATCGGCAATGGCGAGGCGATCCAGTCGGTTGTCGTCATGCCACAGGCCTCCGGCACGCTTTCCGAAATTCGCACGTCGTCCGGCGCTCGTGTCGTGAAAGGCCAGGTGCTGGCGCGGCTCGACGATGAAGAGCAGGTGATCGAGCGCGACAAGGCGCAGGTGGCGCTGCGCAGCGCCGTTGAAAAATCCAATTCCTACAAGAACCTGAAATCTGTTTCCCGCCTCGATGTGCTGGATGCGCAGATCGCCGAGGAAGCCGCCAAGCTGGCGCTGAGCACTGCCGAACTCAATCTGAAACGCCGCGACATCGTTGCGCCGATAGAGGGTGTGGCGGGTATTGTCGCCGCCAATATCGGCGATAACGTCACCACGCAGTCAACCATCGTCAGCATCGACGACCGTTCGGAAATTCTCGTCAATTTCTGGGCTCCCGAGCGGTTCGCAACCGCTATCAAGGTCGGCATGCCGGTGGAGGCGACGTCGATTTCCCGACCGGGCGAGACTTTCAAGGGTGAGATCGAGGCCGTCGACAACCGCGTCGATGAGGCGAGCCGCACGATCCGCATCCGGGCGAAGTTCGGCAATGAGAAGGACGAGCTGAGGGCCGGCATGTCCTTCGGTGTCACCATGCGCTTTGCCGGAGAAACCTATGCCTCGGTCGATCCGCTGGCCGTGCAGTGGGATGCGGAAGGCTCCTACGTCTGGCGTGTGACCGACAATAAATCGAACAAGGTGCGGGTGCAGATCGTGCAGCGCAATCCCGATGCCGTTCTCGTCAAGGCGGAGTTGGCGGATGGCGAGCCTGTCGTGATCGAGGGCCTTCAGCGTGTGCGCGAAGGCGGCGCGGTCCGCGTCGGCAGCCAGCCGAAGCCCGAGGAGGTTGCCAGCCAATGACGACGCAGCCGCCCTCCGGTCAGGATTCCAAACTCGCCTTTACGGCATTGTTCGTGCGCCGGCCGATTCTGGCGGCGGTTCTCAATACGCTGCTGGTCGTTGCCGGCCTTGCGGCGCTGGTGGGTGTCGAAGTGCGCGAACTGCCTGACGTCGACCGGCCGACGATCAGCGTCAGGACCACCTATGAGGGGGCCGCACCCGAAACCATCGATCAGGAAGTGACGCAGACCATCGAAGGTGCGGTGGCGCGTGTCAGCGGCGTCAAGTCCATCTCGTCCAACTCGCAGTTCGGCACCAGCCGCGTGACGCTGGAATTCGGCGACAATGTCGATCTCGCCGTCGCCGCCAATGACGTGCGCGACGCCATCGGCCGCGTCACCAACCAGTTGCCTGACGATGCCGACGAGCCGCAGATCATCAAGGCGGATTCCGACAGCCAGCCGATCATGCGCCTTGCCGTCACCTCCTCCACGCTCAGCATGGAAGACCTGACCAAGCTGGTGGATGACGAGATCATCGACCGTCTGGCCGCCGTCGACGGCGTGGCCGATGTGGAGCTCTACGGCGATCAGGAAAAGGTTTTCCGGGTCGATCTCAATCAGGCCGCATTGGCGAGCCGCGGTCTGACCGTGACCGACGTTTCCAATGCGCTTGCCAGCGCTGCCCTCGATGTGCCGGCGGGATCGCTGAAAAGCACGACGCAGGATATTGTCGTGCGCGCCACGGCCAGCCTGACGAAGCCCGAGGATTTCTCCAACCTTCTCATCAAGAACAATATCCGCCTCAGGGACGTCGCGACCGTGATGCTGGGTGCGGATGACGAATCCACCTCGTTGCGCTCCAATGGCGTGCAGGGCGTCGGTCTTGGTGTCATCCGTCAGGCGCAGTCCAACACGCTCAGCATCTCGACCGGCGTGAAGGCCGCCGTCGACGCCATGTCGGCCAATCTGCCCGAGGGCACGCGTATCGTCGTGACCAGTGACGATGCCGTCTTCATCGAAGGCGCGCTGCACGAGGTCGAACTGGCGCTCGGTCTCTCGGCGATCATCGTCGTCGTCGTGCTCTATCTCTTCCTGCGCGACTGGCGCGCCACCCTCATTCCGGCAATCACCATGCCGGTGGCGCTGATCGGCACCATTGTCGCCATCTATATGGTCGGCTTCTCGGTCAATATCCTGACGCTGCTTGCCATCGTTCTGGCGACGGGCCTCGTGGTCGATGACGCCATCGTCGTGCTGGAAAATATCGTGCGCCGCCGGGCGGAAGGCATGGGGCCGCGGGCCGCTGCCGTTCTCGGCACGCAGGAAGTCTTTTTCGCAGTCATCGCGACGACGGCGACGCTTGCCGCCGTTTTCATTCCGCTCTCCTTCCTGCCGGGCCAGCTTGGCGGTCTGTTCCGCGAATTCGGTTTCGTGCTGGCCTTCGCGGTGGGCTTGTCCTCCATCGTGGCGCTGACGCTCTGCCCGATGCTCGCCTCGCGTATGCTGAAGGAGGGGCTGAAGGAGCCAACGGGGCCGCTCGCATGGTTCGGCAATGTCTTTGCCTCCACCTACAAATCGACGCTTTCCGCCTGCCTCAACAATCCGCTGATCGTCATCGTCGTGGCGCTGATCTTTTCCGGTTTGTCATGGATCGCCTTCGGCATGATCCAGAACGAGTTGACGCCGCGCGAAGACCGCGCCTCGATCATGATGCGGGTGACAGCGCCGCAGGGCGTCAGCCTCGAATATACCCGCGACCAGTTGCAGCGGATCGAGGAAAACCTGCAGCCGCTGCGCGACAGCGGTGAAATCCGCAATATTTACTCCATCACCGGCATGAACGGCTCGTCCAATACCGGTTTCATGGTGCTGACGCTTGCGCCCTGGGCCGATCGTGAGAGGACGCAGAACCAGATTGCCGCAGATGTCACCTCCGCCGCCAACAGGGTTCCGGCGCTGCGCGGCAATGCGATGCAGCCGAACAGCCTCAGAATTCGCGGTGCCGGCAACGGCCTGCAGATGGCGATGGTTGGCAGCAACTATGCGGCGCTGACCGAGGCAACGCAGAAATTGCTGCTTTCCATGGAGGAAAGCGGCCTGTTCGATACGCCACGTTTCGACAATGAGCCCAATCAGGCGCAGATTTCCGTCTCCATCGACCGCGAGCGTGCGTCGGATCTCGGCATCGATATCACCGGCCTGTCGCGCGCCATGCAGTCGCTGCTGGAAGGACGCTCGATTGTCGACGTCTTCGTGGATGGCGATGCGATCCCGGTGCGGCTTTTGTCCTCCACCCGGCCGATCAACGATCCGACCGATCTTGAAAACGTCTTCCTGAAAACGGGTGACGGCAAGATCGTGCCGATGTCGGTCATTGCCACGCTGAAGGAAAATGCGGTTGCGCCGCAGTTGAACCGCGAGCAGCAGCTTCCCTCCGTCGGCTTCACCGCCAACCTCAAGGATGGCGTTTCGCTGGGTGAGGCCCTGCAAAAGGTGAATGAGCTCTCGCAATCCGTCCTGCCGCCCGGCGCACGCCTGCTGCCGCTGGGTGAGGCTGCGACGCTGGAGGAAAATTCGAGCGGCATGTTGCTGACCTTCGGTTTTGCCATCGCCATCATCTTCCTCGTGCTCGCCGCGCAGTTCGAAAGCGTGCTGAGTTCGGTCATAATCATGACGACGGTGCCGCTCGGCCTTGCCTGCGCTGTCATCGCGCTGCTGGTCACCGGCTCGAGCCTCAACGTCTATAGCCAGATCGGGCTCGTGCTGCTCGTCGGGGTGATGGCGAAAAACGGTATTCTCATCGTCGAATTCGCAAATCATCTGCGCGACCAGGGCGCAACCGTGCGGGAAGCCATTGAAAAGGCCACCAGCATTCGCCTGCGCCCCGTCATGATGACGATGATTGCGACCATTCTCGGCGGTGTGCCGCTGGTGCTGGCGCAGGGTGCCGGCGCGGAAGCGCGCATCGCGCTCGGCTGGGTCATCGTCGGCGGCCTCGGTTTTGCGACGCTGGTGACGCTTTACATCACGCCGGTCTCCTACCTGCTGATCGCCCGCTTCGCCAAGCCGCAGGCGGATGAGGAAATTCGCCTTCACCGCGAGCTTGAACTTGCCGCCCGCCGCAAGGCGCTGGAAGAGGACAAGCCGCTGCTCGCAGCGGAATGAAAAACGGTTGCCGCCAAACAGTGTTTGGCGCAATCGCGATGCTGGACAAAGCGTTAACCTTATCCCATACCACCTGACGGAATTTCGTAACGGATCGAATCCTTTACGGGCAGATGTTGCGGTGGAGACGGACGATGGCGCTGAAAGATGTGGTGGCGGGAAAGCGGAACGAAGAGGGTATCGCGTCTTCGCTCGCGGTGCTGAAGCAGCAGCTCGGCGACAGGCTCCAGACCGGACAGGCGTTTCGCGAGCAGCACGGCCACACCACAACCTATCTGACGCTGCAGGCGCCTGACGGTGTCGTTTTTGCCGAGAGCGCGGACGATGTGAAGGCGGTGGTAAAGGTCTGCGCGCAATATAAGGTGCCGGTCATTCCCTTCGGAACGGGGTCTTCGCTGGAAGGGCAGGTGAATGCGCCGAACGGCGGAATCTGCATCGATTTCAGCCGGATGAATCGCATCATTGAGGTGAATGCCGAAGATCTTGACGTGACGGTGGAGCCGGGGGTGACGCGCGAGGACCTTAATGTCTATCTGCGCGATACCGGCCTGTTTTTCCCCATCGATCCCGGCGCCAATGCCTCCATCGGCGGCATGGCCTCGACGCGGGCCTCCGGCACCAATGCCGTGCGTTACGGCACGATGAAGGACAATGTGCTGGCCGTTACCGCCGTTGTTGCCAATGGCGAGGAAATCCGCACCGCGCGGCGCGCCCGCAAATCATCTGCGGGTTACGATCTGACACGGCTTTTCGTCGGTGCTGAAGGCACGCTCGGTGTCATCACTTCCGTGACCTTGCGGCTTCAGGGTATTCCGGAAAAAATCGCCGGCGGGGTCTGCACTTTCGACAGCATCAAGGCGGCCTGCGATGCCGTCATCATGACGATCCAGATGGGGGTTCCGGTCGCCCGCATCGAATTGCTGGACGAAGTGCAGGTGCGGGCCTGCAACGCCTATTCCGGCCTGAACTATGCGGAGAAGCCGACACTTTTCGTGGAATTCCACGGCACCGAGGAAACGGCGGCGCTGCAATCGCAGCAGTTCGCCGAAATCGCGGCCGAATGCGGCAGCGTCGACTTCCGCTGGACAGGCGATGCGGCCGAGCGCAACAGGCTATGGAAAGCGCGGCACGACGCCTATTGGGCCTCGCGGGCGCTTGCCCCCCATCTCGACGGGCTTTCCACCGATGTCTGCGTGCCGATTTCGCGTCTTGCCGACTGCGTTGTGGAAACGCAGCGGGATATCGAGGAGAATGGCTTTCTCGCGCCGATCGTCGGCCATGCGGGCGACGGGAACTTCCACGTCCTTATTCTGTTCGATGGCAAGGACGCGGAAAGTGTGGCGAAAACCGAGGCCTTCGTCGCCCGTCTCAACCGCCGCGCCATCGCTATGGAGGGCACCTGTACCGGCGAACACGGCATCGGGCAGGGCAAGATGAGTTTCCTCGCCGAAGAGGCCGGCAATGCACTGGATCTCATGCGCGCCATCAAAACGTCGCTCGATCCCGATAACATCTTCAATCCGGGCAAGTTGTTCCGGCTTGTCTGATCATTCTCACAATTGATTGGTACAAAAGGCTGCTTGCCGTTAAGGCAGAAAAGAATAGGTTTGCAGCGTTCGCGAAGGGAGATGCAGGTCAGTGCTCGGACGTATTCTGGTTTTTCTGGGCGGACTGCTGGCCGTGGTGCTGTTTTCGGCGCTGCTTATTCCCTATTTCGTCGACTGGACGGATTTCCGCCGCGATTTCGAGGATCAGGCGAGCCGTATTCTCGGCAAGAAGGTGGTGGTGCATGGCCGGGTTGAAGCCCGTATCCTGCCTTTCCCTTCGGTAACTTTGCACGATGTGCGGGCCGGAACGGATGCGGATGGATCGCCGCTCATTCAGGTCGCCCGTTTTTCCATGGATGCGGAGCTTGCGCCTTTCCTCTCCGGCGAGGCGCGCATTTTCGACATGCGCATCGAGGAACCCAAGGCCAGGATAAGGCTGTTGAAGGACGGCACGCTGGACTGGATGCGCGGCAGCCGGGCGGAAATTCCCGCCCGCACCGTGGTTCTGGAAAGCGTGCAGATCGAAGGCGGGCAGATCGAATTCATCGATGAGCAATCCGGCCGCAACCGTGTCGTGACCGGCCTCAATGCCGACATGTCCGCCAATTCGCTGGCCGGGCCGTGGAAGGCGGAGGGACGCGCCGCCGTCGATGGCCATCCGGGCTCCTTCTCGCTCTCCAGCAGCGAGCCGGATTATGCCGCCGGCCGCATGGGGCTCAGGGTGCGGGTGGTGCCGGACGAACATCCGGTCGAGGTCGATCTCGATGGGGCGATTGCTGCAACAGCGGGCAAGCCCGCCTATAGCGGTTCTTTCGCTTTCAGTTTCCGCGAAGACGAAAAGCAGAAGCAGCAGGCCGGACAATCGCTGTTTTCCTCGCCGCGCACCCGCGGCAGCTTTGAACTCACCAATGAGAGCGTGCGCATCCCGAGCTACCGCATGGAGCTCGGCGGCAGCGAAAATCCCTATGTCGTGACCGGGGAAGCGACGCTCGATACCGGCGCCAAGCCGGAATTCCTGCTGACGGCCGATGGCCAGCAGATCGATGTCGCCCGCTTTGCGCCGCCCGTCGTGCAGGCGGGCAAGACCTCGCGCCAGCCCACCGCCTCGGTTCGCCAGCGTATCGAGGCCTTTGCGGCCATGGTGGCCCGCATTCCGGTGCCGCCGGTGCCGGGCAAGGCCAGCATCAGCCTTCCGGCGCTCGTTTCCGATGACACGACCATTCGTGACATCAGGCTGGATGTGCGTCCTGAAGGCAGCGGCTGGCAGGTGGTGAATGCCGTTGCGACCCTGCCGGGCAGGACGCAGCTCGAAGCCAAAGGATCGTTGACGCTTCTCGGCGGCCCTGCTTTCAACGGCAATCTGCTTCTCGCCTCAAACCAGCCTTCGGGTCTGGCGAACTGGCTTTCCGGTTCCGTCGATCCGGCGATCCGCCAGCTCAATGCTGCCGGTTTTTCTGCCGATGTCTCGCTGACGACGCTCAACCAGCGTTTCGACAATCTGGAGCTTGCAGTTGGCGATGCGTCGCTGAAGGGTGAGCTGGAGCGACGTTCCGACGGCAAGACCTCCAATCTTTCCATCGATCTTGCCGGAAACGAAATCGATCTCGATGCGCTGAAGGCGCTCGGCAGTCTGGCGCTTGGCGATCAGGTCGGCAGCTCCGTCCTTGACCACCGCATTACCGCAAAATTCAAGGCCGACCGGTTCAACATGGCCGGTGTGACCGCCAATCACGTCGAGACCGCCTTCACCATGGCGGGGGGCGTTCTCTCGCTGGAGAACATGACGGCCGGAGACATCGCCGGTGCGGAAGTCAGGGCAAGGGGTGAGCTGCAGGGTTCGCTGCTGAAATATGCGGGCAAGGGCACGGTGAACCTGCATGCGGCGGATATGCAGCCGTTCTTCACCATGCTGCAGCAGAAATTGCCGAACCATCCATTCCTCAGCCGTCTGGCGGCGAGCGCTCCGTGGTACGCCAATTCCGATCTTTCAATGGATGTTTCGGTCAATAGCGAAAATGGCGGCGCCAATGTCGCCGTTTCCGGCACCGTCAATGGCAGCCGGCTGTCGGCCGTGGCCAAGATGCCGGATTTCCTGTCGATCACCGATGATACCGCCATGTCGCTGGAAGCGGTTCTGAAAAACCAGTCGACGGCCATCCTGTTCGGGCAGGCGGGGCTCGATCCGCTGCCCTTCGATGCGGATGGCGAGGGGCTTTTGTCCATCAAGCTCAACGGCACGCTCGGCTCGCCCGCCCAGACCGAACTGCGTTTCTCGACGGAGCGCACGCATTTTTCGATGAACGGTTCCTTTGCCGTTTCGTCGGCCAATTTCGGTGAGGGCAGCGCCGACGTGGCGCTCGAAAGCGCCGACATCGAGCCCTATCTCATCATGAACGCCGTCGGCCTGCCGCAGCTTGGCGGCGGCATGGCGTTGAAGGCCAATGCGAAAGTGGCAGTGGATGGGCAAAAGATCGCGCTTTCCTCGATAGGCGGGCAGGCCGGCGGAAATCCGTTCTCGGGCAATCTGGCCTTCCAGCGCGCCGCGCCCTATCCCGTCACCGGCGATCTTACTGTCAGAACGGCCGATCTCGCCTGGCTGGGCGATGCGATCTATGGGCCGGTGATCGATCCGGAAACCGGGGCGCTCAATGCCAAGCCGCTGGCCATGGCCGCGTTCCCGCAGCTCAAGGCTTCGCTTGCCTTGAAAGCGGAAAGCTTCGAGGCCGGGCCCTTCGGCACGGTCACGGGTGTTTCGGCCAAGGTCACGCATGATGCGGGCAGTCTCTCGCTCGATGATGTTGCCGGCACCTTCATGGGCGGCAAGCTGACGGGGCGGCTCGCCATGTCGACGGGCGAGGGGGCGGGCATTTTCCGCACCAAGATCGCGGTGACCGATGCCAATCCGGAGCCGATCCTGTGGGCGAATGCCAACGGGCCGGTCGCGGCAGGCCGGGTCGCCATCGACCTGACGGCCGAATCGACCGGCAAGAGCGTCGGTGAAATGCTGAAATCGGCAGGCGGTTCGGGTGAAATCCGGGTCGGTGGGCTGGTGCTGAAGGGGCTAAATCCCGGTGCCCTGCCGCCGATCCTGCAGGCGGCCGATGGCTTGCAGCAACCGATCGACGCGCCCAAGGTGCGGCCGCTGGTGGACCAGAGCCTGTGGCAGGGTGAAATCGGCCTCGGCGATGTGGCCTTGCCATTCTCGCTGAATGGCGGCGCGCTTCATTTCAAGAATCTGCGGGCGGGGATCGATCCGGTAACGCTGACGGCCGATGCGACGGTCGATCTTGCGGCTTCGACAGTGAATGGCGACCTCGAGCTCCTGTTCAATCCCGGCACCGAAACGGTTGCGGGGGCCGAGCCTTCGGTGCGGCTGAATTATAACGGCCCGCTTGCCGCACCGGCTTTGACGACCGATGTTTCGGCGCTCAGCAATTACCTGTCGCTCCGGGCTTTCGAAAAGGAGCGCCGCCGGGTGGAGGCCATGCAGGCCAGCGTTCTCGAAAAGCAGCGACTGCGCCGGGAAGTGGCGCTTTATCGCTCTCAGGCGGCCGAGCGGCAGGCCGAGAAGGAACGGGCGGAGGCGGAAGCCATGGCCAAGGCCGAAGAGGAGGCGCGTTTAAAGGCCGCAGCCGAAGAACGTCTGCGTCAGGAAAAGGAACAGCAGGAGCGGTTGCAGCAGCAACAGCAGCAACAGGAACAGGGGCAACAGCCGACGCCCGAGCGGCAATCCGCGCCTGTTCTGGTGGTGCCTCCGACGGAAAACGCCATCCGGCAACTGGCGCCGGAAAACGCTCCCGCCACGCCGTAAGCTTGCGTGGCAAGCGAGGTCGATTTCCCTTTAAGCTGGTTGACGGACGGCGCGGGGCTTACCTCCGTATGCCGCGTCATGCTCCGGCCTGTTTTTAACGTGTTTAGATTTTTGGCGCAGTTCCGAGGACGTCGAACGAAAGTGCGTTCTTCACGGGCGACTTCAAGGGCACCGGACAGCAATGGTTTGACCTAGCGATAAGGCCAAATCCGGCAAAGGTCTGCGGCCTTCCACGGTGAGCATTTTGCGTTGCTCATCAATTGTTTTGACGGAAAAATCCTGACGAAATTATCAGACCCAGGTTTCGCGTTCGCCGAATGGCGTGTCGGCGTCGAAATTTTTGGTGCCGATCCTGGCGCTTTCACCGGAAAGGCCCGGCTTTTCCACATTCTCGCTCGAGGATGCCGATTTTTCGGCGCTGTTTTCGAGCGCCTCGAGCTGAGCCTTGAGCGACGCGATTGCGCTCTTCAGCTCTTCCTGTGCTTTCGCTTCCGTGGTCTGGGCAAGCTCCGACTGCTTTTCGGCAATCTGTGCTTTCAGTTCGGAAACGCTTGAAGACGATGTGGATGAAGAAGAAAGCAGGGAAACGGCGGCGCTCGTTCCCGAAACGGCAGAAACCATGGTCGCCTCGTGGCGGATATGTGGAATGGAAGGATATGAAACAAAATCTGGAAGCAAGGCTACGCAATACGGGGATGCCTTGGAGCGCAGATTATGCCGCTAATGTTTAATGAATACTTTCACGGCGTTACGAGTTTTCGGCGGAATTTTTCGTAGTGGCTGATGGGTAAAATCCGGCGGCGAGATGCCCGCTCGTGGCAGCAGCCTCTTTGACAGACAGGTTGCGAAAGGTCAGCGGGTTTTCAGCCAGTTCAACACATAGACCCGCAGCGACGAGGACAGATTGCTGTCGGCGGAGCGGTTGTCGTCTATTTCGGCAAGCAGGGCCGCGAAACTGATCTTGCGTCTTTCCGCAATGGTTTTCAGCTCGTCCCAGAAGGCGTCCTCGAGTGAAATGCTGGTGCGGTGGCCGTGCAGCGTCGCGGAGTGCTTGCGGATCATCAGATCGGTCTCCGGTGAAACCGGTTGGAGGTCTGAATCATGTCTCCCCGGCAAGTCCCTGTTTTGCGATTCTTTTCCGATAGTCCCGAAATCCGCGACGGTCGGCCGGCAGGTCAGTCTTTGCCGGTCCCGTCATCGTTTTTTTCGAGCCGCCCCTGATCGAGCGCCTTTCCGGCCTTTTCGTTCAGGGCCGAGGTGAGATTTTTTTCGGTCTTGGTGCGGCCGAAGGACAGGCGGTTCTGCTCCGCCTGCTTTTCTTTTTCGCTACGGGCTTTCTGTTTCCGAAACTGGCGCAGATTGACGATATCGGCCGCCATGGGGATTATGCTCCTCGGGTTTCGTAAGCTCGGCGTAAAAGCCGTTATTGCTTCTTGCGGAAGGCATCCAGCGAAACGACCGAGCCTTCCTTCTTTTCCTCGCCGGATTTGGGCGTCTCGGCAGCGGCAGCGGGCTTTGCCTCATGGGAAACGGGATAAGCGGTGATCTCCGCGTCTTCGATTTCTTCCTCTTCGGCCAGAGGCACGTCGAATTCGAGTTCGAAATTGACGGAAGGATCGTAGAAACCACGAATGGCGTTGTAAGGGATGACCAGCTTTTCCGGCGTATCCGAGAAGGACAGGCCGATTTCGAAGCCGGTTTCGGTTACTTTCAGGTCCCAGAACTGATGCTGGATAACAATGGTCATCTGCTCGGCATATTTCGCCTTGAGGTGCTGGGAAATCCGCACGCCCGGCGCGCCGGTCAGGAAGGTGATGAAAAAGTGATGGTCGCCGGGCAGACGGCCGGTTGCGGCCACTTCACCCAAAACCTTACGAATAACGCCGCGAAGGGCATCCTGTGCGAGAATGTCGTAACGGATATGATCCTGCCCCATGCGGTCCTGTCTTTCCCTTATTCGAACGTCTTTTCATGCACGGCGCGGCTTGCGCGCCAAGGACGCTGTAACACTTTGAATCTTCGCGTAATCCTTGAGCCCGGATCATTTCCGATCCTGACGCTCACGCGTTGGCCAAGTATACGCAATGTCCTGAACGGCAGCAACGGAAAAGCCGATGCCGATTGCGAGTCAGCTATCATATAACCAATTCAGGCAAAATGGAGAAGGTGGAGGTTTCTGTTGCCAGGTACCTCCGAACCCCGCCTCACGGGGCTAACCGTGAGGACTTTAGAGCGGAATTCCCGCACCGCCATTAGGCAGCGAGAGCATATTCCTTAGCGTTGTTGTCGTTTGCAACTACACTTGTGACCCGATAACGGCGGTATCATGCCGAGCAAAAGTTCGATCTTTACGCCCTTGTCGATCCTGTTTCGCCCCCATCAAAAGCCGGCCTTCGTTTCATGAAAGTCCGCCGGTTTTTGGTGGAGGCGCCGGGTACCGCCCCCGGGTCCAATAGGTTTATTACACCGACCGTTTATCGCCATAGCCGGGTTGCCCCGGCAAGGCTCATATAGGCGTTTCGACCGGCTGAGAAAAGGGGGGTGATGACAATTCCATGAAAAGGTTTCGTGATTGCGGCCCGCACTTTAGACAATTCTTGACGACGAGGGATTGCTGTCCCATTGTCCATGCAACCGGTCACCAGAAGCAACACCGGGCCGGGGACACACGAAGGAGTGGACATGACTGACTATCTCGCAGATGTGAAGAAATACGACGCAGCAGCCGACGAAGCCGTGGTCGGCAAGATCGTCAAGCATCTCGGCATCGCCCTGCGCAACCGGGATTCCTCGCTGGTGTCCGCTTCCGATCCGGAAGAGCTTGCACGTGTGAAGGCGAGCTGGTGCGGCAAGAAGCTCGGCGTGACCGACGGTACGGCCGATCAGGCAATCGATGCCGTTGCCAAGGCCATGGCGGCGGACCGCTCCAAATCGCGCGTGACCTTTTATTATCTGGTCGCCAAGGAACTCGGGAAACTGCAATCTCTCTGATTTTTCCTGAAAGGCGGGGATAAGCGTTTCCCCGGTGATTGGTTCTGCCGCCCTGTGCTATTATATTCCCTGGATATCAGGGAATCGGCGGCAGAACGCATGAAACAATATCTCGATCTTCTCCGGCATGTGATGGAAACCGGCTCCGACCGCGGAGACCGCACCGGCACGGGTACGCGCTCGGTGTTCGGTTACCAGATGCGTTTCGACCTTGCGCAAGGTTTTCCGGTTCTCACCACCAAGAAGCTGCATCTGCGCTCCATCATTCATGAACTGCTGTGGTTCCTGAAGGGCGATACCAATATCGCCTATCTCAAGGAAAACGGCGTTTCCATCTGGGACGAGTGGGCCGACGAGAACGGCGATCTCGGCCCGGTCTATGGTGCGCAGTGGCGCTCGTGGCCCGCACCGGACGGTCGCCACGTCGATCAGATCGCGCTTTTGATCGAGAGCCTGAAAACCAATCCGAACTCCCGCCGTCACATCGTTTCGGCCTGGAACCCGGCGCTGGTGGATGAAATGGCGCTGCCGCCCTGCCATTGCCTGTTCCAGTTCTATGTTTCCGATGGAAAGCTGTCCTGCCAGCTCTATCAGCGCTCGGCGGACATTTTCCTCGGCGTGCCGTTCAACATCGCGTCCTATGCGCTTCTGACGCTGATGGTAGCGCAGGTCACTGGCCTGAAGCCGGGCGATTTCGTCCATACGCTCGGCGATGCGCATATCTATGCCAATCATTTCGAGCAGGCGAAGCTGCAGATGACGCGCACGCCCAAGGCCCTGCCGACGATGCGCCTCAATCCGGATGTGAAGGACCTTTTCGCCTTTAAGTTCGAAGACTTTACGCTGGAAAACTACGAGGCCGATTCAAGCATCAAGGCGCCGATCGCGGTATGAGCGAGCCGCGCGTCACCATCATCGTTGCGGTGTCCGAAAACGGCGTCATCGGCCGCGACCTCGACATGCCGTGGAAACTCTCCACCGACCTCAAGCGCTTCAAGGCGATGACGATGGGCAAGCCGCTCATCATGGGCCGCAAGACATTTTTATCCGTCGGCGAGCGTCCATTGCCGGGCCGCCCGCATATCATCGTCAGCCGCAATGCCGATTACCGGCCGCAAGGCGTGGATGTCGTCTCCTCGCTGGAGGAGGCTTTGAAGCTTGCCAGAAGCAAGGCTGCAGAACTGGGTGTGGATGAGGTCTTCGTGGCGGGTGGCGGTGAGATTTACCGTCAGGCCATGCCCTTCGCCGATCAACTTTCCGTCACCCATGTCGCGGTAAAGCTCGATGGCGACACTTTTTTTCCGGAAATCGATCCTGCCGTTTTTGAGAAAATCGAGGAAATCCCCGCTCCCGCAGGGGAAAAGGACAATTATCCGGTTCTGTTTACCACTTATGTGCGAAGAGCCGCGTCAAAGTGAACTATTTACCCTGATTGGGTATTTAGTTACCACCTCTGCGTTGAAACGGACGCTTCTCCTTCCTATAACGGGTCGATATTCCCGCCGCACGCGAGCAATCGCTTTCGAACGGAACCGGGAGAGGCTTTTATAAAGAGGTATTGATGCCCTGGAGCAATCAGAATGGCGGCGGCGGCCCTTGGGGCGGCGGCGGTGGAGGAAACAACCAGGGCGGCGGTGGCGGCCCATGGGGGCAGGGGCCTAACCGGCCTCGCGGCGGTGGCGGCGGCAATGGCGGCCCGCCCGATCTGGAAGAGATCATCCGGCGCAGCCAGGACCGTTTCAAGAATGTGCTGCCCGGCGGCTTCAACGGCGGCGCAGTTGCCATCGTGGTTCTCGTCGTGCTGGTTTTCCTCAGCATCCAGTCCATCTATACCGTCCAGCCGGACGAGCGCGGCGTGGAGCTGCGTTTCGGCCGCCCGAAGGACGAAATCTCGATGCCCGGCCTGCATTTCCATCTGTGGCCAATCGAGACGGTTGAAATCGTCAAGGTCACCGAGCAGCAGCAGAATATCGGTTCGCGCGCCTCGTCGTCTTCGTCGAGCGGCGTGATGCTGACCGGCGACCAGAACATCGTCAACGTGCAGTTCTCGGTGCTCTATACGGTTTCGGATCCGAAATCCTATCTCTTCAACGTCGACAGCCCGGCCGAAACCCTGCAGCAGGTTTCCGAAAGCGCCATGCGCGAAGTCGTCGGCCGTCGTCCGGCACAGGACATTTTCCGCGATAACCGTCAGGCGATTGCGGCGGATGTGCGCACCATCATCCAGTCCACCATGGACGGTTATGGCGCCGGCATTTCCATCAATGCCGTGGCCATCGAAGATGCGGCGCCGCCGCGCGAAGTGGCCGATGCCTTCGACGAAGTGCAGCGTGCCGAACAGGACGAAGACCGCTTCGTTCAGGAAGCCAACCAGTACGCCAACCAGAAGCTCGGCGCCGCTCGCGGTCAGGCCGCGCAGATCCTCGAAGAAGCGAACGCCTACAAGTCGCGCGTCGTCAACGAGGCGCAGGGTGAGGCGCAGCGCTTCGTCTCCATCTATGACCAGTATCGCACCGCGCCGGACGTGACCCGCCAGCGCATGTTCCTGGAAACGATGGAACAGGTCCTGAAGGGCTCCAACAAGATCATCATCGACGAGAAACAGGGCGTGGTGCCTTATCTGCCTCTGAACGAGATCATGCGCAACAATCCGGGCGCAGCACAGCAGGGAGGCAACTGATATGGGTAACCGTCTTTCTGCCATTCTCGTCGGTCTCGCCGTCGTGCTTTTCCTCGGTTATTCGTCGATCTTCGTCGTCAACGAGCGCCAGCAGGCCATCGTCGTCCGCTTCGGTGAAATCCAGGATGTGAAAACCGCGCCGGGCCTCTATTTCAAGCTGCCCTTCGCCTTCATGGATGCCGACCGGGTACAATATATCGAGAACCGGGCGCTGCGCTTCGATCACGACAATATTCGTGTTCAGGTTTCCGGCGGCAAGTTCTACGAGGTCGATGCCTTCGTGGTCTATCGCATCACGGATGCGCGCCGCTTCCGGCAGACGGTCTCGGGTGACCAGATGTCGGCGGAATCGCGCCTGCGTACCCGTCTCGACGCATCGCTGCGCCGGGTCTACGGTCTGCGCGGTTTCGAATCGGCGCTTTCGGATGCACGTGCATCGATGATGCAGGAAGTGCGTGACGATCTGCGTCCCGATGCGGAATCGCTCGGCATCAGCATCGTCGATGTCCGCATCCGCCGTACCGACCTGACGCAGGAAGTCTCGCAGCAGACCTTCGAGCGCATGAAGTCGGAACGTCTGGCCGAGGCCGAATTGATCCGCGCCCGCGGTAACGAAGAAGCGCAGCGCCGCCGCGCTATCGCCGACCGCCAGGTCGTCGAACTGGAATCTGACGCCCGCCGTCAGTCCGAAGTGCTGCGTGGTGAAGGCGATGCGGAGCGCAACAAGGTGTTCGGCGAGGCTTTCCAGCGCGATCCGAACTTCTTCGAGTTCTATCGCTCCATGTCGGCCTATGCCAATGCGCTGAACGGCAACGGCACGACGCTGGTTCTGTCTCCGGACTCGACCTTCTTCCGTTATTTCAACAATATCGACGGTGCGGCTCCGGCTGCTCCGGCTGCCCCTGCGCCAGCGCCGGCGAACTGATAGCGGATAAAATGATTTTGGAGGGGCCGGTTTTACCGGCCCTTTCTTTTTGGTCCGTTTTCGTGCCAATGCTGTGGCTAAGGGCAAGGCGTCCCCCGCCTGTTCACGAAAAGGTATTTTTACACTTCATCATTCCGCCTTATGCTTTGCCGATATATGCAGGGCAAGACTATTTGAAACGCGAGGACGCTTATGGCCGTGACCCTTCTTTCGCCTTTTCGCAGCAGCATCGCCGCAGTCGCGGGCATCGCGCTTGTGGCAGGTAGCCTGACGGCGCCGGTTGCTGCGAGAGCGCAGAGCCATGGGCCGGAATCGGTGGCCGATCTTGCCGAGCCGCTTCTCGATGCGGTGGTGAATATTTCCACGTCGCAGAACGTCAAGACCGAGGGCAAGGGCCCGGTTCCGCCGCGTCTGCCGGAGGGCTCGCCCTTTCAGGAATTCTTCAAGGATTATTTCGACAGCCAGAAGCCCGAGGGCGGCGAAAAGGTGAGTTCGCTGGGCTCGGGTTTCGTCATCGATCCGGCCGGCTACGTTGTCACCAACAACCACGTCATCGAGGGCGCCGACGCCATCGAGGTGATTTTCCCGAATGGCTCGAAGCTCAAGGCGACGCTGGTTGGCACGGATACCAAGACCGACCTTTCGGTGTTGAAGGTGGAGCCGAAAACGCCGCTGAAGGCCGTCAAGTTTGGCGATTCGCGCAGCATGCGCATCGGCGACTGGGTGATGGCCATCGGCAACCCCTTCGGGCTTGGCGGCTCGCTGACAGTCGGCGTCATTTCCGCGCGCGGGCGTAACATCAATGCCGGTCCCTATGACAATTTCATCCAGACGGATGCGGCCATCAACAAGGGCAATTCCGGCGGTCCGCTCTTCAACATGAAGGGCGAGGTGATCGGCATCAATACGGCGATCATTTCCCCGAGCGGCGGTTCGATCGGCATCGGTTTCGCCGTGCCGACGGAGCTTGCCCAGAATATCGTCCAGCAGCTCATCGAGTTCGGCGAGACGCGTCGCGGCTGGCTCGGCGTTCGTGTTCAGCCCGTCACCGACGATGTGGCGGCAAGCCTCGGCATGGACAGCGCAAAAGGTGCGCTCATCTCCGGCGTCGCCAAGGGCGGACCGGTGGAGAACGGCCCGATCCAGGCCGGCGATGTCGTGCTGAAATTCGACGGCAAGGATATTCATGAAATGCGCGACCTCTTGCGGATCGTGGCGGAAAGCCCGGTCGGCAAGGAGGTCGATGTGGTGATCCTGCGTGACGGCAAGGAGGAGACCGTCAAGGTCAAGCTTGGGCAATTGCAGGATACGACCGACGAAAAGGCCTCGGCCGAAGATCAGCAGAGCGAAGATGGCGATAGCGGTGTGGTTGCACCGGAAGATGATGGCGGCGCCGACGATCAGGCGCAGGACCAGACGCCGGAAGTGCGCGAGGCGCCGCAGAGCGTGCTCGGCATGAATCTCGTGGTGCTGAGCAACGAGTTGCGCACCGAAAAGGGCATTGCCGAAAGCGTCGAAGGCGTGCTGGTGGCGAGCGTCGATCCGGGTTCGCCCGCCGAGCAGAAGGGCATGAAGGCCGGCGATATCATCGTCGAGGTCGGGCAGGACTTCATGGAAGTTCCGGGCGACGTGCTGGTGCGCGTCAACGGCCTGAAATCCGAAGGCCGCAAGAATGCGCATATGATGGTGGCCGATGCGCAGGGCAATCTGCGCGTCGTGGCGCTGCCGCTGGAATAAGGCGCTTTCCGCCCGGCCGGGCAGGAATCGGGTGGTTGTGATCCCGGCTGCTCTCTAATTCTTGGCCTCCATCGAACGGAGGCCAAGGATATGAAATTACTCGAAAACAAGGTTGCCATCATCACCGGCGCGTCATCCGGCATCGGCCGGGCGACGGCGATCCTGTTTGCCGCCGAAGGTGCGGCCGTTATCATCAACGCGCGCGGCGAAAAGGCCCTGCATGAGGTTGCCGCAGACATTCGTGAGGCTGGCGGCCGTGTCCACACGGTTGCTGGCGATGCCGGTGTTGCCGAAACCCATTCCCGGTTAGCGGATGAGGCCATAAGCGTCTTCGGTGGCCTCGATATCGCCGTCAACAATGCCGGTGCGGTGGGAGCCATGAAGCCGCTGGCGGAGATTTCGCCAGCGGAATGGGATCATGCGCTCAACGTCAATCTCACCTCCGCCTTTCTGGGGGCGCGTTACCAAATACCGCCGATGTTGATGCGGGGTGGAGGCTCCATCGTCTTTACCTCGAGCTTTGTCGGCACCAGTGCCGGCATACCGGGCATGGCGGCCTATGGCGCGGCCAAGGCGGGGTTGATGGGGCTGGTGAAAGGCATCACCGCCGACTATGCGGTCAAAGGCATTCGCGCCAATGCGCTGCTGCCCGGCGGGGTCGATACACCTGCCGCAGGAGACGACGCGCAAAAGGAATGGGCCGCCGGCCTGCACGCGATGAAACGTATCGCTGAGCCGCCGGAAATTGCGCGGGCAGCGCTTTTCCTCGCGAGCCCCATGGCGAGCTTCGTCGCCGGTGCCGCTCTGTTCGCCGATGGCGGCAATGCCGCGGTGAAATGACGGAACTGGCGGGCAGGTTTCTTATCGCGCCCGCCATTCCTCCAGCGTCAGCGCATAGGTGACGTGCGGCCGCAGATGCGGATGCGTATCTTCCGGCACGCGCGGATGGTCGAAATCGCGGGAAGGATCGCGCTTCAGGCCGATGCGCTCCATCACCGCCGTCGAACGGTGGTTGTTGTGGACGGCGAAGGAGACGATTTCCGGCGTTTCCTTTTCGTCGAAGGCCATGACGAGCAGCGACTGCGCCGCTTCCGTGACATAGCCGTGGCCCCAGAAGCGGGTGGCGAGCCGCCAGCCGATCTCCATGGTGCCGACCGGGAAGGGCGGATCGAGGTTCATGACGGGGGAGATGCCGCAGAAGCCCATGACCTCGCCGGTTTCGCGCAGTTCCATCGCATAAAAACCATAGCCGCTGCCGCGGATCATGCCGTTGATGGTTTCCAGCACGGCGTCCGCTTCCGCATGGCTGCGGCGGAAGGGGAAAAACTCCATGACCTTTTCGTCGGCGTTGATTTCGCGGAACAGGTCACGGTCGCTCTCCTTCCATTCGCGCAGAATGAGTCGTGGCGTCTCTCGGATAATCATGGAGTGACAAAATCCGTCTTGCGGTAGCCCTGGATGTAAAGAAGCGCCGTCAGGTCGCCATGGTCGATGCGCATCTGCGCCTCGGCGGCCACGGCCGGCTTGGCGTGCAGGGCAACGCCGGCGCCGGCCAGATGCAGCATGCCGAGATCGTTGGCGCCATCGCCGACCGCCATTGCCTCTTCCGGCGAGATGCCGAGCCTTGCGGCGATATCGTTCAGCGCATCCACCTTGGCCTGTTTGCCGAGGATGGGTTCGGCAACGGTGCCGTCAAGCTCGCCATCGGCTTCGCCGAGCAGATTGGCGCGGTTCTCGTCAAAACCCAGCATGGCGGCGACGCGGCCGGTGAAGACGGTGAAGCCGCCGGAAACGAGGGCGGTGTAATAGCCCTTGGCCTTCATGGTGGCGATCAGCTCCCTGCCGCCGGGGGTAAGCGTGATGCGCTTTTCGATGACATCATCGATCACCGAGACAGGCAGGCCCTTCAGCAGCGCCACACGTTCCCGCAGTGCGGGTTCGAAGGCGATCTCGCCATTCATGGCGCGGGCGGTAATGGCGGAAACTTTTTCCTTCAGCCCGACTTCGGCGGCCAGCTCATCAATGCATTCCTGGCCGATCATGGTCGAATCCATATCGGCGATCAGCAGTTTCTTGCGGCGCTGATCCTGTTCCTGGATGACGATATCGATCGGTTTTCCGACAAGCGTGGCTGCAATAGCACTGCGAGCCTGTTCGGCTGCGGTGCCGGAAGGCAGGGCGATATCGCAGGCAATGCCATCGGCCAGCCAATAAAGGCCCGATGCGTTGACGGCCTTTGCGGCCGCCTCGCCGAGGGCCGGTGTCAGAACAGGATTTGACGGATTGGCGATAAGCGTGGCAACGAGAGCCATGATGAAAAACCTTGATGAGAATTTTGATGCGATCCTGATAACCGGCCCGACGGCAAGCGGCAAGTCCGCGCTTGCGCTTCGTCTGGCGCGGGAGCGGGACGGCGTCGTCATCAATGCCGACAGCATGCAGGTTTACGACACGCTGCGGGTGCTGACCGCGCGGCCGTCCGACGACGAGATGGAGGGCGTGCCGCATCTTCTCTACGGCCATGTGCCGGCGAGCAGCCTCTATTCAACCGGCGAATGGCTGCGGGACATTTCCGCCCTGCTTGCGGATTTGCGCGGGCAGGGGCGTTTGCCCGTCATCGTCGGCGGTACGGGGCTTTATTTCAAGGCGCTGACGGGAGGGCTTTCCGACATGCCCGTCATTCCCGATGACATCCGCGATGGGCTGCGTGCCAAGCTGATCGGGGAGGGGGCGGCTGCGCTCCATGCCGAACTCACACGGCACGATCCAGCCATGGCGGATATGCTGCAGCCGGGAGACGGCCAGCGTATCGTCCGGGCGCTGGAGGTGCTCAAGGCGACCGGAAAGTCGATCCGGGATTTTCAGCGCGCCAGCGGCCCGATGATCGTCGATCCCGACCGGGCGCAAAAATTCGTCGTCCTGCCGCAAAGGCCCGTGCTGCATGACCGCATCAACCGGCGTTTCGAGATGATGATGGATAGCGGGGCGGTGGAGGAGGTGCAGGCGCTTCTCGCGCTCAACCTCGCATCCGATGCCACCGCAATGAAGGCGATCGGCGTTGCCCAGATCGCCGATATGCTGGCCGGGCGCATCGGCGAGGCGGAGGTCATCGAAAAATCGGCGGCCGCGACACGTCAATATGCCAAACGGCAGATGACCTGGTTCCGCAACCAGATGGGCGACGACTGGACACGTATCCAGCCGTGAGAGCGCCCGTCAGTCTTTCCGGTAGAGACTGCCTAGCGGCTTCTTCAGCAGGCTTTCGCGGAGCGAAGGACGTGCATCGCCAGGCGGCGGGCCATTCTGCGCCTGCATCTGGAAACTCGCCTTGCGCAATTCGTTGACCGCGCCGGAGGCGGCATCGGTTGCCGCCGGATTTGGCGATGCGGAGAGCGTGCGGCCGGGCAGCATGTCCGGGCGGTAGGGCTCGTATCCCTCCGGTGCGGCCGTTCCCAGTTCCCGCTTCCAGCGATCGATGTCGTCCGTCTCCCGTGGTGCGGCTGCCGGCTCCGGCAGATCGGAAAAGGCTGCTTCGACGCTTTGCTGGAAGCCGGTGATAACAGGCTTGGCCGTGGCGCGCATGCGGGTGACGATGTTGTTCAGATCGACCGTGTCAGGGGTTTCATGGTTCGTATGGCTGATGGTGCCGCTTGCTTTCGGCAATTTGGCTGTGGCCACGCGGTCGAAACGCATGCGCATCGGTACATTGACGGCCTCGCCAAAGGCGATGGCCTCGCCATTGCCGATGGAAGACAGAAAGCTGGTGGTCGAGGTCGATGCGTTCGGTACGGCGGAGAGAATGATCTTCTGGTCGATCTCGTTCGACAGCCGCATGGCGAAAACGGTCGAGCATTGCGACAGGATGGTCTGGTCCAATTCGCTTGGCCGCTGGCTGATGACGCCGAGCGAAATGCCGTATTTACGGCCTTCCTTGGCGATCTGGGCAATGGATTGCCGGGTGGGGAAAAAGCCGCGCTCGGGGTCGGCGGGTACATAACGGTGCGCTTCTTCGCAGACGACAAGCATATGCAGCGAGCCGCGCGCCAGCACCGCCAGTTCGAAAGACATGCGGCAGAGGACGGAGACCACCGAATTCACCACTTCGGAGGGGATGCCGGAAAGCTGGAACACCGAAATCGGCTTGCCTTCCCCCGGAATGCGGAAAATATGCGCGACCGTCTCCAGAATGGTGTCGCTGATCGTATTGCTGGAGAACATGAAATTGTAGCGCGTGTCGTTGATGGCCGAGAGGATGCGGCCTTTCAGCGAACGCAGCGCGGGTTTTTCGCCACGCCCTTCCAGCCGGCCGATACGCTCGTCGATGAGGGCGAGAAGATCGGCCATGCGATAGGGCACCGGCGTATCCGGCGTGATCGCGCTTTTGTCGGAGGTGCGACGCACGGCGGAACCCTCGGTGCCGCGAAATGCTTTTTTCGCTTCCGGAACGAGGTCGCGAAGGACATCCATTTCTTCCGGCACCGGTTTGCGGCCGCGGAAAATCACTTCCGCAAATTCCTCAAGGCGCATCAGCCAGAAGGGAAGATCCAGCGTATCGGTGTCGATGACGACCGAATGATCGGGAAAGGCGGCCGCGAATTCATTATGCGGATCGAGAATGAGGACGCGCAGCTTCGGGTCGGTCTCGATCGCCTTGTTCAGAAGCAGCGAGACGGCGGTGGTCTTGCCCACGCCCGTCGAGCCGACGACGGCGAAATGTTTGGCGAGCATCTGGGGAATGCTGATGGTGGCGTTGATCGTATCGTCCTGCGTCAGCCTGCCGATCGTGCAGGCGTCGCGCTTGCCGCTGTCGTAAATCTTGGCAAGATCGCTGGTGCGGATGCGATGCGCCACCGCACCGAGATAGGGATAACGGGAAATGCCGGTGGAAAAGCGCTCGCTGCCATCCTCGGTGCGATAGACTTCGCCCACCAGTTCAACGTCGATCAGCAGCCTGTTCGGCCTGTCCGCCGCCCAGTATTCCTCGCCGGTTCGCATGGAAAAGACCAGCGCTGCGACGCGGCTCGTACCCATTTCGATGGAGATAAGGCGTCCGACGGACCAGAGCTGCGATGCATCGGTGGTGCCGGGTTCGGTTTCGGCGGCGATGGTGGCATGCGCACCGTTACAGGCGATGACGCGGCCCAGCATGCGGTTCGCCGGCTGCTGGCCGGATCGCCGTTCGTTTTCGTCCATGCGGGACGCATTATGAAACGTGTCGTTACTCACATTTTTTCCCGGTACATGCGGATGATCGCGGTGGTGCGGGCAGTATCTGCGTTCTCGATATTAAAAGATTATGCTTAACAACATGTGTATCGGCTGCGTTCGAAAATTTCGCCGAAGCAGCCTTTCGGGTAATAAAAGAAGGCGACGGCGATTTTTTCCGGCAATATGCGTTGACGGCTGGCGCATTTCTGGCTAACACTCCGGCCCATGAAAAATCTTAACGTACTTATCGTGGTGGGACGGCGCATGGGCAGGATGGTGTAACCATCCGGCGAAAGCACCCATGCGCTGAACGAGGCTCCTCTAGGGGCCTTTTTTTATGTCTTCAAACAGGCCCTCGGGCTCCTCGATATCCAAAGCCAAAGCGGGATGGAAACAGGCAATGACGGATAAGGACAATACGGAAAACAGCAATCGCATGACAGGTGCGGAGATCGTTCTGCAGGCGCTGAAGGACAATGGCGTCGAGCACATCTTCGGTTATCCTGGCGGTGCCGTGCTTCCGATCTATGACGAGATTTTCCAGCAGGAAGACATCCAGCATATTCTCGTGCGCCACGAGCAGGGCGCTGGCCACGCCGCAGAAGGTTATGCCCGTTCCACCGGCAAGGTCGGCGTCATGCTCGTCACGTCCGGCCCCGGCGCCACCAATGCGGTCACCCCGCTGCAGGATGCGCTGATGGATTCCATTCCGCTCGTCTGCCTGTCCGGCCAGGTTCCGACATCGCTCATCGGTTCCGATGCGTTCCAGGAATGCGATACCGTCGGTATCACGCGCCCCTGCACCAAGCACAATTGGCTGGTCAAGGACGTCAACGAACTGGCGGGCATCATCCATGAAGCCTTCCGGATCGCGCAGACGGGTCGTCCCGGTCCTGTCGTCGTCGATATTCCGAAGGACATCCAGTTCGCCACCGGCACCTACACGCCGCCTTCCGCCGCCACCCAGCATGAGAGCTACAAGCCGAAGGTTCAGGGCGATCTCAACGCCATTCATGCCGCCATCGACCTGATGTCGAAGGCGAAGAAGCCGGTTTTCTATACCGGCGGCGGCGTCATCAATTCCGGCCCGGAGGCAACCCGGCTGCTGCGCGAACTGGTCGAGCTGACCGGCTTCCCGATCACCTCGACGCTGATGGGTCTCGGCGCCTATCCGGCTTCCGGCAAGAACTGGCTCGGCATGCTGGGCATGCACGGTTCCTACGAAGCCAATATGACGATGCATGATTGCGACGTTCTGGTCTGCGTCGGTGCGCGTTTCGACGACCGAATTACCGGCCGCATCAATGCGTTCTCGCCGAATTCCAAGAAGATCCATATCGATATCGACCCGTCCTCGATCAACAAGACGGTTCGCGTCGACGTGCCGATCATCGGCGATGTCAGCCATGTTCTGGAGGATATGGTTCGCCTGTGGCGCGCTCTGCCGAAGAAGGTTGAGAAGGCGCAGACGGCTGACTGGTGGGCGCAGATCGAGCGCTGGCGCGCCCGCAATTCCTTCGCCTACAAGAATTCCAACGATGTCATCATGCCGCAATATGCCTTGCAGCGGCTTTATGAGGCTTCGAAGGGCCGCGACACCTATATCACCACTGAAGTCGGCCAGCATCAGATGTGGGCGGCGCAGTTCTTCGGTTTCGAGGAGCCGAACCATTGGATGACCTCGGGCGGTCTTGGCACCATGGGCTACGGCCTGCCGGCGGCCATCGGCGTTCAGGTCGCGCATCCGGACGCGCTGGTCATCGACATTGCCGGTGACGCCTCGATCCAGATGTGCATTCAGGAAATGTCCTGCGCCATCCAGTACGGTCTGCCGGTGAAAATCTTCATCCTCAACAACCAGTATATGGGCATGGTGCGCCAATGGCAGCAGCTGCTGCATGGCAACCGCCTGTCCAACTCCTATACGGAAGCGATGCCCGATTTCGTCAAGCTGGCGGAGGCCTATGGCGCGGTCGGCATGTATTGCGACGACCCGAAGGAACTGGACGACAAGATTGCAGAAATGATCGCGGTCAAGAAGCCGGTCATTTTCGATTGCCGCGTCGCCAATCTTGCCAATTGCTTCCCGATGATCCCGTCTGGTAAAGCCCATAACGAGATGCTGTTGCCGGATGAGGCGACGGATGAAGCGGTTGCCAACGCCATTGACGCCAAGGGCCGTCAGCTAGTCTGAGCCGGGAGAGGAAAAGGACATGAACGCACACCTACAACCCACCGGCTCGGCTTATTTCATCCAGAAGGAAACGGCTGCCGTCGAAAATCACACGCTGTCGGTTCTCGTCAGCAACGAGCCGGGCGTCCTCGCCCGGGTCATCGGCCTGTTTTCCGGCCGCGGCTACAACATCGAAAGCCTGACGGTTTCGGAAACGGAACATGAGGCGCATCTGTCGCGCATCACCATCGTTACCCGCGGCACACCCATCGTGCTGGAGCAGATCAAGGCGCAGCTTGAGCGCATCGTGCCGGTGCACCGGGTTCTCGATCTCACCGTTCGCGCCCGCGAACTCGGGCAGGAGCGGCCTATCGAGCGCGAAGTGGCGCTCATCAAGGTCGCCGGTTCCGGCGAGGACCGTGCTGAGACGCTGCGCCTTGCCGATGCGTTTCAGGCCAAGGTGGTGGATGCGACGGTGGAGCATTTCATCTTCGAGATCACCGGCAAGTCGTCGAAGATCGACCAGTTCGTGGCGATCATCAAGCCGCTCGGCCTGATCGAGATTTGCCGCACCGGTATCGCGGCGATGAATCGCGGCCCGCAGGGGATGTAACCTCCATATCCGGAGCATATGCTGGAATATAAGCCCGCGGTTCGCCGCGGGTTTTTTTATGACTTCACCCGGATCGGCAGATATTCAACCATATGGTTGACTTTCCGCATCGACGGTCTATATTCAACAACATGGTTGAATTATCCGCTTCACATCTCGATACCGTCTTTCATGCCCTTGGCGACGCCACGCGGCGCACGATGCTACGCGATCTTTCCCTTGGTGAGCGAACGGTGAGCCAGTTGGCCCGGCCGTTCGACATATCGCTCGCCGCCGCCTCGAAACATATCAAGGCGCTGGAAAATGCGGGGCTTATCCGCCGCGAGGTGAGGGGGCGTATCCATGTCTGCCGCCTTGCGCCGGAACCCTTGGCAGAGGCGCATGAATGGCTCGATTTCTACCGACAGTTCTGGGGCAGCCGCCTCGATATTCTTGAGCAGATGCTCAGGGAGGATGATCAGGGAAAAATCCCTGCAGATGGAGGAAATGACAATGGCTGATATTGCAATGCCCGACGCCTATGGCCGTCTTGTCGAACCGACGACCCTGAAGATCGAACGGCTGCTGCCGGGGCCGATCGAGCGGGTATGGGCCTATCTGACACAAAGCGAGCTTCGCCGTCGCTGGCTCGCTTCCGGCGAAATGCGGCTTGCGCCCGATGCGCCGTTCGAACTCGTCTGGCGTAACGATGAGCTTTCCGATCCGCCGGGCCGTCGCCCGGAAGGCTTTTCCGAAGAGCACAGGATGGCGTCCCGCATCATCACCGTCGTTCCGCCGCACCGCCTTGTCTTCAGTTGGGGCGAGGGCGCGGAGGTGTCCATCGAGCTTCAGGCTTTGGGCAAGGACGTGCTTCTGACGCTGATCCATCGCCGGCTTGTGGATCGCACGACCAAGCTCAATGTCAGCGCCGGCTGGCACGTGCACCTCGATATTCTCGCTGCCCGGCTTCAGGAAGAGGAGCCGGGACCCTTCTGGGATACCTGGCTGGGGCTGAAAGAGGAATATGAACACCGTATACCGTGATGAAGCGCGGTGCGTTTTCATGGTCTGACGGCGCGGCTTGTCGCGCCGTTTGGTCTGGTCTGGGACTGATGACGCATCCCCGAACAACGGGCCTGCTTTTCGGCCTGGCGTTCACATTCCGATTCAACCGCTTGAGCGATTGATTCCGAAGTGTTTCGTAACCCTCTGTTACCTCACAGCATTTCCAGCGAGGTCTTGCGCGTTGGCGGCGGGAAGACGGCGTCGAGAGCGGCCCAGTCTTCCTCAGTTATTTCAAGATCGGTCGCGCCGCGATTTTCCTCGACACGGGAAACGCTGGCGGATTTAGGAATGGCGATGACGCCGTCCCTCTCCAGAAGAAAGGCGAGCGCCAGTTGCGCCGGTGTCGCCTGATAGGCCTTGGCGATGCGGATGAGTTCGTGGTTCTTCAAGATGCGGCCCTGCTCGATGGGGGAATAGGCCATCAGCGGCACGCCGCGCTCCTGGCACCAGGGCAGCAGCGAAAACTCCGGCCCACGCCGGGACAGATTGTAAAGCACCTGATTGGCGGCGCAGTTCTTGCCGCCGGGAACCGCGAAAAGCTCCTCCATGTCGTCGGTGTCGAAATTGGAGACGCCCCAGTCGCCGATCTTGCCGTCGCTCTTCAGCCTTTCGAAAGCCGCCACGGTTTCCGCAAGCGAATGCTCGCCGCGCCAGTGCAGCAGATAGAGGTCGATATGGTCGGTGCCGAGCCTTGCAAGGCTGCGCTCGCAGGCCTCTGCCGTGCCTTTGTCGCTGGCGTTCCAGGGGTAGACCTTGCTGACCAGGAACACGTCCTGTCGACGACCGGCGATGGCCGCGCCGACCACCTCTTCCGATCTGCCGTCCGCATACATTTCCGCCGTGTCGATCAGCGTCATGCCGAGATCGATCGCCTTGCGGATGCTTTCGACCTCCTGCGGCGCGGATGATCTCGTCTCCCCCATGTTCCAGGTGCCGAGGCCAAGGGCGGGAACCTCTTTTCCGGAGGGCAGGGTGACGGAAGGAATATCGTCATACATGGGTTCGCTCCAGCGGTTGGTCATCGGACAATAGAACTTTGTTCCGACTTCTCAAAGCCGGCATGGAGAGGATCGATCCATCAAAAAAATTGACCTCGGCTATCGATCCGGCGGGGTGGCCTGATTTTGGCCCGACGGATAGGATTTCGGCTCAAGGAGAAATCATGACTGTCGAAACTCTTGTCGCGCTGGTGCTGTTTGCCTTCACCACATCCATCACGCCCGGCCCGAACAATATGATGCTTTTTGCCTCCGGCGTGAATTTCGGATTCCGCCGCACCATCCCGCATATGCTTGGCATCGGGGCGGGGTTCCTGTCGCTGCTGATTGGGGTCGGCTTCGGTCTCGGCGCGTTGCTGCATTCGGTGCCCGTGCTTTACACCGGGCTGAAATTCGCAGGCGGGCTTTATCTCGTCTGGATCGCGTGGAAGATCGGCACCTCCCGCAGCCTGAGCGAAGGTTCGGCCGCATCGGAGCCGATGAGTTTCCTTGCCGCGGCCGCCTTTCAGTGGGTCAATCCCAAGGCGTGGGTGATGGCGGTGACGGCGATGGCGACCTATACGGATGAGCGGCAATATTTCCTCACCGTCCTTCTCGTCGGTGTGGCCTTCGCCGCGGTCAATCTTCCCAGCGTTTCCACCTGGGCCGGTTTCGGCTCGGCATTGCGGGAATGGCTGGCTGTGCCCGTCCGGCTCAAATGGTTCAATATCACCATGGCCGTGCTTCTCGTCATCAGCCTCTGGCCGATGCTGAAATAGCGGTCTTCACGTCGGGAACTGCCGGTAGCATTCCTCGGCGATTGCCTGCACCTCGTCGCGCGTCAGCTCGGCGGACACGGCGTAACCCAGTTCATTGTCGATCCAGTAGAAGGTCTCGATGCCGTCGGCGCTGGCCATGCGGAAGCTGGTGGTGCGGTTTTCCTCGTTGTGGCCGATCAGCACCGTCACCCGACGGCCGGTCTTGTCCTGATACATCAACATTGCGCCCGGTTTGCCACTGACGGGGATAACACGCCCGCCGACGAGGTCGTATCCGATCTTCGAGAGATCGGGGATGGTGAAGGGGTAACCGAGCCGCTTGCCGAGCCATGTGGCGAGATGCTGCTGTTCTCCGGCGCCGACTTCGACGGGATGGCGCACCTCGCTCGCATATATGAGATAGGCGGATTTCGCCTGCGCCGGAATATCCGTCGTCAGCGACGCCAGTGTCACGTCCTGCGGCGTGGAAAAAGACGGCGGTAGAAGTCTGCCCGCCGCGGCACCCGCCACGAAGATCAAAAGGGCTGCCGCTGTTTGCAGGAGAACCGGTTTTGCCCGCCATGCGCGGTCCCTCTTTTGCGGGCTGAGCATCGATGCATCATGCGGATGCGCGGCGGCATAGGAGGCGAAGGCATTGCGCAGAATATCGGCCTGTTTTCTCCATTCCTCCACGCGGGCCTGCTCTTCCGGCCTTTCCGCCAGCCAGGCCTCGACAGCCGCGCGGTCATCGTCGGAAAGAAGTCCGTCGACATAGGCGTGCAGATCGTCTTCGGTTATGGCCTCTAGCCGTTTCATCTTGGTCTCCGCAGGGGAATGATATTATCCGCCGCCAGATGCTGGCGAAGGGTTTCGCGGGCGCGGGACAGTCTGGACATGACGGTGCCGAGCGGGATCGACAATGTCTCTGCCGCCTCCTGATAGCTGTAGCCTTCCACCGTCACCAGCATCAGCACGGCGCGCATGTCCGGTGAAAGAAGTGCCAGAGCACCGTGCAGCCGGTCATTCTCCAGCGTATCGCCGAGGGTGTCGGCAATGGCGATGCTCTCATGGCCGTCCAGGCTCTCGGACGGGTGGCGTTTCTCGGCGCGGTGGCGGTTACGATAAAGATTCGTCATTATCGTATAAGCCCATGATTTCAAACCCGTTCCGCGCCATTGCCTTTTATTGGCCAGCGCCTTTTCCACGCAGTCCTGCAAAAGGTCCTCGCCATCGGCATCTGAACGGGAAAGGCTGCGGGAGTAACGGCGCAGCATGGGCATCAGCGCCAGCATTTCGGTTTCGAAACTGCCGGCTGCGGGGGAATGGTTCCCCCGCTTTTCGTCCGTCATGCCATCAGGGTTTTGCGGCATCCCATACACCGTTCACACCATCACCGGTGGCATCGCCCTTCTTGGTATCCTTGACCCAGTAATAAAGCGGCATGCCATCCTTTGCCCACTGCATCTTGCCATCCTTGCGCTTCACGAGGGAATAGGCGCCCTCGGCCTTGTCGCTGGCGGCTGCGAAAAACGGCGGCCAGTTCACCGCGCATTTGTCATAACAATTGGATACGCCCTTCTTGTCGTTCTTGAAAGTGTAGAGCGTCATGCCTTTTTCGCCCGCCAGCACATCGCCCTTGGCGGTCTTGACGGTTTCGACCATAGGGGCGGCGTAGGCCGTTCCGGCAAAAGCCAGAACGAGGGCGGGAACGATAAAGCGGATCTTCATGGACATATCCTCCTTGGTTCGGGCGGCCTCTGCCGCCAGCATATCAAGAGACACCGCAACCCGACGGATTATTCCCTGCGGCAAAGAATTTTCGCGATTTTTAAACTTATCCATTGAGCTAACTATTTCGACGTGATAGTTAGCCTTATGGAAAACTATTCAGCCGCGCTCGACGATATCTTCCAGTCTCTTGCCGATCCGACCCGCAGGGCGGTGATCCTGCGGCTGGGCGGCGGGGAGGCGAGCATCGGAACGCTGGCCGAGCCCTTCGACATGGCCCTGCCATCCTTCATGAAACATATCCGCCAGCTGGAAGAGGCGGGGCTGATCGTGACGCGCAAGCAGGGGCGTGTCCGGTTCTGTTCCCTGGAGAAGCAGAGGTTTTCCATGCTCGATGGCTGGTTGTCGCAACAACGCGCCATCTGGGAAGGCCGCACGGACCGGCTCGAACAATTCGTCATGGCGCAACAGGACAGGATGTCCAGCAAAGGGGAGAATGACCAATGACCGAGACTTTCAATCCCGATCTCGATCTGAAGATTTCACGCATCATCAGGGCGCCGCGCCGGCTCGTCTGGAATGCCTGGACGGACAAGGCCAGCCTCGAACAATGGTGGGTGCCGCATCCCGGCCAATGCCGGGTCGACAGCATGGAGCTCCATCCCGGCGGCGCCTTCGAAACGCGCTATAGCGAGGACGGCACGGCCTTCGGTCCGCATGTCAAAGGATGTTTTCTGGCGGTGGATCATGAGCAGCGTCTGGTTTTTACCGACGCGCTGACGGCGGGTTTTCGCCCCTCCGCCCAGCCGTTCCTCACCGCCGTGATGACGTTTCGCGATCACCCCGACGGCATGGAATATGTGGCCTATGCCATGCACAACAATCTTGAGGATCGCGACAGGCACGCGGAGATGGGCTTCTTCGACGGATGGAACACGGTTGCGGAGCAGCTGGCGCAGCTTGTCGAGCGACAGGCGGTCAATTGAGCCTTCATATTGGCGAGATGATTCATCTTTCGTTCTTTTTCTGTTGCGCATCAGGCTCGAATCCTGCGATGAGGGCGCATGTTATTTTCACCGCAACAGGACGAAGCGCTGAAGGCTGTTTCCCGCTGGCTGAAGGAAGGCCGGACGCCGGTTTTCCGGCTGTTCGGTTATGCCGGAACGGGCAAGACGACGCTTGCCAAGCATTTCGCGGAAAATGTCGATGGCGAGGTGCTGTTTGCGGCTTTCACCGGCAAGGCGGCGCAGGTGCTGCGCTCACGCGGGGCCACCAATGCCCGCACCATCCATTCGCTGATCTATCGCCCGCGCGGCGAAGAAACCGTGGAAGACGAGGAAACCGGCAAGACTTCGATCGCGCCGATGTTCTCCATCAACCGCCAGAGCCCGCTCGCCAAGGCGGCGCTCATTATCATCGATGAATGTTCGATGGTGGACGAGCAGCTCGGCAGGGACCTGATGAGCTTCGGCACGCCGATCCTCGTGCTCGGCGATCCCGGCCAGCTGCCGCCGGTTTCGGGCGGCGGTTTCTTCACCGAGCAGGAGCCGGATTATCTGCTGTCGGAAATCCATCGCCAGGCCAAGGACAATCCCATCATCCATCTCGCCATGGACGTGCGGGAGGGCCGCGAGATCATGCGCGGCGATTACGGGACCGCGCAGGTGATTTCCAAGTCCGAAGTGACGCAGTCGCTCGTGCTTGAGGCCGATCAGGTGCTCGTCGGCACCAATCGCACCCGCCGCCGCTACAATCAGCGGCTTCGCGAGCTGAAGGGTTTTACCGCCGATTACCCGCAATCCGGTGACAAGCTGGTCTGCCTCCGGAACGATCCCGCCAAGGGGCTGCTCAACGGTTCGCTCTGGCAGGTGATGAGTTCATCGCGCGAGACGGTGAAGCCCGGCATCAACCTGATGATCCGGCCCGAAGACGACGATATGGATCGCGGCGCGGCCAAGATCAAATTGCTGAAGGCGGCCTTCGAGGATGTGGAGACGGAAATTCCGTGGTCCACGCGCAAGCGTTATGACGAATTCGATTTCGGCTATGCGCTGACCGTGCACAAGGCGCAGGGTTCACAGTGGAACAACGTGGTTCTTTTCGACGAGAGCTATGCTTTCCGGGACTCGCGCGAGAGGTGGCTTTACACCGCCATTACCCGCGCGGCGGAGACACTGACCATCGTTCGTTGATCGTGACTATGCGCGGATGACGCCGAGCAGAACCGCCTTGGCGACCGCCTGAAAGCGGTTGCTGGCATTGAACTTGCCGATGATCTTCGCCTCGAGAACATTAAGGTCGCTGCCCGAAAGACCAAGGGCGCGGGCGAGCCGCACCGGCGCATAACCCTCCGCCATCAGTTCCAGGCATTTGCGTTCGGTGTCGGTGAGGGCGATGTCCTTTGCCGGCGCCCGTTCCGCGCCATCCATGCCGTCCGCATCGGTGTCAGTGACCAGCAGTTCCTCGATCTGCTGGGCCTGGCGCTGAAGGGTGGAAAGCTCGGCCGTCAATTCCCGCTTCCGCTGCCGAAGCGCGGCGTGGAATATATCGTCCGCCTCGCTTTGCGAGAGCGAACGGACGAATTTTTCCATGATCTCGGTAATGGCGGCGACGGAAATGCCCACTTCGCGGCAGACGTTGATGACGGCCATGCGCTGGACGTTGCGGTGGGTGTAGACCCGCATCTGGCCGATGCGCTTCGAGGTCAGCAGCGCCTTTTCTTCGTAAAAATGCAGCGTCCGGTGGGTCACCCCGAAGATATTGGCCATGTCGGCGATGGGCACGGGTTCCGCGGGCAGGGAGGAGGGCAGGCTTATATCCGGTAGAAAGCTGCTGATCCTTAGATTGGGTTTGTCCTCGTCGCCGTGACTTTCGAACGGCATCCGGCCATCCTGCATTGTCTCCCCCTTCGCGCTTTTCGACAGTGTGCCTGCCTTTTTTAAAGGTGCCCGTTGCTTGTTCCCCCAAGACGGACATGTTTTCCGATCAAGACCTCATGCCAAACGCTACATCAGAACCGTAACGTGTATTGCCTGTTTTCGTTCCCGCAATAATAAAAAATTTGCCGGCCTCCTTGCGATTGGCCTCAACCTGCGTGAAACAGGATGTCAATTCCGAACCGGAGCCCGATGCCATGCCCGCAAAACTTTCTGTCAATCTGAACGCAATTGCCATGTTACGCAACCGCCGCGATCTTCCATGGCCGGATGTCGCGCATTTCGGGCATATTGCACTGGCGGCGGGGGCAAGCGGGCTGACTGTACACCCGCGACCAGATCAGCGCCATATCCGCTTTTCCGATCTGCCGGTGCTGCGCGCCCTGATCGACGACAGTTTTCCCGGCGCGGAATTTAATATCGAAGGTTATCCGAGCGAGGATTTCCTCGTGCTTTGCGAGAAGACCCAGCCGGAGCAGGTGACGCTGGTGCCTGACGATCCGTCGCAGGCGACGTCCGACCATGGCTGGGATGTCCGCAAGCACGCCGTTTTCCTGAAAGACGTGGTGGGACGCCTGAAGGCCGGCGGCATGCGCGTCTCGCTTTTTGCCGATGGCGATGGCGAACGCGAGCCGATGGAACTGGCCGCCGAGACGGGTGCGGCGCGCATCGAACTTTACACCGGCCCCTATGGCGGCTGTTTTGACGATCCGCAAAAGGGTGAGGCGCTTCTCGAAAAGCTCGGGCAGACGGCGGATCATGCAAGAGCGCTTGGTCTTGCCGTCAATGCCGGCCATGATCTTACTGTCGCAAACCTGCCCAGGCTGATGAAACGTATCCCTTATCTGGCTGAGGTTTCCATCGGTCACGCGCTGACGGCGGATGCGCTTGAATATGGCATGGCTGAAACAGTCCGGCGTTTTTGTCACGCCTGCGGTCAGCCTATTTCATAACCAAAGTCAATTTTTTCGCCTATGCTTTGGCTGCGCATGCTCCGTGCGCGAGCTTTTGAAGGCAGAAGACATATGCAAGAACATCACGTTGTCGTCGTGGGTGGAGGCTTCGGCGGTTTGCAACTGGTACACGGGCTGGAGGGGGCCCCTGTCCGCATCACATTGGTAGATCGTCGCAATCACCACCTGTTCCAGCCATTGCTTTATCAGGTTGCGACGACGGCTCTGGCGACATCCGAAATCGCCTGGCCGATCCGCCATCTCTATCGCGACCGCAAGGAAGTCACGACCCTGCTTGCAGAAGTGACCGGCGTGGACCGTGCGGCGCGGACCGTGCATTTAAGTTCGGGTCAGGTGATCGGCTTCGATACGCTGGTGCTGGCAACCGGCGCGCGCCACGCCTATTTCGGCCGCGACGAGTGGGAGCGTTCCGCCCCCGGTCTCAAGACGCTTGAAGATGCGACGACAATCCGCCGCCGCCTGCTGCTGGCTTTCGAGCGGGCCGAACTCGCCACCAGCGAAGAGGAACGGCAGGCGCTGCTGACCTTCGTCATCATCGGCGCAGGCCCGACGGGCGTGGAAATGGCAGGCATGATTGCGGAGCTGGCGCACAAGGCGCTGCCGGCGGAATTCCGCAATGTGGATACCAGAAAGACCCGGGTGCTGCTCGTCGAGGCTGGCCCTCGCGTTCTACCGGTCTTCACGGAAGACCTTTCTGCCTATGCGAAGGAAGCGCTCGAAAAACTTGGCGTCGAGGTTCTGCTCGGCACGCCGGTGACAGCCTGCAGCGATGAGGGCGTGACGGTGGGCGAGACCTATTACCCCTGCCGCACCGTGGTCTGGGCCGCCGGCGTGCAGGCATCGCCCGCCGCAAAATGGCTCAACGCCGCCGCCGACCGGGCGGGACGTGCCGTTGTCGGGCCGCATCTTCATCTGGAAGACGATCCGAATATCTTCGTCATCGGCGATACGGCCGCCGTCAATCAGGAAAACGGCAAGCCGGTACCGGGCATTGCGCCTGCGGCAAAGCAGCAGGGCGCCTATGTTGCGAAGGTCATCAAGGCGCGGCTGGCCGGCCAGCCGTCACCACCGCCGTTCCGCTACAGCCATCAGGGCAATCTGGCGACCATCGGCAAACGCGCGGCGGTGATCGATTTCGGCCGGTTCAAGCTCAAGGGCGTGCTGGCGTGGTGGATATGGGGGCTTGCCCACATCTACTTCCTGATCGGAACCCGGTCACGGCTTGCCGTGGCTTGGAGCTGGCTGTGGATTTACCTGAGCGGCCAGCACAGCGCGCGGCTAATTACGCAGAAAGAGACGCTGAAGGACGAAGCCTGAAGGGCGGGCGGGCAAAGGAAAAGGCGGGAAGCATCGGCTTCCCGCCCTTATGTTATGACAGCTGCGCCAAACTACTCTTCCGTCATGCCGGACTTGATCCGCCATCCAGCCGCCGCGCGTATGCGCGGCGAGAAGAGTTTTTCAGCCCAAGGACTTGGGCTGGCTGGACCCCGGATCTAGTCCGGGGTGACGGAGTGTGGATGGGGCGGGTTTGCCCAATCCAAGGCTCACGCGTCGAGCGATGCCATGTCGATGACGAAGCGATACCGCACATCGCTCTTCAGCACGCGCTCATAGGCTTCGTTGACGTCCTGGATATTGATCGTCTCGATCTCCGAGACGATGTTGTGCTCGCCGCAGAAATCCAGCATTTCCTGGGTTTCCTTGATCGAACCGATCATCGAGCCGGACAGGTTCTTCGCACCGAAGATCAGCGCGAAGGCGTGAACCGGGATCGGATGTTCCGGCGCACCGACGACGACCATGCTGCCCTTGGGCTTCAGGAGGCCGAGATAGGCATTCCAGTCGATGGCGACGCCGGCCGTGCAGATGATCAGGTCGAAGGTGCCGGCCAGCTTCTCGAAGGTCGAGGCGTCGCTGGTGGCGTAATATTCCTTCGCGCCGAGCTTCAGGCCGTCTTCCTTCTTCGACAGCGTCTGGGAAAGCACGGTGATATCCGCACCCATGGCCGCACCGAGCTTGACGCCCATATGGCCAAGGCCGCCCATACCGACGATCGCGACCTTCTGGCCGGGACCGGCATTCCAGCGGCGCAGCGGCGAATAAAGTGTAATGCCGGCGCAGAGAAGCGGTGCGGAAGCGTCGAGCGGCAGGTTGTCCGGGATCGACAGGACGTAACCTTCCTTGACGACGATCGAGTCGGAATAACCGCCATGGGTCGCGGTCTTCGTGAAGGGATCGACGTCGTTATAGGTCTGGACGAGGCCGGGCATGTAATGCTCGTTGTCGAGATCGCGGGTGGCGCAGCCAACACAGGAATCGACGAAGCAACCGACGCCGACGTGGTCGCCGACCTTGAACTTCGTGACCTTGGAACCGACGGCTTTCACGACGCCGGCGATTTCATGGCCGGGAACGATCGGGTAGACGGCGTTCTTCCATTCGTTACGGACGGTGTGGATGTCCGAGTGGCAGATGCCGGCATATTTGATGTCGATGACGACGTCGTCATCGTTCGGCTCGCGGCGTTCGAAGGTGAACGGGGTAAGCGGCTTGGACGCGTCGGTCGCAGCGTAACCTCTAGCAATAGCCATCTGAATATCCTTATCGAGGGGGTTGGGGACGACGGAATATGCGATGGAAGCGCGAGACAGCGTTAGAGCGATCCTCCGAGCTTTTTGCACGATCCTGCAAAAATATGGTGGCGCACTCTTTGCGCAGGCCGCGCGGCTTTCTAGATAAAAGGCAGCAGACGCACCTCTTCCTTCAGTTAAGGGATTTCCCCTATGTCCTTGCCGTTCAATGTCTATCAGGAGATCGCCTCCATTGCCGCGCGGCATGCTACCCAGGACGGCGAGGTGCAGACGGCAATCGACTCCCTCGGCATCAGCAGGCGTACGACGCCGAGTGCGCCTTGCCACGGCAGCTATCGCCCCTGTCTCGCGCTGGTGATCCAGGGCTCGAAAAGCGTTCAATTGGGAACGGACACCATCAATTATGGCGCGGGGGATTATCTCCTGACCTCGCTCGATCTGCCGGTTGCATGGCGGGTGGTGGAGGCGAGCAGGGAGGTGCCGCATTTCTGCATTGCGCTTGCCATTGACAGTGAGAAGCTGCTCGATCTCATGCGGCGTGTGCCCATCGATCCGCCTGCCGAGCCGGCGAATGCCCAGCGCGGCATCGTCGTCAATACGGCCACGCCGGAACTTCTCGATGCGGCCATCCGCCTGTTGCGCCTGCTCGACCGTCCGGCGGACATTGCGGCCATGGCGCCGCTGATCGAACAGGAAATCCTCTACCGCATTCTGACGGGACCGGCGGGCGGGCAGCTTATGAACATCATCGCGGCCGGCAGCCATGGCAACCGCATCGCCCGCGCCATTGCCTGGCTGCGGGAGAATTTCGCGCGCCAGCTGCGCATCGAGGATCTGGCCGATCATATCGGCATGAGCGTCTCGTCCTTCCACCACCACTTCAAGACGATCACGGCCATGACGCCGGTTCAGTACCAGAAGCAGCTGCGGCTGCATGAGGCGCGGCGGCTGATGCTGCTGGAGCGGCTGGATGCGGGCACTGCCGGCCACCGCGTCGGTTATCAGAGCCCGTCGCAGTTCAGCCGCGAATATAGCCGCTTTTACGGATTGTCGCCGTCGCGGGATATCGATGCTTCGCGTGAGATCAGCGTGGCTGGGTAGATTGGTTCTTTGGGAAGGTTGTTCATTAACAGCGGACTGAGGTGGGCGGGGCTTTACCCCCCTCTGCCCTGCCGGGCATCTCCCCCTCAAGGGGGGAGATCGGCAGGAGGCCCTACCATCGCTCCATTCGCAAACGTGGAGGTGGGCGAGACCTAACCACGAGTCGATCTCCCCCCTTGAGGGGGAGATGCCCGGCAGGGCAGAGGGGGGTAAGCCCCACGCACCTTCGGTCCGCTACCAACGCAAAACCTCCTGGAGGTTCACCTCAAGCTTGCCGTGATACTCCGGGGCACCGCGTCAATTCTCATCCTCCCCCGAAGAATCCGCTTGACCCCAACGCTGCCTCCGCTTAAATGGCGCTCGAACCGTACCGTACGGTACATTAATCGAGCCCCTGGAGTGGAAAAGACTTGGCTTCCGACCCGATCACAGCGCAGGAATTTTCGCCGCGCCAGAACGTCGTTCTGGATCAGGCATTGCGTCTATTGGTCGAGGGTGGCGAGAAAGCGCTCACTACATCGGGGCTGGCGCGCGCTGCAAACTGTTCCAAGGAAAGCCTCTACAAGTGGTTCGGCGATCGCGATGGCCTGCTGGCGGCGATGATCACCTTTCAGCAGAGCAAGGTCCGCACCTTCGAGAAGGCGGGCGACCGCGTTTCCGCACCGCAGCTTGCCGATCACCTCGAAGTTTTCGCGCATGATCTGCTGGATGTGCTGGCGGGTGACGTGTCACTGGCGCTTAACCGTCTGGCGATAGGGCAGGCGAGCCGTGACGGCTCGAAGCTCGGCGATCTGCTCTTGGAACGCGGCCGTCGCCAGATCGACCGCCGCGCCCGTGGGCTGATCGAGGCGGGTCGCCGTTCCGGCTATCTGCGTTTCGATGACGCTGAAGAGGCGTATCGCAGTTTTTACGGTCTCATCGTTTCGGATCTGCATGTGCGCATGCTGCTGGGCGAGGCGCCGGACAAGGATTTTTCCGCCCGGGCGAAGAAGGCGGTCGTCGCCTTTCTGACCCTCTACGGCACGGAAAAGGTACATTCGGAACTCAGCGGCAAACCCGCCTGACATTCCGGTTCAGACAACTGAGAGACAAGCATTAGGGAAGGACCATAAAATGCGCGTTTATTATGATCGTGATGCCGATCTCAATCTCATCAAGTCCAAGAATGTCGTCATCGTCGGTTACGGCTCCCAGGGCCGCGCCCATGCGCTGAACCTTAAGGATTCCGGCGCCAAGAACGTCGTCATCGCCCTGAAGGCCGGTTCGCCGACCGTCAAGAAGGCTGAAGCCGACGGCTTCAAGGTCATGACCGTTGCCGAAGCCGCCAAGTGGGGCGACCTTCTGATGATGGCGACGCCGGACGAGCTCCAGGCCGACATCTACAAGGCCGACATCGCCGGCAACATCCGTGATGGCGCTGCAATCGCTTTCGCACACGGCCTCAACGTTCACTTCGGCCTCATCGAGCCGAAGGCGTCGCTCGACGTCGTCATGATCGCACCGAAGGGCCCCGGCCACACGGTTCGCGGCGAATACCAGAAGGGCGGCGGCGTTCCCTGCCTCGTTGCCGTTCACCAGAACGCTTCGGGCAACGCTCTTGAACTCGCTCTCTCCTACGCCTGCGGCGTTGGCGGCGGTCGTTCGGGCATCATCGAAACCAACTTCAAGGAAGAGTGCGAAACAGACCTCTTCGGCGAACAGGTCGTTCTCTGCGGCGGTCTCGTTGAGCTCATCCGCGCCGGTTTCGAAACCCTGGTTGAAGCCGGTTACGCACCGGAAATGGCCTATTTCGAGTGCCTGCACGAAGTGAAGCTGATCGTCGACCTCATCTATGAAGGCGGCATCGCCAACATGAACTACTCGATCTCCAACACGGCCGAATGGGGCGAATACGTCACCGGTCCGCGCATCATCACCGCCGACACCAAGGCTGAAATGAAGCGCGTCCTGCACGACATCCAGACCGGCAAATTCACTTCCGAGTGGATGCAGGAATGGAAGGCCGGCGCTGCCCGCTTCAAGGGTATCCGTCGCAACAACGACGCCCACCAGATCGAAGAAGTCGGCGCCAAGCTGCGCGGCATGATGCCCTGGATCGGCAAGAACAAGCTGGTCGACAAGGCTGTCAACTAAGCTTCATTGACTGGTAGAGAACAGGAAGGCCGGAGCGAAAGCTCCGGCCTTTTTTGTTTTCGATGCACCGTCACACGATGGCGTCGTCTTCCTCGATGACAACGGAAACGGGGAAGTGATCGGAAAAACCACCGAGATTTACGTTTTTGACCGCATCGCCTTTCGAAAGGCCGAAGCGGATCGGCCCCTCATTCTTGCTGTGACTGACCATGGCAGCAATCGCTTCGATTTTTGCCGTCTCCTCACGCGCCTTGAAGCCGCTGCTACCGGTCAGAAGCGATCTGGAGACGAGAATCTGATCGAAGATATTGGCGTCTCCGTTGAAATAGAGTGTGCCGTAGATCGTTCGTGCGGTGCCGACGGAATCGACCACCGGCTGGCGCAGGTAATTCCAGGTGAGATTGTAGAACATCGCCGATTGTGAATTTTCGACATCGTCGCGCTCGCGGGTGGAATTGGCGTGGTAGCGCAGCGATGCATCGGAAGGATCGTCGTTGAAGTCGCCGAAGGCGATGACGGCGATGTCGTTTCCTTTTTCTTCGCGAATTCGCTGGTGCCAATAGCCCAGCGTTTCACCTGCCGTCATACGAAAACCGGCGCTTTCCACCGCGCCGCCAGAGCGCGACGGCCAGTGGTTGGAGAGCGCGATAAGCTGGCGGCCGCCCTTGGTGATGAAGGTGCATTGGGTAATGTCGCGCGTGCCGGTACGGCGCATCACGAAATGGCTGAAAATCTCGTTTTCGTTGATCAGCAGCTTTTTGCTGTCATAGATGAAGGCGGTATCGATGCCGCGCTGGTCCTTGCTGGAATCGGCATGCACGACCCGATAGGCGCGCGCGGGCATGAGGTCGTTCAGATGTTCCGCCAGCGTCTCCAGAACGAAACGGTTCTCGACTTCGCACACACCGAGCAGATCCGGTCCCGCGCCGCCGATCTGGCTTATGATCAGACCGAGCTGTTTGACCTTGGTTTTGAACAGGTCCTCGGTCCAGCCTTTCAGATCGTTCTTCAGCCGCTCGGCAATCCACGGCTCGCGCGCCGGATAACCCTCCGGCGCAAACAGGTTTTCGACATTCCAGAACGCCAGGACATATTGGGTCATGATCCGCACACCTCCGGTTGGTTTTTCAAGCCTAGTGGAAGTTTTTGTCATAACAACTTGAAATTGTCATGAAGGCCGGCGGCCAGCGCAATTTTCCCGTTTTTGGCCTTATGTGGCGGGCGGGATGACGCCCTTCTTCAGAAGGAAGCAGCCATAAAATCGTGTCTCCCCCGTGGTGATGACGCAATAGGCTTTTTTTGCCTGTTCGTAGAAGGCGAAGCGCTCGATGCCATACATGGGAGCGGATTTTCCTTCCGCCGCGTCGATTTCCTTCTGCACTTCCACCTGTACCGGCTCCAGCTGATCCGGTGCGCCCATCACTTCCATGCGGCCGACGGAAGGCTGCAGCGGTGTATCGAGCGGCAGGACGGAGAGGATCGCCTTCATGGCGCGGGCTGCGGAGACGTTGTCGATATGCAGCACCTTGCCGACGGTCGTTTGGCGGGCAACCGAATCGGAAGGGAAGTTGGTGTCGGAGATCACCAGCGTATCGCCATGCCCCATGGCGCGCAGCGCGTGCAGGACATCGGCATTCAGCGCCGGGTCGATGTTTTTCAGCATGTCGTCAAACTCCCATGATGCTTTCGCCGTGTTGCGGCGCGCGCGCAATCCAGCCGGAAAACCATGCCGCGTCAATCGCAAAGGTGTGATTGTGAAGCTTTGCGCAAGGGTGTATTTGGCTTTGTCCGCAAAATCGGGCCTCAAGGCAGGTCGGTTGCGGGCAATGTGCAGGGAGGCAGAAATAATTCGAAAAACTGATAAGTCAGTATTGCTGACGTATCGACATTTCTGTAAAGATGCACGCATAAAAACGACACAAGAGGAAACGTACCCATGCTTAATTGGGAACAAATTTTCGCCACGCGCTCTTCGCGCATGAAAGCGTCCGAAATCCGCGAGCTGCTGAAGCTGCTCGAACAGCCCGATATCATCTCCTTTGCCGGCGGTATTCCGGACCCGGCTCTTTTCCCCGCAGAGGAGTTCCAGCAGGCTTATGCGGAAATTTTTTCGGGTTCGCAGGTAAACTCGGCGCTGCAATATTCGGTGAGCGAAGGTTACAAGCCGCTGCGCGAGTGGCTGGCCGGCGAAATGGCCGAGATCGGCATCGACTGCACCGCCGATAACGTCTTCATCGTTTCCGGTTCGCAGCAGGGTCTCGATTATCTCGGCAAGCTGTTCCTGTCGCCGAAGGATACGGCGCTGGTGACCTGGCCGACCTATCTCGGCGCGCTTTCCGCCTTCAACGCCTATGAGCCGAATTACGACCAGCTCAATCCCGGCGGCAACCGCACGCCCGAGGCTTACCGCGAAACGGCGGCCAAGCTCGGCGGCGCGGTGAAGTTCGCTTATCTCTCGGCCGATTTCTCCAACCCGACCGGCGAAACCGTCGATCTGGCCGGACGCGAAAAGGTTCTGGCACTGGCCGACGAGTTGGATATCGCCGTCATCGAAGACGCCGCTTACCAGTCGCTGCGTTACGATGGCGAGGCGGTTCCGCCGATCATGGCGCTCGACATCGCCCGCTCGGGCGGCATCGAGAACACCCGCACCATCTATTGCGGCAGTTTCTCCAAGACGCTCGCACCGGGCCTTCGTGTCGGTTACATTGTCGCTTCCGCGCCGGTCATTCGCAAGCTGGTGCTGATGAAGCAGGCCGCTGACCTGCATTCCTCGACCATCAACCAGATCGCCATCGAACGTGTCGCCTCGCGCGGCTTCGACAAACAGGTCGCCAAGATCAAGGCAGCGTATAGCGCCCGCCGTGACGCGATGCTGGCCGCGCTCGACAGATACATGCCGAAGGGCACGCGCTGGACGAAGCCGGAAGGCGGCATGTTCATCTGGGTGACGTTGCCTGAGGGTATGGACGGCGCGGCTCTGCTGGCGAAATCCATCGCCACGGAAAAGGTCGCCTTCGTTCCCGGCCGGGCATTCTTCGCGGATGGCTCCGGCACGAATACGCTGCGCATCAGCTTCTCCTGCGCCAACGAGGCGATGATCGAGGAAGGCATGAAGCGGCTTGGCCGGTTGATTGCGACGGCGCAGGCGGAAACGGGCGAGGCGATCGCGGCGATTTGAGGGCGCGCGGCAACGACGGAGTTTGCGGCTCACCCCCCTCTGTCCTGCCGGACATCTCCCCCTCAAGGGGGGAGATCGGCAAGAGGCGCTACCGCCACTTCATTCGCAAACGTTGAGATGGGGGAGACCTATCCGCGAGTCGATCTCCCCCCTTGAGGGGGAGATGCCCGGCAGGGCAGAGGGGGTGAGCCGCAAGCACTAAGGGGTACTGTTCCACTCAATCCCGCTTGCGCCAACAGATCCCACCCCAAAAATCCTGCCTGTCACATACATGTTATGCAATCATGTTTTAGCGGTCCCACCAAACAACAGGGACTGGACCCATGAAAACGTTGCTCTCCGCTTTCACCGCCATCGTGTCGCTCGGCTTCATCGCCACTGCCGCCAATGCCGCCGATCTGGTGCTTTACACCAGCCAGCCCAACGAGGACGCGCAGGCGACCGTTGATGGTTTCAAGGCCGCCAATCCCGGTCTCGAGGTTGAATGGGTGCGTGACGGAACGCCGAAGATCATGGCCAAGCTGATGGCTGAGATCAATGCCGGCAATCCGGTTGCCGACGTGCTTTTGATCGCCGATACCGTGACGCTGGAACGCATGAAGCAGGCCGGTCAGCTCCTCGCCCACAAGTCTGCGGAAGCCAAGAATATCGACGCCTCTCTCTACGATGCGGACGGCTTCTATTATTCCACCAAGCTCATCACCACCGGCATCATGTACAACACTGCCGCCGCGATGAAGCCGACGAGCTGGAAGGATCTTGCCAAGGCTGAAGCCAAGGGTCTCGTCACCATGCCAAGCCCGCTGACCTCGGGTGCGGCGCTGATCCATGCGCAGACGCTTGCCGCCGCAAACGGCCTCGGTTGGGATTATTACAAGCAGCTGAAGGCCAATGAAGCCATTGCCGGCGGCGGCAACGGCGCGGTCCTGAAGTCCGTCGCATCGGGCGAAAAGGCCTATGGCGTGGTCGTCGATTACATGCCGATCCGCGAAAAGGCGAAGGGTGCGCCGGTCGAGTTCGTCTTCCCGGAAGAGGGCGTTTCGGCCGTCACCGAGCCGGTCGCGATCATCAAGGGCACCAAGCATCAGGAAGCGGCGAAGAAGTTCGTCGATTACGTGCTGTCCGAAAAGGGCCAGCAGGGCTTCGTCAAGCTCGGCTATATCCCGGTTCGCGCCGATGCCGGCATGCCGGAAGGTTTCCCGGCCCGCGAAAAGATCAAGGTCCTGCCGCTCAACGCTGCCGATGCGCTGAAGAATTCCGAACAGGACCTGAAGACCTTCTCCGACATCTTCGGCTCCAAGGGCTGATATAGCGGAATGACCCGTTCCAATGCCTATGGAAGCAGCCAGCCGCGCTGGCTGTTTCCTTTTGTGGTCAGCGTTGTTTTTGCGCTCAGCGCCCTGCCGCTCGGCCGGCTCGCCTATACCGGCGTCATCTCGTCACTTAACGGTGACATATGGCGGCTTCTCGCCGATCCGGCCCTTTGGGATGCGGCGCTGAACACGCTCTCCACCTCGTTTTTCGGCATGCTGATTTCGCTTTTGATCGGCAGCGCTTTCGCGCTTTCGCTGACGCTTTGCGACATTCGCGGCAAGTCGATCCTAAGCTTCCTGTTCATGCTGCCGATGATGATACCGCCGCAGGTGACGGCGCTGTCGTGGATCGGCATGACTGGTCCTTCGAGCACGCTGTTGAAGGCTATCGGCCTTGCGCCGCCGATGGGATCGCCGCAGCCGCTTTATTCCATTGCGGGCATCGCGCTGCTGCTCGGTGTGCAGCACGCGCCGCTCGTCTATCTGTCGCTGCGGGCCGGTCTGCTCGCCTTGCCGCAGGACGGCATCGAGGCTGCGAAGCTCTCCGGCGCGTCGCCGCGTCGCGTATTGTTCGATATCATCCTGCCGCTGTCGACGCCGGGATTGATCGCCGGGGCGGCGATCTCCTTCGTCTCCAGTGTGGGCAATTTCGGCATTCCGGCGATCCTCGGCATCCCCGCCTCGATCTTTACCCTGCCGACGCTCATCTACAGCCGTTTTGCCAGTTTCGGCACAGGCACATTCGGCGATATCGCCATTCTCTCCACCATGATCGCCATCATCTCCGTCGCCGGGCTTGCGCTGCAGGAACGGGCGATGAAGGGCAGGGACTATCGCATCATCGGCCTTTCCGGCAAGGCGGCGACCTTCCGGCTGGGGCTATGGCGGGTGGCGGCGGAGCTTGCCCTGTGGCTCGTGCTGTTCTTCATGCTGGTGGCGCCGCTGACGGCGCTGGTGGCAAGCTCGCTCGCGCCCGCCTATGGCGTGCCGCTGAGCCTCAAGACCGCGACGCTGCATGCCTATGAAGAGTTGCTCTATCGGCAGAGCGTAACCCGCACGGCGTTCCGCAATTCGCTGTTTCTGGCGACGGCGACATCCTTGTGTCTCCTGGCGGTGACAGTGCTGACGGCTTATTTCCTCGTGCGCGGCAAAAGCCGTTTCATGTTCCTGCTCTCGGCGCTGGTGGATATTCCCTATGCGCTGCCGGGGGTGGTGATTTCCGTCTCCTTCGTACTGCTTTTCGCCGCTCCCATTCCACTGCTTGGCATCACGCTTTACGGCACGATCTGGATCATTCTGCTCGCCTATTTCTCCTCCTTCTTCGCCGTCAGCCTCAAGCCCATGGTCAGCGCTTTCCTGCAATTCGATCCGTCTCTGGAAGAGGCGGCAAGGCTCTCCGGCGCCGGTTTCTGGCGGCGGCTGAAGGATATAATCCTGCCGCTGGTCGGGCCCGCAGCGGGGGCTTCGGTCATTCTCGTTTTCCTCATCGCCTGCAACGAGCTGACGGTCTCGGCGCTGCTGTGGTCCGCCGGCACCCAGACGCTCGGCGTGCTTATCTACAATCTCGATGATAGCGGCAGCTTCGATCTCGCCTCGGCACTTTCGGTGCTTGTCGTCATCATGGTGATTTTCCTCATGGCTCTGCTGGAAATTCTGGGGCGCTATCTGCCGAAAGGAGTGGTCCCTTGGCGAAACTGATCCTCAACCGCCTGTCGAAGAGTTTCGGTGCCGGTTCGAAGCCAGCCGTGGACGATGTGTCGCTGACGGTGCGTGACGGCGGTTTTCTCGCTCTGCTCGGGCCTTCCGGCTGCGGCAAGACGACGGTGCTGCGCATGATCGCCGGTTTCGAACAGCCGACCGATGGTTCCATCCTGCTCGGCGAGCGGGTGCTGGCCGATGCCGGCAGCATGGTGCCGCCGGAGCGGCGCAACATGGCGATGGTGTTCCAGTCCTATGCGCTGTGGCCGCATATGTCGGTTGCCGACAATGCCGGTTATCCCTTGAAGGTGCGCGGCATTTCGGGCGAGAAATATCGCGAGAAGGTGCGCCAGGCGCTGGCCGCCGTTCGCCTCGAGAGCTTCGCCGATCGCCGCCCCGCCGAATTGTCCGGTGGCCAGCGGCAGCGTGTGGCGCTTGCCCGCTGCCTCGTTACCGAGCCTGACGTGGTGCTGCTCGACGAGCCGCTCGCCAATCTCGACCGGCATCTCAGGCAGGAGATGGAGGAGACATTCCGCGAGTTCCACATCCGCTCCGGCGCAACGATGATCTATGTCACCCACGATCAGGCCGAAGCCATGGCGCTGGCAACCGATGTCGCCGTCATGTCGCAGGGCAAGCTGCTGCAGGTCGCGCCACCGGCGGAGCTTTATGCGCGGCCGGAGGGCCGGCTCGTCGGCTCGCTGGTGGGGCAGGGGTCAATCCTCACCGTGCCGGTTCCGGAAGGCACCTCTCGGGATATCGACGGGACGGCGCTTCGGGCCGCGATGGAAAGCGGCCGGCAATTGCCGAAGGCGGATATTCTCGTGCGGCCGCAGGATGTGGTGCGGGATGCAGACGGCATCGCCTGCACCGTCACCTCGGTTCTCTACGAGGGCGAGCGTTATGCCCTGCGTCTCGACCTGCCGGACGGGCAGGCGCTCAGAGCCTATTCGCGCGAAGCGGTTGACGTCGGGGACCGTCTGCCGGTCGCCATTCGCGCGGCATGGCGGCTTTAGAGGTGGTGTCACGGGCGATCTGTCGATGCAATAATACGGCAGATCTCGCTTCTCCTATTTTATTGGGTTCCCCGTCGTTCCGGCCTTGAGCCGGAATCCAGCCGACGCGCGTCTGCGCGGCGAGAGAGTCCTTTCAGCCCAAGGACTTGGGCTGGCTGGATACCGGCTCAGGGCCGGTATGACGGAGAGAAATTCAGCAATGGGAAAGAGATAGGCAGCGCCGCACTCGTGCGAGAACACTCCACTGGCGAAACGGGTCTGGAATCGCTAATCTCGGTATTCAAAACAGGGATCATTCATGTCGCTTCGGCTTGCCACCTTCAATATCGAAAATCTCCTCACTCGTTTCGATTTCACCGGCTTTCGCAACCAGACGCGGCGCGACAGGGCGATCCAGCTTTTCGATATTCGCGACGAGGCGACCTATCAGGCGCTGGAAAGCGCGCGGATGGTGTCTTCCACAGACGATACGCGCCAGCTTTCGGCGCTCGCCATCGCCGATGCGGATGCCGATATTCTCTGCCTGCAGGAAGTGGACAACATGGCCGCGCTGCAGGCCTTCGAATATGGCTATCTCTATCGCATGGTTGGCAATGGCTACCTGCAGAAATATCTGGTCGAGGGCAATGACAGCCGCGGCATCGATGTCGCCGTTGTCATGCGCGAGGAGACGCGGGACGGCGACAGGATCGAGGTGGTCGATATCAAGAGCCATGCGGCGCTGACCTATCGTAATCTCGATCTCTTCAATTCCGCGCTTGCCGCCACAAACCAGGTCGACGACAAGATTTTCAAACGGGATTGCCTGGAAATCGATCTGAGGATCGGCGGCAAGCCGCTCACGCTTTACGTCACGCATTTCAAATCCATGACCAATGCCCGCGATGCGGTCGACGCCCGCATCGCCACCATGCCGATCCGCGAGGCGGAGGCCATGGCCGTGCGCCGTATCATTGAAAACCGCTGGGGTGTGGGCAATACTCGCAACAAGAATTTCGCGATCTGCGGCGATATGAACGATTATCAGGAGCGTGTCGCGATTTCCGGCGACAGGCGCAGCGGCTACAGCTTCACGCCCGTCGAGGAGGAGCGCAGCGCGCTCGATATCCTTTCGGCCGATGGTTTCGTGGTCAATCCGATGATGCGCCGTGATGTCATGGATCGCTGGACGCTTTACCATTCACGCGGGCCGCAGGAGCAGCATCTGTGCCAGCTCGACTATATCTGGCTGTCCCCGCGTCTGGCGGAGACGAACGCCACGCATGTCCCCGAGATCATCCGCAATGGGCAACCTTTCCGGACGGTATTCCCGCCGGGGCAGGAGGTCGAACGTTATCCCCGCACCGGCTGGGATCGCCCCAAGGCTTCCGATCATTGCCCCGTGGTCATGACGCTGGATTTGATCTAGTCGAAGCAAAACCCGCCGCCGGCGATGTTCTTAGCCGTTCGCGACCTTTGGGAAATAGGTTGCCCAGACCCGGTTGCGGCCCGCGCGCTTGGCTTCGTAAAGCCGGTCGTCGGCGATGGCGATCAACTCGTCCCAGCTGTTGATCGCACGCGCTTCCTGCCAGACCACGCCGAAACTTGCCGTCAGTGACAGGCCGCTTTGCTCGTCGATGGTCTGGGCTTCGATCAGGCGGCGAAGGCGGTCGGCCGTGGCCGTCGCCGTGGCGTGGCTGACATCCTGCAGCACGACGACGAATTCCTCACCGCCATATCGGGCGAGAATGTCGTGCTTGCGCAATGCGCTGCGCAGCAGGCCCGCGGTCTTCTGAAGCGCGATGTCACCCATGGCATGGCCGTAACGGTCGTTGATCGATTTGAAATGGTCGATATCGACAATCATCACGCCAAGCGACTGACATTGTTCGTCGCCCGTCAATATGGAGCGAACCGCCTTTTCGAGTGCGCGGCGGTTGAAGACGCCCGTCAGCGCATCGGTTTCGGAAAGGGTGCGCAGTTGTTCGGCCAGCGCACGCTGCTGGTTTTCCATTTCGCCCTTCTGGCGAAGCTGTTCGCGCAGGAAATCCAGTTCCTCGAACATCTTCTTCACTTCCGGAGCAACCCTGTCCTCATGATTGCTCTCGGAAAGATCCCCGCCAGCGATGGCGGCGATCTGCGCCTGGACGGATTGCATGGGCCGGAACAGCGCGGTTTTATAAACGGATGTCAGCCTTAACAGGACCAGGACCGCGATGCCGGCGACAAAGAGCGACGTTCCGCCGTAGATCAGGGCCTCCTGCTTTTTCTTTTCGATCCGCGCGCGCGTTTCGGACAGGATAAGGTCGCGCAGCGTATCGGACGACCGCATGCCGGCGATATAGTTTCTGGAAAATTCAAGTGCGCTTGGTTGGGCGGATGGCACGGCCATCACGATCGTATTCTGCGCGTAACGCAAAGCCTGACCGAAATACTGGGTTTCAAGATCGCGCAATGCCCCGTCCAGTCGCGGCGTCGACAGATAGGCGGCGGTATAATTGGTCAGCGATGCTTTCAGCGACAGCAGGCTCTGCATCTCGGAGTCGAACTTGGTGCGATAACCGAGCTTTTCCTGCCTGTTCGCCTTGAGACTCATGATCACATAGGAACCGAGGCGGCCGATCCGGTCCCGCATCACGCCCGCCGTGCCAGTCAGTGCGATGTCAATCGCCACGTCGGGCGTCACCTTGATGATGGCGCGTGCGGCCCTGCCGCGCAGCAGATTGACGCTGTCCGCCGCCTTGAACATCGATGAAATCGCGTTGGACGTCGCGCCGTGGTTGCGCGCGTCAGGGGGGAGTGCCGCAACCTGATCGACCAGCTCTCGCGATTGTTCGAGCTTCTGGCGAGTTTCAGCAAGCGAGTTCGCCAGTTCAGGCTGTGTCCGGATATCGTCGGCGAAGGATTTCTCCAGCTCCGACAGCTTGTCGTCCGTTGCCTTGCGCGCGGCGGCAAGCCCCTCGACCAGCCTTGCATCCGGCACGGATGCGCCCATCAGATTATTGGCGGGGCCTCGCTCGGCCGACACGAGCCATGCGGACTGGAGAGCGGTTTCAAAGCGGGTGAGCTGCGCGGCATTGGTGCGATAACGCAGATAATTGTAGACGCTGGGCAGCGCGGCAAGGGTTGCCAGCAGGATGGAGCTTACGGCGATGATGATCGTGCCCGTCAGCTGGATTTTCTGTATGCTCGCGCGCATATGATGCGTTGTTCTCACTGGAATGGTTATGTTTCATCGCCATTCTAGTGGTGCTGCGTAAATACTTCGCTTATTTTCCGGGCCTTTTGCTACAATTGCGATCACGCGAACAGCGCGTATGGCCACGGTGTGGAAAAGCGGTCTGTCGATGCCACGGCGCTAGTTTTTGCTTTACACCAAGTCAGAATCTGATAGTTGGCAAGGCACTGGCTTGCCCTTGTAGCTCAGTTGGTAGAGCACCTGATTTGTAATCAGGGGGTCGCGGGTTCGAACCCTGCCGGGGGCACCAGTAAAATCAATCGCTTAATCCTGAAATCTATTTGGTTGAATGCACCGTGTGACGGGTGGCGCTTTGCGTCTGCCCCTGCCGGTGGTTGAGCCCCGATGAAACTGGAATGCCCGGCTTCGGCGTGCCGGCCCGGGAAACTTTCGCATCGGGAAGCTGGTCCTGCCCACTGGAAGGTGAGATCGGGAAGGGCGGGGCATCCGCCAGAGTTGTAAAGCCCGAAGGTTTAAGCATATTGTTCGGCGGATAAGTTGAGCAACAGCGGGCGCTTTCAATGGATGCATATGGTCATTTGCGGATATTGGTAAGCCTCATCCTCGGCCTGGCCATCACCAGGGTGTTGTCCGGTCTTTCCAGAAGGCTGCAGGAGCCGCAGAAAACCGACCGCATGCACGCGCAGATCGTCTGGTCGATTGTCCTGCTTCTTGGAGCGGTCCATTTCTGGTGGTGGGAGTTTGCCCTGCGGCTGATCCACAACTGGAATTTCTGGATTTACATTTTCGTTCTGGTCTACACGTCGCTGTTCTTTTTGATGTCGACGCTGCTTTATCCCGATCACATTCAGGAATTGTCCGAACGGGAAAGTTTTTTCGTGCGCAGGCGACATGCGTTCTTTGCCCTGTTTGCCGCCTCCTTCGTCTTCGATCTGCTGGACACCTACATCAAGGGCAGGGAACACTTCGAACAGCTCGGGCCATGGTATCTGGCAAGGATAGTCGGCGGTCTGCTTATCGCGATTGTGGCGATGAGAACCGATAGCAGCCGCAAAATCATGTGGCTCGGTGTTATCTGGCTCTTCTTTAACGCGCTCTGGATAACGGCGATCTACAGCGACCTGTTCTAACTCCTTCATCGGAAAAGTAACCGGATCGCGAGCGGGGTGGCGGTTTCGGTGATGCCTACGGCTTTATGTGATAGAGCTTGTGCACGATCGACCAGTTGCCGTCGCGTTCCAGCAGGGAGAGATATTCGTAAAAATCCATGCCGTCGAAACGGGTCGTCAGCTTCACCGAGGCGCTGTCGCCTTCCTTGTCGATGCCCATGATTTCAAAGGCGGGATCGTGATCGGGGAGGCCGCGTTCGCTTTTGCGCATCTGGTCGACAAAGTCCTCCAGGGACAGCCATTCGATTTCGCCCTCGAAGGTTCCGACGATGCTGGCGCGCGGGTCGAAAACGTCGCGCATCAGGCTTTCATCCGCATAGGCCATGGCATGGACATAGTCCGTGACGGTCTGGGTAATCGTTTGCGGCATCGGATCGTCCTCCCTTTCAATCCAAAAGCCGAGCTTACACCCGTTGGCGTCTTTCCACCATAACCCCCTGAAAACGCGCCGGTTACGCTTCTCCCCATGGTGTTTTCCGGCCGGTTGCGGCAGCCGCGGTGCGGAACCGTGCGGCATGTTTTGCCGCCGCTTTCCACAATTTTGTCCTGCCTGTCATTATAGTCGCCTTGGGTCCGACAAATTTCGGCATCAAGGGCTTTTCCGCCCGTTACGATGCGGCGCGCCATGAGGCTTTGTGTGGGCTTTGCCGGTTTAACCGCCCGGGCGGGGTGCCGCGCCGGGCGGAATTGGCCTATGATCCGCCCGCGTGCCAGACGGGAGCGGTGTTGGGCATGCGGGTAACAGTTTGCGTTTGAAGGTGTTTTTGTGATTGATCCCTATGTTTTGCTTGGCGTGGAGCGCGATGCCGACGAGGCGGCGATCAAGTCGGCCTACCGCAAGGTGGCCAAGGCCGCGCATCCCGATAGCGGCGGCGACGCCGAGCAATTCGCGCGCCTGCAGACGGCCTATGAGCTGCTGAAGGATCCGGTGCGCCGCAAGGTATTCGACGATACCGGCTACGATCCGCAGCTTGCCGACGCCAAGGACCTCAAGGGCTTGCTGATGCTGGAAACGCTGGTGAATGAATTCATTCTGGACGAACGCGAACCCGGCAGTTTCGACCCCGTGGCCGCCATGCGCCGCAAGCTGACCGACGATATTCTGAAAAGCCGTTTCCATATTCTCGAGCTTGAACGGCACCGCACGCGGGTTCGCAAACATATGGACCGTCTCGGCCGCAAGCCGGAAACCGATGTGCTGAGTTCCATGCTGCGCGCCCGCAGCCAGTCCATAGCCGAAGCCATCCGTAATGCCGAAGCGCAGATCGAGGCAATCGAACAGGCCTATACGATGCTCGAAGGTTATTCCTACGAGCTGGAAAGCGTGACGCTGGCCGAGCCCCTGCTGAAAGGCGAGGCGGCGGAATAGCCGCGGCCGTTCAGGGGCCGCTGACGAGGGCGAGGATGAGCTGATGCACCCGCCCGCCCGGGGAAAGCTCGTCGCGGTCGAAATCGCGGCCGCGCTGGCGCTGCTCGTTGGAAAGCTCACCCAGACGCTGTTGCAGAACGGCGCGCACCTTCTGGCATTTTGGATCGTTCTCCGCCCTCAGCCCGATGCTGAAGGCCTCGATCTTTTTCACCATGTCGAGAATATGGTCACCATGGACGCGCTCGTGGGTTTCCACGCCGGAGATGAAGGTTCTCCAGCTGGCGGCGACGGCGGACGGCAGATTGGCCGGTGCTTTCGGCCAGGTGTAGATGATGGTGAGATTGGGCCTCGCTGTGGCCAGCACGCAGGCGCCATCCGGCTGCGGACGGTAATCCCGCCGCCATGTCAGCTTGAAGGTGGTGTGGGCAATGGCCTGCACGCCGGCGGTCGGACCTCGCTCGCCAATCGATTGATAAAGCGCACCGCCCGTATTGCCGCTGATGGCGTAGGTTTTTATCTGCTCGGCCGGTTTCCAGTCGGCCGCCTGCGCTGACAGCGGCAGGGCGCCGAGCGCGATGGCGGTGCTGATGGCAAAGGAAGAGAGGCTATTGGCGGGCACGCAGCGATCCTTGGTGATTTGCGCGCCGAAGATAGGCGAGAGGCGCGCCGTCAGGCAAGTGCCCTCCGGCGGGGCGTGCCGGGTTTTCCCTCAGGGCACCACACATGAAAACCCCCGCGACAGGGCGCGGGGGGACAAGCTTGCGGACTGCAGGGGTAATCAGTCGTCCAGCTTGTCGTAATCGAGCTTCGGGGCGTTCTGAAGCGCTTCCTTGGTGGTGTCGACATAGGCCTTCCAGGTGCCGTTGTCGTTGTGGACAGCAACGGAAGCCGGGTCGAGCACCACATAGCTCTTGTCGATGCCGAGGAAACCGCCGACGCTGGCCACAAGGCCGATCACCGACTTGCCGTCGCCGATGACGACATCTTCGATTTCGCCGATGTTTTCGTTCTGCGCGTTATAGATGTCCATGCCATCGAGCTGGGACGCGGTGAGGTCGGTCTTCTGGACATTGACGAACTTCAGCGGGCCGCTGGCCTTGGTGCCCATGGTAATGCCGGGGCCGGACAAAGTGGCGTCCGCGCCGGCAGCAGGAGCAGTAGTGGCCGTCTGGGCGAAAGCCACGGAAGAGGAGAGCGCTGCTGCGGCAGCGAGAGCGATGACCTTGATTTTCATGATGTTTCTTCCCTTTGTATGCTGAACGTTGCGTTCGGGAAGGAAACGGCGGGAGGCGGATTTGGTTCCTCATGGGAGGACAGGAAAATTTCGTCTATGCTAAAAAAAGGAACAGGCGTGCGTCGAAATCGGGAGGAAGCCATGGCGAAAAACACGATGACGAAAGATGCGGAGGAGACCGCACCATCGGACTTCATCGACCGCAAGATCGCGCAGCTCGGCGACTGGCGCGGCGAGACGCTCGCGCATATTCGCGCGGTAATCAGGAAGGCCGATCCGGAGGTGGTGGAAGAGGTGAAATGGCGCGGCGTGCCGGTCTGGTCGCATGCGGGTATCCTCTGCACCGGCGAAACCTACAAAAGCGCGGTGAAGATGACATTTGCGAAGGGCGCCTCGCTGGAGGACCCGGCGGGGCTGTTCAATTCGAGCCTTGAGGGTAATACGCGGCGGGCGATTGATTTTCACGAGGGGGATATCGTGAATGAGGAGGCGCTGGCGGCGCTGATCCGGGCGGCGGTGGCGTTGAACGAGGTGGGGAAGGGCGGGAAAAAGCGGGCCGGAAAGTAACCGGATTTATCCGGTGAGGAGAAAGAGGCCCACGCCTCAATCCTTGGCTTTGTCGGCAGCCTTGTCCCATTCCCCATCGATGAACTTCAGCGCGTCGATAATCGAAACCTTCCACACCGACCAGACGTGATCGCCGTCGGTCACCCGCAATTCGGATTTGCGCTTGTCGGCCTGCAGCGTTTCATGCAGGGCGATGGCGCCGCGCCAGAGGAAGAAGCCGTCATCGTCGCCGACGGTCAGATAGGTGGCGGGCAAATCCTGGCTTTCGGCCACATGCTGCGCAACGAGGGTGAAGACGTTCTTTTCGTTGAAGAGCCTTGCATCGAAAGGTGTGCCGAAGGCGCCGGAGAAATGGTCGCCGGTTGAGGGAAGCACGATGCCGCTGGTGACGGTGGTGCGGTCGACCCGGTGGAAAAAGGCGCTGTCCTGAATGAGCTTGAGTTCCGCGGGTGTCTTGTCGAGATCGGAGGCGGGGACATTCTGCCAGATGGCGCCCGACAGGCTGGCCACTGCGCCATAGAGGTCTTCATGGCCATAGGCGAGATGCAGGGCGCCGAAACCGCCCATGGAGAGGCCGGCGATGGCGCGGCCTTGCCGATCCTTCCGCACCGGCAGCGTTTTTTCGATTTGGTGGCGCAGATCGCCAGTCAGGGCGGTTTCGTAATCGCCGGGGCCGCCGACAGCGGCGGAATCCACATACCAGCTGTTCTTGACGCCCGGCATGACGACAACCAGCGGGCGGATGGCGCCGGCAGCGATGAGCGTATCGAGCGTCTTTTCGATATTGCCGAGATCGCGCCAGCTGTTCTGGTCGCCATCATGGCCGTGCAGGAGGTAAAGCACCGGCCAGCCGTTTTCCGGCGGCGCGCCGTCCGGGCGATAGATGTTGACAGGAAGCGACGCATTCAGGGCGGGACTATGGAAGGTCGCATCCTCGATCTGTCCGGCAAAAGTCGGGGTGCAGGTGACGAGAAGGCAGAATGCCGCCAGATTTTTTCGATACATGCGGTCGCTCCTGCTGCCGTTTCCGGAACATATCAACGTGCGCGCGCACTGGGCGTTCCGGAACCCATAATGTTGCGGCAATGTCGACCGTGCAAGTTTGCGCGCGATGCAACGGTTTCGGAAAACCCGATCCGGCAACCGTTCTGCATCGCGCTGCTGCTTTCAGGTTTTGATCATGATAAAATTGACTTTATCGCATTTCACACGATTTGTTTTGCTCCTGCTTCTTTCCGGCTGCATGACAGTGCCGATTTCCAGCATTCCCAAGCTCATGCGGCTCGATTTTCTGACAACGAATTTCGAGCATGTGCGGGTGGGTTTGCAGCTTCCTGCCTATCTTTCGTTAGGTTCCGGTGATGCGGTGATGATTATTCGCAGCGCTACAGATGGCGTAAAGGGCGAGACTGTCGACACATTTGCGTTGATCGAGGATGCAGACACCGTTGCCCGCGCGCAGTTCCACGCCGAAAAGCGGGCGGGAACTGCCACAAGCGTGTGGAGAATGAAGCCCGAGGAGGTTTCAAGGCTTACAACATTGCAGGAGAAGGTGCGCCGTTCCCGCATCGAGGGGCCACGCATCAGGGGAAGCACGGAGATCGAGATATTGCGCGCCTGTGTCGCGGGCGTCCTCCCGACCGGGCCGATCTATTTCTCGACTTACATCAAGCCGGCGGAAAATGAAGACTATATTCCCATGACCATGGATGCCGATCTGGTAAGAGTCTTCGGTGCGGGCGAGGTCGCGGCGCGGATCAGGCAGTGCGAAAGCTGATCGCCGTTGCCGGAGCGCGCAAGTGCTCCGGCCATGTTTTTCCCAATAGACACGCCTGGCGTCGAAGATCGCGGGCGCGTGCGTTAGCGCCCCGGCCGGCCCGTCTTGCCCTTGGTCCGGCTCTTGCGCTTCTGCTCGCCGGCATCCTCATAGGAACCCGCGCCAATCTTGCCACGCACCAGCGGCCGCGGGTCATCCGTGGCTCGTTCGGGCTGACCTTCGAGAAGCGGTGAGAACCGTTTGCCGGGCTCGGTCTCGGGCTTGTCGGGCACCGCGCCGCGCACGGGTTTTTCGGTCCTGCCCACCGTCATTTCGTCCAGCGTGTTCCTGCGGAAAAGCGGTTTTCCCGCATCCGAGCCGGGGCCCATTTCATCCAGCGAGGGTTTGGCGAAGAGGGATTTGCCGCTTTCGTTCGCTGCGGCGCCCGCCTCCGTCCTGCCGGATGTCTCACCCTCCGGCGGGGAGATCGACAAGTGGCTGCGTCTGTTGTTCTTTCCGCCGCCTTCGATGGCGCGGGCCTCCTCCTTGGCCATCGGGTCGTCCATCGTCGCCAGTTCGGCGGCCTTGAGGCGTTTGATTTCGTCGCGCAGGCGGGCGGCTTTTTCGAAGTCGAGATCGGCTGCGGCGTCGCGCATGGATTTTTCCAGCGCGTTGAGATGGGCCTGCAGATTGTTGCCGACGAGGTGGCCGCCATCGGCGAAGCCCTTGCCGGAAACGCCGGAAATATCGGCCCTTACGTGATCGCGCTCATAAACAGAATCAAGAATGTCGGAAATCTTCGCCTTCACCGATTCCGGCGTGATGCCGTGTTCGGCATTATAGGCCATCTGCTTTTCGCGGCGGCGGGAGGTTTCCTCCATCGCCCGCTTCATCGAGCCGGTGATATTGTCTGCGTAGAGGATGACCTTGCCGTCGACGTTACGGGCGGCGCGGCCGATGGTCTGGATCAGCGAGGTTTCCGAGCGCAGGAAGCCTTCCTTGTCGGCATCGAGGATGGCGACGAAACCGCATTCGGGAATATCGAGACCTTCGCGCAAGAGGTTGATACCGACAAGCACGTCGAAAGCGCCAAGGCGCAGGTCGCGGATGATTTCGATGCGCTCCAGCGTGTCGATATCCGAGTGCATGTAACGGACGCGGACGCCCTGTTCATGCAGATATTCGGTCAGGTCCTCGGCCATGCGTTTGGTCAGCACGGTGCAGAGCGTGCGATAGCCCTTGGCGGCGGTTTCGCGGATTTCGCCGAGAACGTCGTCGACCTGGCTGCGGGCGGAGCGCACTTCCACCGGTGGATCGATGAGGCCGGTCGGGCGGATGACCTGTTCGGCGAAGACGCCGCCGGACTGTTCCATTTCCCACGAGCCGGGGGTTGCCGAAACCGCCACGGTGAGCGGGCGCATCGCGTCCCATTCCTCGAAGCGCAGCGGCCGGTTGTCCATGCAGGAGGGCAGGCGGAAGCCGTATTCGGCCAGCGTCGCCTTGCGCCTGAAGTCGCCGCGATACATGCCGCCGATCTGGCTGACGGAGACGTGGCTTTCATCGATGAACAGCAGCGCGTTGTCAGGAATATATTCGAACAAAGTCGGCGGCGGTTCGCCGGGATTGCGGCCGGTGAGATAACGCGAATAGTTCTCGATACCGGCGCAGGAGCCGGTCGCCTCCAGCATTTCCACATCGTAGCGGGTGCGCTGTTCCAGCCGCTGGGCCTCCAGCAGGCGTCCGGCCTTTTCCAGTTCGGCGAGGCGGCCCTTCAATTCTTCCTTGATCGACTTGATCGCGCCGTTGAGCGTCGGGCGTGGGGTGACATAGTGAGAATTGGCGTAAATCTTGACGGATTGCAGATCGCCGGTCTTCTGGCCGCTCAGCGGGTCGAATTCGGTGATGGAATCGATCTCGTCGCCGAACATCGAGATGCGCCAGGCGGCGTCCTCAAGGTGGGCCGGGAAGATTTCGATGGTATCGCCGCGCACGCGGAACGAGCCGCGCTGGAAATCCATGTCGCGGCGCTTGTATTGCTGGGCCACGAGGTCGGCCAGAAGCTGGCGCTGGTCCAGCCGGTCGCCCACCTGCATCTGGAAGGTCATGGCCGTATAGGTCTCGACCGAACCGATACCGTAGATGCAGGAAACCGAGGCGACGATGATGCAGTCGTCGCGTTCCAGCAACGAACGGGTGGCGGAGTGGCGCATCCGGTCGATCTGTTCGTTGATCGAGGATTCCTTCTCGATGAAGGTGTCGGAGCGCGGCACATAGGCTTCCGGCTGGTAATAATCGTAGTAGGAGACGAAATATTCCACCGCATTGTCGGGGAAGAAATTCTTGAACTCCGAATAGAGCTGCGCGGCCAGCGTCTTGTTGGGCGCAAGGATGACGGCCGGGCGCTGCGTCGCCTCGATCACCTTGGCCATGGTGAAGGTCTTGCCCGAGCCGGTGACGCCGAGCAGCACCTGGCTGCGCTCGCCGGAATTGATGCCTTCGACGAGATCGGCAATGGCGGTCGGCTGGTCCCCGGCGGGCTGGTAATCCGAGGCCATGCGGATGGCGACGCCGCCTTCGGACTTCGGCGGGCGGGCCGGGCGGTGCGGCGTCCACAGCTTGCCGTCCTTGAACAGCGGATTGCCGCTCTCGATCAGCTTCGACAGCGCGTCCACCGTTGCGGTGACGGCGCCCGGCGCGAGGTTGGCGGCATCCTCCAGCGACACATCCATGCCGGCGACCGGATTGAGGCCGGCGGCGGCGCGGGTTTTCGGATCGCTCGATGCGCCGATGGAAACGCCGCGTGCGGTCTTGGAAGCCGTGGTGTTCTTGGCCGTCTTCGGGGGGGCTTTCTGGGCCTCCTTGCGTGCCTCGATCTCGATCTTCTTGCGGTGCTTGCCCGCCTTCGAGGCGATTTCGCGCTGGGTTTCCACGGAGGACGCCTCCGCTTCCGCCTCGAGCTGCTTCACCCAGTCAGCGACGCTGCCGCTGAGCGGCGCGCCTTCGAAGGACGATTGCGGAGCTTCCTCGAAGCCCGAGGGCGAGGAGGGGGACTTTTTCGGTGATCTGGCCATGGGCGAAATATGGAGGGAGTCACGCATAAAGGGAAGGGGATGCGGTGAAAAAATGAGTACAAAAAGGAAACGAAGCGCGGGGAACAAATTTTGGCCGAATGCGTTGCGTAGCGGCTGACGATAGCTCTGATAAAATCCGTAGAAAATCGATTCCGGTTTTCGGGCGGATGCGCTAGAGCAAATCCGTACGGGCGGAATGAGGGTTCCCTTCTGACTGCCTTTTCCTGCCGCATTTCATGACATCCCTCCCTTTTTTCCCAGGACCCATCATGCCGTTCTCAATCAGCCCTGCCCATATCTGGCCTGTCCTGATGCTTATCGCCTCCAATGTTTTCATGACCTTCGCCTGGTACGGCCACCTCAAGCACAAGGGCAGCGCGCTCTTTCTGGCGATTGTCGCCAGCTGGGGTATCGCCTTCTTCGAATATGTGCTTGCCGTTCCCGCGAACCGCATCGGTTCGGAGGTCTATTCCACCGCTCAGCTCAAGACCATTCAGGAAGTCATCACGCTCGCGGTCTTCGCGCTGTTTTCGATCTTCTGGCTGAAGGAAAGCATCACCATCAATCACGTGATCGGTTTCGCGCTGATCGCCTTCGGTGCGTCCTTCATTTTCCGCTCCTGAAAACCAACGACTAGACCGGCGCCTTGCCGGCCCGGAACAGTCGCAACGGATATGAGGTGATGTATCGATGAAAATACGGCCTGCGAAAGTTGACGATGCAACGGGAATGGCGGCGGTTCAGAACGAGATATTCTCGGTCGGCCTTCGAAAAGCGCCGACGGATATCACGGCGGTGCTGGAGAATTACATCCAGCACGCCGACCGTATCGAATGCTCGGTCGCCGAGGACGACGACGGGCGTATCCTGGGCTTCCAGTCGCTGCGTTATGCGCGGACGGACAATCCCTATGGCGTGGCGGAAGGCTGGGGCATCATCGGCACCCATGTCAGCCCGCAGGTGGCGCGAAGAGGTGTGGGATCCGCCCTCTTCGCGGCAACGCGCAGGGCGGCGGAGGCGCGCGGCCTTAAAAATATCGACGCCAGCATCGGCGCGGACAACATGCTCGGGCAAAGCTATTACGACGCCATGGGCTTTACGACCTATCGCCAGCCGGCAGGGCTGGTCTGCAAGGTTTACCGGCTGGGTTAGACGCGGTTTGCTTCCGGTCAGCCGCGACTGTCGTTTTCGGAATATTGCAGGCGCGCCTTGCAGATGCGAACGTGGTTCTCGTCAGCCCATTGCACCAGCAACTGCATCGGCACCAGAAACGAGCGGCCGAGATTGGTCAGCTCATATTCAACGCGCGGCGGCACCTCGGCATAAAGCGTGCGGCGGATGAAGCCATCCTCTTCCAGCCGTTTCAGGGTGCGGGACAACATCTGCTTGGAAATATCGTCGATCCTGCGGTTCAGCTCGTTGAAGCGCAGCACGCCGCCCTGCAGGGCTTCCAGAACCAAAAGGCTCCATTGATCGCCGATACGGTCCAGCACGTCGCGGATGGGGCAGGGCTGGTCGAAGGCAAAAACCTCTTTCGTCTGCGTATCCGCCATGTCCTTACCCCTTGCCCTTTTTACCCTTGCAGGTCATCGCCATGTGACCAGATCAGCCGCCGCTGACTTCTTGCGGCTATGGCTGCGATACCATAGCTCTTCTTCGCGGTCTATAATCTAGACCGCTAACGATAGTGACAAGAGGAAAGAAGCCATGGCTAAAATCGCGCTCATCGGCGCTTCCGGCAATGCCGGGTCCCGTATTCTGAAGGAACTTTCCGACCGGGGACATCAGGTGACGGCAATCGCCCGCAATCCCGAAAAGATCGCCAGCCTGCCGAATGTGGTGGCAAAGAAGGGCGATGTTTTCGATCAGGCAGGGCTTTCGGAACTGCTGAAGGGTCACGATGCCGTGATCAGTTCGGTGCATTTCACCGCCAGTGATCCGGCAACGCTGATCGAGGCCGTGCGCGCCTCCGGCGTTCAGCGCTATCTGGTCGTCGGCGGCGCCGGCAGCCTTGAAATCGCGCCGGGCCAGCGTGTGGTCGACCTGCCGGATTTCCCGGTCGCCTACAAGGCCGAAGCGACCAAGGGTGCGGAGTTTCTGGATATTCTGAAACAGGAGAAACAACTCGACTGGACCTTCCTGTCGCCGTCCGCCGAGTTCGTGCCGGGCGAAAGAACGGGCAAATTCCGCATCGGCAAGGATAATCTCCTCAGCAACGATGAGGGGAGTCGCATTTCCTTCGAAGACTATGCCATCGCGCTTGTCGATGAAATCGAGAAGCCGCAGCATTCCCGCCAGCGTTTCACCGTCGGTTATTGAGAGGTATCACCCATGAATTTCGTAACACGCCGTCTTGCCATCGCCGCCTTCGCCCTCGTGCCCGCCTTGATGGCGGCACCCGTTCTGGCGCAAACCGCAACGCGGGATTTCGCGCAGGAAGAAGCCAACCGCAAACTGGTGATCGAGTTTTACGACACGGTCTTCAACAAGCATGATGTGGCGAAGGGCGCCGCCGTCCTCGTCGACAGCTACAAGCAGCACAACCCGATGGTGCCGGACGGCAAGGCGCCGTTCGTCAATTATTTTACCGGCTTTTTCAAGGAGAATCCGCAGTCGAAAGCACGGATCGTGCGCAGCGCCACGGATGGCGATCTGGTCTATCTGCACATCCATTCGACGGAAAATGAAGGTGATCGCGGTAGGGCCATCGTCGATATCTTCCGTGTCACCGATGGCAAGATCACCGAGCACTGGGACGTGATCCAGGAGGTGCCGGAAAAGGCGGCGAACAACAATACGATGTTCTGAGGGCCGTTGCCGTCGCATTGCCGATAACAGGGAAACAGCCGGGATTTTCGCCCGGCTGTTTTCATTTTCAGATTGAACGTCGTTTCTGGCGCGACTGTACGATCAGATCCAGCGCCAGCATGGCCAGCAGGCTCGCGCCCACCAGCGGGAAAAGGATGCCGCCGATGGCGAGCATGACGAGCAGACCGTGCAGGGCGCGTTTCTCCTGCGGCAAAGGCGGCACGCCGAGCGACCCTTTCGGACGGCGTTTCCACCACATGATGCCGGCGGATACGGCAAGCAGCACAATGCCGATACAGGCCGCCAGAAGCACGATCTGGTTGGCGAGGCCATATTGCTGGCCCAGATGCACGTTGATGCCCCATTCCAGCGCCTTGCCGAGCGGGCCGTAATCGGCGTAGCTCATGTCGATCAGCGGGTCGCCGCTATATTGATCGAGATGGACGACCCGTTGCTGCGCCAGATCGTCTGGATAGACGGAGCCGCTATAGACGCCCGTTGGTTTTCCCGGCAGGGAGACAGCGTAACCGGCGGCAAGACCGAGCGCGTCGAAACGTGCTATCGCCTCGTCGATCCCGATTGGCTGGCCTTCGGGGGAATGGGTGGATTCCGGGATTTTCGCCTGCTCCAGCGACCAGCTTGTTTTCGCCACGTGATCGAGATGTTCGCCCGACATCGGAACATCGGTGCGAATGCCCGCCGGATATCCGAAGTTGCTGCCATTCGCCCATTCATTGACCTTGGCGCCCCACACGCCCGACCAGGGCATTCCGGTAACGGCAAGGAAAACGATGAAAAAACCGACGAAAATGCCGGTGACGGCATGGGTATCGCGCCAGAACACCCGCTTTTTCGGTGTGCCGCGCACGGTCACGACACCGCCGGTCTGTTTTCGCGGCCACCAGAGATAGATGCCGGTGGCGACGAGAAGGATGGACCAGCCGGCGGCGATCTCAATCAGATAGCGGGCATAGGTGCCGAAATATTTCAGGCTGTGGAGATAGCGGATCGTCCACATGACGGTGCCGCGATCCGGCAGGGAGCCCGCAACCTCGGCAGTAACGGGATTGACGTAGACGGCCCGCTTTCCATCTGCCGTATTGACGGTGATTTCCACCGACGCGCCCGGATCGGCGGGGGTGGTATATTTGACGGCTGTGCCGGGAACGGCCGCAAGCGCTGCGGTTACGATCTCGGAAGGCAGCGCTTTCGGCGCGTCTTGCACCACTTCGATCCGCTTCAGATCCGAATGGATGAGATTATCGAACTCGTCCCGGAAGAGATAAAGCGCGCCGGTGACGGCGAGCGATATCATGAAGGGCAGGACGAGCAGACCGGCGTAGAAATGCCAGCGCCATACGGCGCGATAAAGATTTGCGGACGAGGAATGCGCAGGCGCACGCTCGCCCCCGAAAGAGGTCGTAACGGACATGGATGTCTCCGCAAGAGAATTGATTTTCCGGCAGGCCGGAGAGTGTTCTAGCGCTGCGGAGCGGAGGGAGGTGCGCGCGGGCGCGATTCCAGATTGGGCGGCGATGGCGGCAACGCCGCGTCGATAGTCCGGAAGGCGACTTCGATCGCAGGGAGAATATTGTCCGTGCGCTCGATGGGAATAGCTGGAAGAGCGGCGACCGTGGCCGAGGCCAGACGGCAGAGCGTGCCGCAACAGTCGTCGGCAATCTTGCCGGCGGGGTTCTGTTTGCCGGAGCCGCCTTCCGGCATATGGCTGGAACAGATGATCTCATCCGCCGCCAGCGCGGCCATCGCCATGTTGCCGCTGGTCAGGCCGTTGGCGAGCCCCTGCAAAAGGAAAAGCAGAACCGCCAGCATGGCGATGGCGCCAGCCGAACTTCTGTCCTGCATGATCCTGCGAATGAATCCCATGAGAACGGGATGTCATATTTGCAGCGAAATGTCACCGCGACACAATGACGGCAACACAGGTCAGCGACCCTCAGCATCCTGACCCGGCCATGTAATTATACTGATAATTACTTTCGATTTTAATTGGATTTATAAGTTAAATCCGTTTATGTCTCTGCATAGATACGATTTTTATTTAATAATACGAATATAATCATGTTATTTTGTTTGCATCGTGGAAATAAAATAACTGAATTATCTCACGTCATTTCGCTCATGCCGCGATCATGATCCGGAGTTTCTGTAATTTGGTGCACTTGGCGAGACAAAAAAACGGCGGCCGCAGGGTATCCCTTTCATGAAAATAGCCATCGTGCAGTTCGATAGCCGTCCGCTCGATGCGCTGGGAATTCTCGCGCCGTTAATCGTCCGCAATTCGCATTATGCAGAACAGCAGGGGTACGAGCATTTTTTTGTCAATCGGCTCGGGATAGATATTCCGCCCTTCTGGGCAAAGCCTCTTGTCGTGACGTCCTATCTGCGGTCGGGCTATGACATCGTGTTATGGCTGGATACCGATGCGGTCGTTCACGATCTTTCGGTACCCGTCACCCGGTTTTTCGTGGGAGAAGAGGTTTTCATATATGCCTCGGATAACCCTTACTGGCGCAGTCCCTTCAATGCGGGCGTGTTCATCTGCAAGGGTACTCTCGCATTGGAGCTTATGCTGGAGTGGGCGGCGCTGTATCGGCCGGACCAATGGGAACAGCACGGCGAGCAGTGGCGATGCCGGGATGCGCGATGGGCGGGACCAGCCTATGAGCAGGGCAGTTTCGTCATCAACATCCTGCCAAAATACGGCCAGTCGGTTCTCTTCAAGCAACTGCCGTGGCAGGTGCTGCAAAGCCCGTTCCCGCTCGACAATTCATTCACCCTGCATTTTGCGGAGCGGTTCAAAGCCAATATCGGCGTTTATTGCGCCGCGTTCCCGCAAACCCGGCTTGCCCGCGAAGAATGATCGAGGCAATGCGTGTGGGCCGACGTGGCTTGCCGGATATATCCCTAAATGGAGAGCGGCGCTGAAGCCCAGCGCCGCAGCGCGCTTATTCCGCTGCCGGAATGGGCGTGGGTTGTCCGGTTTCGTCCATCGCCACCATGATGAAGGTTCCCGCGGTGACTTTTTCCAGCTTGTCGTAACGCGACCGCTGCGCCCAGGCTTCCACCGTCAGCGTGATGGAGGTGCGGCCAACGCGGGCGATATCGGTATAGATGGATAGCGTATCGCCGATCTTCACCGGCAGCTCGAAGGCCATTTCCTTGACCGCCGCGGTGACGACGCGACAGCGGGAACGCTCCGCTGCACGGATGCCGCTCGCCAAGTCCATCTGCGACATGACCCAGCCGCCGAAAATATCGCCGGCCGGATTGGCGTCGGCCGGCATGGCGAGCGTTCTGAGCGTCAGCTCGCCGGTCGGTTTGATGGTCTGGTCGGTCATGTTGAGATTTGCTCCGTGCGAATGACAAAGGCGCAGCATGCGTTGCGCTTTGCGATTTCGCAAGGAAGGCGAAGCGTCAGGACGACGCTTTGCCCAGAAATTGCTGCGTTGCATAAAGGGCGATGGCTGCGGCATTCGAAACGTTGAGCGATTTGATCTCGCCGGGCATATCGAGACGGGCGAGCGCCGAGACGGTTTCCCGCGTTTTCTGGCGCAGGCCCTTGCCTTCGGCGCCCAGCACCAGGGCGATTTTTTCACCGCTGAACGTCTGTTCGATGGGGGCGGGGCCTTCCGAATCCAGACCGACGGAGAAGAAGCCGAGCTTGTGCAGCTCGCCCAGCGCATCGGCCAGATTGGTGATCTGGATATAGGGAATGAGTTCCAGCGCACCGGAAGCCGATTTCGCCAGTACGCCTGACTCGGTCGGGCTGTGGCGCATGGTGGTGATGACGGCACCGGCGTTGAAGGCGACCGCCGAGCGCATGATGGCGCCGACATTGTGCGGATCGGTGACCTGATCGAGCACGAGAATGAGCGGGCTGTCCTTCAGCGCGCCGAGACGCTTGACCGGCAACGGCCGGGTTTCCAGCATCACGCCCTGATGGATGGCCTCGGGGCCGAGGACCCTGTCGATATCCTGCGGCGAAACCATCTCGACCGGGAAGGGCTGGGCATCCGCCTCGCCGATATCCAGCCGCGCAAAGGCGTTCTGGGTGACGGAGAGCTTGACGATCTGCCGTTCGGGATTGGCGAGTGCCGCACGCACGGTATGCAGGCCGTAAAGATGCACCTGATCGGGCGCAAGCTGCGGCGGCTTCCAGTCGTCTGCGCCACGGTTCTTGCGCTTCGGCTGCTGCGGGGTCGGAATTTCGCCGCGCTCGCGCTTGGCGTCGCGCACGGCGCGGCGCAGGTTGGCATAGTGCGTGTCGCGGGTGGATTTGTTCTTGGGATCGTCTTTGCTCATGGCGCCTTATATCTCCGCCGGGAGGCGCGCACCAGCCCCCGCGATAATCCACAGGGCCGTAAAGAGGTTTGAATTTTTTCCCGAAAATTCGTGAAAGGGCGTGTTGACAGAAACGAACGAGGCCGTCATATACGCGCCACAGACGACGCAACGGCGCTTCGCCGCAGCGAAATCTGAAGAGCTTGGTCGCTCGATCCTAGCAGAAAGCTGGAGGGATGCCCGAGTGGTTAAAGGGGACGGACTGTAAATCCGTTGGCTACGCCTACGTTGGTTCAAATCCAACTCCCTCCACCATTCTGCACGGATCGAAATCACCACCGCGGGTATAGCTCAATGGTAGAGCAGCAGCCTTCCAAGCTGAATACGCGGGTTCGATTCCCGCTACCCGCTCCAGCTTCTCCCCAATATCATCGATAAAGTTTCTTTAGCGCCGTTTTTCCGCCTTTGCCTCGATGGAAATATGCGCCCGTCTTCTGGCATTTTTCCACTTCTAGGAAGGGCATTCTTCCTGAGCGCTTTGTTCTGAGGTCTAAGGATTGCGTCTGTGGGCTCCTGCCATGCAGACCTCGTCTTTCAGGATGGCTCCAGCGCCGACTGGATCCGCAGTTTCTCCGCATCCAGTTCGCTCAGCCTTCCCATATGCGCCGTGATTTCCTCAAAGATCGAGGTGCGATCCGTTTTCGACAGGCGCTCCACGCGACGCAGGGCCGTGATGACTTCGATCAGATCAAGTCGTTCCTGCTCAAGCTTTTCCAGATTCCAGAACATCGCGTTTTCCCCGTTGGCACGCGTCGAAACGGCTCGCAGGGCAAAAGGTTCAGATCAGTAGAATTTAAGGTAAATTTTATCTTGTCGGCAACGGCCCGGGCTGGGGATGCAGCCCGGGCCTCAGCCGAATCAATAGGGTGAACGGCACTGCGTTCGCGTGCCGGCAGGGGCCATATAGCTGTTGTCGGTGGGATGGTAGGATGTGTAACGCGCCGCACACCATTTTATATGGTCGATTTCGGCTTGAGACAGGGCGTAGCCGTTGGGCGTGGCCTCTTCGCCTTTCCCTGCCGCAAAGGCAGACGCCGGGTAGCCCCGCTGATCTGAATTCTGCGCCTTCGCCTGTGTTTCGTAGGCAGGCTGTATGAGGCTCAACGCATGGGCGGGCACGACAGCGGCGGCAGATATCGCGACGCCAAGAGCGAGCGCGGAGATGGTCTTCGGCATCCTCAACATCGATAAATCCTCGTTATTCGTTCGGTATGCTAACGAAAACTTAGGAAATTCGTTCCGGTGAAGGGTTGACGCCACACGAACACGTGATTCTCCGGGCTGGGGGCAGGAGGCGGTTGAAGCAGCAATATCGGGATGCTCTCGGTCCTGTGGTGCGGCGTTCATGATGACGGTGCGATGCTGCCTTCACCGGGAAGTGGGTGTGTCCGGCAAGCAAGTTTCATTCCCGCCTGCTTCGCTTCCCGTCCTTTCGCACTGCTCGTTGACAAGCGGAAAATCCGGTCAGATAGTCGGCCGGCAATCATGCAAACGGGAGTCTTCAATGTTTAACAGGGTTGTCATTCTCTCATCCTTTGCGCTGCTGGCATCGGCGGCGTTTGTCTCCCCCGCAGCCGCACTCACCATGAAGGAGTGCAGCGTGAAATATCAGGCGGCGAAAGCCGACGGGTCGGCCAAGGACGTCAAGTGGAACGACTATCGCGCCAAGTTCTGCGGCAGCGAGGCGGCAGCCGAGGATGCGGCCGACGACAAGCAGGTCGCGGCCACCACCGAAAAAGAACCCGCAAAAGCGACGACAAAGGCCCCGAAGGGCGTCGCTTTCCCGAGTGCTGTCGATAAGAAATATTCAAGCGAGACGCCCGCAAAGGCCCGCCTGAAAACCTGTGTCGACTCCTATCACAAGAACAAGAATGACGGCACGCTCGGCGATCTGAAATGGATCCAGAAGGGCGGCGGCTACTGGAGCCTGTGCAACACGGCCCTGAAGAGCTGAGACAGGCAGGGGCGGATTACCTCCGGGACTGGCGCGTTATCCGACATGGTTTCGGATAACGCGTGAGCTGATTCGGTCGCGATCGTTTGCCCCTGGCCCCTTTTCCCCCCAGCCGCCATTCGCCGGCAGATGCGGATATCGCTTCCTGTCCGCGATCAGGACCTGATCGCGGATGAGCCCGTTGCCTGATGGGTGGAAACGCATGGCATGGGGCAACCCCGTTTTCGGGCGGGTAAAATCTGCGAATGGCTTGCGATTCAGTCTCTTGATAGAAAGACTTGACCCTGCGGCTCGATCCGCATCCAGCAATTCAACGGCTGCGGCTGTCCGATGACGGCTCGCCGGCAATGTGGGCGAATGACCAGACGATTTCGAAACTATCTCACCGTGCTGGCCATATCGCTGCTGATGTGGACGGTGATCCTTGGCGTCGGTTATTGGCTTTTTCGATAGGTTTTGCCACAGCTTGCCGGCCTGAATGAACGTGCCGCAAGGCCTGTGCGGCGACAAAGCCGCCTTATGCCTGCGAGGCCGATATTCCCGAAAATTTGCTATGGTGAGAGGCGGCCGCCCCATTTCGGCTTCGCTGGCGTAACCTTATGGTTCGGTGAAATCAGGAAAGGGTCATCATGAAAAAATCCGTTGCCGCGACATGCCTTGCAGCTTTCTCCATGTCGGTCGCTACCGGCGCCATGGCTGGAGAGCTGGTGATTCCGCTTCCGAAAGACACGACGGTCGAAAAGGTGGAGACCGTCTATCAATGCGCCACTGATAAGGTGGAGGCCGTCTATTTCAATGCCGGTGAGATCAGCCTCGTACGGCTGGGGCTGAAGGATGGCGTCACCGTTGCCGCAAATGTCATTTCCGGGTCGGGCGTCAAATATCAGGGCGGCATTTATGTCTGGTGGTCGAAGGGCGAGGAGGCGGATCTTTACGATCTGATGGCGGATCCGGAGATGAAAAAGCCGGTTCACTGCGTGGAAGCGAAGAAATCCTGATCGTCGGGAGCTTTGCCTCAAAGGAGCGGCGGCAGGGCGGTTTTTTAAAAACCTTGCCATGCCGCCGGTCAGCGTGGGAGTGCGCGCGCGGCGCGTTCAGCCAAGAACGAGCGACGCAAGAAGCGCCAGCAGGATAAGAGAGCTGGCGACAACGCCGAGCCTCACCCTGCGAAGGCGGCGGGTACGACCGCCGCTCCAGTCATAAGCCATTGGCAGCTTTACCTTTCTTTTTATTATTATGACTTATTGACTAGCTCCCTAGGCTTGCCCGTGGCTGACCTCAATTGTCAGAAACCATCGGCGAAAATTCACGATTTCCCTGTCTTATCCCGATGTTGCAGCAAGCGCGGCGATTGATTCTTCCTCTCCTGCGACGGCAAAGAGGATGAGGCGACCTGACGGGCGCAGGCCATGAAAAAGGCCCGGAAACTGGCGTTTCCGGGCCTTGTGGAGAAGCGTGTCTGCTGGTCGTTTCAGCTCAGATAGGGCTGGAGATAGGGCAGAACTTCGAGGGTGCCGTGATACAGCATGTTGAGGGCGACATAGATGATGACCATCAGGCCGAGATAGGAAATCCAGCGATAGCGGTGCAGCAGCTTGGCGACGAAGTTGGCGGCGAGGCCCATGAGCGCAATCGAAACGACGAGGCCAATGATCAGCACCGTCACATGTTCCTGTGCGGCGCCGGCGACGGCAAGGACGTTATCCAGCGACATGGAAACATCGGCGATGACGATCTGGGTCGCGGCCTGGAAGAAGGTCTTGTGCCCCTTGGTCAGGTCGGCCTCTTCGTCCGTCACTTCGTCTTCGATGGAGCCTGCGGCCTCGCGCAGTTCGACCCACATCTTCCAGCACACCCAGGCGAGCAGCAGGCCGCCGAACAATTGCAGGCCGACAATGGCGAGAAGCTGCACGGTGACGGCGGCAAAGCCGATGCGCAGAACCGTGGCGGCGATGATGCCGACCAGGATCGCCTTGCGGCGGAGGTGAGCGGGCAGACCGGCGGCTGCAAGGCCGATGACGATGGCGTTGTCGCCCGCCAGCACGAGGTCGATTGCGATGACCTGTAAGAATGCCGTGAAACCGGCGGCTGTGAAGATTTCCATGGGATGGTCCTGAAACGGATAGAGAGGTCGCGAGGGAAGCGACGGATCGAGATATGGCTTGGGATGGCGCGTCCGCGCCGGATTCCAGTCGCCCGTCTCCCCCCGGCGATGAAATGTCCTTAAGCCATCATGCCGGTGCAGGTAAAGAAGTTGTGATAGAAATATCTTATTTAGTGATCGGCCATTCCGGAGGAGGGGGGCCGTCGGGCGGATGCCCGCTTCGCCCTTGCGAGGGTTTGAATGTCGCAAATCAGATACCATATACGGGCCTCAAGGCACGCTTAGGGCGCGCGCGAAGACGCTTTCACAATTAAGTCTTGCGCATTCGCTTACAAAGCCTTAAACGGCGACACCAAACCGGTACGCCGGGGAAACTACTTCACGTTCACAGGAAGAAATTCACATGGCAAAGAGCAAGTTTGAGCGCAATAAGCCGCACGTCAACATTGGCACGATCGGTCACGTTGACCATGGCAAGACGTCGCTGACGGCAGCGATCACGAAGTTCTTCGGCGAATTCAAGGCGTATGACCAGATCGACGCCGCGCCTGAAGAAAAGGCCCGTGGTATCACGATTTCGACGGCACACGTTGAATACGAAACGCCTGCCCGTCACTATGCGCACGTCGACTGCCCCGGCCACGCCGACTACGTGAAGAACATGATCACCGGTGCTGCCCAGATGGACGGCGCGATCCTGGTTTGCTCGGCTGCCGACGGCCCGATGCCGCAGACCCGCGAGCACATCCTGCTTGCCCGTCAGGTTGGCGTTCCGGCGATCGTCGTGTTCCTCAACAAGGTCGACCAGGTTGACGACGCCGAGCTTCTCGAGCTCGTCGAGCTTGAAGTTCGCGAACTTCTGTCGTCCTACGACTTCCCGGGCGACGATATTCCGATCATCAAGGGTTCGGCACTTGCCGCTCTTGAAGACTCTGACAAGAAGATCGGTGAAGACGCGATCCGCGAGCTGATGGCTGCGGTTGACGCCTACATCCCGACGCCTGAGCGTCCGATCGACCAGCCGTTCCTGATGCCGATCGAAGACGTGTTCTCGATCTCCGGCCGTGGTACGGTTGTGACGGGTCGCGTTGAGCGCGGTATCGTCAAGGTCGGTGAAGAAGTCGAAATCGTCGGCATCCGTCCGACCTCGAAGACGACTGTTACCGGCGTTGAAATGTTCCGCAAGCTGCTCGACCAGGGCCAGGCCGGCGACAACATCGGTGCTCTCGTTCGCGGTGTTAACCGTGACGGCGTCGAGCGTGGTCAGATCCTGTGCAAGCCGGGTTCGGTCAAGCCGCACAAGAAGTTCAAGGCTGAAGCCTACATCCTGACGAAGGAAGAAGGCGGCCGTCATACGCCGTTCTTCACGAACTACCGTCCGCAGTTCTACTTCCGCACGACGGACGTAACGGGCATCGTTACGCTTCCGGAAGGCACGGAAATGGTTATGCCTGGCGACAACGTGACCGTTGACGTCGAGCTGATCGTTCCGATCGCGATGGAAGAAAAGCTGCGCTTCGCTATCCGCGAAGGCGGCCGTACCGTCGGCGCCGGCATCGTTGCCTCGATCGTCGAGTAATCTTTTCCCGCAAGGGATTTGAGAAAACCCCGCTGGAGACAGCGGGGTTTTTTATTGCCCGAAAGGGCCAGAGTCCGTTTGAAAACGTCGGACGGGTCGATCCGGCGATGCTTTTTGCGTCTGGCTGCGTCGAAAATCTTGACGATATCATCGGATATCGCCTTCGATCTTCTTCTTGCCAGACACAAAAATCACCAGCCGGCTCTCCGCCGCCGAGTTTCCAAACGGACTCTCAGCAGTCGATGCGGACGATGTCGCCATCCTTGAGATGGAAGAATGCGTCCTGCGGCACATCGAGGCGCAATGCTTCCTCCTTTGGAAGGTTCGCATAGACGCCGCGCAAAAGGCGGCTGGTGATGCCGTGGCAGATGACGATCGCATCGCGCGCCTGTCTCTGCTGAATGGTCTCCAGGCTGCGGGCCACCCGGCTCGTCATTCTTTCGAATGTCTCACCGCCCGGCGCGTGGAAGAACCATTCGTATCGATCCAGCCCGTCGCGCATGCCGGGATATTCATAGTCGATCTCGTAATCCGTCATGCCGTCCCATACGCCCATGCCGATCTCCATCAGGCCGGGATCGAGGGTGATGCCGTCGATCATGCCGATTTCGCCCGCGACGATCTCGCAGGTCTGCCTCGCCCTGCCGAGCGGGCTGGAGAAAATATGGACTTCATCGGTTTCGATCAGCGCGGCGAGCCTGCGGCCCATGCGCATCGCCTGTTGTCGCCCCAGTTCCGTCAACGGCGAATCGACCTGACCCTGCCAGCGGCGAACGGCGTTGAATTCGGTCTGGCCGTGACGGACGAGATAGATGCTCATGGGCGTTCCTGTGAAATGCGGGGAAGATCAGCGAATTGAACGATGTACCCCGTGGGCGGGGTGTGCCAGGGTATTTTGCCAGACAATGTGAAAAAACAAAAAACACACTTGCCATTCTTTTCCCTGCACCTTAAAGGAGCGCATACCGAATTGGCCAAGCGATTTCGCGGCCGGTTCAGGTGATCAAGGGGTATAGCTCAGTTGGTAGAGCGGCGGTCTCCAAAACCGCAGGTCGGGGGTTCGAGCCCCTCTGCCCCTGCCACTTTCCATTCGCAAGCGCGGGTCCTCGCTGCATGGCAGATGGGTGCCGGATTTCCGGCGAATTTCGCGGAATGTCGATTTCCTCTTGTTAAAAAGGGAATCGGTGTTTATGTAGGGTCAAAACAGACACGCGGTGCGTGGGGCTGATCAGTATCGGCTTTACGCGCCGTAATTGCGTGGGCAGTCAATGGCATCCAAAACCAATCCGTTTACGTTTCTGCAGCAGGTTCGCGCCGAAGCGTCAAAAATCACTTGGCCGTCGCGCCGCGAGACCATGATTTCGACGGCTATGGTGCTGGTGATGGTCATTTTTGCGGCTCTGTTCTTCTTTGCTGCGGATCAGCTCATCGGCTGGCTGCTCAGCCTGGTGCTGAACGTAGGCCGGTAACGGCGCGGTCAAAGGCCCGGTGGAAGGATCGAACGGAGAATAAAAATGGCAGCGCGCTGGTATATCGTTCACGCATATTCGAATTTCGAAAAGAAGGTCGCCGAGTCGATCGAGGAAAAGGCCCGTCAGAAGGGTCTGGATCATCTTTTCGAGAAAATCCTCGTGCCGACCGAAAAGGTGGTCGAGGTGCGTCGCGGCCGCAAGGTCGATAGCGAGCGCAAGTTTTTTCCAGGTTACGTGCTGGTGCGCGCCAACCTGACGGATGAGGCCTATCACCTCATCAAGAACACGCCGAAGGTTACCGGTTTCCTCGGTTCGGACAGCAAGCCTGTTCCGATTCCCGATTATGAAGCCGAGCGTATCCTCGGTCAGGTTCAGGAAGGTGTCGAGCGTCCGAAGTCTTCGGTTTCGTTCGAGATCGGCGAGCAGGTTCGCGTTTCCGACGGTCCGTTCGCGTCGTTCAACGGCGTGGTTCAGGATGTCGACGAAGAGCGTTCGCGCCTGAAGGTGGAAGTGTCGATTTTCGGCCGCGCTACGCCGGTCGAGCTGGAATACAATCAGGTCGAAAAGGTCTGATTGGCGGGGCGAGACCCCAAGCGCGTGGAAGGCTAACTGGCTCTTTAAGCCGGGGCAGGGTGCCGCACCACGCAACCGCAGCCGCCGGAGCAATCCGGCTTAAGAGAAGCCGGGTAACCGGTTTGAATTGAAAGGCAGAGAGATATGGCTAAGAAAGTTGCAGGCCAGCTCAAGTTGCAGGTAAAGGCCGGGGCGGCCAATCCGTCCCCGCCGATCGGTCCGGCACTTGGTCAGCGTGGCATTAACATCATGGAATTCTGCAAGGCGTTCAATGCCGCCACGCAGGAAATGGAAAAGGGTATGCCGATCCCGGTCGTCATCACCTATTACCAGGACAAGTCCTTCACCTTCGTCATGAAGCAGCCGCCGATGACCTACTGGCTGAAGAAGGAAGCAAAGATCACCTCCGGTTCCAAGACGCCTGGCAAGGGCGCCAAGGTCGGCTCCATCACCAAGGCTCAGGTCAAGACGATCGCTGAAGCCAAGATGAAGGATCTGAACGCAGCCGACATCGAAGGCGCAATGGCAATGGTTGAGGGCTCTGCCCGCGCCATGGGCCTGGAAGTGGTAGGTTGATCATGGCCAAGGTAGCAAAGCGCATTCAGAAGATCCGCGAAGGCGTGGATCCTAACAAGCTTTACGTTCTCACCGACGCCATTTCGATGGTCAAGGAACGTGCTGTCGCCAAGTTCGACGAAACCGTTGAAGTTTCGATGAACCTCGGCGTTGACCCGCGCCATGCGGACCAGATGGTTCGTGGCGTTGTCAACCTGCCGAACGGCACTGGCCGTGACGTTCGCGTCGCCGTTTTCGCCCGTGGCGCCAAGGCTGATGAAGCCACGGCTGCTGGCGCTGACGTTGTCGGTGCAGAAGAACTGGTTGAAATCGTTCAGGGCGGCAAGATCGACTTCGATCGTTGCATCGCGACCCCGGACATGATGCCGCTCGTCGGCCGTCTCGGCAAGGTACTCGGCCCGCGTGGCATGATGCCGAACCCGAAGGTCGGTACGGTGACGATGGATGTTGCCGGCGCCGTCAAGGCGTCCAAGGGCGGCGCTGTCGAGTTCCGCGTCGAAAAGGCCGGTATCGTACACGCTGGCGTTGGCAAGGCTTCGTTCGACGCCAAGGCTCTTGAAGAAAACATCAAGGCTTTCGCCGATGCCGTCATCAAGGCAAAGCCGACCGGTGCCAAGGGTAACTACGTCAAGCGCGTCGCGATTTCCTCGACCATGGGTCCGGGCGTCAAGATCGACCCTTCGTCGGTTACGGCTTAATCAATTCTCGCGCTTCTTAACGGAAGTGTGAATAAAAGAATTTCCGGCTCCCAGGAGCCGGAGATTTCCGGGGAAACCCGGAACTCCTGTCCGAGATTGCGGGTGGCCATGTCTTTCGGGACCTGGCCTTAATCATTCAACCTGCATGAGACGGGTGAGGCTGGATTTGAGGCATCCTAGATGCCTGACTGTCCGGTTCGAACCTGGTGTGCCTGTGCCTGAAGCCGTTTGCGGCGACAGAGCGGGGGACAGGATCCTCGAGCGTCGCTCGGGATCTTTGTAAAAAGGTCCCTTGGGGCAAAGGCAAACCCGACGGGTTCACATGTTGTGTTCCCGTCTACTGGAGACAGACAGTGGAAAGAGCGGAAAAACGCGAATTCGTCACGGAGCTGAACGAAGTCTTCAAGGCTTCCGGTTCGGTTGTCGTGGCCCACTATGCTGGTGTCACCGTTGCGCAGATGAACGACTTCCGTTCGAAGATGCGCGCTGCCGGAGGCACCGTCAAGGTCGCGAAGAACCGCCTGGCCAAGATCGCTCTTCAGGGCACGGAGTCGGAAGGGATGACAGATCTCTTCAAGGGCCAGACGCTGATTGCATACAGCGTCGACCCGATGATCGCTCCGAAAGTCGTCATGGATTTCGCCAAGACCAACGACAAGGTCGTTGTTCTCGGTGGCGCCATGGGTGCAACCACGCTCAACGCCGAAGCAGTCAAGTCGCTTGCGACCCTGCCTTCGCTGGACGAGCTGCGCGCAAAGCTGCTGGGCCTTCTCAATGCCCCGGCAACCCGCGTCGCTACGGTTGTCGCCGCACCTGCAAGCCAGCTGGCACGGGTGTTCTCGGCTTACGCCAAGAAGGACGAAGCCGCTTAAGGCGGTTTTTCGCTGTAAATATTCAAACTGGTTCGAACTGAACAAAAGGAACTATCAAAATGGCTGATCTCGCAAAGATCGTAGACGACCTCTCCTCGCTGACCGTTCTGGAAGCTGCAGAACTGTCCAAGCTTCTCGAAGAAAAGTGGGGCGTTTCCGCTGCTGCTCCGGTAGCTGTTGCTGCTGTTGCTGGCGGTGCAGGCGCTGCTGCTGCTGCTGAAGAAGAAAAGACTGAATTCGACGTGATCCTGGTTGACGCTGGCGCCAACAAGATCAACGTCATCAAGGAAGTCCGCGCTATCACGGGCCTCGGCCTGAAGGAAGCCAAGGACCTCGTTGAAGGCGCTCCGAAGGCTGTCAAGGAAGCTGTTTCCAAGGCTGAAGCTGCTGATCTCAAGAAGAAGCTTGAAGAAGCCGGCGCTAAGGTCGACGTTAAGTAATCTTGCGATTACTGGCGGGAAGGGGCTTCATGCCCCTTTCCGTCGTTATCGTTTTTAAAACTCATTACCCAAAAGCCGCGTGAAAATGGCTTTTGGGTAATGGGTTCTTCAAGAGAATGGTTCCGAACCGGCTCATCTAGGCAATCCGGCCTGATCGATCCGGGATGTGGAACGAGATTGATGACACCCATTGCTTGACGGGATCGACTGGCCATCGGTTCCCGTCCGTTGCAGGCCCGGATGCAATTTTAAAGGAGCGACGATGGCTCAGACCCTTTCGTTTAACGGTCGCAGGCGCGTACGCAAGTTTTTCGGCAAAATTCCAGAAGTAGCGGAAATGCCGAACCTCATCGAGGTTCAGAAGGCTTCGTACGACCAGTTTCTCATGGTTGACGAGCCCAAGGGTGGCCGTCCCGACGAGGGATTGAATGCCGTATTCAAGTCCGTATTCCCGATCACCGATTTTTCCGGCGCCTCCATGCTTGAATTCGTGTCCTACGAATTCGAAGCGCCGAAGTTCGACGTCGAGGAATGCCGTCAGCGCGATCTGACCTATGCTGCGCCGCTGAAAGTGACGCTGCGCCTCATCGTGTTCGATATCGATGAAGATACCGGCGCGAAGTCCATCAAGGACATCAAGGAACAGTCCGTCTACATGGGCGACATGCCGCTCATGACCAATAACGGTACGTTCATCGTCAACGGCACCGAGCGCGTCATCGTTTCGCAGATGCACCGTTCGCCGGGCGTGTTCTTCGATCACGACAAGGGCAAGAGCCATTCTTCCGGCAAGCTGCTCTTCGCTGCCCGCGTCATCCCCTATCGCGGTTCCTGGCTCGACATCGAGTTCGACGCCAAGGACATCGTCTATGCGCGTATCGACCGTCGCCGCAAGATCCCCGTGACCTCGCTGCTGATGGCGCTTGGCATGGATGGCGAAGACATTCTGTCGACCTTCTACACCAAGGCTTCCTATGAGCGCGACGGCGACGGCTGGCGCATTCCCTTCCAGCCCGAGACGCTGAAGAACGCCAAGGTCATCACCGACATGATCGACGCCGATACCGGCGAAGTCGTGGTCGAAGGTGGCAAGAAGCTGACCCCGCGCCTGATCCGTCAGCTGACGGAGAAGGGCCTGAAGGCGCTGAAGGCGACCGACGAAGACCTCTACGGCAACTATCTGGCCGAAGACATCGTCAACTACGAGACGGGTGAAATCTATCTCGAAGCTGGCGACGAAATCGACGAGAAGACCCTCGGTCTCATCCTGCAGTCCGGCTTCGACGAGATTCCGGTCCTCAACATCGACCACGTCAATGTTGGCGCCTATATCCGCAACACGCTGTCCGCCGACAAGAACGAGAACCGTCAGGAAGCCCTGTTCGACATCTACCGCGTCATGCGTCCGGGTGAGCCGCCGACCATGGAATCGGCGGAAGCGATGTTCAACTCGCTGTTCTTCGATGCAGAGCGTTACGATCTGTCGGCCGTTGGCCGCGTCAAGATGAACATGCGCCTCGACCTCGATGCGGAAGACACCGTGCGCACGCTGCGCAAGGAAGACATCCTCGCCGTCGTCAAGATGCTGGTCGAACTGCGCGACGGCAAGGGCGAAATCGACGACATCGACAACCTCGGCAACCGCCGTGTCCGTTCTGTCGGCGAACTGATGGAAAACCAGTATCGTCTGGGCCTTCTGCGCATGGAACGTGCGATCAAGGAACGTATGTCCTCGATCGAAATCGACACCGTGATGCCGCAGGACCTGATCAACGCGAAGCCGGCAGCAGCCGCCGTTCGCGAATTCTTCGGTTCCTCGCAGCTGTCGCAGTTCATGGACCAGGTGAACCCGCTTTCGGAAATCACCCACAAGCGCCGTCTTTCGGCTCTTGGACCGGGCGGTCTGACCCGCGAGCGCGCCGGCTTCGAAGTCCGCGACGTTCACCCGACCCATTACGGCCGTATTTGCCCGATCGAAACGCCGGAAGGCCCGAACATCGGTCTGATCAACTCGCTTGCAACCTTCGCCCGCGTCAACAAGTACGGCTTCATCGAAAGCCCGTACCGCAAGATCGTCGACGGCAAGGTGACCAATGACGTGATCTACCTCTCCGCCATGGAAGAGGCCAAATATTACGTCGCGCAGGCCAATGCGCCGCTCAATGAAGACGGTTCGTTCTCGGAAGAGTTCGTCGTCTGCCGTCACTCGGGCGAAGTTATGCTCGCACCGCGTGACAACATCAACCTGATGGACGTTTCGCCGAAGCAGCTCGTTTCGGTCGCAGCGGCTCTCATTCCGTTCCTGGAAAACGACGACGCCAACCGCGCCCTCATGGGCTCGAACATGCAGCGTCAGGCCGTTCCGCTTCTGCGCGCCGAGGCACCGTTCGTCGGTACCGGCATGGAGCCGATCGTCGCCCGTGACTCCGGCGCTGCCATCGCAGCCCGTCGTGGCGGTGTGGTCGATCAGGTGGATGCGACCCGTATCGTTATCCGCGCCACGGAAGACCTCGATGCCGGCAAGTCCGGTGTCGACATCTACCGTCTGCAGAAGTTCCAGCGTTCGAACCAGAACACCTGCGTCAACCAGCGTCCGCTGGTTTCCGTCGGCGACAACATCTCCAAGGGCGATATCATCGCGGACGGTCCGTCGACCGACCTCGGCGATCTGGCTCTCGGCCGCAACGCGCTTGTCGCGTTCATGCCCTGGAACGGCTACAACTACGAAGACTCGATCCTGATGTCGGAGCGTATCGTTTCCGACGACGTGTTCACCTCCATCCACATCGAAGAATTCGAAGTGATGGCGCGCGACACGAAGCTTGGTCCGGAAGAAATCACGCGCGACATTCCGAACGTTTCGGAAGAAGCGCTGAAGAACCTCGACGAAGCCGGTATCGTTTACATTGGTGCGGAAGTTCAGCCGGGCGATATCCTCGTCGGCAAGATCACGCCGAAGGGCGAAAGCCCGATGACGCCGGAAGAAAAGCTTCTGCGCGCCATCTTCGGTGAAAAGGCTTCCGACGTTCGCGACACCTCCATGCGCATGCCTCCGGGCACGTTCGGTACGGTCGTCGAAGTCCGCGTCTTTAACCGTCACGGTGTGGAGAAGGACGAGCGCGCGATGGCTATCGAGCGCGAAGAGATCGAGCGCTTAGCGAAGGACCGCGACGACGAGCAGGCAATTCTTGACCGTAACGTCTACGGCCGCCTGATCGACATGCTGCGTGGCCACGTTTCCATCGCCGGTCCGAAGGGCTTCAAGAAGGGCGTCGAGCTTTCCAACGCCGTCGTCTCCGAATATCCCCGCTCGCAGTGGTGGATGTTCGCGGTCGAAGACGAAAAGGCTCAGTCCGAGCTGGAAGCGCTTCGCGGCCAGTACGACGAATCCAAGTCGCGCCTTGAACAGCGCTTCATGGACAAGGTCGAAAAGGTCCAGCGCGGCGATGAAATGCCTCCGGGCGTCATGAAGATGGTCAAGGTCTTCGTTGCTGTTAAGCGCAAGATCCAGCCGGGCGACAAGATGGCCGGCCGTCACGGTAACAAGGGCGTCGTCTCGCGTATCGTACCGGTCGAGGACATGCCGTTCCTCGAAGACGGCACGCATGTCGACATCTGCTTGAACCCGCTCGGCGTGCCTTCGCGCATGAACGTCGGCCAGATCCTCGAAACCCACCTCGCATGGGCATGCGCAGGCATGGGCAAGAAGATCGGCGAGATGCTCGAAGAGTATCGCAAGACGATGGACATCAGCGAGCTTCGCAGCGAGCTGACGGAAATCTACGCGTCTGAAGCCAATGACGAGGTTCAGCGTTTCGACGACGACTCGCTGGTGAAGCTTGCCGAAGAAGCCAAGCGCGGTGTTTCCATCGCGACCCCGGTCTTCGACGGTGCGCATGAGCCCGACGTCGCCGCGATGCTGAAGAAGGCAGGTCTGCATGAATCCGGTCAGTCCGTCCTTTATGACGGTCGTACCGGTGAGCCGTTCGACCGCAAGGTCACCGTCGGCTACATGTACATGATCAAGCTGAACCACCTTGTCGACGACAAGATCCACGCTCGCTCGATCGGTCCTTACTCGCTCGTTACCCAGCAGCCGCTGGGCGGCAAGGCGCAGTTCGGCGGACAGCGCTTCGGGGAAATGGAAGTCTGGGCTCTGGAAGCATACGGCGCGGCCTACACGCTGCAGGAAATGCTGACCGTCAAGTCGGACGACGTGGCCGGCCGCACCAAGGTCTACGAAGCGATCGTCCGTGGCGACGATACCTTCGAGGCCGGTATTCCGGAGAGCTTCAACGTTCTCGTCAAGGAAATGCGGTCGCTCGGTCTTTCGGTTGAGCTGGAAAACTCGAAGATCGAGAACCAGCCCGAAGACCAGCTGCCCGACGCGGCGGAATAAAAATGAGAGAGGCGGGCGCCTTCCGGGCGCCTGCCGGTTTCCCGTCAGCCCGGCTGGCGTGGGACACTTTCGCCGCATTGTGCGGTTAATCCGTATTTAAAGCTCTGGACGGCGACCCGGGAAGAAACCGGTCCGGATGCAAACAGGGGCAGCAGCTAGCCTCTCAAGGAGACAAGGCATGAACCAAGAGGTCATGAATCTTTTCAATCCTCAGGTGCCTGCGCAGCATTTCGATTCCATCCGGATTTCGATTGCTTCGCCGGAAAAAATCCTGTCGTGGTCCTACGGCGAGATCAAGAAGCCGGAAACCATCAACTACCGTACGTTCAAGCCGGAACGCGACGGCCTTTTCTGCGCGCGTATCTTCGGACCGATCAAGGACTACGAGTGCCTGTGCGGCAAGTACAAGCGCATGAAGTACAAGGGCATCATCTGCGAAAAGTGCGGCGTCGAAGTCACGCTGTCGCGCGTTCGCCGTGAGCGCATGGGCCACATCGAGCTCGCAGCGCCGGTTGCCCACATCTGGTTCCTGAAGTCGCTTCCCTCGCGTATCTCGACCCTGCTCGACATGACGCTGAAGGATGTCGAACGCGTTCTTTATTTCGAGAACTACATCGTCACCGAGCCTGGCCTCACTTCGCTGAAGCAGAACCAGCTTCTGTCCGAAGAAGAGTACATGATCGCCGTCGACGAGTTCGGCGAAGACCAGTTCACCGCCATGATCGGCGCTGAAGCCATCTACGAGATGCTGGCTTCGATGAACCTCGAAAAGATCGCCGGCGACCTGCGTGCCGAACTTGCTGAGACCACATCTGATCTCAAGCAGAAGAAGCTGATGAAGCGCCTGAAGATCGTCGAGAACTTCATGGAATCCGGCAACCGCCCGGAATGGATGATCATGAAGGTCGTTCCTGTGATCCCGCCGGACCTGCGTCCGCTGGTTCCGCTGGATGGCGGTCGTTTTGCGACGTCCGACCTCAACGATCTCTATCGCCGCGTTATCAACCGTAACAACCGTCTGAAGCGTCTGATCGAGCTTCGTGCGCCTGGCATCATCATCCGCAACGAAAAGCGTATGTTGCAGGAATCCGTCGATGCGCTGTTCGATAACGGGCGTCGCGGTCGCGTCATCACGGGTGCCAACAAGCGTCCGCTGAAGTCGCTCTCCGACATGCTCAAGGGCAAGCAGGGCCGGTTCCGCCAGAACCTTCTCGGCAAGCGCGTCGACTATTCCGGTCGTTCGGTCATCGTGACCGGTCCGGAACTGAAGCTGCACCAGTGCGGCCTGCCGAAGAAGATGGCGCTCGAACTGTTCAAGCCGTTCATCTACGCCCGCCTCGACGCCAAGGGTTACTCCTCGACCGTCAAGCAGGCCAAGAAGCTGGTTGAAAAGGAAAAGCCGGAAGTCTGGGATATCCTCGACGAGGTCATCCGCGAGCATCCGGTTCTCCTGAACCGCGCACCGACGCTGCACCGTCTGGGTATCCAGGCTTTCGAACCCATGCTGGTCGAAGGCAAGGCCATTCAGCTGCACCCGCTCGTCTGCACGGCCTTCAACGCCGACTTCGACGGTGACCAGATGGCTGTTCACGTGCCGCTTTCGCTGGAAGCCCAACTGGAAGCACGCGTGCTGATGATGTCGACCAACAACATCCTGCATCCGGCGAACGGTCATCCGATCATTGTTCCGTCGCAGGACATGGTTCTCGGCCTCTATTACCTGTCGATCATGAACCAGAACGAGCCGGGTGAAGGCATGGCCTTCTCGGATATCGGCGAGTTGCATCACGCGCTTGAAAACAAGGTCGTGACGCTGCATGCCAAGATCCGCGGCCGCTTCAAGACCGTGGATGCCGATGGCAAGCCGGTTTCGAAGATTCATGAGACGACCCCTGGCCGTATGCTGATTGGCGAACTTCTGCCGAAGAACGTCAACGTGCCTTTCGACGTCTGCAACCAGGAAATGACCAAGAAGAACATCTCCAAGATGATCGACACGGTCTACCGTCATTGCGGCCAGAAAGACACGGTCATCTTCTGCGACCGCATCATGCAGCTCGGCTTTGCCCACGCCTGCCGCGCCGGCATTTCGTTCGGCAAGGACGACATGGTCATTCCGGACAGCAAGGTGAAGATCGTCGGCGACACCGAAGCTCTCGTGAAGGAATACGAACAGCAGTATAATGACGGTCTCATCACCCAGGGCGAAAAGTACAACAAGGTTGTCGACGCCTGGGGCAAGGCAACCGAAAAGGTCGCCGAAGAAATGATGGCACGCATCAAGGCTGTCGAGTTCGATCCGGAAACGGGTCGCCAGAAGCCGATGAACTCCATCTACATGATGTCCCACTCGGGTGCTCGTGGTTCTCCGAACCAGATGCGTCAGCTGGGCGGCATGCGCGGCCTGATGGCGAAGCCGTCGGGTGAAATCATCGAGACGCCGATCATCTCGAACTTCAAGGAAGGCCTGACCGTTAACGAGTACTTCAACTCGACCCACGGTGCCCGTAAGGGTCTGGCAGACACCGCCCTGAAGACGGCGAACTCGGGTTACCTGACCCGTCGTCTCGTCGACGTCGCGCAGGATTGCATCGTCAACTCCAGGGATTGCGGCACCGACAAGGGCCTCACCATGACCGCCATCGTCGATGCCGGTCAGGTCGTTGCCTCGCTCGGCGCGCGTATCCTCGGCCGTACGGCTCTGGATGACATCGATAATCCGGTCACCGGCGAGAACATCGTCAAGGCTGGAACGCTGATCGACGAAGCCGACGTTGCGACCATCGAAAAGGCCGGCATCCAGTCCGTCCGCATCCGCTCGGCGCTTACCTGCGAAGTGCAGATCGGCGTCTGCGGCGTCTGCTACGGTCGCGACCTTGCACGCGGTACGCCTGTCAACATGGGCGAAGCCGTTGGCGTCATCGCCGCACAGTCGATCGGTGAACCGGGCACGCAGCTCACCATGCGTACGTTCCACCTTGGCGGTACGGCAAACGTGGTCGACCAGTCGTTCCTCGAAGCCTCGTATGAAGGCACGATCCAGATCAAGAACCGCAACATCCTGCGGAACTCCGAAGGCGTTCTCATCGCCATGGGCCGTAACATGTCCGTTACGATCCTCGATGAGCGCGGCGCGGAACGTTCCACGCAGCGTGTGGCCTACGGTTCGAAGATCTTCGTGGACGATGGCGACAAGGTTAAGCGCGGTCAGCGTCTTGCAGAGTGGGACCCCTACACCCGTCCGATGATGACGGAAGTGGAAGGTACCGTTCACTTCGAAGACCTCGTCGATGGTCTCTCCGTTCTGGAAGCGACCGACGAATCCACCGGCATCACCAAGCGTCAGGTCATTGACTGGCGTTCGACGCCGCGCGGTTCGGACCTCAAGCCTGCTATCGTCATCAAGGATGCTTCCGGTGCGGTTGCGAAGCTTGCCCGTGGTGGCGAAGCCCGCTTCCAGCTGTCGGTCGACGCCATCCTGTCGGTCGAGCCGGGTGCGAAGGTCTCCCAGGGTGACGTGCTTGCACGTTCGCCGCTGGAAAGCGCCAAGACGAAGGACATCACCGGTGGTCTGCCGCGCGTTGCCGAACTGTTCGAAGCCCGTCGTCCGAAGGACCACGCCATCATCGCTGAGATCGATGGTACGATCCGCCTCGGCCGCGACTACAAGAACAAGCGTCGCGTGATGATCGAGCCTGCGGAAGACGGCGTCGAGCCGGTCGAATACCTGATCCCGAAGGGCAAGCCCTTCCATCTTCAGGAAGGCGACTATATCGAAAAGGGTGAATACATCCTCGACGGTAACCCGGCGCCGCACGACATTCTGGCGATCAAGGGTGTGGAGGCTCTGGCTTCCTACCTCGTGAACGAAATCCAGGAAGTCTACCGACTGCAGGGCGTTGTGATCAACGACAAGCACATCGAGGTGATCGTTCGCCAGATGCTGCAGAAGGTCGAGATCACCGATGCCGGTGACAGCCAGTATATCGTCGGCGACAATGTCGACCGTATCGAGCTGGACGACATGAATGACCGTCTGATCGAAGAGGGCAAGAAGCCGGCTTACGGCGATCCTGTTCTGCTTGGTATCACCAAGGCTTCGCTGCAGACGCCGTCCTTCATCTCGGCCGCATCCTTCCAGGAAACCACCAAGGTTCTCACGGAAGCTGCGATCGCCGGCAAGACGGACACGCTGCAGGGCCTCAAGGAAAACGTCATCGTCGGCCGTCTCATCCCGGCCGGCACCGGCGGCACCATGACGCAGATCCGCCGCATCGCCACGTCGCGCGACGACCTCATTCTCGAGGAACGCCGCAAGGGCACCGGTGCAGGTTCTGCGAACCAGATGCTGCAGGACATGACGGACCAGGCTCCGGCCGCCGAATAAGGCGGGAAGGGCAGGGGCTTTGCGAAGCCCCGCTAAAGTTCAGAACAAAACGCCCGGAGCAATCCGGGCGTTTTTGTTTGTGCGGAATAGGGGCTGTCGCTTTTGCGGTCGGCCGGTGTCTCCAGCCACGTGCGGCGGGGTCAGCCCTGTTCGCGGATGTTATAACGGGTCAGGACGGAGAGCCGGCGAACGAGATCGGTCTGGCCGGTGCTGCCGGTCTTCGCATAGATCGACTTGGCGTTGCTGCGCACCGTTTCGTGGGAAATCTGCAACTGCTTCGCCACGGCGGGAAGCGAAAGCCCCTTCATGATTTCCAGCGCCACACGGGCCTCGCCTCTGGTGAGGTCGTAAAGCCCCTTCAGCAGTGAGGTCGCGTCGGCGACGGTGCCCATGGGTTGCGATATCAGCACGATGGCGCAGCCTTTCGGGGACAGATCCAGCGCGTTCCTGCGCAATGGTATGACGTGCAGGATGCAGGAGCGATCTTCGCCGGTCGGCAGGGGGAACGAGCCGATATTATGCCCGGCAAGCGCCTTATAGAGCAGCCGGTTCACTCTTTCGTCGGAGATCACGAGCCTGTCGTGGGCGCGGGTGGAAATACATTTCCTGAGGGAGAGAAACATGTCGTTTGCCGAAAGCAAACGGCCGCTCGCCTGAAGCACCGCCGCCGGCGCCCCGATGGCGTTCAGTCCAAGCGTCATGGCATCGGCTTTCTGCCGCTGCAAGCGGGTTGCCAGCGTGAGGCTGCGGGCAATATGCGGCCTCAGCCGGCCCAGCGCCGCCATGGTTTCCGGCCCGATGACGCCGCTATCGAGCTTGCGTTCGAAAAGCACTGTCATTGCCGGATGGTCGGGCGGGGCAACCTGGGTGGCCGCGCCATATCCCAGGCCGCGCGGCATGAGGAAATCGCGCACGATCGGCAGTCCCGCCCATTCATCATGGGTAAAGACATCGAAATCCTGCACGAAGGAAAATTGTCCCTCACGGATTGCGCGGGTCAGGCGGTCGTTTCGGCGGTTCCAGCCGCCATCCATGAAGGCCTGCATCAGCTCCTGGAAATTGGGCGTGTAAAGCCAGGCTTCTTCTTCACCCTTGCCCCAGGTAAGGGCGCCACCCCAGAAATCCAGCCGGTGGCCGATGGCGGCAATGACCTGTGCCCAACGATCGGGGAAAAGCGCTGCCTCATAAATGTCATCGATAATGTCTGCCGACAATATAGTATTCAACCCGTCACTGGAATCTTGTGTCGGGGGTATTTAAACATCATATTCCGGTATTGTTCAACGTATAATCAAATAATACTATTGTATTCAAAGTATATAATCTATGAGTGACTTAATATATTGACCAATTTGCCAAAGGGATCGCGCAGAAACAGCCGGCGCACGCCCCAGGCCTCGGTAACCGGGCCATAGTCGATCGGCAAGCCCGCTTTCAGGATTCTTTCGTGGACCTCTTCGAAATTATCGACCTCGATGGAAAGGTCCGGCACTGCCGCGCCGGAGCCGCCTTCGCTTGCGAAGCTGACCTGCGCCCTGGCTTCGAGCGGACTGGCATAGGTCAGTATCCAGCCGTGGTCCATGGCGACGTTCATGCCGAGAATATCGCCATAGAACGCCTGAGCCCGAGCGGGGTCGGGCGTTGCGATGTTGGCGACGACACGTCTTACCGCCACGGACCTGCGCCTCAGGCGAAGCGGATGATGGCGACTTCGCCTTCAAGCGCGCCCTGATAGGCGGAGGCGTGCGGCTCTTCATCGGGGATCTCGGTCAGCATGCCGATCTGGTCGAGATCGGCTTCGATGAAACCTTCCTCGGAAAGGGCATTCAGCGTTTCGCGCACGGCGGTATCGTCGTCCGGTGCCCGCAGGATGACGTGGATGTCGATGCCCTCGGAATTGTCGGTCTCATAGGCCTTGCCGATGACGATGAAGACCATCGGCTCGTCGCGTCCGTTGTCGTTGTCGGGGAGGGTGCTCATGACGCGGTTCCTTGATCTGTCGTTGCTGTGATGCGGGCCGAGGGAATCGGTCCCGCCCATGGCGAAGCCGCTCCGGCCCGCCATGGGGAATCAATAGACGGATTTTATGAAAAGCCAAAGCGCGGAGGTCAAAATCGCTGCCTTCCGTGCCGACTTATGTTAAAGCAGGTTGGAAATGGCCCGGACGTGGACTTTGCGGCCATGGGTGGCGGCGCAAAATGTGGATTCACCCTTGACGAAAGCTGGCTAAAACAGTAGTACGCCCGCCATCGGAGCCTCTGTGGGTGCTGGCCGTTCGGTAAGCTTTTTCCCGAACATCATCTCAAACGGGTCTCCATTGCACGTAGAAGACACGAATGTTGCACGCAAGACGCCTCATCCGGTGTCCTCTGCTCTTGGTGGTCCATCCGTGAAAACGGATCGGGCCACGTTTTGCGCATGAGGATATATGCGTGCATCGTCGCCGGCAACGGCATAGCCGCCACCCGTGAGGGTGGCTAAAGTAGTTTTTGCAAGGGATGGTTATATGCCTACCGTAAACCAGCTGATCCGCAAGCCTCGCCAGGCACAGGTAAAGCGCAACAAGGTTCCTGCTCTTCAGGAAAACCCGCAGAAGCGTGGTGTTTGCACCCGCGTTTACACGACGACCCCGAAGAAGCCGAACTCGGCTCTGCGTAAGGTTGCCAAGATCCGCCTCACCAACGGCTTCGAAGTCATTGGCTACATTCCGGGCGAAGGTCACAACCTTCAGGAACACTCCGTGGTCATGATCCGCGGCGGCCGCGTAAAGGACTTGCCGGGCGTGCGTTACCACATCATCCGCGGTGTTCTCGATACCCAGGGCGTCAAGAACCGCAAGCAGCGCCGCTCCAAGTACGGTGCGAAGCGTCCGAAGTAATTCGGGTTTAAACAAATTCCGGCGCTGCGCGAGGTTCTCCGCGTGGTTTAGCGTCAATAACATTGAGAGACAAAGAATATGTCCCGTCGCCATAGTGCAGAAAAGCGTGAGATCAACCCGGACCCGAAGTTCGGCGATCTGGTCGTCACCAAGTTCATGAACGCCATCATGCTTCACGGCAAGAAGTCGGTCGCAGAAAGCATCGTTTACGGCGCATTCGACGTCGTTCAGGGCAAGACGAAGCAGGAGCCGCTCGGCGTGTTCCACTCCGCCCTCGACAACGTTGCTCCGCACGTTGAAGTGCGTTCGCGCCGCGTTGGTGGTGCCACGTATCAGGTTCCCGTCGACGTTCGTCCCGAGCGCCGTCAGGCCCTCGCTATCCGCTGGCTGATCACGGCTGCCCGCAAGCGCAACGAAACGACCATGGTCGATCGCCTTTCCGGCGAACTCATGGACGCTGCGAACAACCGCGGTTCCGCTGTCAAGAAGCGCGAAGACACGCACAAGATGGCCGACGCCAACCGCGCATTCTCGCATTACCGCTGGTAATCTTAACCGGTCGCATATCGAAAGGCAGTCCATTATGGCTCGCGAATATAAAATCGAAGACTACCGCAATTTCGGTATCATGGCGCATATCGACGCCGGCAAGACGACGACCACCGAGCGTATCCTTTATTACACCGGTAAGTCGCACAAGATCGGCGAAGTTCACGATGGCGCTGCCACGATGGACTGGATGGAGCAGGAGCAGGAGCGTGGTATCACCATCACCTCCGCTGCTACCACGACCTTCTGGAAGGGTCGCGACGGCAAGATGCGCCGCTTCAACATCATCGACACCCCCGGCCACGTCGACTTCACCATTGAAGTCGAGCGTTCGCTGCGCGTTCTCGACGGCGCCATCGCGCTGCTCGACGCTAACGCCGGTGTTGAGCCGCAGACGGAAACCGTCTGGCGTCAGGCCGAGAAGTATCATGTTCCGCGCATGATCTTCTGCAACAAGATGGACAAGACCGGTGCTGACTTCTACCGCTCGGTAGAAATGATCAAGACCCGTCTCGGCGCCATCGCCGTTGTCATGCAGCTGCCGATCGGCGCTGAGACCGAGTTCAAGGGCGTTATCGACCTGATCGAGATGAACGCACTCATCTGGCGCGACGAATCGCTCGGCGCTCAGTGGGACGTCGTCGAAATCCCGGAAGACATGAAGGCCAAGGCTGACGAATATCGCGAAAAGCTGATCGAGACCGTTGTCGAGATCGACGAAGAAGCGATGGAAGACTACCTGAACGGCATCATGCCCGACAACGACAAGATCCGTGCGCTCGTTCGCCGCGGCACCATCGACGTGAAGTTCCACCCGATGTTCTGCGGTACCGCGTTCAAGAACAAGGGCGTTCAGCCGCTTCTCGACGCAGTTGTCGACTACCTGCCTTCTCCGCTGGACATTCCGGCGATCAAGGGTATCGACTTCAAGACCGAAGCCGAAATCGAGCGTCATGCCGACGACAGCGAGCCGCTTTCCATGCTCGCGTTCAAGATCATGAACGACCCCTTCGTCGGTTCGCTGACCTTCGCACGCATCTACTCGGGCAAGCTCGAAAAGGGTACGTCCGTCATCAACACGGTCAAGGACAAGCGCGAGCGCGTCGGCCGTATGCTGCAGATGCACTCCAACAGCCGTGAAGACATCGAAGAAGCCTTTGCCGGCGACATCGTTGCTCTGGCTGGCCTCAAGGAAACCACCACTGGCGATACGCTCTGCGATCCGCTGAAGCCGGTTATCCTCGAGCGCATGGAATTCCCCGAGCCGGTCATCCAGATCGCGATCGAGCCGAAGACCAAGGGCGACCAGGAAAAGATGGGCCTCGCGCTTAACCGTCTGGCTGCTGAAGATCCTTCGTTCCGCGTCAAGACGGATGAAGAATCCGGTCAGACGATCATCGCGGGCATGGGCGAACTTCACCTCGACATTCTCGTTGACCGTATGCGTCGCGAGTTCAAGGTTGAAGCAACCGTCGGCGCTCCGCAGGTTGCCTATCGCGAAACCATCACGCGTCAGCACGAAGAAGACTACACGCACAAGAAGCAGTCCGGTGGTACCGGTCAGTTCGCGCGCGTCAAGATCATCTTCGAACCGAACCCCGAAGGCGAAGACTTCAAGTTCGAGTCCAAGATCGTCGGCGGTGCTGTTCCGAAGGAATACATCCCGGGCGTTCAGAAGGGTATCGAAAGCGTTCTGTCTTCCGGTCCGCTGGCTGGCTTCCCGATGCTCGGCGTCAAGGCGACGCTGGTCGACGGTGCATTCCACGATGTCGACTCGTCGGTTCTCGCCTTCGAAATCGCATCGCGTGCCTGCTTCCGTGAAGCAGCGAAGAAGGCTGGCGCACAGCTTCTCGAGCCGATGATGAAGGTCGAAGTCGTAACGCCGGAAGACTATGTCGGTGACGTTATCGGCGACCTGAACTCCCGTCGTGGTCAGATCCAGGGCCAGGAAAGCCGTGGTATCGCCGTCGTCATCAACGCGCATGTTCCGCTTGCGAACATGTTCAAGTACGTCGACAACCTGCGCTCGATGTCGCAGGGCCGTGCACAGTACTCGATGACGTTCGACCACTATTCGCCGGTTCCGTCGAACGTGGCGCAGGAAATCCAGGCTAAGTACTCCGGTCAGAAGTGATCGGGGTACGCCCCACCGAATTTTGAAGATTATTCCCGTCAAGGGACAAGAATGGAGAGCCACTAATGGCAAAGAGCAAGTTTGAGCGCAATAAGCCGCACGTCAACATTGGCACGATCGGTCACGTTGACCATGGCAAGACGTCGCTGACGGCAGCGATCACGAAGTTCTTCGGCGAATTCAAGGCGTATGACCAGATCGACGCCGCGCCTGAAGAAAAGGCCCGTGGTATCACGATTTCGACTGCACACGTTGAATACGAAACGCCTGCCCGTCACTACGCGCACGTCGACTGCCCCGGCCACGCCGACTACGTGAAGAACATGATCACCGGTGCTGCCCAGATGGACGGCGCGATCCTGGTTTGCTCGGCTGCCGACGGCCCGATGCCGCAGACCCGCGAGCACATCCTGCTTGCCCGTCAGGTTGGCGTTCCGGCGATCGTCGTGTTCCTCAACAAGGTCGACCAGGTTGACGACGCCGAGCTTCTCGAGCTCGTCGAGCTTGAAGTTCGCGAACTTCTGTCGTCCTACGACTTCCCGGGCGACGATATCCCGATCATCAAGGGTTCGGCTCTTGCCGCTCTTGAAGATTCTGACAAGAAGATCGGTGAAGACGCGATCCGCGAGCTGATGGCTGCGGTTGACGCCTACATCCCGACGCCTGAGCGTCCGATCGACCAGCCGTTCCTGATGC
>NZ_RZTX01000008.1:0-223357 GCF_004005385.1 Agrobacterium sp. CNPSo 2736 | reverse complement strand
ATCGAACCTCTGATCGATCACGGATATCGCCCTTTCCCGGGCTATTTGTTCGATGCTGCGGTCGTATCGGATGATCGCTGGCACCAGCGGACCGGGCTTACCGGCTTCCAGCGGCGAGTGCTGGCCGACGACTTCTGTCGGGGCAGGGGCGGCGCCGTCTTGCGACATGAGATCGGACCACCGGATGCGGCGATAATCTTGCCTCGTCGCTCTCTGGCCATCCGGCTGATCGTGATTAATATCCGGAACGAGATCATTGCGACGATTTTCGCGGCGAACAGGGCCGGCCAGATCGCCGACACGTTCCTCGTAAACCTGCTGACGCTCTGATGGCCGGTCCTGTTGCTCTCGCACCGGATGGGCCGCATGGGCCAAAACCTCTTGACGCTCTTTTTGGGCGGTAGCAAGTTCGATCTCGCTCCTGACCCCGAGCTGCTCCGCTATACCCCGCCGCTCGGCAAAGTCCCTGATGTAATCCAGCGTGGTTTCCTTCACGCCGGAACGCGACAGGCGGCTTGTCAGCTTCTGGTAGGCCAGTTCATCACCCTTGACGACGCGCCACGCATTGCGCTCGGCCTGCGTACCGTCCGGAAGCGTGACAGGCGTGGCGCCTTCATGCTGGAGAGAAATCCTGTCACCGATCTTTGGTGAGGCAACCTGTATGGCCCGCCTGAGATCAACGCCCCACACTGTATGCCGCTCGCCCTTGTCATTCTCCAGCGTCACAAAATAGCTCTCACGTGACTGCGGATTGTGTTCATAGGGCGCAACGCCATGGTCAACCAGCCGGCCCGCCTTGGTGAACTCCTGGCTGTCGGCATAGAGCTGCACGCTGTCGCGATGCCTGGTCATGGCAACATAGGTCAGATGCCGATCCATGGTGCGGGACGCCAGCACAAAAGAGCGATCCACCGTCGCGCCCTGGTTTTTATGGATCGTCGTCGCATAGCCGTGGTCGATCGCCTGGTAGCTGTCCGTGGGAATGCTGACGCTATCGCCGCTTCGACCATCGAGCCGGGCGATGATCTTGCCCTTTTCGACATGCTCGACGGTGCCAAGCATGCCGTTTTTCACGGCGAGGTCGCGGTTGTTTTCGAGGAAGATGATCCGGTCACCGGCGGCGAAGGCGCGTTTGCCGTTATTGGTCTGGAACGTGCATTCTCCAACAACCTCACCATCCCCACGGTCCCCACCGTCGCTTAGCCGGTGACCGCGCTCCAGCCTTTGCCGTTTCTGGAGCTCGAAGCGAATGGCGGCATTGAGGGCGCGCACATCGGCACGGCGATGGGCCATTGCACCCCGGGTGCCATCGGCACGCGTCTCACTATCGGCAACATAATCTCGCACGATCTGCGCCATCGCCGCGTCGCGGCTTTCCGCAAAGTGAATGTCGCCGTGATCCCGGTAGGCGGCGAGGCCCTCGGCCGTCTTGTGGGTCGCAAAGGCAACCGATGCCTGTCTCTGCCAGTCATGGCGCTGGCGGCGAATGTCGGAAAGTTCGACATGGCCAATCTGCTCGGCAATCGCCCTGAAGGGTGCACCGGCCCCGATCGCCTGCAGCTGCTCATGGTCGCCGACAAGAACGATCTTTGCACCGCGCTCTTCTGCTTCTGCGATAAAGCGGGCGAGTTGCCGGCTCCCGACCATGCCGGCCTCGTCGATGACGAACACGTCACTGCTGCCGATCATACCCCGACCATGATCCCAGCTGTAAGTCCATGACGCAAGGGTGCGGCTTTGAATTCCGGAACTTTCCTCAAGACCCTCGGCTGCCTTTCCGGCCAGCGCCGCACCATGGACCTGATAGCCTTGAGCCTCCCACGCCTTGCGCGCGGCTGCCAGCATGGTGGACTTTCCCGCACCAGCGAACCCGACCACAGCCGCGATGCCTTCAGGGCCCGTAACATGTTTGATCGCATGACGCTGTTCGTCCGACAATCCTGCTGGTGGATCGCTCGCAGCAAACGGTCCGCCGGAGCTTTTCCGAAGAGAGCGATCCTGCCTTTCCATTGCACGCTCGACATGGCGGGTATCGACCTGATGGGAATGCGCCTGATGCAATCGCTTCGCCGACCGCGCCATTGCGAGTTCCAGATCGATCATGTCCCGCGTCGAATAACGCGCATTGGACAGGTTGCCTGTCTCAGGATCGATGCGCTCAGCCTGAAGCTCCACAAGCGCTGGTGATGCCATGACAGCCGCAAAAGCGTTTCGGAATGTCTGTGCGTCATCGTTGATATAGCGATGCAGGGTCCTGGCAATGTCGTGCCGATCGAACACGCTCTTTTCATTGCTGATCAGCAACAAAACCTGTTCCGGTTTTTGGCGGATCAGTTCGGCATTTTGCCGTGCTGCCTCGTCATCCAGCCGCCCACGCTCGACGGCCATTCCTTGCTGGCGCATTTGCGACGCATGCACGCCCATATGTTCGGTCGGCGACAACTCAAGACCGCGCTCCACATGGGAGCGATGATCGATGCGGATATCCAGGCCTTCGCGTTGAAGCTGACGGATGGCGATGCTTTCCCACGCCTGCCTGATATCGCGAAGCTGCATGTCGGTCGTCGCCATACCGTTTGCCAACAGCCGTGCGTTCTTGTGCTCCAGAAAAGTTTTCTCGCCAAGGCCGGTCCTGCCAACCTGTCGCGTCGTCATCAGCACATGCGCATGGCAGTTGCGGATGTCACCTTGCTCACCTGGCGAATGGATTGCAAAATCCACGGCCGCGCCATAGCGGTTTGCCAGATCCTGAGCAAAGGCGCGCGCAGCCTTCAGTCGCCCTTCTGGCGAAAGCTCATGCGGGAGCGCGATTTCGAATTCGCGGGCGACGCGGGCATCCTTGCGCTTTTCTGCAAACTCGGCAGCGTTCCACAAAGCCGAACGATCCAAAGCCCAGTCGGCAGATATACCTTCCGGCAGCACGATCTCACTATGGTCGACACCCTCCTTCCGGGTAAAATCATGCACGAGGCCATCGCGATGATTGGTGAGAAGAACCGCACAACGGTAGGCAGCAGATGCCACAGCGCTGCGGCCGGATGAGCGCGAGACAGGTTTGGTGCTGAGATGATAAATCGCCAAACGAAATCTCCGGTTCTCAACGGGGAAATTCAGCGCTCCACTGCGGTGCAAGTCGTAAGTGCGCCCTTGTCTGTTTACCGGTGGCGACGCTAGCAACATCGAATGGGCATTTCGACTACTAAAAGTAGTAGTCGCCAGCCGGTCATTGCTCGTGTTTGAATAGGGACACAAACGCATCAATCCGGGGAGGGCGATATGTGCAGGCTGATCGCACGACGGATCCGGCAGCTGAACGAGAGGACGAAAACATTGCAGGCGCGACTGGGACGAACAGGAGAGGGCGCAGTCGACGCGTCGGAAGGTTTTGCCGGTTCGTTCGTGCCGGCGCAGTTGCAGAAGGAGGCTCAACGTAGTCTTCGGGTCCGTGTCGCATCGATCGCTTCGCCCAGATCAGAACCGGCGGCCCTGAGATAGAATGGGGATAGTCCGCAAAGACAGACATTCGGTTGGTGGCTACCGAAAATCGGAGTTTCAAAGAAGTTTACAATGGACCATACAGGATACCGTCAGAAACGGAGCAGACATGAAGACCAGCCTTGAACATTTGCCGGAACGAAAGCAACGCGAGCTCGCGCGCGTCGTCGGGATTATCCAGGAAGAGTTTGCTGATCTGGTCCAGCGCTCGAAGTCTGACGCCAAGAAGGATGGACGGATTTTCAAAATCATCCTGTTCGGTTCTTACGCGCGTGGCACGTGGGTGGATGAGCCGCATACATCGAAAGGCTACCGCTCGGACTTCGATATTCTTGTCATCGTGAGCAACAAGGAACTTGCCGATCCCAAATACTGGGACAAGGCGACAGACCGGCTGATGTGGGACAAGGAAATTGAGACGCCCGTGAGCCTCATTATCCATGGCGCTCGCGAAATCAGCAATTTTTTGCAGGACGGCCAGTACTTCTTCGTCGACCTCGCCCGCGAAGGTGTTGTTCTTTACGAATTCGACGACCGGCCGCTGGCTGAAGCGAAACCGCTCAGCCCTTCCGATGCACTCAGGGTTGCCGAGGAGCATTTCCGCAGGCATTTTCCTGATGCGCGAGATTTCGCTGATGTAGCAAAATATCTCGTTGCGAAAGGTAACCTGCACCTAGCCGCCTTCAACCTTCATCAGGCAGTGGAGACCGCCTACAACTGCTACCTCCTGACACTGACAAACTATTCCCCTGCGTCGCACAACCTCAAATTCCTGCGTGGACTTTCCGAAGGCCGTGATCACCGTTTGATCGACATCTGGCCGCGCGATCGTCAGCGATTTACCACATGGTACAACATCCTGAATGAGGCCTACGTCAAGGCGCGCTATTCGAAGCGTTTCGAGGTTTCCGAAGAGGCGCTCACATGGCTTCAGGAGCGGACCGCAGAACTTCACAAGCTGGTTGAGACGCTTTGCCGCGGGCACATCGAAAAGCTCGAACAGGCCGCGAACGTCTGCGACTGAGCTTCACTGGTGGCTCAACAACCTTGAGCTCAGGGAGCAGCCACCGCAGCGTCGTGAACCACAGGGCCCAACCTCCTCTTACAATCGCTATGTCGATCTCCTCATAGAAACTGGTCTGTCTTCCAGGAGCAAAGCCGTGGTCAACAGCGGCAGTTCCGGTGTGACCGCAATCGAAAGGAATAATCGTGGCAAGGAAAACCATCGAACAGCGCCTGGCTGAACTGGAGGCGCAACGGTCCGCGCTCAAGGCCCGGCTCTCGAAAACCGAGCGCAACAACGATACGCGTCGCAAGGTCCTGATCGGCTCGCTCGTTCTGCATCACCTGGAGACCTCGGAAGATCCGAGTTTCAGCAAACAACTCGGTGAATGGCTGCGTCGCGAACTACCGGGCTTTCTGACACGTGACAATGACAAGGCGCTGTTTGTCGATCTGATCGGACCAGGGCTGCCGGGCACAGGAGAGTGTGGCGACAGCGCGCAGGGTGCTCCATGAACCGATTGCGACTTGTCCGGGACGCGTTCAAAAACATGATGCGAGTCGCCGCGCGTGATCCGCTTTGGGCAGTCCTATCTTTGATTGCCATGCCGTTCCGGATCTGGAAACGGCTCCTCGGATTTGCCGTCATCCTCATCATCGTCACGTTTGTGATCGGCATGGGTGGCCGTCATTTCCTCGAGCAAACGGGTTTCGGGCGCGGCTCGCTTGTCTACATCCTCCCCGATTTCGTCACCTTGCTGGCGCTCGCCGTCATCACCTTCCGGTTCATCACCAGCACGCTCATTTTGCATTTCGGGGACAGTGACGATGATACCCACGGCTCCGCCCGCTTTGCGACAGACAAGGAGATAGCCGCTATCACCGCATCCGGCTCCGGCCTCCTGATCGGTCGTGATACGAAGACGGCCAAGCCTCTGCGCTATGATGGCCCGGCCCATCTCCTCACCATGGCGCCAACGCGTACCGGCAAGGGCGTGGGCACGATCATTCCAAACCTGCTAACCGCCGATCGTTCGGTGATCTGCGTCGATCCAAAAGGCGAGAATGCACGGATCACCGGGCGTGCTCGCCAGAAGTTTGGGCCTGTTCATGTGCTCGATCCTTTTGCTGTTACGGGGAGACCCTCGGCAGCCTTCAATCCCTTGGCGACACTCGATCCCCACAGCCTTGATGTCGCAGAAGATGCCAGTGCGCTTGCCGACGCTCTTGTATTCGACGAACCGGGAATGGCGGGGGAGGCGCATTGGAACGAGGAGGCAAAAGCACTGATCGCCGGATTGCTGCTCGAGATCGTTTCGGCGGAGCCTTTGAGACACAGGCACCTCGCAACACTTCGCGACTATCTCACCCTTGCTCCAGAACAGTTTGCAGCACTGCTGAAACGTATGCAGGACAGCGATGCGGCGAGCGGTCTTGTCGCGCGTGCCGCAAACCGCCACCTCGGAAAATCCGACCGCGAAGCCGCAGGCGTTCTGTCAGCGGCTCAACGCCATACGCATTTTCTTGATTCACCGCGCATGACGGCCATCCTCAGTCGCTCGGATTTCCGGTTTGCCGATCTCAAGCACAGCAATGTGACGGTGTTCCTCGTCCTTCCGCCTGACCGCCTCTCGACCTATTCGCGCTGGCTGCGCCTGCTTGTCTCACAAAGCCTGCTCGAAATGGCCCGCGATCCGACAAAGCCGGTGACACCGGTTCTCTATCTGCTCGATGAGTTCGCATCCCTTGGGCATTTGGGTCCAGTCGAACGCGCGATGGGTCTGATGGCAGGCTATGGTGTCCAGCTTTGGCCCATCCTCCAGGACATCCATCAGCTGCGTGCCACATACGGTCACCGCGCCGGAACCTTCCTGTCAAACGCCGGCGTGTTGCAGGTCTTCGGCGTCAACGATCATGACAGCGCCCGCCTCATCTCTGATTTGCTCGGACAGGAAACGGTCGTGTTCCAGACGATGGCGAGAGCGCTCGATTCCGATAAGACCGGGATCTCTTATAGCCAACAGCATACCGGCCGGCCGCTCCTCACCCCTGACGAGGTGCGCAACCTGCCGGCCAAAGGACAACTGCTATTCTTGGCCGGGCAACGACCAATTTTTGCTGAAAAGCTTGCCTATTTTGCCGATCCGGAATTCAGGGAGATGTTCGATCCAGTCTGACGGGAAGCGAGACGAGAAGGCGGTTGGGCATCTCCGTCGGACCTTGTATGTCCGGCCCTCAGGCTCTCTTCGGCGCAACGAGAAGCGGATAGATGAGCCTTCGTCCAAATTGCAGCCCTGCGGCGACGGCGGCATCGCGGCCGAGGGATCGTTATCGACCGCGAGGTCTAGCAACGGAGTAATGACCTTGACAGGGCACCATAGGAGTCTAGACGGGGTCTCATGATCATTTTGGGAGTATGGAAATGAAAACGCTGGCAGCCGTTTCGGCTTTTGTAGGCAAGACCTTTGCCGCCTGGGTCATCCTGTTTGCCGTGCTCGGCTTCTTTTTTCCGGATACGTTCAAGCAGATTGCGCCGTGGATCGTCACGCTTCTGTCGATCATCATGTTCGGGATGGGGCTCACACTTTCGGTCGATGATTTCAGGGAGGTCGTAAAAAGGCCGTTCGATGTGACGATCGGCGTGCTCGGCCAGTTTCTCATCATGCCGCTTCTGGCGGTGCTGCTCACCCGCATCATTCCCATGCCGCCGGAAGTCGCGGCGGGCGTCATTCTGGTCGGCTGCTGCCCTGGCGGCACTTCTTCCAATGTCATGACCTATCTCTCCAAGGGCGATGTCGCCTTGTCCGTCGCCTGCACCTCGGTCACCACGCTTGCCGCACCGCTGGTGACGCCGTTCCTCGTCTGGCTGTTTGCGAGCCAGTTCCTGCCGGTTGACGGCTGGGCCATGTTCCTCAGCATCGTCAAGGTCGTTCTGGTTCCGCTCGCTCTCGGCGCCGCCCTGCAGAAGCTGCTGCCCGGTCTCGTCAAGACCGCCGTTCCGGCATTGCCGCTGGTAAGCGTCATCGGCATCGTCCTCATCGTTTCGGCGGTGGTGGGAGGATCCAAGGCGTCCATCGCCCAGTCCGGGCTGATGATTTTTGCCGTCGTCGTCCTGCACAACGGGCTTGGCTATCTCCTCGGTTACCTCGCGGCAAAGGCAACGGGCCTGTCGCTTGCCAAGCGCAAGGCCATTGCAATTGAGGTGGGGATGCAGAATTCGGGCCTCGGTGCGGCGCTTGCGACGGCCTATTTCTCGCCTCTCGCCGCGGTTCCGAGCGCCATTTTCAGCGTCTGGCACAATATTTCCGGTGCAATCCTGGCGAACTGGTTTTCGGGCCGGGTGGACGCAGGCTCCGCCAACGAAGCGGGCTGAATCTCCCCATCATCTGTCAGGCCGCCTGAACTGCTGGCGGCCTGATCCTGCCTTAGAACGGCATAGTCTGACGCGCTACGGCCGGTGGATTAAGCCGGGCAAAGCCCTCCTGGCGCTGATACGGGAAATGCGGATAGGGAGCAGTCGTCTCGCTGGCCTCGTCCAGCGTCGCTACCTGTGCGGACGTCAGTTCCCATCCCACGGCATCGAGGTTCTGGCGCAGCTGTTCCTCATTGCGCGCGCCGATGATGACCGTGGAAACAGTCGGGCGTCTGAGCAGCCAGTTGAGGGCGACCTGCGGCACCGTCCTGCCGGTTTCTTGCGCGACAGCGTCGAGCGCATCGATCACGCGGTAGAGATGTTCATCATTAACCGGCGGGCCGAAGCTGGCGGTCTCATGCAGGCGGCTACCTTCGGGCAGCGCCGTGCCGCGGCGGATTTTTCCGGTCAACCGCCCCCAGCCAAGCGGGCTCCAGACCATTGCGCCAAGACCCTGATCCACGCCGAGCGGCATCAGATCCCATTCGTAATCCCGGCCTATCAGGGAATAATAGACCTGATTGACCACATAACGCGGCCAGCCAGAACGGTCCGCGACGGCAAGCGATTTCATGATCTGCCAGCCGGAAAAATTCGAGACGCCGGTATATCGCACCTTGCCGGAGCGGACGAGTGTATCGAGCGTCGACAGCACTTCCTCCACCGGTGTGAAGGCATCGAAGGCATGAAGCTGAAGGACGTCGATATAGTCGGTTTTTAGGCGGCGCAGGGCGTCATCCACCGCGCGCAGAAGCCGGAAGCGGGACGACCCGGCCTCGTTCGGCCCGTCACCCATCGGCAGGCTGGTTTTGGTCGAGATCAGAACGCTGTCGCGCCTTCCCTTGACGGCTTCGCCGAGCACTTCCTCCGATGCGCCATTGGAATAGACATCGGCGGTATCGAACAGGTTGACGCCGGCTTCCAGACAAATATCGATCAGGCGCCGGGCTTCCGTGGCGTCTGAATTGCCCCAGTTGCTGAAGAGCGGGCCGGAGCCGCCGAAGGTTCCGGTGCCGAAACTCAAGACCGGCACTTTCAGGCCGGATTGGCCAAGATGACGATAGTCCATGGGGCGTTCCTTTGTTGCTTCGAAATGGTTGCGGGCGGGGCTCTGGCCGCGCCGCGCTGTGTCCATCCCGTCATGATCTGGCAGATGAAGATTGCGATGCGTTTCAATCGCCGTCTGAAGATAGACGCTCGCTCTTCAATGAAATAGAATGCCGAAAATACTATCACTTGTGAGATGAAGTCATCGTGGCGCGACTGGAGATCAACCGGGCAGGGGAGATGGAAATCTTCGTGCGAGTCGTCGAACTCGGCGGTTTTTCCCGCGCGGCCGCGGCGGCGAACATGACGCCTTCGGCGGTGAGCAAGCTCATCGCACGGCTGGAAAGCCGCCTGGGCGCGCGCCTGCTCAACCGTTCCACCCGACAGCTTCAGATCACGCCGGAGGGCTGCGCCTTTTATGAAAGGGCTACCCGCATCCTCGCCGATCTCGAAGAGGCCGAACGCGCCGCCGGTGAGGGCGAGCAGCCTGTCGGCCGCGTGCGGATCAACACCAGCGCGTCCTATGCAACGCATATTCTTGCGCCCATCCTGCCACGGTTTCTGGCGCTTCATCCGGGCATCACGCTTGATATCGTCCAGACGGATATGGTGGTTGACCTTCTTGCGGAACGCATGGATGTGGCGGTGCGCGCCGGGCCACTCAAAAGCTCAACTCTCGTTGCCCGGAAACTCGGTGAGACAAGGATGATCATTGCTGCCGCCCCGGATTATCTGGAGCGCTGCGGCGTGCCGCAAACCATCGCCGATCTGGAAGATCACAATCGGCTCGGATTCGGTTACGCGCGGTCAGTCGACGGGTGGCCGTTGCGGGATGCCGGAAAGACCGTCGTCATTCCGGCGACGGGGCGCGTGCAGGTTAGCGACGGCGAAGGCCTTCGCCGACTTGCCCTTGCCGGTGTCGGGCTGGTTCGCCTTGCCGCCTTCACCGTGCGGGAGGATATCGCCGCCGGCCGGCTCATACCGGTCCTTGATCACCTCGATACGGGTGAGACGGAGATGTTTCATGCTGTTTATGTCGGCCAGCGCGGGCCGCTTCCCGCCCGCATCCGGGCCCTGCTCGATTTTCTCGGCGAGCACGGGCGGGTGAAATGAGCTTCCGATGGCATAGCAAGTCGCGGTGGGGATGAAGACGACGGGAGGGTGAAAAAAAGAACGTCCGGCTGACCGGACGCCTATTGTCTCGGACCGGACAGCGTGAAGGCGCCAACCGATTTCAGCACAATGTGCGTCTCGCCGGCAAGTGTGCTCGGTATCGCGCCACAAAGGCTGCCTGTCGTCACCACATTGCCCGCCTTGAGCATTTCGCCGGTGTTGAACGCCGCATTGGCAAAGGCAACCAGCGGCGCGAGCGAATCGCCATTCGGATGTTTTACCCCGGCATCGAACAACGATACCGCCCCCTCGGTGACGGTGAGCTGCGGCAGGTTCTCGCCATTTCCGGCAAAGACATCCACGATGTGCTTATCGACTTCCGGGCCGATGACGAAGCCGTGGTTTGCGAGGCGATCCGCGAGAAAAAGCGGAAACGGCACCTGATTTTTCTCCACCAGCCTGTAGCGGAGAAGTTCAGCACCAAGGTGGACCTTGTCGATAAATCCTATCAGGTCGGCTCTCGTCAGTGGCCCCGCCGCCGCCGCAGGAATATCTGCCGAAAGCGTAAAGCAGATCTCAACCTCGATGCCTTCGGTGCCGTCATGGGGAAAAGAAGCGGCATTGGTTTCACCGACCCGTACACAATCGAACATGGGCGCCCCAATGGCCTCGCCATCCGCCCGGATGGCAAGTTTCCAGCCGGCAACCGGTTCGGCCCGGCTTTCAGCAAAAGCCCGCTGGACCGCCATAGCCTCTCCAAGCGTAGTAGGAATGAGACCTTCCGCCTGCACCGCCGCCAGAGAAATCTTCGCCCCCTCGCGGCTCGCTGTGATGAAGCTTTTCGCCAGTTTTTCGATTGCCACCATTGCGTCCATGGTCCCCGTTGTTCTCGAACGCCAAAACGTTGTCATGATTTGGCGCTCACTGCCAAGGCCATCGATACCGGGTTTGACCATATCGCCGACTTTAAGGACGTGCGGGCGAGGGACATTGTAGAGCCAGTACCCTTCCTCGCGTGCCGCGGGCTTTATGAGAGAGCAAATGATAGTGTTTGTGGTTGACAGCGTCACAAAACGTAAATTCAGGCGTTTGCTTCTGGGTTCCCTTGGCGTATTCGTCGCTACCACGACGTAGAACAGAGAGTTGACGCATGACCTTGCCATTTCCGAGCATTTCGCAGACGCTTGCCGAAGAGATCGGAAGATTACGCAAATGGCTGGATGAGGACGCCCTGCCCCTGTGGTGGGAGGCGGGTTCGGCCCGGCCGGATGGCGGCTTTTATGAACGTCTCGGCCAGGATGCGAAACCGGTTTTTTCCGATGACCGACGCGCCCGCGTGCAGCCACGCCAGGCCTATTGTTTCGCCGCCGCCGGCCAGCACGGCTGGCAGGGACCGTGGAAAGACGCGCTCCTGCACGGGCTTTCCTGGTTCGAGAAGGTCTATCGCCTTGAAAACGGCCTTTACGGCAACCTTGCCGACCAGACCGGCCGGCTGATCGATCCCTCCTTCGATCTCTACAATCAGGCCTTTGCGCTGTTTGCCGCCGCACAGGCGGCTGCAAGCCTTCCCGAGCGCCGGGACGAGATGCGCGGCCGGGCGCTCGATATCCTTGCCATCCTCGAACGCGACTACAGACATCCGGTCGCAGGTTTCGAGGAAGCGAACCCGCCGCGCACGCCGCTCTGCTCCAATCCGCACATGCATCTCTTCGAGGCGATGCTGGCCTGGGAAGTGCAGGACCCGGACGGCCCGTGGTCGGCGCTGGCCGATGAGATCGCCGATCTTGCGCTTAACCGCTTCATCGATGGCGGCAATGGCGGCTTGCGCGAATTCTTCGCCCATGACTGGACACCGCATGACAGCGACAAAGGCCGCATCATGGAGCCGGGCCACCAGTTCGAATGGGCGTGGCTTCTGGTGCGCTGGGGCAGCCTGCGCGGCAATGGCGAGGCGATCGACAAGGCAAAACGCCTCTTCGAGATCGGCGAAGAACACGGCATCTGCCCACGCCGCAAGGTGGCGGTGATGAGCCTCTACGACGATTTTTCGGTGCATGACGGGCTGGCGCGGTTATGGCCGCAGACGGAATGGCTGAAGGCTTCGGTGCGGCTTGCGAGCGTCACGGGCGGTGAGGAGCGTCAGCGTTACCTCGCCTCCGGTCTCAGCGCCATCGGCGCGCTCCAGCCTTTCCTCGACACGCCGGTCAAGGGCCTGTGGTTCGACAAATGGCCGGCCGACAGGCCGATGCTCGACGAGCCGGCGCCGGCAAGCACGTTTTATCACATCGTCTGCGCCATATATGAGGCGGAGGCGGTACTGGCGGTGGAGAAATGAAAATGCTGCCGACAACCGCTGGACTTTGAATTGGCTTGTTTCATGTTATTCCCATGTTTTAAATGGGATAGTGCTTTTGCGCTGTCTGCCAGCTCAAAAGAAAAAGCTGGGGGGCATTAAAACGATGGTCACTCTTTCGAAAGGCACATAATGGCCCTTGATCTTCTGAACCATGAAGATGAGCTGAAAATTGCTAGAGAACTAAATTACCTGCTGGCTTCAAAGTATGCCCAGGAGGTAGTCAATCGTGTTGCAAATGATGTGATATCAGCACAAATGAGTGGAGGCCGAGTTGGCGACGAAAAAGGGAAAACTGACAGAGGTGGTTTCAGGACGACACTTCGTTCCCTTAATCCTGAGCGTTTGATACGAAGAGCGATACGAAAGCGTTTTCCAAAACAGGGAATCGTATCAAGGTCCAATGAGGCCATCGATTGCCCTGAATATTTTCCTTTATGTGTTCAGGGTCTCAATATCCAGTATAGTACCGGTACTTTAGTTGATAGACGAGGTGTCGGTAGAGTTGCGCGTGAAATATTGAAGGAATTAATAAAGCGAGAGGTACTCGCGACGCTCGACGTTTTATCAATTCGCGAAAAACCCATTCATTTTTTCCCGTCTGTTCATTGGTGTCCCTCTGAGTTGCCTCCTCGATCCGTCGTTATGGTGCACGACGTTATTCCTTTGCTATTTGAGAGCATATTTCAAAAGTCAACAATCGGCGAATGGAAACAAAAATACATCCATACAATTAGAAACGCCGATCTTATTGTGACTGTGAGTGCAAGCAGTGCGGACGATATTTCACGGATTATCGGTATTTCGAAGGAAAAGATACATGTCGTTTATAATGGCGTCGATGTTGTAGAATGGGACGAAGACGAGAGCGTCGATTTACTTACGCCCGACGCGCCTTACTTCGTCTGTATAGGTTCTAACGATTACCATAAAAATATCGACGTCGTGATTAAGGCAATGGGCCTCAGCAATGCCCAAGACTATCATTTGGTCGTCGTCGGAAAATCTCCGAAAGGATTCTCTACGGAGTTGACCTCTAATAGCGGAGGAAAGATACATCCGGTTGGACGTCTGACGGATGGGCAGTTGGCTAGGGTATTGAGACGATCCAAGGGACTACTTTTTCCCAGTTTATATGAAGGTTTTGGCTTGCCTCCGTTAGAGGCGTTGATGCTTGAAGTTCCCTGCATCTGTAGTGCGAGACCCGCCATGACAGAATTGCTGCACGATATGGCGATTTTTTGCGATCCAGAGAAACCGCAAGACTGGGCAGATGCCATGCATCAATTGGCTAACTTTCCACCAGATTTTGAGACTAGAAGTCGAGTAGCAAGTGAACTTCGGAGCCAATTCAATTGGGCGAGATCCACAGACTTGCTTCTGTCCGTTCTTAGTAAACTCAAAGATGTTGAGCACTGAAAATATGATGGGCAGGCGGCTGGTGGCGTGGTGCGCCACCGCACGTTAGTACAACGGTCTACCTATGGCTCCATAGTGCTTTGCGACGCGGGGAGGAATATCATACGTCCCTAGTTTGTGTAGGCTATGATGCACTTCGTGCTGGGTCTGGCGAGTTTCCCCCCCTTTAATACGGCAGAGTTGCTGCGGCCAGATTTTCGGTCGGAAAGCGACTGGGATTGCCGCGGTTGATCAATTCCCAGGCACACTCTCAGTTGCATCAGTTTTGTCGCCCTGGCCGAGTGAACGGAGCCAGACGCCCGTAATACGGATGCCGTGCAGGTTATTTCCCGAAACGCGAAACTCCCAATTGCCCTGGTGGTGCCGCTGGATGGTAAATTCAATGTCGGTCGTGGCGGGGCTGCCGCCTAGCCCGCGCTGCAGGGGGGCAGAAATAATGGGACCAGTTTGGGTATTATACACCTCCACCATGGCTTCATCGGCGTGATCGTCGAAAATTCGCATATCCATTTCGAGGCGGTATTTGCCTGGGGGTAACACCAAACCAGGGCCATACAGTTTGTGTTTCCCGCCATTGCTGGCCAAATCGAGAATAGAGGCGTTTACTTGGCCGTACCGCGTTTTCATCAGCGGCAGCATGTTTATGTCCATCATCGGTCGCAGTGCGAGACCGGCACTTTCAAGTTGAGCGCGCGGCAGATGTGAGGCGAGGTAGAATGGTGTGTCAGTAATACGATACAGCATTTCGGCCTCAAAGTTTTCCAAGTGCTGTTGTACTTTACCAAAGTGGATGCTGTTAGCATGCCAGATTAATGTTTCAGGTGCCGGTTCGTTGCCAATATCTGGATCATCGAGATCGTCTTCTTGCAGAAATGCGCGCGGCCGCAGCGACAGCATAGCTGGATCGGCTTTGATGGGTCCCAAGAGATGACGGTTTTGCACTATATTGTCTGCTGCTTCCTCAGTAGCTCTTATTACGCCACCTTTCCAGGCAGGCAGAATGGTACTCCATGGGAAACTCATGGAAATGCCGGCAATCAAAAATATTGGAACCAATATCTTCGTGCTTGCCTGCTGACGGAGCGTGTCGGTAACCACTAGATGTGATATTTGCGGGACTCCGGTCCACCATAAAAACCAGAAAATAGCGATCTGAAAGGGAAAGGGATAATAGACGTCCATGTGGCCCGCAGCATCACTGAAGGCGGTTAAATTGAGAAGTGACCATGGAATATAGGCTACGAAACCCAAAATAGGTACAGGATTTCGCCATATGATCGTCGCAAATAAGGCGACAGCGGCGGGCTGCAGGAGGTAGAGCCGTTGTGAAAACAAGAGGGTGAGCCGCTCCTGCATCAGTGACCACGTCAGGTGGGCATAAGGTGGTACGCCTGTGTAGATGCGGGTAAAGGCGCCATCGGCTGGAAATTGCCAACTGCGGATCAGCACGGCGGCCAGCGACAGGCAGAACGCCAGCGTCAGCAGCGCCAGCACATCGCTCCCAGCTGTCACACGGCGGTTACTCCACATGGTCCAGATCCATAAAAGCCCCAGCGGCGCAACGACGTGGAAGCCCATATCTTCTCGAACCGAAAGCGCTATTAGCAAAAACAGCACCGCCAACCGCCGCTTGCCGCTGAAGAAGGCGGCGAGGCAGGCGCAAGCCATCAGTGCTCCCAACGCTTCGATATGCGGATAAGCCAAGATAAACATAGCTAGACCATTGAAGGCGAAAGCCAGTGCCAGAAATGCCTGCCAAAGCGGTTTCTCTGCAAAACAGGGTATTCTGCGCACAGTGATCCAGGCCACTAGGCCGCTGCCACCCAGAATGACGCCTTGGAAGCTGGCAAACCATGTTATCGGTCCCCAGGGCCAGAAGAAACTCAACAGGCCGATACCATAAAGGATCGGCGACAGATGCGTGCTGTAAAAAAGATTGTTGTCTATAACAGGTGGATTGGTGAGGTTGAAGTCCAGCGGGCGCCACATCAGCGCCGCGAACCAGCCGCTATCGTGCAGATAGCCGCCCGCCACATAGAAATGGTTCATCACAAAGCTGAAGCCGGCTAGAAACGGTACGAGAAAAGAAAGGGACACAGCCATGCCTTGCACCACTAGCGCGCCCTTTGGGCCGGTTGGTTCAGGTGTCTGCCAAATCATTCCCATTCGTTGCTTCTCCGTGGCCGCCCCGCGACGATCTCTCTAAAAATGCCAGGCAAGGACTATGCCAGTATCAGCGTGATCAAACTAAAGTGCTTCAGTATGTGGAAGGAATGGTCTAGATATCTGGTGCTTATATCTTCATCATCTTAAAAAAACGCTCGGGAATATTGCGTATGACCAACATTATCAATCGCCAGACAGAGCGTACGTAGACGATATTCTTTTTTTGTATAACGGCGCGCTCTATTGCTACTGCGACTTCAGTCGGCTCTGCTGTAAGAGCTCCGGGCAAATCCATCCCTTCTGTCATTTTGGTGGCGACAAATCCGGGTAGAACCGTAACGACATGGACCCCACGCTTGGCCAGGCGATTGCGCAAGCCGGAAAGAAACGCGGTAAAAGCAGCTTTGGCGGAGCCGTAAACATAATTGGTTGCGCGACCCCGCTCCCCAGCGACGGAGCTTATCCCGACAATCGTACCCGCGGCCTGTTGTTCGAACCGATTGGCTAGAAGCGCTAGGATACTCGCCGGGCCCTCGTAGTTACTGCGCATAACGTGGCTTGCGGCGATAGGATCACGTTCGCTTTCCTCTTGTTGGCCCATCAATCCGATGGTCGATATTGCAATTTCAGGCAATCGGGGAAGACTGTTCAGGAATTCTTCGTGGGTCTCTATCGAGAGCGCGTCAAATTCATGCAACGTCACCTCGACACCATAACGAAGTTCGATATCGCGTTTCTCGACATCAAGGCCTTCGGCATTGCGCGCTGCAAGTTGGATAGCGTATCCCCCTGCGGCAAACTTATGGGCTACAGCCTTGCCAATATCTGACCGGGCGCCAATAATAAGGACAGGTGGTTTCGTCATATAGAGAGCCTTTCTGCCTGGGACGAAATAAAGCGGCCTCTCCAGCCTTTCTCGTCCCTATTCTGTACGAACTTTTCTGCGCGCTCATCTGAAACACGTAACGTGCGGGCCGACATGCGGCTGTCTTTTGCAAGATAGAAACGCCCGCCATTTTCAATGGCAATTTCATCTAGACGATTCAGCAAAGTCAGGGTTTTCTGCGAGATCGGAAAATCAAGAGCGAGGGTGTAACCCTCCATGGGAAAGGAAAATCTGCTTTCCTGTGGACCGAGTTTCTTAAGAACAGCGAGAAAAGAGCCGGCTCCGGCAAGGGAAATGGCGTCAAGCAGGGCACAAATACCTCTTTCCGAACGATCAAGAGGTAAGACACATTGAAACTGCGCGAACCCGTTCCGACCATAAATCCGGTTCCAGCCAAGTATGGTATCGAGAGGGTAGAAATATGAATCGCAATCGACCAAGGATTCTCCAGCTTTTCTGGCGCCATTTTTGTAATATAGCTGATTGAATAAGCTCACGCTTACTCGATTCAATATGCCGCTCGGCATGGTGATTGGAAATCTTACTTGACGTTTCTCTAGTTGTTCAAATGGTTCGCCGATATGCTTCGCCGGAAGGTCGGATATCGACGCATGTTCACCCAACATAATCAGGGAGCGCCCCAGGTTCTTTCCCCGTCCGAGGCAATCGATCCAAGCAACCGAGTAAGTGGCATCCGTGTATTTTTCGAAGACTTCCATTGCCGCTTGCAGGTTCGGAGCAGGGACGGTTGTTTGCCGGACCCACGAAGTCCCGACGCGTCTAAGTCGGAAGGCGGCGCGTAGAATGATGCCGGTCAACCCCATGCCGCCCAACGTATATTCGAAGAGATCAATGTTCATCTCCCGGGAGCATCGGGTAATTTCCCCGTTGACATCCAGGACATCTATCCAGTCGACACACGTTCGAAAACTACCCTCCTTGTGGTGGTTTTTACCGTGGACATCCGCGGCAATCATGCCGCCTAAGGTAACGAATTTCGTTCCTGGGGTGACCATGGGAAACCAACCCTTGGGTAAAAATGTTTTGATGATGTCGCCCAACAATACGCCGGCCTCGGCGACTAGCTGACCAGTCTTGGGATCGAAAGAAACCATGTGGTTAAAATATTTCATTGAAATAGTGCTGAATGGATTAATCGCACTGTCACCATAGGCGCGGCCGTTGCCGCGGGCTATGACGCTGTTCCTGGAAGTGACTAAGCCAAGCAGTGTTTCCACATCACGCGGAAAATGAAGTTGGGTATCTATCGACGGGTATCGACCCCAGCCAGATATTTTCATAACGTGATCTCTTTGCGCTTGTCGTTAAAAACAAACCGCTTGTCGAGATTGTATTTAACAACATATCCGATGGCCAACCCAATAATGGCGCCTGCTTCTCGCATGAGATCGGTTTGCCAGATTAGCCAAAATACTGTTTCGGCCGTCCAGAATATCAGAGTGGTAAAAATGCCCATCAGGGTATAAAGCGAGAATTTTCGGGTGTTGTTTTTCAGTCCCGCATCTTGGTCATAAAATATCCACTGCTTGTCGAGCGCATATTTTATTACGAGACCTACGATTGTTCCCATTCCGATTGCTGCGATAAAGTGGACTTCGGTACTTCCAGCCTGAAGAACAAATCTTTGTGTCGCAAGATTTGCTAAAGTGGCGATAACCGCAAATATCGAATATCGAAAAGTCAGAACGCCGAGTGTCACAACAATGCACCTCCCAGTGTGAAGGCTAGGACTATCAGTGCGCATATTTGACTCGTGCCATCTTTGGCCGCGTAGACAACTGGATCGTCATGCATCAAGCCACGGTGTGCCATCATCACGGCACGGGTGAGCCAATATAATAGAATAGCGCAAACGCCCCAAAGCGCCTCTGGACGTGCGTATAACTGTACCACAGCGGGAGAATTGACATAAAGTGTCATCACGAGCACGGAAACATAGCCAGCGGCAATTGCAATCATTGAAATTATAGGCAGATCATCGACATGATAGCCTCTGCCGCTCGGTTTCAGATCGCCCCGCTCTGCGCTGTCGATTAACTCGGCCTGTCTTTTGATAGCTGCTAAAGATAGGAAAAAGAAAACAGAAAAAGCCAGCAGCCAGATTGATATGTCAATCGACGTCGCTACAGAGCCGGCAAACATCCTTACCGTATAAAGTGCGGCAAGCATGCAGATGTCAAGGATGATCAACCGCTTCAGATAAAGCGAATAGGCGGTTGTCAGCAGATAGTAGCCGACCATGACTACCAGAAATTTCCAGCTTATCAAAATTGCGAGAAGAGAGCCGAAACCTACAAGTGCTCCCGCCATCAGCGTGCCGTGCGCGATGGGAACAGCGCCCGCGGCAAATGGTCGGTTTCGTTTTCGCGGATGTGCTCTATCTGCAGAAAGATCAAGCAGATCGTTCAGGATATATACGCCTGAAGCTATCAGACTAAAACACACAAAAGCCGTCATCGATAAAACGATGGTTCGTCCATCGAATTGATGCGCGGCAAGCAGTGGTACGAATACGAGAAGGTTCTTTAGCCACTGGTGAGGCCGGAGCGCCTTGATGTAAGGTTTAAAGTTATCTTTCTCGCTTTGGAGATGCTCGACTGTATCGCAGAGAGCGTCGACTTTCGTGCGTACTTTCCTCGGTACATCCACCGTAATTGCTTTTTCTGCGCGCTCCCATACAGGCAAATCGGCGGCGGCGTCGCCCATGTACAAGAAACCGTTTTCACCGAAACGCTCTTCCAAAAATGCGGCTTTCGTGGCGCCTTTCAGGTTTCGCGTGCCGTCGGAGCCGTGAACCTCATCAAAGATACCGAGGTGGTCCGCTATTCCTTGCGCAATCTGCTGATCAGAAGCGGTGACGAGAGCGGTACGCCCACCTGCGCTTCTCCATTTTTCGATATAGGCAAGCACCTTAGTGTTGTAAGGAAGCACCTGAGCGTCGACGACTGCCGCGCAGGCGAGGTGACGTTTCAGGTGAGCGCGTCCGCGTGGCAGCGCCGATATTGTGCTGAAAAGACAGCGCCAGTCTGAGCCGAAAGCCGACCAGAAGTTTTCGTACAACATGTCTGTGCGGAGAAGGGTTCCGTCCAGATCAACGACGAGGATTTTTCGAGTATCGAAATTCAACGGTTCATCGCTCTTTTGTCATGCGTTTTTATCATGGCGGAGTTCAGATAGGCAAAGGCACTATCCTGCAGTTGTTCGGCCGCATATGCTGCGGAGTCTCGCTATGCTTTTTAGCGCGTCCTAACGTATAGGGGGAGGTCACGCAATCGATTGAGGGCCGATTAGCGCAGAAACATTCTGAAAAGATCGGAAATAATTCGAAACCTATTGAAAACTTCCAACATAATCTGATAGCTGCTGCCGGCGCATAATTACGGATTTTTCTTGTTGGGAAGAGACACATGAAAACGGCACTCGTCTGCGGAGCAGGTGGATTTATTGGCGCACATCTGGTTAAGCGCTTGAAACGTGAAGGTTTTTGGGTGAGGGGTGTAGACCTCAAGTTCCCAGAATATGCCGCAACAGAGGCTGACGATTTCGTTATTGCGGACTTGCGTGAGCAGTCCAATTGTCGCGCGGTGATTGATCGCAGGTTTGATGAGGTATACCAGCTAGCTGCTGATATGGGTGGTGCGGGATATATTTTTACGGGCGAGAACGATGCCGATATCATGCACAATTCGGCTACCATCAATCTCAATGTCTTGGATGCCTGCTACCGTCGCAACATAAAGCGGGTCTTTTACAGCTCTTCGGCCTGTATGTATCCCGAGCATAACCAGACCGATCCCAATGCTCCCGTGACGCGGGAAGATAGTGCCTATCCCGCAAATCCAGACAGTGAATATGGTTGGGAAAAGCTGTTTTCCGAGCGACTTTATCTCGCTTACAACCGCAATCACGGGATGGAATGCCGTGTCGCGCGTTATCACAATATTTTTGGCCCGGAAGGATCCTGGGTCGGCGGACGTGAGAAGGCGCCGGCTGCGCTCTGCCGCAAAGTCGCCGAGGCTGAAGCCGGTGGAGCGATCGAAATTTGGGGCGATGGTCTGCAAACTCGATCGTTTCTATTCGTCGATGAATGCCTCGAGGCTACTTTGCGTTTGACGCGATGCGAAACTTTTGCCGGTCCGGTGAATATTGGATCGGAAGAGATGGTTTCGATCAATGAGCTTGCCAGGATCACCATGCGAGTGGCTGGCAAGGATCTCGAAATTCGTAATATTCCAGGCCCGCAGGGTGTTCGTGGACGCAACTCCCACAATGACCTCATTCGGGAAAAACTGGGTTGGGAGCCAAGCCTGACGCTTGAGCAAGGGTTGGCCCGTACCTATCCTTGGATTGCTCGTCAGGCCGAGCTTGCACGTGGAAAAAACAAGTGACGGCCTGTGGCCTGATCCCTAGCGAGATATTATCATGAAGCCGAAACTTTCTGTAATAGGTCTGGGCAAACTTGGTGCACCTATGCTTGCCGTGTTTGCCAAAAAAGGCTTTGACGTCATTGGTATGGATTTGAATTCCGCTTTTGTGGATTCGATCAATCGTGGCGCGGCGCCGGTTCCTGAGCCGCAACTTCAGGAATTGATCACGGAAAATGGTGGGCGCATTCGAGCTACGACCGACATGCGGGAGGCGGTGCTTTCCTCGGACGTGACCTTCATCATCGTCCCCACGCCAAGCGGTCCGGATCGTTTTTTCCGCAATGACTACGTAATCTCCGCTCTCGAGAGCATCGGTGCGGCATTGCATGACAAGATCGGCTATCATAACGTTGTTGTCACTTCCACCGTCATGCCCGGCTCCACAGGCGGTATTCTGCGCCAGACGCTGGAACGTGCGTCTGGTCGAACCGTGGGTTCGGATCTCGGTTTGTGCTACAATCCGGAATTCATCGCGCTCGGCACGGTAGTCCGCGATATGCTTTACCCCGATATGATACTTATCGGCGAAAGCGATCCTAAAGCGGGAGATTTGCTCGAAAGCGTCTATCGTGGCTCGACCGAAAGCAACCCTGAGTTCCAGCGGATGAACTGGGTCAATGCAGAACTTTGCAAGATCGCCGTCAACACTTACGTGACCACCAAGATCAGCTATGCGAACATGATCGCTGACATGTGCGATCATCTCGATGGTGCCGATGCCGATGTCGTAACGGACGCTCTCGGTGCAGATAGCCGGATCGGAAAGAAATACATCAAGGGTGCCATTGGTTATGGTGGCCCCTGTTTTCCGCGTGATAACAAGGCATTCGCGGCGCTTGGGCGTAGCCTCGGCGCGCGCACGGATCTTGCCGAAGCGACAGATGTTATCAATGATCACCAGACGGAGCGGCTTGTTCGGGCGATAGCGGCATCGGCTGATCCGGGGGCCCAGGTGGCAATCCTCGGACTGTCCTACAAGCCGGAAACCCCGGTGATCGAGGAAAGCCAGGGATTGGCACTGGCTCACAAACTGATCAGCATCGGTTATAAAGTGCGGATTACAGACCCGCAGGCTCTCGTCAGCCTTCCGGATCAGATCGCCGATGGGATCGTGATCAAGGTAGATGCGGAAAGCGCCATGGCGGGAGCGGATGTCGTTGCCATCGTGACGCCTTGGAAAGCCTACCGCAATCTCGACATTGCTGCGGCGGGACCGAAGGCTGTTATCGATCCGTGGCGTGTTGTTGATGCTGCGAAGCTTTCGGCTGCAATAACGCTGATCAGACCTGGCATGGGGGATTGGCTCTCTGACGCTGCCGCAGCGAAACATGCCCGGGTAATGTCATGATATCGATCGTTCTCTATGGAAGGAACGACAGTTACGGCTATAACCTCCACAAGCGGGCTGCTCTCAGCCTGAATTGTATGGCGGAAGTGCTGACCGACGAAAACGATGAAATTCTTTTCGTTGACTATAACACACCGGATGATTTTCCGACCTTCCCGGAGGCGATCTGTGACACGCTGACAGATCGTGCGAGGCGTCTTCTGCGGATCATCCGCATAAGGCCGAGCCTTCATAATCGGCTGTTTGCGTCTCGTACGCACCTGAAGGCTCTGGAGCCGATTTCGCGTAATGCTGCTGTCAGGCGATCCAATCCTGCAAATCGCTGGATATTGTCGACCAATACGGACATGATCTTCGTACCACGCGGGTCGCAGTCCTTGTCTGACCAGTTGGCGGGACTGGAAGACGGATTTTATTGTGCGCCTCGTTTCGAGATACCTGAGACGCTGTGGGAGAGCTTTGATCGGCTTGATCCGGCTGGGGTTATAGCTGAAACGCGCGAAGCGGGAGAGAAGTTCTGTTTGAATGAGGTAGTGTACGGGATGGACTCTATCCTGTACGATGCGCCTGGCGATTTTCAGCTAATAAAACGAGACGACCTCTTCTCCATTCACGGCTTCGATGAGAGGATGCTGCTGGGTTGGCATGTAGACGCAAATATTTCGAAGCGTCTCGTTATGCGTCATGGCAAGATTGATGACGCCCTACCTTTCGTTCTTGGTTATCACTGCGACCACACTCGTCAAACCACTCCGGCTCACGCACATAAGAGTGTGGAAAACAGTGCGGACGATTTTTTTCACAATCTTTTGCAGCCGGAAATACCGGATCAATCGGAAATTTGGGGTCTTGCTGGGATCGACTTGGAAGAAATCAGCCTAACTGACACCATAAACATGGCGTATCGCAAAGCGCTTAGCCAAGCAATCGATCGGCCTCTGAAAGGTTTGATTGAGGCGCGCTATCGGCCAGAGTCTTATGATCTTGAAGTCGGAACGCCGGAACACGTACTTCCATTTCTTGTTGATCTATTTGCCAACGCTCCAAGAAATACGAATGTCGTCTGGCTTGGTCCAAAAGACCGGATATATGATCTTTTTACGAATTGTTGGCGAAATTTAGGATTCCTAACGGATGTATCTTGTTGGCAAGGCGATATAGACGTTATTGATCGCGCAGATACTTTTATAATTAATTTTGGACTTCCAAAAAAGGTGGAGGGCGATGCTTCGTCCGCCTTGATGGAGCAATTTTATACAGTCGTAACAAACGAGCGGGATCACTTAGCGTCGAATAAAGAGCCCCGCCGGATTATTGGTGTGAATGCCATACATAATGGTTTCGAGTCTGTAATGCAGCGTTTCGTTGGCTGTAGTCGAACGCCGTTCTCAGCCAGATTGCGGCATGGCTATTTGCTGAAGTCTGCGTTTGTCGATGCGCAAGACTGGACCGGCGAAATGCATGCAGGTGCAGCTGGAAAAAGGGATGAAAATGTAATTCACTCCACAGGAGCGAGTGGACATATATTTTATGGTCCTTACGCCAATTTGATGCCCGGCAACTACAGAGTCGATGTCAGTCTCATAAAACGCTGGAATCACTCGCCCACATCGAAGTTACAACTCGAAATTATGCTGGGTGAGAAGACGGTAGCGGTTGTAAAAGTCAAATTTTTCGGGTCAAGGAAAACCATATCTCTACCATTGCAAATCACAACGCAGGATTTACCTCTTCCTATTGAGGTACGCCTTCACTCGATTGGGAGATCTCGAATAGCTCTTGAACGGATAACTGTAAAAAGGGTTCAGCCAGTTGATGCATAACTTGGTTGAAACATCGGTGTGAGATGCGGTGTTGTTTCTGCATCTCTGTAAAAGATGAGAAGCCTGATCGATTTAGAGCTCCAGGCCGCTGCAAGACAAACCGCTGAGTAACTGAAACTGCTATCTTCATTCAATAAAGGATTCACCTGTGACTGACAACGCCACCATTGAAGATGTAAAAGAGTACTGGAATCGCCGCCCCTGTAATGTTCGACATTCAAAGCGCGAAGTGGGTTCTCGAGAATACTTCGATGAAGTTGAAGCCCGGAAGTACTTTGTCGAGCCCCACATTCCGGGTTTTGCGGAATTCTCACGTTGGAACGGCAAAAAGGTACTGGAAGTCGGATGCGGCATTGGCACTGACGCGATCAACTTCGCGCGTAACGGTGCAATATATTCTGGGATAGAGCTTTCGGAAGCAAGTCTTGCAATCGCCAAGTCACGATTTGAAGTGTTTGAACAAGACGGAAACCTTCAACAGTTGAACGCTGAAGCGCTTACACAAGGCTTCCCTGAGAGCAACTTTGATTTGGTATACTCTTTTGGTGTGATTCATCATACACCCAATCCGCGGGGCGTAATTGAACAAATCCGTAAAGTTATCAAGTCGGATGGTGAACTGAGAATTATGCTATATGCAAAAAGGTCTTGGAAGGCTGCTATGATTGAAGCTGGGCTCGACCAACCAGAAGCTCAGTCAGGGTGCCCGATTGCCTTCACCTACGATGAGCGCGACGTTCAAGAGCTTCTTTCTGGATGCTTTGAAGCTACTGAAATTCGACAGGATCATATTTTCCCGTATCAGATTGAGCAATACGTCAACTACGAATATGTGCGGCAACCATGGTTTGAAACCATGCCGCCGGAGTTGTTTCGTGCGCTTGAACAGAGCCTGGGATGGCATCTGCTAATAACTGCTAAACCGATTTGAGGTTGGACCAGACACTACGTGCGCTACTTGATAGGGTTGTCACAGCTTAAGGGGCTGAAGCAGCGATGACGAATATCTGGTCCGTAAGAAATCGAAGGGAGGTCTATGCGTCTCCCTTCGTGACCCTTTCGATCGAAGCCGTGTCGTTGCCGGATGGGCGGGTTGTCGATGACTATCACCAAATTCATTTACCTGATTTTTCGATTGCCGTGCCCATTCTCACAGACGGCCGTATTCTGACTTTGTGGCAATATAAGCATGGTGCCCGATGCTATTCTATGACTTTTCCTGCTGGCCATTTGGAGCCCGGGGAAGATGCTGTTGAAGCGATGCTGCGGGAACTGCGCGAAGAAACCGGTTATGTGGCTGAGAATGCCATTAGCTTTGGCAGTTATGCCGTTAGCGGCAATCAGGGCTGCGGTCGGGCGCATCTTTTTGCTCTGACGGATTGTCGTCTTGCGGGCGTTGCTGATCATGACGATCTTGAAACTTTCGATCTTAGAGTTATGACAGTGGAGGAAGTAAATGCGGCGATCGATCAGGGACATTGTGCAATCCTTCCTCAACTCGCCGTCTGGCTCGCAGCCAGAGCACATTTTGGATTCTGAAGAGCAACAACTGGTCGAACGCCAGACAGACACGGCCGTTGAAGCTCCGGCTCCGGCTGTTCAGCTCGATCTGGCTCCGATCTGGACCATGGTTCCCGAGGCAGAGCCAATTCGGCTTGGTGCCTATTACGCCCATATGCGGGGCTATTATCCTTATTGCGAGATGCAAACTAAACGCTGGTGTGTCCGCAACATTGGCCCCCATTGGCGCATTTTTGATGTCGGGGGCAATATAGGATATTATTCAGCACTTTTTGGTCGCTGTGCCCCTGAAGGCCGCGTTGTTGCATTCGAGCCGACGGAAACGCACCGGATGCTCAAGCAAAATCTTGAGCTCAACGGGATTTCAAATGTCGAGGTTCGCCAGATTGCCCTGGGGGAAGCTGAAGGCAACCGTCGTGATGCGATATTCCGCGTCTGGGGTAGTCCTGCGGAAGTGGAGGAGTTTCCTTTCTCCACAGTGGACGCGGAAATGCGACGTTTGGAATGGGACAGGCTTGATCTTCTTAAGGTTGATGTCGACAGCTTCGACCTAGAAGTTTTGAAGGGCTCTCTTCAGACACTCGACAAATTTAATCCCTGGATTCTTGTTGAACTTAACCACGCATTAGCGGAAAGAAAGCAGAGCGTTTCGCAGGCGCTGGAATGGTTGGCATCTGTGGGTTATCACGAAGCCCTCGTGATGGACGGTGAAAATTTCCTTTTGCGTCGTCCGGAAGGCGTGCCGGTTGCCGTTGACGGATTGAGGCTCATACATGAACGCGAGCCTGTCTATGTTACCCCTGTTCTTGTTGCGACGGAAGCATCGGCGGCTGATACTGCTTCTTCATTCGAACTAGCTGGTACGGGTGTTTTGGATGAGGAAACCGGTGATCTAATTATCGATGCGCCCGCCTGGGGTTATGGCTTGATCTGGAAAGCGCAACCGATCTGTGACGGACCGGCGATCGTGCGTTTGTCGGTCGGTGTTTCGGGGGCGGACATTGGCATTCTTTGCGTTAGAGAGGGCTTTTCTGAGCTCATTGGATCGGAAGCTTTTGTCCTGCCGGGTGGAGAAACTACTGTCGAGATAGCGCTTGATCGGGTCGAGGATCTGCGTGGCATTGTTATCAGAAGGGGTCCGACGCTACCCGGTGTGGCTCGCGTACGTTTCAATGAGCCTGTTGTCTTGCAAGCGGAAGCCCGGCGGAATGTTTCACCACCGCTTTCGATGAACCCTGCACAAAAAGAGATCACCTTGAGGGACGTCGCGCGAGGGCTCTCATCATTGCCTTTTGATGTTCCCGACGACACGCTCGAAATTGTTGACGCTCATATGTTGGGAGAACGTCTTGGTTTGAGCTACTCGTTCCGAGCTCCTATAAACCTCGTTAACATGCCGCTTACCCAGTTCCGTATGGAGGTCCATGATGCGAAGATTTTGGGACAACTTTACCGCGCGTTTCGACCACGGCATCATCTGGAGTTTGGAACTTGGGAAGGGTTCGGAGCGCGACTTTGCCTGCAAAACTCTGAAGCTCTTGTCTGGACGCTGAACCTTCCCGATGGAGAAAGGGACGCTGATGGGCGTCCTCTGTATTCAGATGCATCCGGCGTCACGGATGGTGGAAGCCGGATCGGACGACTTTATCGCGAAGCTGGATTAGCTGGACGAGTTACCCAGATGTTGATGGATAGCCGGGAGTTCGACACAGCTGCTTTCGGTGCCGATTTCTTCGATACTGTCCTGATTGACGGTGGCCATACAGCCGATGTAGTGGCCAGCGATACCGAAAAGGCGTTGCGGGTGGTTCGCCCCGGCGGGTTTGTCATGTGGCATGATTTTTGTCCGGATCCCTTGATCGTAGCTGAACAAAATGCTGCTCAAGGCGTCGTTGAAGCGGTGTTGCTGAATTGGAAACAGTGGCGTCCGCGCTTTTCATCCTTATTTTGGGTAAGACCGTCCTGGCTTCTCGTCGGGATTGTTGCTGATGGCGGCATGAATGCAAGTGAAGACAATGATGCGCAATAAACAGGTTACATCCGCGACTTTTTCTTCGGCATACGCGCAAGGCTTCCTTCGTTGTGCCGTTGCTTCACATTTGGTGACGCCTGCTTCGCCATTGGCGAACGCTACGGCGACGATACCGCTATTGGAAGCGGCGGATGAACAGTCGGTGGGTCTTCTCGTTTTGCCCGAGCTAGGTCTGACCGGTTACGCGATTGATGACCTTCTGCATCAGCAAACGCTGCTTGATGAGGCTGAATCGGCTCTTGAACTACTACGCAAGCGCACCGAGACGCTAATGCCTGTGGTTCTTGTGGGAATGCCGGTCCGCTGGCAGGGCCATCTTCTCAATTGTGCGGTTGTGCTGCACAAAGGTCGACTTTTAGGTATTGTACCCAAAACTTATTTGCCCAATTACCGCGAATTCTATGAGGCTCGGCACTTCGCATCGGGTGCAATAGTCGAAAAAGGCGCTGTGATAGAGATTCTGGGGTCCGATGTTCCTATCGGTACAGATCTTTTATTTACCGCGCAGGATATAGAGAATTTTGTGCTCGCGATTGAAATTTGCGAGGACGTCTGGGTTCCGACACCACCCTCATCCTTGGCCGCGCTTGCTGGTGCTACAGTCATAGCAAATCTCTCGGCATCCAATGCGATTATCGGCAAATCGGCCGAACGTCACGCGCTTTGCCGCGTGCAATCTGCCCGTTGCAATGCCGCTTACCTCTATTCGGCAGCGGGATTCGGTGAATCAACCACCGATCTCGCTTGGGACGGCCATGCAATGATTTACGAAGCTGGAACTCTTCTGGCTGAGTCGGAGCGTTTTTCCACAAGTGCCGGTATGATTGTTACGGATATCGATCTGGAACTTCTGGCAGCGGAACGTCTACGAAATGGCAGCCTCGTTGCAAATCGACGTGATCTTGCGCCAAAACCCTATCGACACATCGGCTTTCATCTTCAGCCCCCCGAAACTGACATAGGCTTGCATCGAAAAATTGCTCGCTTTCCATTCGTTCCGGATGAAAAAGATCAACTTGACGCTCTGTGTGAGGAAGCTTTTCAGATACAATCTCAAGGTCTTGCGCGCCGTTTGAAGGCGAGTGGCATCGAGCGGGTCGTCATAGGCGTTTCGGGTGGACTGGATAGTTCGCACGCCCTGTTGGTTGCACTTCACGCCATGGATTTGTTGAAACTTCCACATTCAAATGTTCTGGCGTGGACTTTGCCAGCTTTTGCGACGTCTAATAAGACGAAATCAAACGCTTGGCGTCTCATGCGGGCGTTAGGAGTGACTGCCGACGAGATTGATGTAGGCCCGGCTTCGATGCAAATGTTGCGGGATATCGGACATCCTGCCGGAGAAGGTGAGAAGGTTTACGATATTACTTTCGAGAACGTCCAGGCCGGGGCCAGAACGTCGCTGCTTTTCCGGCTGGCAAACCGTCATAACGCTATCGTCCTTGGCACGGGTGATCTTTCTGAACTGGCCCTTGGTTGGGCAACATATGGCGTCGGTGATCACATGAGCCATTACAACGTCAATTGCTCGGTTCCCAAAACACTTATTCAGCATCTTATTCGATGGGTGGCTGGACGTGGGCTTTACGGTGAAGAGGCATCCGCAGTTCTTCGAAATATTTTGTCAACCGAAATCAGTCCGGAGTTGGTTCCGGGTGACGCAGATGCGCCAAGTCAGAGGACCGAAGATTTCGTAGGACCTTATGCGCTGCAGGATTTCAATCTTTTTTATACGGTAAGATACGGCATGAGACCATCTAAGCTGGCTTTCCTTGCATGGCACGCTTGGCGGGATGCCAAAACGGGTAGCTGGCCACCGGATTTTGCAGACACCGATCGGCGGGATTACGATTTGGAAACCGTTCGATTATGGCTAAGAGTTTTTATCAGGCGCTTTTTTCAAACCAGCCAGTTCAAACGTAGCGCCGTTCCAAATGGTCCGAAAACAAGTTCCGGGGGCTCTTTGTCTCCACGCGGGGATTGGCGTATGCCATCAGATGCTTCGGCAGATTCTTGGTTGCGTGAACTTGACTTGGCACTCGCTCGGCCACAGAGAAATCAATAAAGGCTTAGCAGAACATTGTAGCCTGAGGGAACTATCGATAGTGAGCAGGAATGCTCCCCATAGGGAGCATTCAGTAATCACGTTCGTTTATAATCATCCTCGATACGGATGACATCATCCTCGCCGATATAGGCTCCGGTCTGGATTTCGACCAGTTCGAGCGGGATCTGCCCCTCATTGGCAAGCCGGTGCGGCTGGCCGATCGGGATATAGACCGACTGGTTCTCCGTCAGCAACTTCGTCTCTTCGCCGATCGTCACCGTCGCCGTGCCTTTGACGACGATCCAGTGTTCCGAGCGGTGATAATGTTTCTGGAACGAGATGCGGTGGCCGGGATCGACAGTGATATGGCCCACCCGGTAACGCTCGTCCTCATACATGTGTTCGATATAACCCCAGGGGCGATAGACGCGCTTGTGGCTTTGCGTCTGCGGTGCATGTTCACCGTCCTTCAGCGTCTCCACCAGACCCTTCACATCCTGCACCCGGTTTTTCGGCACCACCAGAACCGCATCCTTGGTGGCCACCACCACCATGTCTTTGGCGCCCACCACCGTCGTCAGCAATTGCGTCGAATGGATGAGGCAGCCTTCGGAATCGATGAAGACGCCGTTGCCTTCCAGCGCATTGTCGTTGCCGCGCTTGTCGGCGATTTCCCAGATCGCATCCCAGCTGCCGATATCCGACCAGCGGAAATGACCATGCACCACCGCCATGCGTTTCGTCTTCTCGATCACCGCGTAGTCGATGGAGTTTTTCGGGGAAGCCTCGAAGCTTGCCTGATGCAGGCGCACGAAGCCGAGATCGCTTTCATATTGCTCGACCGCCTGCGTCACCGCCGCAAGAATCTCCGGGGCGAAGGCCTTCAGTTCGGCGATCATCACATCGGAGCGGAACAGGAAGTTGCCGGAATTCCAGAGATAACCCTTTTCCAGATAGGAGATCGCCGTCTTCATATCCGGCTTTTCCACGAAGGCATCGACAGTGCTGAGATCGGCCTCACCATCGATCGCATCACCCGGCTTGATATAACCGTAGGAGGTGCGCGGTTCGGTCGGCACCAGGCCGAAGACGACAATGTTGCCCTGATCGGCGGCTTTTGCGCCGAGTTTCACGGCGTCGGAGAACTTGTCGGCATCGAGCACAACATGGTCGGCGGCAAGCGCCAGCACCAGACATCCGGGCTCGCGGCGCTCGGCCAGCACGGCGGCGGCAGCCATGGCGGCGGCGCTGTCGCGGCGGGCGGGCTCCAGCACCACGGTTGCCGGCAGATCGATCTCTTCGGCCTGACGGCGGGCGAAGAAACGGAAATCCTCATTGGTGATCACCAGCGGCTCGGCATAAAGGCTCTTGTCGCCCACCCGCTGCAGCGTCTGCTGATAGGTCGAAAGATTGCCGACCAGCGGCTGGAACTGCTTGGGCAATTGATCGCGCGATACCGGCCAAAGCCGCGAACCAGCACCGCCAGCAAGAAGAACCGGCGTGATCTTTCGAGAGTGTTCCTTCACAACAAAACCTTTCCAATGCGGCCTGATAAATCAGGATCATGCTACGTCCGCATCGAACTGGATGCTGTGCAGGCGTTTATAAAGGCCATCCGTTGCAAGTAGTTCACGCCGACTGCCTTCTTCTACGACCTGTCCATTATCCATAACGACGATCTTGTCGGCTCGGTTTATTGTTGAAAGCCGATGAGCGATGACAATAGATGTTTTGTTCAGTGTCAGGCGCTCAAGCGCATCTCGCACAAGAGCTTCGGATTCCGAATCCAACGCACTGGTCGCCTCGTCAAGGATCAAGATATCTGCGTCTCTGAGCATGGCGCGAGCGATCGCAACACGCTGTCTCTGACCGCCGGAAAGGCCTGAGCCATTTTCACCAAGCTTGCTGTCGTAACCGTCAGGCATCTTCATGATAAAGTCATGGGCATTGGCAGCCTTGGCAGCAGCAATGATCTCTTCTTCTGTCGCATCGTCCCGACCAACGGAGATATTGTGCTTTACAGTACCCGAAAACAGGAAGGTTTCCTGACCGACATAAGATACGTGCTCGCGCAGGCTCGCAAAGGAAACATCGCGCAAATCCATACCATTGATTTCAACGGAACCATTCTGAGGATCGTAAAGGCGCATCATAAGATTGATGATTGTGGATTTGCCGCTGCCGGAAGGACCGACCAATGCGGTCATCTTGCCGCCCTCGAAGAGTACGCTGACGTCCTTCAGAACCGGCTGGCCAGAAACATATTCGAAGCTGACGTTCTTTAGTTCCACGTCGCCACTGGCCTTGGGGAGAGGCAGAGCATCTTTCTTTTCGGCAAGCGTCAACGGGGCGTCCAGAACCTCGAACATCATACGGACACCGATCATGCCTCCTTCGATCTGGATTCTCATACGCGCCAGACGTTTTGCTGGTTCGTAAGCAAGAAGCAGAGCGGTTATAAAGGACATCAGATCGCCCGGAGACCCGCCTTTCTCCAGAACGGTGTAGCCGGAAACGGCAATAACGACGGCAATCGCAAGGCCGGACAGCGTTTCCATGATCGGACTGGTCGCCGCTTCAAGCTTCGCAATACCATTTGCTCGATGCTCGACGTCAGACACTGCCTTGTTCATACGTTGACGCATAAGCTTCTCAAGCGAAAACGCTTTAATCACGCGGACGCCGATGCTGGTTTCCTGCACGACGTTGACGATTTCGCCAAGCGAAGCAAGCTCCGCCTCCATGATCTTACGCACCCGGCGCAAGACAAGACGGACGCTGAAGATGGCAAGAGGGCCTATAATCATCGAAATCGCGCTCAGAAGAAAATTCTGGGCGAACATCACCACGATCAAACCGATGAGCGAAAGCAGGTCGCGGATAAAGGACGTCACGATTGTATCGATAACGCTCCTGGCAGCCTGTGCATTGTAGGTTACGCGAACTAGCAATTCCGAAGATGGCAGGTTTTGAAAGAACGATACGCCTTGCTTCAGCAGGCGATCATAGATTTTACGTTGCTGCTCCGCGACTATGCTGTTGCCGGCTTTGCTCAGATAGTAGCTCTGAACGAACGTGGCGAGGCCCTTGACGATGAATATCGCGGCAACCGCAAACGCAATCTCAAGGACGACATCAAAGCCACGCTTCAAGTAAACGCTATTAACGATATCGCGCATGATCCAGGCGCTGAGAGAGGTCGTTGCGGCAACAACAACCATTGCCGCGATTGCCATCGAGTACCAACCGACATGCTTCTTAAAGTTCTCTTTGAACAGTCGTACCAGCAGCTTCTTGTCGTTTTGCGACAAAAATGATCCGATCACAGCGATATTCCTAATTTGTGCAGAAACTACATTTGGTGAGTGTTTATCACGTTAGACGAACAAACCCAAACGGATGGAGTGATGTTCGGTGTGTAGCGCTCATATATGATGGCTCAAGTTTCATGCTCGAAAAACTCAAAGCTTAACACTGGTCCAAATGCCGAGGCACGGCTAATCCAAAATTGGCTTAGTGCACTTAAATGGGTGATCACTAAGTGTCAATCTCCCTCTGGCGAGGATGTCATCACGCCCCGTTTCTGGCAGAGGGAAGAACGGGAGAAATCTCCGCTTTAGATGTTGGATGGAAATGTGTAGTTTTGCGCGACTAGAAGGTTCTCGACGTTGACAAATGTGCTGTCCAAAATCTATATGCCAAAATGCATGGTGGGCGATCGGCAACAGCGTGGCATATGAGCTCGTAAGTTTTTGCAATCTAATATGTTTCATGACGGAAGTGTCCGTCAGGCAGGACGGTAAATGCCCCAAGTCTTTTTTGATCTGTCGGAACTTTTCCTGAATTCGGGAGTCAAGTTTAAATATTACGGAATTGCGCGAACCGTAATGGAAGTCGCTTATGAACTGACTTTGGCGGATAAATCTGTAAGGTATGTAATCTATTCGCCGCTGCATCGTCGGTTTTTTGAGGTTTTTCCCCGTACGGGTGACGCATCGCCAACCGGTGTTCTGGATCCCAATATTCCTTCAAGCGCCACGCCATTGCGTCTGAGGCAGAATCTTTTTGATACTAACTTTTTGAAGTCTTTTTTCTACGGGATGGTGCGCACGATAGTCGAGCACCGCAATCGCAAACGTTGGGCAACTATTCCGGCGAGTGCTGTTCGGGAGGTTAATCTCGACGGGCAGATTCTGGTTTCGCTGGGCAGGCCAAAAATCATGTCTGACTATATCATGGCGTTGAATGAACGGGGCGAAAAAGCCACTTTCATTCCGATGCTCCATGACATGATCCCATTGCATAATTTCACACATCGGAATCAGTTTTCGTTTCCGCGGAATTTTATTCACGATAACAAGGTCGTTATCGGGGCAGCGGCGCTGATTTTGACAAATTCGGAATTTACGGCGCGGGAAGTAAAGCATTTTTCAGATATGGGGACATTGCCGCCAGTGCCGGACGTTGTCGCTATCCCGCTTTGTAATGAACTTCGGCCGACGGTTGAGCCAATAGATAAGAAGCCCCCTCAAGGTCGTTACCTTCTGGGCGTCGGTATTTATAACGGCCGTAAGAACTTGGAATGTGTTGTTGAAGCCATGCTTCTATTACAGGCTTCCGGTGTCGTTCCGCCCGCACTGGTGTTGGCAGGCGCGAGACGTAAAAGAGTTGAAAAATTCTTAAAGCAGGAGAAGTTTCGCCCTATAGTCGATAAGTTCCACTTTGTTCTTAACCCGAACCAAGCGGAATTACGTCTGCTTTACGAAAATGCCTACGGCCTCGTTTTGCCGAGCAGGATGGAAGGGTGGGGCTTGCCGATTAGCGAAGCTCTTTGGTGCGGGACCCCGGCTTTTGCCGCAGATGTGCCGGCCTTGAGGGAGGCAGGGGGTACACTCGCACTGTATTTCAATCCGGAGAAACCGGATGAACTGGCGGATTTGGTTCGCGGGTTGTTGCTGGACCCGGATAGGTATGCTGCCTTGAAAACGAAAATAGCCGAATTCAAACCACAAATGCGGACATGGCGAAATGTCGCGTCAGATATACTTCATTCGGTACACAAATTTGACCACAAAGAGAGACGGGTGGCGACCTAAGGCTGCAAGCTGACATCGGACGAGTTCGATGCGGTGCTAGTTCTAAACCCGCTTATGCGGCCTGATCGACGTCCTCAGCTCCACCAGCCGCTCCAGCGTCTCAAGGCTTCGCTCGGGGCAGGCGGCGGAGAGGGCAAGGGCCATGGTTTCCATGGCGATGAAGGTCGGGGCGTGCAGCGCCACGCCTTCGTTTTTGGCGCGGGGCAGGAAGAGGCTGGCGTTGGCGTGTTTTTTGAGCACGCTGTCTTCCTGGCCGAGCAGCATGATGATCGGGATGTCGAGGCGGCCTGCCTCGGCTATGGCGGTCTGGGCTTCGCGGTGGGCGCGGCCGTGCAGGAGCATGATGAGGACGTGGCCGTTTTCAAGCTCGAGCAACTGCTCTGCAAGCGCGATGCCGGTGGCGTTGAGCGCATAGGAATGGACGCCCGAGCGCTGGAATAGCCTTGCGGCATAGGTGGCGATGATGCCGGAGGCGCCGATGCCGAGCACGCCGATGCCGCGCGCTTGCGAGAGGAGCCGCACGGCCGCCGCCATGGCTTCGCGGTTTTCTGCGCTTGAAAGCATCTCCAGCGTGTTTTTCTGATTGTCGAGCACGAAATCTATTGCCGCATCGCAATTGCCGGATATGGATTTTGTCGTCGCCGCCATTTTTTCGACGGGCGAATCCGTCACACCCAGATAGGCCTCCAGCGTTTCCTTGAGATCGACCAGCCCCTGAAAACCGAGCGCCTGTATGGCGCGAATAACGGTCGCATCTGACGTATTGGTCTCGAAGCCAATTTCCAGTGCCGATTTGGCGAGAACGGTATGGCGGTGGCCGTCAATATATTCGGCAACGGCAAGCAGGCCCGGCGACAGGCGGTCGCGGCGCCTGCGCAGCTGCTCGCCGAAACGGTCGGTGCGTCGAAGCCTCGATGTATGCGTTTCGCCAGCCGGCATGAATTCTTCCGTGAAGCTGAGTTTTCTACTCTTCTTCACGAATTAGCAGCGCGCCAAGCCGGGAGGCAAGCGCTTTTGTTCGTAGTGATCGTCGCCGTCACTTTTCGTGCGCTGGCCGCACCGTCAAATGCGACTGGACAGCGGAGACCATGAGGCTGAGCGCGGCATAGGAGTTGGAAATCGCCTCCTCGCGCGGCAGGAGGATGTACCGACCGTTGCCGCAGGCCTCAAGAAAATTGCAGAAGCCCGGCATCACGGCTTCCATCATGTCGATTTCCGCCTGCGGCGACGCGCCGGTATCGGAGCGATAGGGATCGAAGATGATATCGGCATCGAGTTCCGGCAAACGTTCGGCGCTGATTTCGATGCGATCGCCATACGGAATGGCGTCGATGATTGCGGGGAAACGGAAGCCCGCATCGCGCAGCACGCGCCCGAGCGCCCGATAGGTGTGGTAGACGCTGATCTTGCCATTGAGCGGCTGGAACACCGAAACGGTGATGGCGCCGGTATCGACCGACGCTTTCAGCGCCTCGATCTGCGCGCGGTAGCGCCGGTCCAGCACGGCAAGGCGCGCCTGCGTGCCGGTGAGCTCGGCCAGCACTTTGTAAATATGCGGCGCGCCGTCCCTGGTATTGTCGATGGCGATGGTGGGGGCGATCTGCGCCAGTTTTTCAACGGGGGTGGGGCGGTCCGGCTCGGTCAGGATGAGATCGGGCTTGAGGGCGATAATCGCCTCCAGATCGGCATTGATGGAGCCGATATAGGCGATGTCGCTATTGTCGAAATCAACGCCGGTCAGAATGGCGCTGGAGCGCAGATAGGGTTTGCCGTCCGCCCCCGTGCGACCGTGGCTGCCCACCGGCGTCACGCCCAGCTCGATCAGCGGAATGGTGAGGTCGATATCGTGGAGCGTCACGATGCGTTTCGGCTTTGCTGGAATGGAAACGTTGCGGCCGAGGTCGTCGGTAAAGCTTCGGCTGGTCTCTTCGGCCTGGGCCGTGGCTGTGCCGAGGAGAAAAGCGGCGGCCGGGAGAAGGCCGAGAAGTGTTTTGCGCATGGGGGACCTATAGGCGATGCCGGTGAAACCAGAGAAGAGCAAGCAGCGTGGGTGCGCCGACGGCGGAAAGAACGAGGCCGGTCGGCAGCTCCAGCGGTGAAAAGGCGGTTCGCGCGATGGTATCGGACGCTGCGACCAGAGTTGCGCCTGTCAGGCCTGCACCCATGACAAGCCCCGGATAGGAGCCGCCGGGCAACAGAAGCCGGGTGATATGCGGACCGATCAGACCAACAAAACCGATGCTGCCGGTGAAGGAAACGCAGGATGCGGTGAGGGTGACGGCAAGCGTGACATGAAGCACCGAAAGGAGGCGGCTATGGACGCCAAGCGCCGTTGCCGCATGCTCGCCGAGCGCCTGCACGTCGGCGGCGCGCGCCGTCATGAGAAGAAGGCCAAAGGCGATGACGAGGATGACGGAGAGGATTGAAACGGCCGTCCAGCTTGCGCCCTGCAGGTTGCCAGCCATCCAGATCATCGCTGTCTGCAAATTACGAATATCGAGCGATGCCATAAGGATAAGAAGCAAAGCTGATAAAAACCATGAAAAGCCGATGCCGGTCAGCACGAAGCGTAGGCGCGAGGTTGCGCCGGAGAGCGTCAGAACGATTGCGGCACTTGCCATGCCGCCGGCAATACCCGCGACGGGGCGCAACATGACCGGCAGGGACGGCAGCAGGAACAGGCAGCCCAGCACGGCAAGGGATGCACCTTCGCGCACGCCGAGCAGACCGGGATCGGCAAGGCCGTTGCGGGTCGTGGCCTGCATGATGGCGCCGGCAATGCCGAGCATGGCGCCAGCCACCATTGCAAGCGTCAGACGCGAGAGCCGGAAGTCGAGAACCACGAGTGCTTCGGTCATGGCGGGATCGGTGTTGGTTGCGGTGACAAGCGACCACAGGGCCGAGGCGGGAATATGCTGGCTGCCGGCGGTGAGCGACCACAGGGCGACAAGCAGGAGGCAGAGGAAAAGCGCCAGCAGAATGGTGAGCCGCGACGGCATGACGCGGACGGAAAAACGCCCCAGTCGGAGAACCCGGTAACGGTTCATTTCAGCACCCTGCGCACCAGCCAGAGAAACACCGGCGCGCCGACAAGGCCGGTCATCGCGCCGGTGGGCAGTTCTTTCGGCAGGAGAATGAGGCGGGCGGCGAGATCGGCGGCGATCAAGAGGACTGCGCCGCCGAGTGCTGCGATGGGTATGGCAAGCAGAAGCCGCCCCGTTTTCAGGCGTGCGACGAGTGGCGGCACCACCAGGCCGACGAAGCCAATGGGGCCGACGACGGCGATGGCCGCGCCGCAGAACAACGATATGGAGACAAGCGCCAGAATCCGCGTCGAACGGACCGGCACACCGAGCGCTGCGGCAGCGCTCTCGCCCAGCCCCAGAAGATCGAGCCGGGGAGCGACGGCGAAAGCTAGGATAAGCGCGATCGCGGCCGCGGGCAGGGCGGCGGCGATGATTGTGATCGAAACGCCGGCCGTATCGCCCACCAGCCAGAAACGCATCTGCTGCAATGTTTCCTCATTGAGAATGAGGATGGCGGAGGTGAGGGTTGCGGCAAGTGTGGAAAGCGCAATGCCGCAAAAGACGAGTTTTGCCGGCGTCAGCCCCTGCCGCCCGGCGGAAGCAAGGAGAAGCACGAGCGAGAAGCTGATGCCAGCGCCCGTCGCTGCCAGCAATGGGCGGAACAGCGGCGTTGCGATCAGCCCGAGCGGCAGTACCGTCGCCAGAACTACAGCGAGGCTTGCCCCGGCATTCAAGCCCAGAATATGCGGCTCGCCGAGCGGATTTCGAAGCAGGGTTTGCAGCAGAAGCCCCGCTGTTCCAAGGCAGGCCCCGGCCTGCATCGCAGCCAGCAGACGCGGCAGGCGCAGGCGCATCAAAACCTGCTGGTCGAAATTGCGGGCGTCATAAGCGAATATCAGGTCGTGCAGAACGTTCGGCGCGATGGGGCGCGGGCCGGTGGCCATATGCGCCAGCACCAGAAGCAGCATGGTGAGCAGCAGGAGAAGTGCTGCCGCGAGCGTGCGGCCATAGGCTCGCTCTCTAAGGGCAAGGGTGCGTCCGCTGGTTCCGTTGGGCATCATACAGCGCTGGCCCGTCCGGGCAGGGGAAGAAATACCGGCCGCGCCGTCACCGGATGTGTGAGCTGGGCAACTGCCATGTCGAAGACATCGGCAATGATGCCGGCATCGCACGCCGCCGCTGTTTCCAGCCGGTGCCGCAGCCGCCCGTCCTTCAGGAAAATCAGGTGATCGGCATATTGCAGGGCAAGATTGATGTCGTGGAGCACCGCCACGATCGTGCGGTTGTGGCGGGTGACGAGGCCGGCCAGCATGTCCAGCACCTCTATCTGGTGGTGCAGATCGAGAAAGGTCGTAGGCTCGTCGAGAAGAATTATATCCGTCTGCTGCGCCAGCGCCATGGCGATCCAGGCGCGCTGGCGCTGGCCGCCTGAAAGGCTGTCGACCGCTCTTTCCGCCAGCTCGGACATGCCGGTCACGGAAAGCGCCTCTTCCACCGCGCGGGCGTCTTCCTCACTCCATTGCTTCAGAAATCCCTGATGCGGGTAGCGGCCGCGAGAGACAAGATCGAAAACCGAAAGCCCCTCCGGCGTATGGTTCTGCTGCGCCAGCATGCCGAGCTTCTTCGCCACCTCCTTGGTCGGGTGGCGGAAGATATCGCTGCCGTTGAGAAGAATATGGCCCCGCGCGGGCCGGTGCAGGCGGGCAAGCGCGCTGAGAAGCGTGGATTTTCCGGAGCCGTTCGGGCCAAGCAGAACGGTGAAGCGGTTCGGTGCGACATCGATGGACATGTCCGCAAGCACCGGCGTGTCGCCGTAGGCAAGCTCGATTGCCTGCGCCGCAAGGCCTGTATCCGTGCTTATGGGTCTCATGCCGTCGTTCAAATTCGTCACCGTCTGAATGCGTTGCCACCAGAATTATTGATGACTGTAGTAGTCAAGTATATTGCGTTCGAAAAAGCGGTTTTTGCCGGTCGATTTGAACAAAAAGCGGCTGTCATAGGCTGAAATGACACGCCAGGAAGCGCGAATGCACCTGTCGATGCCGGCGTTTTGCACCGCTGAAGCGGAAATAAAGTTGACTACTACATTCATCAATTGAAAGAGCGGTGCATCGTCGCGATGACGATTTGGGACAGCCGGGGACAAGATACGATGCATGACGGTTCGATGATCATTGGGGTGCGCTCGCGGGCGCTGATGGCGTTTCTTCTGGCCGGGGTCGCCCTGCCTGCTTATGCGCAGGAGAGTGCTGCACCGAAAAAGAATGCCGACGGGACGACCGTACTCGAAACCATAACCGTCAATGCCGAGGTCAAAAAAGGCGCGCGCGGTTATCAGCCGGTGACGACTGGCACGGCGACCCGCACCGAAACACCGCTCCTCGACATTCCACAATCGGTCAATGTGGTGACGGCCGAGGTGCTGCGCGATCAGCAGGCGCGCTCGCTGGATGAAGCGCTGGCCAATGTCAGCGGCGTCACCCAGGCAAATACGCTCGGCGGCACGCAGGATGCCGTCATCCGCCGTGGTTTCGGCGATAATCGCGACGGCTCCATCCTCGTCAACGGGCTGAAGACGGCCTTGCCGCACTCCTTCAACGATACGGTCGAGCGGGTGGAAGTGCTGAAAGGCCCGGCCTCCACGCTTTACGGCATTCTCGATCCCGGCGGTATGGTGAATGTCGTGACGAAGAAGCCGGAAGACACGTTCACGGCGGAGGCCTATTCGCGCTTTTCCGCCTATGGGGCGGGCAAGTATGGCACATCGGGCGGTTTCGATGTGACCGGCCCGATTGCGGGCACGGATTTTTCCTATCGCCTGATCGGCGAGGGGGAAAACAGCGATTATTGGCGCAATTTCGGTGAAAAGAAGAACTGGCTGATCGCGCCTTCGCTGAAATGGAGCGGCGAGGACACCGATATTACGGTTTCCTATATGCATGAGGACTACAGCGTGCCGTTCGATCGCGGCACGATCTTCGATCCGGCGACCGGCAGGGCGATCAATGTCAGCCGCCGCCTGCGCCTCGATGAAGCCTATAACATCACCGACGGCAAATCCGATCTGGCGAGCATCGCCATAGACCGCCAACTCTCCGATGACTGGAAGCTGTCGCTGAACTACGCCTATAGCCGCAACGAATATTCGGACAATCAGGCGCGCGTGATGGGTTATAATTCCCGTACCGGGCAGGTGACGCGACGGGCCGATGCGACGCAATATTCCACGATCTACAATCACGCGGTGCGGGCGGATCTGACGGGCGAGGCCGAAATCGGCGGGCTGCGCAACGACCTGCTGTTCGGCGCGTCCTATGATTACAGCGACACCCTGCGCACCGACATGCTGCGATGCGCGAATTCCACGAATTTTAACGTCAACAATCCCGTCTATGGCCGCCTGCCGGTCTGCACCACGGTACGGGCGGTCGACAGCGACCAGACGGAGGAGCTCTCCACCGCCTCGATTTATATGCAGGACGCCCTGCATCTTAACGATCAATGGATCGCGGTCGGCGGTTTGCGTTACCAGTATTACGACATCTATGCCGGCAAGGGCCGTCCCTTCGTCGTCAATACCGAGAAGGATGGCGGCGAGCTCATTCCCAATGCCGGCCTCGTCTACAAGCTCACTCCGAATGCCTCGCTTTACGCCAATGTGGCGAAAACCTTCCGCCCGCAATCATCCATCGGCGCCTATTATGGCGGGCTCGATCCGGAAGAGGGCATTTCCTACGAAGTGGGCGCGAAGTTCGATCTTTTCACCGGGCTGAACGCCAATATCGCCCTGTTCAATGCCCGCAAGCGCAATGTCGCCTATTCGGAAGATGTCGGCGGCGTCTCGACGGTGAAGGCCGCCGGCCTCGTCCGTTCGCGCGGTGTGGAAGTCGATATCGCCGGCAGCCTGACCGACGATCTCGATCTCATCGCAAGCTATGCCTATACGGATGCGCTCGTGCTCGAAGATCCCACCTATGCCGGCAAGCGTCTGCCGAATGTGGCGCGCCATACCGGCTCGCTCTTCCTTGCCTACGATGTCGGCGAGGTCGGTCCGAACGGCAATACGCTGCGCATCGGCGGCGGTGTGCGGGCGGTGGGTGAGCGCGCCGGCATCAACGACAATTCCTATAATCTGCCGGGCTATGCGGTCTTCGACGCCTTCGCCACCTACACGCTTCAGTTCGAAAAGCCGGTGACGCTGCAGCTCAATCTGAAGAATATCTTCGACAAGACCTATTACACTTCGTCCATCGGCTCCACCAGCTATGCCAATACCGTAGGCGAGCCCTTCAATGTCAGCCTGACGGCCAGCGTGAAGTTCTGACATCGCCAGTCATGAGAGCGGGGTGAACGCCCCGCTTTTTATTTCCACATCGCCCGCATCCGCGCACCCACATCGATGCGGATCTGCTGCGCGCTGCGTTCGGAAGCGGCAGCCGATACCAGTGGCCAACTCATCGTTTCGAAAAATTGCAACAGCGTCGCCGGTATGAAGCGGGTTCTTGCGGCGTAGACATGCCGGTCGCCCTGCTGGTTCTGCCCGCCGGTGAAGAAACGTTGCGGCGTGATCAGCGCGAGACTGTCCTTGGCGCGCGTCATGGCGACATAAAGCAGCCGGCGTTCTTCCTCCAGTTCCTGCGTGGTGCCGACCCCGAGATCGGAGGGAATGCAGCCGTCGACCACATTCAGGATGAAGACGGAACGCCATTCCTGGCCTTTTGCCGAATGGATGGTGGAGAGGCTGAGATAATCCTCGTCAAGAAGCGGCACGCCGGCCTGATCGCTGGTGGCGTCCGGCGGATCAAGTGTCAGCTCGGTCAGGAAGCGCTCGCGTGAGGGGTAGCCGCCGGCGATCTGCTCGAGTTGCAGCAAATCGGCCTTGCGGGTGTCCGCATCCTCATGGATGCGTTCCAGGTGCGGTTCGTACCACAGCCGCGCCTGCCCGATCTGGCCCGGCCAGTCGTTCGGCGCCTGTCGCAGGCCCACCAGCATTTGCGTGAAGGTTGTCCAGTCGTCGCCGGTCTTCGGCGGCGGCGGAATTTCGGCAAGGGCAAGCAGCGGCTCGGGGTCTGTCGCAATCGCATCGAGAATATTGCCGGCCTTCTTCGGACCGATGCCGGGCAGCATCTGCAGCAGCCGGAAACCGGCGACGCGGTCGCGCGGGTTCTGCGCGAAGCGCAGCACGGCCAGCATGTCCTTCACATGGGCGCTGTCGAGGAATTTCAGGCCGCCGAATTTGACGAAGGGGATGTTGCGGCGGGTCAGTTCCACCTCGAGCGGGCCGCTATGGCTGGAGGTGCGGAACAGCACGGCCTGCTGTTTCAGCGTCATGCCGGTTTCGCGGTTGGCGAGAATCTGGTCGATGATGAAATTCGCCTGTTCGGTCTCGTCCTTCACCGTCACAAGCTTCGGGCGCTCCAGCGACTGCCGCTCGGTCCAGAGGTTCTTGGTGAACCGCTCGCGCGCCAGATCGATGACGCCGTTGGCGGCCGCCAGGATCGGCTGCGTCGAGCGATAGTTGCGGTCAAGCGTGATGATGTCGGCGGCAGGGCTGAAGGAAGCCGGAAAATCGAGGATGTTTCGCACCGTCGCCGCCCGAAAGGAATAGATCGATTGCGCATCGTCACCCACCACGGTCAACCCGCGGCCACCGGGCTTGAGCGCCATCAGCACCGAAGCCTGAAGCCGGTTGGTATCCTGATATTCGTCGACCATCACATGGTCGAAGCGGTTGCCGATATCGTCTGCAAGAACGGGGTCGCTGACCATCTGGGCCCAGTAGAGCAGAAGATCGTCGTAATCGAGCACGTTCTGGACCTGCTTGGCCTCGACATAGGCTGCAAACAGCTCTTTCAGTTCACTCTCCCAGTTGGCGACCCAGGGATAATGCTGGCGCAATATCTCCTTGAGCGGCGTCTGGGAATTCACCACGCGCGAATAGATCGCAAGACACGTACCCTTCGTTGGAAAGCGGCTTTCGGTTTTGGAAAAGCCCAGCTCATGCCGTGCGAGGTTCATCAGGTCGGCGCTATCCTCGCGGTCGTGGATGGTGAAATCGATGTTGAGCCCGATCTGCTCGGCATAGATGCGCAACAGGCGCGCGCCGATGCCGTGAAACGTGCCGGACCAGGCCAGCGCGTCTGTCATGATTGCCGAATTCGCCCCGATAACGTGTTTGCAGATACGCTCGACCCGCCGCGACATTTCCGTGGCGGCACGTCTGGAAAACGTCATGAGCAGAATGCGGCGGGGATCGGCGCCATTCACGATCAGATGCGCAACACGGTGGGCGAGCGTATTGGTCTTGCCCGAACCGGCCCCGGCAATGATCAGCAGCGGTCCGGCCGTGTGTCCTTCTGCCAGCCCAACGCCATGCTCCACCGCCTTGCGCTGCTGTTCGTTGAGCTTTTCCAGATAGGCAACCGCCATGCCAGCAATCCTTAGATAACCTGCCTGTTCCCACGGGTGAGAACCTTGTTCAGAGATGGCAGTCGTCGGAATGTCCGGCCATTGTCTGCCCCATCGTCGCAATGATTAGCAAAGACTCAAACAGCAATCCAGAACAAATGCTGAACGCATTGTTCCGGTGGTTCGAGCGCAGTCGGTGGTGAAATGTATCGGCCCAAAAGGTCGCTCGTCCGTTGCCGGCGATTGGCCGCTGCCGGTCGGGCGAAATCCCCGAAATTACGCCATGGGAGAAAGCGGGCGGCCGTGGATGGGCCGCCCGGTGTGAGCGTTGTGGGGGAGATCGTTACAGGAAACTGCTTTCGAACAGCTCACCTGAATAGGCCGAGTGGGTAACGCCCGCTTCGAGATCGGCCTTGGTCAGCTCATCGACAAAATCGCCGTTCTGCATGACCAGCACGCGGTCGCACATATGGGCGATGACTGCGAGGTCATGGCTGACGAGAACGAAGGTGAGGTCGCGTTCTTCGCGCTGGTCGGCAAGCAGGTTCAGGATTTCCGCCTGGATGGAGACGTCGAGCGCGGATGTCGGCTCGTCGAGCAGCAGGATCGGCGGTTCGAGGATCAGCGCGCGGGCGATTGCCACGCGCTGCCGCTGGCCGCCGGAAAGTTCATGCGGGAAGCGCTCGGCGAAATGTGGGGGCAAGCCCACCTGTTGTAGGGCGGCAGGCACTTTCGACCAGCCATCGCCAAGTCCCATGGCGCGGATCGGTTCGGCGAGGGCCCGGCCGATGCGGTGGCGTGGGTGCAGCGAACCGTAGGGGTCCTGAAACACCATCTGCGCCAGTTTCAGTTCGTCGCGACTGCGGGTCTTGCCGACCGGTTTGCCGTTAAAGCTTATGGAGCCGGTCCAGCCGGCCTCCAGCCCCGCCAGCGACCGCAGCAAGGTCGACTTGCCGCAGCCGCTTTCGCCGACGATGCCGAGCGTTTCACCCCTGTTGACCGTGAGGCTGACGCCACGCACGACGTGATTGCGGTTTTCCTTTGCGCCGTAGACGACGTCGAGCTTGTCTACCGTGATCATCGCATCACCTCCGCATCGATGGCCTGACGGTCCAGCACCTTGAGACGCCGCACCGGATTGCGGGGATCTGGCATCGCCGCGATCAGGCCCCGCGTATAGGGATGCTGAGCATCTTCCAGCTTGGTCAGCGTTTCCACGACGCGCCCGCCATACATGACCAGCACGCGCTCACAGAAGGCCGCGACCATGCGGATGTCATGGCTGATGAGGATCAGGCCGGAATTATTCTCGCGCACCATCTCGTCCAGAAGCAAAAGCACATCCTTGCGGACGCTGACATCGAGGGCCGAGGTCGGTTCGTCGGCAATGACCAGCTTCGGCTTGGCGAGCAGCATCATGGCGATCATCACGCGCTGGCCCATGCCGCCCGATATCTGGTGCGGATAAAGCGCCATCACGCGGTCGGGGTCGTTGATGCGCACGCGCAGCAACATGTCGCGTGCTGCACCTCTCGCCGCCTTGCCGGTCAGCGCCAAATGCAGTTCGGCGGCCTCCGCCACCTGCTTTCCGATGGGCAGCACCGGGTTCAGCGAATAACGCGGATCCTGCATGATAAGCGCCATCTCGCTGCCGCGGATCGCGCCCATCTGCCGCTCGGATTTTTCGAGCAGCGGCTCGGACAGGAAATCCATCCGCTCCGCTGTCACCGTGGCGCTTTTCGGCAGGAGCCGCATGGCGGCGCGGCCGGTGGTGGATTTTCCGGAACCGGACTCGCCGACGATGCCGACCCTTTCGCGCCCGACGTCGAAATTGACGTTGGACACGGCCGGAATGGTGTTGCGGCCGAAACGGACATTGAGGTCGCGGACCGAGAGGATGGGGGAGCTATCAGGAACGGGCATGACGCGGATCCAGAAGGTCGCGCAGCGTATCGCCGGCGATGTTGAAGGCAAGGCTCGTCAGCAGGATGGCGATACCGGGCATGACGGCGACCCACCAGTAGTCGAGCATGAACTTACGGCCGCTGGAGATCATCGCGCCCCATTCCGGCAGCGGCGGCTGGGCTCCGAGACCGAGGAAGCCGAGTGAAGCGGCCGTCAGGATGATACCCGCCATGTTGAGCGTCAGGCGAACGATGACCGAGGGGATGCACATAGGCGCAATGTATAGAAACAGGATGCGCAGCGGCGAGGCGCCATAGAGACGGGCGGCGGCGACGTAGTCGGTATTGCGCACGACAAGCGCTTCCGCCCGCGCAAGACGCGCAATCGGCGGCCATGCGGTCAACGAGATCGCAATGATCGCCGTGCCGAGGCCGGCGCCCATGGCGGCCGCAAAGGCAAGCGCCAGCACGAGCGAGGGGAAGGAGAGGACGATATCGGTCGCGCGCATCAGGATCGCGTCGATTCGCCCGCCGAAGAAACCGGCCATCACGCCAATGGCAAGGCCGATAGGACCGACGATGACCGAGACTGACAGTACCGTCTGGATCGTGATGCGGGTGCCGTAAACAAGCCGGCTGAAAATGTCGCGGCCGAATTCGTCGGTTCCGGCCAGATGCGCCCAGCTGGGAGGCTGAAGCGCGTTTTCCAGAGCCTGACGGGCAGGATCGTAAGGCGCGATGAGCGGCGCGAAAATGGCGACCAGAACCAGAATGGCCAGAATGGCGAAGCCGAACATTCCAAGCGGTTCGTCCGCGAGCTTTCGAAGTGTCCGCGCGGTAGTGGTTGAGATGCGCGACAGGGCGCTGGGACGATCAACGGTGTTGTTGTGCGCGATATCGGTCATCGTGCGGCCTCCCGTGTACGGGGATCGAGCGTGGTGTAGGCCAGATCGGCGAGGAAGTTGAGCAACATGAAAATGAAGCCGATGACGATCGTGGCGGCCAGAATCGCATTCATGTCGCCGATGAGTAGCGCATTCGTCATGTATTGGCCGATGCCGGGCCAGGAGAAGACGATCTCCGTGACCACGGCGCCTTCCAGCAGGTTGCCGTAAGAAATCGCCAGCACGGTGATGAGCTGCACGGCGATGTTGGGCAGCACATGGCGGGTTATGGTGCGTGCGGGGCTGACACCCTTGGCCCGTGCCGCGATGACATAATCCTGGCTGAGCTGTTCGAGGGTGAAGGCCCTCGTCATGCGGGTAATATAGGCCATGGCCATATAGGCGAGGATGATCGCCGGCAGGATGATGTGTCCAAGCGCGTTCCAGAAGATTTCCGTCTCGCCCGCAAGCAGGCTGTCGACGAGCATCAATCCCGTCTTCGGCTCCACGAGGCCTTCGTAGAAGACGTCGACCCGGCCGGGGCCGGCGACGAGGTTGAGGTTCGCGTAGAAAATCACCAGCCCGACGATGCCGAACCAGAAGACCGGTATCGAATGTCCCACCAGCGCAAAAACGCGCGCGAACTTGTCGATGAAGGTATCGCGGAAGAGGGCGGCGGCTAGACCGAGTGGGACGCCGATGACCGTCGAGATGATGATCGCCAGCGTGGCGAGTTCGAACGTGGCGGGGAAAGCCTGCGCCAGATCGCGGGTAACGGGGTTGCCGGTCAGGATCGCAATGCCGAAATCGCCATGCAGCAGGCCGCGCAGATAAATGAAGAATTGCTGGTAAAGCGGCAGGTCGAGCCCCAGCCGCGCTCGCATGGCCTCATAGGCCTTGGGATCGGCAAGTTCGCCGACGATTGCGCCCACCGGATCGCTCGGCATGACCCGGCCGATGATGAAGGTGATGCAGAGCAGGATGAAGAGGCTGACGATCAGTTGCAGAAAACGATGTCCAAGCCCGCGCAGTGAGATTTCCGTCATTGCTGGCCGCACTTTCCTGTGAGAACGCCGTCAGCGGCCGAGCCATTGCGCACTGCTCGCCACAGACGCGCAATTCTCCTTTGCAAAAACTCTTGATGGTACTTCATCCCAACTCCTCCCTGAGCTAACATGAAAACATATGATGTGCGACCATGTCATAATATGAGTAGCGAAGGGATTCGTATTCTGCAAGAGGGAAGAGTGGCATGATGGGCGACAAAGCGAGGCCGCGGGAGAGGCGGGCACAACAGATCATCGATAATCTCAGCGCAGAAATTCGCAGTGGAAAACTGAAAAACGGTGATCAACTCCCCACCGAACCGGAGCTTGAACGCAGCTACGGCGTGAGCCGCACGGTGGTTCGCGAGGCGATCGCGGATTTGCGTTCCGCCGGCTATGTCGTTCCCATCCAGGGCAAGGGGGTTTTCGTCAGCAATGTCAGTGAATGGGCCGGCGTGAAACTGACGCAATCCGAAGTCGGAACCATTGCGGAAACGCTGGAAATGCTGGAGTTCCGGCTTGCGACGGAAGGGGAGGCGGCGGCAATCGCCGCCTATCGCCGCACCGCCCAGCAGGAGGCAGCAATCTCTGCGGCGCACCGGAAAATGGCCCGCGCCATCGATGCGCGTGAAACCACTGTCGATGCCGATTACGAGTTTCACACGGCCATCGCGATCGCCACGAACAACCGCTTTTATCTGGAGGCTCTGCGTCAGTTCGGCTCGCGCTCCATACCGCGCGGGCAGTTCCCGACGCTGCCGGAAACCGGTGACGCGAATTATCTTCGCAAAGTGCAGGCCGAGCACGAGGCAATCCTGCGCGCCATCGTCGAACAGGATCCGGAAGCGGCGCGAAAAGCCATGCGCGAACATATGCTTGCGAGCCAGCGCCGATACAGGTTGCTTTCAGAAGCGCAATAGCATCTCGACACTCATCTTATTTCATGCGATGTCATATGATGACTTGCATGGAGAGAGGAGAGAATCGATGTATGTCGGCACCCAGGTTGCTGCGCGCGATGACGAGGATTTTAAGGTTTGGGCGCAGCTCGGCGTCAAAAATATCAACGCGGATCCGCCCGGAAAGCCCGCGAGCTGGACTTTCGAGGACTTTGAGCGCCACCGTGATAAGGTCGAAAGCTTTGGCCTCGTTCTCGACATGGTGCAATTGCCGCTGCCGTCGCGGCCCATCGAACAGGCGTCCTATCCCGATATCCTGCTTGCCGGCCCTGATCGTGACCGGCAGATCGATGCCGTCTGCACGATGATAGAGAATATCGCCAGGGCCGGAATCCCTGCGGCGAAATACAATCTCAACCTCATCGGCATTCCGCGCACCGAAATGGAGCGCGGCCGCGGCGGCTCGCTCAACGAGGCCTGGCGCTGGGACAAGGCGGACCATGATGCAGCGCCGGGTCTCGCGGGCGTTCTTTCCGAAGACGAGAACTGGGAACGCATCGATTACTTCCTCGAGCGTGTGGTGCCGGTGGCCGAAAGCAACCGCGTGCGCCTGGCATGCCATCCGCATGACCCCTATACGCCGCCGGGCTACAGGGGCGTAACCCGCGTTCTCGGCACGGTCGAGGGGCTGAAGAAATTCGTGCAGATGCGCGAGAGCCCCTATCATGGCCTGAATTTCTGCCAGGGGTCGATCGGCGAGATGCTCGACAATCCGCGTGAGGAAATCGACGACATCATCAGGTGGTTCGGCAGCCGCGACAAGATCTTCAACGTCCACTTCCGCAATATCAGCGGCGGCAAACTCTCCTTCATGGAGACATTCCCCGATGAAGGCGACATGGACATGGTGCGTTCGCTGAAACTCTATCACGAACTCGGTTATCGCTACATGATCATGCCAGACCATGTGCCGACGATTGCCGGCCGCGATGCCGTCGGTGTCGCTTTCGCCTTCTGCTACGGCTACATCGCCGCGCTGATAGAAGCGCTTGATAACAAACATCTTTGACCGTTCTGACCCGCGACGCCGCGCTGCGTCGCGGGCTTCCCAAACATGAATTACCGATCTGTAGGAGGAGCAGGTATGAGAAAATCATTGATCCGTCTCGCATTCACCACGGCCCTGGGCGCCATGCTGGTGCAGGCAGCGCCAGCCTTGGCCAAAACACCGAATGACCAGCTTGTCATCGGAACCTCGCTGGCTCAGGTACTGTCGCTTGACCCGCATCAGGCCACCGAAGGAAAAGCCAACGAAATCATGTCCAACCTCTATGACCGTCTGATTTCGGTCGATGGTTCGGGCAAGGTTTCTCCGCAGCTTGCCGAGCGCTGGGAGATAGATGACAAGGGCATCACCTTCCATCTTCGCGAAGCCAATTTCGCCTCGGGCAATCCGGTAACCTCGGCTGACGTCGTCTATTCGCTCAGCCGGCTGTTGAAGATGAACCAGGCGGCCGCAGCCAACCTCAAGCGCGTTGGCTATAATGCCGATAATGTCGACAAGCTGGTGAGCGCGCCGGATGAAAAAACGGTACGCATCGATCTTTCCGGCGAAACCACGTCCGAGCTGCTTCTCTACCGTCTGGCCATGGTCATCGCCAGCGTCGTCGACAGCAAGGAGCTCAAGACGCATGAAAGCAGTGGCGACTGGGGCAATGGCTGGCTGAGAACCAATTCCGCCGGTTCCGGTCCCTTTACGCTCAATCGCTGGTCGCCGAATGAGATCATCATTCTCGAGGCCAACAAGAATTATGTGGCCGGCAGCCCGAAAATGCGCCGCGTCATCGTGCGGCATGTGCCGGAAAGCCAGGTGGAGCGCCTGATGCTGGAGCGTGGCGATATCGACATCGCCAGTGCGCTGACGGCTGCCGACCTTGCAACCTTCAACAACAAGGAAGGCTTTCAGATCCAGCGCGTGCCGACGGGCGGCTTCTACGTCCTGTCCATGAATGCCGGCAAGGAACCTTTGTCCAACCCCAAGGTCCGAGAAGCGATTGCCTATGGCATCGACTACAAGGGCATGGAAAAGACCATCATGGGTCCCTATGGCCGGGCGCGCACGGTGCCGGTGCCGGAAAACTTCGAATACGCCATTCCGAGCCCGGACTGGAAGCTCGATGTGGAGAAGGCGAAAGCGCTCCTCAAGGAAGCCGGTTATGAGAACGGCTTCACGCTCAATCTGAAGACGATCGCACAGACGCCGCGCATCGACCTCGCCACCGCAATCCAGGCGTCGCTCAGCCAGATCGGTATCAAGGTCAATATCCAGCAGGGTAACGGTTCGGATGTGATTGCCGCCCACCGCGCGCGGGATTTCGATCTGCTCATTCCGCAGACCGGCGCCTACATGCCGAATGTGCTGGGCTCGATGGAGCAGTTTTCCAGCAACCCCGACAATTCGCTGGCAGCCAACAACGCCGGCAATTTCGTCTGGCGCTCGGCCTGGGACATTCCGGAACTGACGGCGCTCACGGCAAAGGCTTCGCTGGAGCCGGACGCCAAGAAGCGCGGGGAAATCTACACCCAGATGCAGGAAATGTTCGTCGCCCAGAAGCCGGCGGTGCTGCCGATGTTCGAGAGGTTTGAGCCGATCGTGCTGAATGCGCGCGTGAAGGATTATGTGGGCCATCCCAGCCAGACGACCCGGCTGGAAAAGGTCACGAAGGACTAAGGGCAAACCACAGCCTCTGAAAAACTGTAACGGGCGGTTTTACCGCCCGTTTTTATTCGCCGCCAGGCGTGAAGCCCGGCCGGGGCGGTGAATTATCGTCATTATCCCGGAATTTCGGGGGTTTTCTCAAGGAGTTCATCGGGTTAGATCGTCCGACCACTATTCCTTCCGTCGGGCGAGAGTCGTGAACTCCGCTCACCCACCTCCCGAAGAATGCGTTGACGACCATGAACCTTGCACAGATAAAACTTCCGTCGCGGCCGCTAAGCCTCAAACGTGGCGTCATTTCAGTGCCGGCAGCCTATTATTTTTCCATTCCGGTGCTTCTGGTCATCACGGTCGTCATGCTCGTCGCCGAAGGCCCGGGCATATTGCGCGACTATCAGATCAGCAAAGATCCGCTGGAGATTGAAAACGGCGATATCAGCGGCAGCTGCAAGACGCGCAAGGCAATCTTCACGACCTGTGAGGCGGATCTTTCCTATGACCATGCGGGTGTGAGCTACAAGAAGGATGTCGAGGTCATGTTCGTCGATTTCCATTCCGGCGATTATGAAACCGGGCTGGTCATCTCCGCGAAGAACCCGGAACTCGCAACGATTTCGCTGGGCCTCGACATGCTCTGGAACCGCATCATCACGCTCGGCGTGTTCGTTGCCCTGCTCGGTTTCGGCAGTTTGGCGATGCTGTTCACGCTCATCCGGGTCCTGCGGGTTCGCCTGCAGCTGCGCAAACCCGCACCGTTGACCGTCATTCCGGTGGCGCTGACGGCGGTTGCCGAAAAACGCAGCCGTCTTTTCGTCACCTATGCCGATACGGTAAGGGACGATAAAACCAAGCGGCAATCCTTCACGCATCTGGAGCGGGGTCGCATTCCCGTTGTCGTCGGCCATACCGGCAAACATGATGTGGCGCTCGCGGTCCTGCATGGAAACAGCGCCTTGCCGGTCCTGCTCGATGATCAGCTGGAACGGATCGACCTTACGGAGCAGGAGCGGGCGGAAGCTCTGACATCGCTTGCCCCGTTGGTCGCGCGTGAGACACAGGAGGCTGCAGCGGCCCAGGCCTCGGCGATAAAGAAAGGACCGGGCCTCCTGCGCAGACTGGGGACTTTCGTTGCCATCGTGGCTGTCGTCGTCGTCGCGGTTATCGGTTATTGGCTGTGGTACGTCACGAGCGCTCCGTCGCAGTTCAACTCGCCCGGAATGGACATCAACAACATGTTGCCGGCAGCGCTCAACGAGTGGGGTTGCGCCCGTCTGCAGGAGCGTTTCGCCGATGGCCCGGCGCCTTTCGGATGCACCGCAGCCGATTATCGAAGCTGGAAATAAACGGCTTTTCCTTTGGTCCCCGTCGCGCCGCACGCGAAAAACCTTACGCGCCGCCGCGTGCGGCCCGTTCCTTTCTGTACGTTGCAGAACAGATCGTTACATTTATCATTAGTTGCATTAGAGATTTATAAATAAACCACTCCCATAGTGCCACCGTGAGCGGTTCTTCAGAGGCTGGGAGAGTGCGTCATGTTCACGGTTCTGGAATGCGTTGTCGTACAACACGACCGGGCGGTCGTGCTTCTTGCGGCTGTTATCTGCCTGCTTGGCATGTTTGCTTTTTTTCATCTTTTATTGCGTGCGGAGGAAAGTCCGGCTGGCCGCAAGCCCTATTGGGTGCTGGTTGCCGCCTTTGCCGGAGGGCTCAGCGTCTGGGCCACGCATTTCGTCGCCATGCTCGCCTATAAGGGCGCGGTCCCGATCGGTTATGATTTCGCCTTCACGGCTCTTTCGGCGGTTCTTCCGGTTTTCGGCTTCTGGCTGGCGCTCACCAGCCGTTCGCAGGCCGCTTACAGCCCTGTTCTCGTCGGCACGCTGGTCACCCTGTCGGTCGCCGTCATGCATTTCGTCGGCATGGCGGGAATGGATGTCGCCGCCACGATCAGCTATCGGTGGGGGCCGGTGCTGGGTGGTTTTGCGGTTGCCTGGGCGTCTTTTCTCCTCGCCTTTTTCCTTTTTCGTCGCCTTGGCTCCTGGCAGCGCATCGCCGCGCCGGCCGGATCGGCGATCTTCGCGATCTGCGCGCTGCATTTCACGACCATGTCGGCCACGGTGCTTTCGCCGGATCCGTCCGTATCGGGGCCGGACCCCGACAATGTCGCCCGGCTGATCATGATCTGCGCCATTTCCGGCGTCACGTTCCTGATCCTGTCCACCACCGCCGCCGCTGCTCTTGTGGATCGTTACCTTGTCGATCTCAAGGGTCTTGTGGATGCGACGCTCGATGGTCTCGCGGTCGTCCGCGATGGGCGGATCGTGGAGCTTAACACCCGCTTTGCCGGCCTTCTGGGCCGGGAGGAAGCGTCGCTGGTCGGACAAAACCCCGACGATCTCTTCAAGGCCATCGACGGGCAGCCCGCTTATCTGCCACGCCACGCACCGGTGGAGGCGATTCGTGAGCGCGCCGGGCAGGCGCAGATATTCGAGCTCGGCGTACGCACGATCGAATATCGCGGCCGCCCCTGCGAGGTAATGGCTATCCGTGACCTGACGGAAAAGCGCGAAGCGCAGCGGGAAATCGAATATCTCGCCCGCCACGACGTCCTGACGGGCCTGTCCAACCGCACCATGTTCCAGACCCGTCTTCACCAGCAGATCGAGCATTGCGACGAGGAGGACGAATTCGCGCTGCTGGCGCTCGACCTCGACCGGTTCAAGGCGGTCAACGACATATTCGGCCATGCCGAAGGGGACCGCGTTCTGAAAAAGGTTGCCGCCATTCTCGATGAATGCGCAAGGGCAGGCGATGTGGTCGCCCGTCTCGGCGGCGATGAATTCGTCATCCTGACTGCCCGGCACACCAAAGCGGAAGAGGCGCGCCTGCTGGCCGAGACGATCCTTGGCATGTTTGCGCTGAAGATGAATGTTGCCAACGATCCGACCTCCGTCGGCGTCAGCATCGGCATCGCCGTCTTCCCGCGGGACGGGAAGGACCATGAGAGCATCATGCACGCCGCCGATCTGGCGCTTTACCGCGCCAAGATGGGCGGGCGCGGCATATTGGCCTTCTACGATCCGGTGATGGATCAGGAGGCGCGAGAACGCCGCCAGCTCGAAACGGATCTGCGGCTTGCCATCAATCGCAACGAGCTGCTGTTGAATTATCAGCCGGTCCTTTCGGTCGAATGCGGGCAGGTCGTCGGTTACGAGGCGCTGGTGCGCTGGCAGCACCCGACACGGGGCGTGGTGCCGCCGGATGTCTTCATTCCAATTGCCGAGGAGAGCGGCATCATCATCTCGCTCGGCGAATGGGTGCTGCGCGAGGCCTGCCGTCAGGCGGCCGGCTGGGCGCCGCACCTGAAGATCGCGGTGAACGTTTCGCCATTGCAGTTTTCGCTGGCCAATCTCGGTCATGTCGTCTGCACCGTGCTGATGCAGACCGGACTTTCGCCCAACCGGCTGGAACTGGAAATCACCGAAGCCGCGCTTCTGAAAGACCGCAAGGCGACGTTGATCATCCTCAACCAGTTGAAGGCGCTCGGCGTCGCCATCGTTATGGACGATTTCGGCACGGGTTATTCCTCGCTCAGCAACCTGCAGAGCTTCCCCTTCGACAAGATCAAGATCGACCGCAGCTTCATCGCCGCCATGAGCGACGACGACAATGCCCGCGCCATCGTGCGCGCGGTGATCGGCCTCGGCCGCAGCCTCGATCTGCCGGTAACGGCGGAGGGAATTGAAACGGATGCGCAATATCGCATGGTGGTCGACGAGGGCTGCGCGCAGGCGCAGGGTTATCTCTTCGGCAAACCGGATGTCGCGCCTGCTCAGGTCGTCAGCGCCACCACACGGAAGAAACATTCCGTTTGATAAAAAAAGGCGACGGCGCAGACGCCGTCGCCCCGCCTTTCCCACATCCCATGGAACGAGAGCGACGGCAGATCGTTAGGCTTGCGTATGGCGCGTCCATGCCGCGGTTGCCCCGGCGACACCGGCAATCAGCATGACGGGATAGTTCGATTGCCTGTCATGAACGCGCCTCGGATGCACCTCTATCGATGGGAGAGACCGCGATGACAGACCGCCTCGAGCCTCAGGATCCACGCAGCCAATATCCGCGCCCGCCCTTTTCGACACCGACCCAGGAGATGCCGGGTCTGGTGACGAATATGACGCCTTTCCCCGATCATGGCGAAAAAAGCTACAAGGGCACCGGCAAGCTTGCCGGTCGCAAGGCGCTGATTACCGGCGGCGATTCCGGTATCGGCCGCGCGGTTGCCATCGCCTTTGCGCGGGAAGGCGCGGATGTGGCGATCTCCTATCTGCCGGAAGAAGAATCCGACGCCGAGGAGGTCGTGGCGCTCATCGAGGCGGAGGGCCGCGTGGCGGTCGCGCTGCCCGGCGATATCACCAACGAGGCCTGGTGCCGTGAACTGGTCGAGAAAGCGGCCGGCGATCTCAACGGGCTGGACATTCTGGTCGTCAACGCGGCAAGGCAGCAATATCGAGAAAGCGTCGACGAGTTATCGACAGTCGATTTTGATCTTACCATGAAGACCAATCTCTACGCACTGCACTGGATAGCGCAGGCGGCGGTTCCCCATCTCAAGCCGGGCTCGTCGGTAATCACCACAGCGTCGATACAGGCTTATGAGCCCTCCGCCATCCTGCTGGACTACGCCACCACGAAAGCCGGCATCGTTGCCTATACGAAAGCGCTCGCAAAGCAGCTTATCGAAAAGGGTGTGCGCGCCAATTCCGTCGCCCCCGGTCCGTTCTGGACGGTTCTTCAGCCAAGCGGCGGCCAGCCGGACGAGAAGGTGAGGAATTTCGGCAAGGACAGCGATTTCGGCCGCCCGGGACAGCCGGTGGAACTGGCGCCCGTTTACGTGCTGCTGGCGTCGCAGGATGCAAGCTTCATCAATGGCGAGGTTTATGGTGTGACCGGCGGCAGGGGCATTGCCTGAGGCGATGCCCAGCCAATTCCGGATGGGCCTTTGAGGATTTCGAAATGAAACGGCAGGCAGAACGTTCAGACAGAAGTTTGAAGAGCTTCGATGTTCGCGACCGGCTCATACTGGCGCTTTATGCGCAGTTGAAAGCGGAGCGCCAGACCCGCGAGGCCATGGAATGGGTTATCCGCAATGGCGGGCTGTCGCCGGAGGTGCTGGAAGCCATGGCGTCCGATCCGGTGCCGGTTCTGGCGGAGGCGGACGTGCCCGCCATCGAGCGCATTCTGGCCAAGGGCCGACGCGGAGACATGCCTTCCCGCAGCGATGACGAGGGACGACGGACATGAACCGGAGAGCGAGCTGGAGAGGCCATCTAACCTTTGCCGATTTCAACTGCGAAGTCGGCCTTTATTCCGCGCTGACCTCGGCGGAGAAAATCTCTTTCAATATCGTCAATCGCAAGACCGGCCACCGCGTCGAGCGGCAATATGTCGACAGCGATACCGGCGACGCGGTTCTCCGCGAGGATCAGGTCAAGGGATACGAGCTGGACAATGGCGACCACATCGTCATCGAGGGAGACGAGATTGCGAAGCTGATGCCGGAAAGCGACAAGGTCATCAGCGTCAGGCATTTCCTGCCCTGTGACGAGATCGACAAGCTTTATTTCGACAAGTCCTATTATCTCGCGCCGAGCGGGGAGGGCGGCGAAGAGGCGCTTACGCTTCTTGCCAGGGCAATGGACGACGAGAATGTCGCAGCTCTCGGCGAAGCGGTGCTTTTCCGCCGCAACCGTGTCCTGCTGATCCGTCCGAGCGGTAAGGCTCTCGTCGCTACGACGCTGAATTTCAGCTACGAGGTCCGTTCGCAGACATCCGTCTTCAAGTCGATCCCCGATATCGAGTTCGATGAGGAAATGCTGGAGCTGGCCGGTCACATCATCGAAAAGCGTGCGGGCACATTTGACCCCGCAGACTATAGCGATCGGTATAATGATGCACTCGCGGAACTCGTGAAAGCCAAGATCGAAGGCCGGGAAATCGCCAGGCCGCCGCCGCGCAAGGAAGACAATATCATCGATCTCAAGGAGGCCCTGCGTCGCAGCGCGGGGGCCGAAGCGGGCAGCAGGAAAAGGGCGACGGCAGCGGGCCGCAAGGCCCCGCGGAAAGCGAGCTGATCCATGGGATTGCAGACCTATAACGCCAAGCGCAGTTTCGACAAGACGCCGGAGCCCAAAGGGACGACGGCCGAACAGCAGGGCTCGAGCTTCGTGATACAGAAACACGATGCCCGCCGCCTGCATTATGATTTTCGGCTGGAAATGGACGGGGTGCTGAAAAGCTGGGCGGTGACGCGCGGCCCGAGCCTCGATCCCGAGGACAAGCGCCTTGCCGTGCATGTCGAGGACCATCCGCTCAGCTATGGCGATTTCGAGGGCGTCATCCCGAAAGGACAATATGGCGGCGGCACCGTGATCGTCTGGGATCGTGGCACCTGGCAACCGATCGGTGACGCCCGGAAAGGTTATCGCAAAGGCCATCTGGAATTCGAACTGGAAGGCGAAAAGCTCAAAGGCCGATGGCATCTGGTACGCATGCACGGAAAGCCCGGAGAAAGCCGGGAGAACTGGCTGCTGATCAAGGGCGATGACGAGGAGGCGAGGCATAAGGGCGGCGCGGATATTCTCGAAGAACGGCCAGAATCCGTAAAGACCGGGCGTAGTGTCGAGGAAGTTGCAGCCAAACCGAAAGATACCTGGAACTCCAAAACGGTATCGAAAAAGACCGTGGCTTCTGCCTCCGGCAGGAAACAGGCGCATGCGCTGCCCAAAGGCGCACGCAAACTGGCCATGCCATCCTTCGTGCCGCCGGCGCTCGCCACGCTTAAGCCGAAACCGCCTAACGGAGATCGCTGGCTGCATGAAATCAAATTTGACGGCTATCGTCTGCAGGCGCGCGTCGATCAGGGCAAGCTTCAACTGCTGACCCGCAGCGGGCTGGACTGGACGGAGAAATTCGGCAGCGCCGTGACAGGAGCTCTCACGGCTCTGCCGGTGGAAACGATGTTGATCGATGGCGAAATCGTCGTTGAACGCGACAGCGGGGCCTCCGATTTCTCCGCCTTGCAGCAGGATCTGAGCGAAGGGCGCAGCGACCGCTTCGTATTTTACGCCTTCGACCTTCTCTATCTCGATGGCAGCGATCTGCGCGGTGCGGCATTGAGCGAGCGAAAGGCGCTGCTCGAAAAGCTGCTGCCGGCGGGTGACCCCCATCTCCGTTACAGCCAGCATTTTGAGGAAAGCGGCGCGCTTGTCCTCGACCATGCCTGCCGGCTCAGCCTCGAGGGCGTCATTTCCAAGGTCAGGAACAGCAAATATGTTTCGGGCCGCAAGGGCGAATGGGTAAAATCCAAATGCTCGATGCGACAGGAATTCGTCATCGGCGGTTATACGGTCTCTTCCACATCCGACCACGCCATCGGATCGCTGGCGCTCGGCGTTTATGAAAATGGCAAGTTGCGCCATGTCGGCCGTGTCGGGACGGGCTATACGGGCGAAATGGCGGAGATGCTGCTTGGCCGGCTGAAGCCGCTGGAGCGCAAGGAAAGCCCGTTCGGTGAGAAACTCACCGCGCTCGCCCGCCGCGATCTTCATTTCGTCAAGCCGGAACTGGTCGCTGAAGTGGAGTTTCGTGCATGGTCTGGAGATGGCAATCTGCGTCACGCCTCCTTCCGGGGGTTGCGCGAAGACAAGCCCGCAGCAGAAATCGAACGCGAGGAGAAGGCCGTGTCCGATACCCAGGCGCCGCAATCGAAGATCAAGTTCACCCATCCGGACCGGCTTTATTGGCCGGAGGACGGTGTGACGAAGGAGGGGCTTGCCGATTATTATGCGCAGGTCTGGCGGCACATGGCGCCCTTTGTCGTCAACCGGCCGCTGGCATTGTTGCGCTGCCCGGAGGGCATAGAGGGGCAGCGATTTTTCCAGAAACATGCCTGGCGCGGCATCAACAAGGCCGTCGAGCAGATCCGGGATCCCAAGGACAAGGGCGGCGAACCGCTGATCCGCATCACCGATTTCGATGGCCTGATGGCGCTTGTGCAGTCCGCCGCGCTTGAAATCCACCCATGGGGCGCGACCACTGCCAATTGGGAAAAGCCGGACATGATCACCATGGATATAGACCCCGGCGAGGATGTGGCTTGGGAAGAGGTGATCGAAGCGGCACTTGAACTGAAGCGGCGTTTCGAAGAGGCCGGACTTGCCGCTTTCGTCAAGACGTCGGGCGGCAAGGGGTTGCATGTCGTCGCACCCTTGAAGCCGCAGGCGGGCTGGGTCCCGGTAAAAGCCTTCGCCAAGGCCATGGCGGCGGATATGTCGAAGGCCGAGCCGGAGAAATATCTCTCAGTCGCCACCAAGGCGAAACGGCAGGGCCGTATTTTCATCGACTATCTGCGCAATGGCAGGGGCAATACGGCGGTTGCGGCCTATTCGACGCGTGCGCGGCCGGGAGCCGCCATTTCAGCGCCGCTCGAATGGTCGGAACTCACCGCCGAGATCGGCCCGGCCCATTTCACCGTCAACAATATCGGCGCGCGTCTCTCCGCGCTGAAAAAAGACCCTTGGGACGGCTTTTTTGCTGCTGCCGAGCCGCTTCCGAAAAAGGCCCGCTGAAGGCATCGAGCCTCAGCTTCTCTTTTCGGAAGCAAGGCTTTTCTTCAGCGCATCCATGATGTTGATGACATTGCCGCCGGTGCGTGCCTTCGTGCCGGTTTTCTTTTTCGAGGAGGAGACCTCCTCGCCCTTGGTCTTCAGCAGGGACTTGATCTTCTTCTGAATGGGGTCCTGCACCAGAGCCGGTTTCCAACCCGTCACCTGTTTGCCGATGCGTTTTTCCATGGCGTCCAGCAGCGGCCGGTCGATTTTCATCTTCGGCTCCAGCGCGTCGATGCTTTCGCGTACCTCTTCGCCGTAATGCAGCGTCCACAGGATGATGCCTTTTCCCGACGGTTCGAGGAGCACAGCCCTTTCACGACGGTAGATTACGAGGCGTGCGATGCCGAAAACATCGTTCACCTTCATGGCTTCGCGAATGACGCTGAAGGCTTCGGTGCCGATCTTGTCTTCCGGGCGCAGAAAATGCGGACGGTCGTACCAGATCCAGTCGATCGATCCTTTCGGCACGAAGGTCTTGATATCGATGGTGCGGGTGCTTTCCAGCGCCACCGCATCGATCTCGTCATCTTCCAGCAGAACGTAATCGTCCTCGGCGCGGGGAAAACCTTTTACCTGGTTTTTGGCGGCGACCGGTCGGTGGGTGATGCTGTCGACATAACGGCTTTCGACGCGGTTGCCGGTTTTGCGATTGAGGATGTGGAAGGTGTATTTGTTGCCTTCCGTCGTCGCGGGCGTCAGCGAGACGGAGGCCGTCACCAGCGACAGTTTCAAATAACCCTTCCAGAAAACCTGTCGTGCCATGTCCGCGATCCGCATTGGTCCACCCGGAACAACAGCCACGGGGTGGCTTTTGTTCCGGGAGGAGCGGCAAATCGGGGCAGGGATGGAGCTGTCAGCCGAAGAGAGACGTCAGCCCGTAAACCGCGGCGGAGATCAGCGCAGCCGCCGGCATGGTCACGATCCAGGCGATGACGATATTGCCGGCAAGGCCCCAGCGCACCGCCGAGACGCGGCGGGCCGCGCCGACGCCGACGATGGCGCCGGTGATCGTGTGGGTGGTGGAGACCGGAATGCCGAGCCACGTCGCACCGAACAGCGTCAGCGCACCGCCGGTTTCGGCGCAGAAGCCCTGCATCGGGTTCAGCCGGGTGATCTTCGATCCCATCGTATGGACGATGCGCCAACCGCCGAACAGCGTGCCGAGCGCCATGGCCGACTGGCAGGAAATCACCACCCAGAAGGGCACGTAGAAGCTCTCGCCCAGATGTCCCTGGCTGAAGAGCAGCACGGCAATGATGCCCATGGTCTTCTGCGCGTCGTTGCCGCCGTGTCCCAGCGAATAAAGCGAGGCGGAGATGAACTGCATGACGCGGAAGGTGCGGTCCACGGCAAAGGGCGTCTGCCGCACGAACAGCCAGGAGACGGTGAGCACCAGAAGCAGGGCGAGGAAGAAGCCGATGGCCGGCGACATGAAGATGGCGCCCACGGTCTTCAGCAGACCCGACCAGACGATGGAATTGAAACCCACCTTCGCAAATCCCGCACCGACGAGCCCGCCGATCAGCGCGTGCGACGAGCTGGAGGGAATGCCGAAAATCCAGGTGACGATGTTCCAGACGATGGCGCCGATCAGCGCCGCGAAGATCACCTGCGGCGACACGATGGCCGGATCGATGATGCCGGTGCCGAGCGTTTCGGCCACATGCAGGCCGAAGAACAGGAAGGCGATGAAGTTGAAGAAGGCCGCCCAGGCGACCGCATATTGCGGGCGCAGCACACGGGTGGAGACGATGGTGGCGATGGAATTGGCGGCATCGTGCAGACCGTTCAGAAAATCGAAGAACAGCGCGATGGCGATAAGGCCGATTAGCAGCGGCAGGGCAAGTGCGACATCCATCAGACGTTCTCGATAACGATGCCGCTGATCTCGTTGGCCACATCCTCGAAGCGGTCGACAACCTTTTCGAGTTCGCCGTAGATCTCGCTGCCGATCATATAGGCCATGGCATTGCCGCTCGCGCCGTGGCGGCGGAAGAGGTCCTTGAGACCCAGATCGTGAAGTTCGTCGGAGCGGCCTTCGACGCGGGTCACCTCTTCGGCGATGGAAGACAGGCGATGCGCATTCGTGCCGACCTTGTTGAGAAGCGGAATGGCTTCCGCGATGAGGCCGGCTGCGCGCACGATCTCATGACCCATTTCCTTCATCAGCGGATCGAATTCCGTTTGCTCGAAAAGACGGATGGTCTTGACGGTCTTGTGCATCATGTCGATGGCGTCATCCATCGACTGGATGAGATCCTTGATGTCGCCGCGGTCGAAGGGGGTGATGAAGCTGCGCCTGACGGCGAGCAGCACCTCGCGGGTGATGTCGTCCGCCTGATGCTCGAGGGCGACGATGAGGTCGCAGTTCTTCTCGACGTCGATGCCGCTCAAAAGTTGGTCAAGGGCCTCGGCCGCTTTGATGACGGTTTCGGAATGTTTGCTGAACATGTCGAAGAAACGGTCCTCGCGCGGCATCAGCTTGCGAAAAATACTCATCATGCGAATTGGCCCTCAATGGCGCTTTATTAGTTGTGGGGGGTGATTGTCATAAAACTGTCATAAATGCACGCGGGGCATTGATGCAACCCGGAAAATAAGCACTATCAACGGATATGAAACCCACCAAGAAAAGCCGGAAAACCCGCCCGGCTCGTGCACTGACATTGCTCCAGCAGCTTGCTGCGGTTCCGGAAAAGCTCTTCACAGGCGCTTTCCGGCAACAATATGCCGCGCTCTGCTTCCGTTATGCCGGCAATGGCGAGGATGTCGAAATCCTCCTTGTCACGTCCCGCACCAGCGGACGCTGGATCATTCCGCGCGGCTGGCCGATGAAACGCAAGAAGCCGCACGAGGCGGCGGCAATCGAGGCGTGGGAGGAGGCGGGCGTGCGCGGCCGGGTGAAAAAGAATGCGGTTGGCCGCTATACCTATCTCAAGATGCTCGACAATGGCGATGTCGTTCCCTGCATGGTCGATGTGTTCCAGATAGAGGTGACGGAGGCGGAAACCAGTTTCAAGGAGCGCGGTGAACGCCTGCTGGAATGGGTGCGCCCGGATGAGGCGGCAAGGCGCGTTCGCGATATCGAACTGAAGTCGCTTCTTGTCGATTTTCGCCCGAAGGGCAAAAAGAAGCGTCAGGGCAGCGAGAGACCGTAACCGCACGCGCCCGGCATCTGCTGCTGTGGCCAAGATTGTAATGCCGCCGCAATGGGCGATCTCCAACCTTGCCTGATGATTGTCGTCAGGTGCCGGTGCATGAAACCATGTCGTTCCGCTCTCCGCTTTTTATTGCGTTATCTCCATCCCATCATCGTCCTTGCCGTGCTTCTGGCGGGGCCAGCCGCCATTCTCCTGCTGAGGTGACGGCAGCCCCATAGATGCAAAACCGGCCTTTTCAGGCCGGCTGCTTTTGGGAAGGTTGCGCCTGATGGTTCGGATGCCCCGTTTCATCCGGCGCTTTCGGTAACAGGCGGGCGAAACGCCTGACGATGCTGTCTATATAGGACAGGATGGTCGGTACCACGATCAGGGTCAGCAGCGTGGAACTGATGAGACCGCCAACCACCGCATGGGCCATCGGCGCACGCTGCGCGCCGCCGCCGCCGACGGCGAGACCGAGCGGGATCATGCCGAAGATCATCGCAAGCGTCGTCATGATGATCGGGCGGAAGCGGATGACGCCGGCGTTTTCCAGCGCCTCGTTCAGCGAAAGCCCACGCCGCCGCTCGCGATTGGCGAAATCGACCAGCAGGATGCCGTTCTTGGTCACGAGGCCCATCAGCATGATGAAGCCGATCAGCGAGAACATGTTGATCGTGCTGCCGGCCACCATCAGCCCGATGAGGACGCCGACAAGCGAAAGCGGCAGGGACGCCATGATGGCGAGCGGTTGCATGAAACTGCCGAATTGCGAGGCGAGCACGATGTAGATGAAGATGACGGCCATGGTAAGCGCCGTGACCATGTGGCCGATGGTCTCCTGCATGGTTTCGGCGTCACCGCCGAAGCGGATGCGATAGCCATTCGGCAGGTCACGGCCGGCTGTCAGGCCCTGCAACGTCGCCGTCACGTCGCCGAGTGTGCGGCCGGCGATATTGGCCGAAACCATTATCTCGCGGCGATTGTCGATACGGCGGATTTCGGCGGGGGCCGGCATGATGCCGATATCGGCGACCTGATCGAGACGCACCATCAGCGGCGCGCCGTTCGCGGCCGTGCGGCCGGTTGCGATCATCAATTCACCGAGACCTGCCGCGTCGGACCGCCGCTCGACGGGCAGGCGAATGACGATATCGTAGCTGTTGCCGTCCGCATCCGTCCATTTCGACACATCCTCGCCGCCGATGAGGGGGGAAAGCGCTGCGGCAAGATCGGAGCGGGCAATGCCAAGATCGCTCGCCGCCGCAGGCTTCAGGCGGACCGAAAGAATGGAGGTCACATCCCTGGCGCTGGAGGTCACATCCACGATGCCGGGGATTTTCTTCATGTCTTCGACCAGACCGGTGGCGATTTTTTCGAGGACCGCCCGGTCGTCGCCGAGGATGCTGAGCTGCACCGGGCTTTCGCCGCCGCCAAGGCCATTCTGCAGGATCGTGACCTCTATGCCGGGTATGGCTGACAGGCGTTTGCGAACCAGTTCGGCAAGGGAGAGCGGAGTTCGGCTCCGCATGTCGAGCGGCACCAGCCCCACCAATATGGCGGCCCGATGCTTGCCGGCGGCGCCGCCGGTATTGACGGTGGAATAAAGCGTCTCGACTTCCGGAAATTCCTTCAGCGCCTTCTCGACCTGCCGTACCTTCGTTGTCGTATAGTCCAGCGAGGAGCCGACTGGCGCGGTAATATTGACCTGGAAGCGGCCCTCATCAGCATTCGGAACGAATTCCGTGCCGACCAGCGGCACCATGAACAGGCTGCCGATAAAGACGCCGGCCGTGGCAAGCAGGGTGACGAGCCGATGCCGCAGCGTCCAGCCGATGGCATGGCGATATTGCCCGGCCATCCATTCGAAGCCGCGGTCGAAACAGGCGATCAGGCGGCCCACCGGCCCGCGCTTCGCATCGGGCTGGGCGTCCGGATCGTACCAGACGCTGGACAGCATCGGGTCGAGCGTGAAGGCGACGAAGAGCGAGATCAGGACGGCGGCGGAAACGGTGACGCCGAATTCGTAAAAAAACCGGCCGACAATGCCGTCCATGAAGGCGACCGGCAGGAAGACTGCCACGATTGCCGCCGTTGTTGCGATTACCGCAAGCCCGATTTCATTGGTGCCGTCGAGGGCCGCACGCAGGTGGGATTTGCCCATGTGAAGATGGCGGGTGATGTTTTCGCGCACCACGATGGCGTCATCCACCAGAATGCCGATGGAAAGCGTCAGCGCCAGCAGGCTGAGCGTATTGAGCGTGAAGCCGAGGAAATGGATCACTGCGAGCGTGCCGATGATTGCGATTGGCAATGTCAACCCGGTGATGACCGTGCTGCGCCAGGAGTTTAGAAACAGGAAGACGATGGCGACGGCGAGCGCCGCACCTTCGATCAGCGTCGTCTGTACCTGGTTGACGGATTCGCGGATGGGTATCGACGCATCCGTGACGATACGCAATTGCACGTTCTGTGGGGCAAGCTCGGCATTGAGCGCATCGAGGCGCTTCCTCACATCCGTCGCGACCTGAACCGTATTGGCGTCCTGAACCTTGACGATGTCGATCGCCAGCGCCGTCTGGCCATTATAGAGGGCGCGGTTTTCGGCATCGGCTGCCCCTTCGGAAAGCGCGGCGACATCGCGAAGCGCAATGGCCGCGCCGCCGCGCCTTGCCACGACCATATCCAGCAGCGCCTGCGGCTCCTCGATACGCCCCTGCACCTGTATCGTGCGTTCGGAGACGGGATCGACGACGCTTCCGGCCGGGCTGTTGCCGTTGCCGCTGCGCAGCGCGTTCACCACCTCGTTGATGCCGATCCCGAGGGCGCGCATGCGCGTTTCGTCGATTGTCACATCGATCTGCCGTTTGCGCGCGCCGACCAGCGTTGCCTGACCGACACCCGCAACGGTCGTCAACTGCCGCACCACCTTCTGGTCGGCAAGGCTGGTGAGGGCGGGCACATCGAGCGACGTCGAACTGATCGCTACCGACAGGATCGGCTCGGCGGCGGGGTCGAACCTCGATATGACGGGCTTTTTGGCATCTTCGGGGAAATTCGCCTCGATGGCGGCGATCTTGTCGCGCACTTCCTGCGCGGCGGCTGAACTGCGCACCTCAAGCTTGAATTTCGCGACGACGACGGAGCGCCCCTCATAGGAGGTGGAGGTGACCTCATCGAGACCGCCAATGGCGTTCAGCGCATCCTCGACCGGCCGTGTCACCTCGGTTTCCACCGTCTCCGGTGTCGCGCCGGGATAGGAGGTGACGACCACCACCACGGGAACGTCGACATTGGGATATTGGTCCAGCCCAAGCCGTTGCAGCGAGAAAGCGCCCATGACCAGAAGCGCGACCATCATCATGGTGGCGAAAACGGGGTGGGTAACGGATATGCGGGTCAGGAACATTTCAGCCTGCCTTGTCGACGGTGACGGCCATATCGGGCCGCAATTGCGGAAGCGGCGCGGTCAGGATGGTCTCGCCATCCTGCAGCCCGGCGGCAATCTCGATCAGGTTGCCACCGTTCCAGCGCGCTCCCACCGTGACTGTCTGGCGACGAAGATGGCCGTCCTGTACCTTGAGCACATGGTAACCGGTCTCATCCTTGCGCAGCGCGATGGCGGGAACGACGAGCGCATCGTTTTTCTCGCGCAGCAGGATCGATCCGCTGGCGAACATTCCGCCCCACAGCCGGCCGTCACGATTGGCAAGCCGCAGATAGACGGCGACGAAGCGGGTGCCGTCTTCGGCAACCGGGCTGATGCGGTCGACCGTGCCTTTGACGATCTGGCCGTCAAGGCCGTCAATTTCCAGTTTCGCCGTCTGGCCGAGGGCGACGCGCGGAACATCGCGTGTGGCGACAAGAACCTTCGCCTCCAGCACGCTGGTATCGACCAGCGTGAGAAGCTCGCCATCCGCACCGACGCGCGATCCCGCCTCGGCCAGCCGCCGGGTGACGGTGCCGCCGAAGGGCGCGCGGATTTCGGCATTGCGAAGGGCGAGGCGGGCAATATCCGCCTGCGCCGAGAGGCTCTGGAGCCTTGCCGTCTTCACCGCGACATCGCTTTTCGCCTTGTCGAGCTGTTCCGCCGAAGCGATGTTTTTCAGGGCTAGCTGTTCGGTTCTCGTCAGGGCCTGCATTGCCAGCATCAGCTCGGCCTCAGCCGCATCCCGGTCGCTCCGCCGCAGCAAAAGCGTCGATTGCAGCTCGTCGGTTTCGAAACGCACAAGCAGCTTGCCCGTCTGCACCGTGTCTCCGTCGCGGACATTCATCTCGACGATCTTGCCGGCTTCACGGGCGCGGATCACCACGCGGGTGATGGGCTGAAGTTCGCCGCTGATGCCAAGCCGCTCCACCATCGGGCGTGTGCCGATCTTCGCCGTTTCGGTGGCCGTCAGTTCGAACGGAGTGCCTGCCGGGCTCATCGCGGCAGTCTCGACGAGCCCGTTCACGGTGCCTTTGACACGCTCATTCGCATCGACGCTGCCGCGCGCCGGATCGAGAGCGGTGACAACGAGAACGCAACCTGCAAGCGCGATCCCTGCCTTGATGGTTCTCTTCACCCACATGCTGAAATCCTTTCCATACCGGGACCGCAGCCTCTCTTGAGGCGCATGGCATCTGGATAGGCGTCCATAATTGCAGCAGCATTACCCTTGCGAACGCAACTGCTTAAACAGCAGGGTCTGATGTTCCATCGCCCTGATTTCATGCCTTTTTCGGAGGGGAAACCGTTATGCGGCGGGTTGGAAATGCTCTGGCGTCTTCTTTGCCGCAATACTGCCGCAACCTTTCTGGCAGACAAGGGAATGCGAAGGGACGGTGACGCATGAGACTTCTGTTGATCGAAGACGAAAAGGCAATGGCGGATGCGCTGACGGCGACGCTCGGCAGGCAGGGCATCGTCATCGACCATACGATGTGGCTCGGCGATGCGATGGAGTTGACGCGCCAGCATGTCTATGACGCCATCCTGCTTGATCGCCGCCTGCCGGACGGGGAGGGGCTTGCCTTCATTCCGCAGCTGCGCCACGCCGGCATCGACACGCCGATCATTCTGTTGACGGCGTTGAACGAACCGGAAGACCGCATCGCCGGACTGGATGGCGGCGCCGACGACTATCTCGGCAAGCCGTTTCTCGTCGGTGAGCTGCTGGCGCGGGTGCGTGCGGTTCTGAGAAGGCCGGCAAACCTTGCGCCGGCCGAAATCACAGCCGGCCGCATCGTTATCGATCCGCTCCATCTCAGCGTCACGATCAACTCCGTTCCCTTCGATCTGCCAAGGCGCGAGCTTGCGGTTCTCGTTGCGCTGGCAAAGCGCAAGGGCAAATCCGTGCTGCGTTCCACGCTTGAGGCGGCCGTCTACAATTACGAGGAAGAGATCCAGTCAAATGCGCTCGATGCGCATATATCGCGGCTGCGCAAACGTCTGCTCGATGCCTCCGCAGGCGTTGGCGTCCACAATATTCGCGGCATCGGTTATCTGTTGAAGGAAGAGGCATGAAAGCGCAGGGCACCTCCAACTCGTCCTTGTGGTGGAAATTGAGCTGGCAGCTCAGCGTCGTCGTCTCCGCCATGATTGCCGTGGTCATCATCGGTCTCTGCTTTTATGGCATGACAATGCTTTCGCCCAATATTGCGCTCTGGGACGATCTGTCGGCGACACTCGATGAGTCGCTTTCGCTCGATCCGCAAGAAGGATTGGTGGTTACCGATGGCCCGGCATTGCAGGCCCTGAAAGCGGAGAACTCAACGCTCTGGTTCGTGGCTTCCACGCTGGACGGGCGGGTGGCGAGCTATGGCGCCGTGCCCGCCGTTTATGGGGAATTGTCGCCGTATCTGCATTTGCTGACGGATGCCGATATTCGCGGAGGAAAGGGCATCTCCGAGGTCGCCCTGGTTGAAAGCATGGAGACGAAGTGGGGTTCCATAAGGGTCATGTTCGGCGGAACCACGCATATGAGGGGGCAGTTTCTGACGCTTCTTGCCGGAACCTACAAGATTTACGTTCCCCTCCTGGCTGTCATCTTGCCCGCCGTGTTCTTCTCGGTTCCCCGCATCGTGCGCGAGGCGCTTGCAGGCCTCAGTTCCGTCGTCAAAAAGGCTCCCGAGATCGACCCGCGCCGGCCGGGCTCGAAGCTTCCGGTCGAGGATGTGCCGCGGGAGGTGGTGCCCCTGATCCTTGCCTTCAACGGCATCCTCGAACGGCTCGAAGAGCAGTTTCGGGCGCGGCAGCGTTTTCTCATCGATGCGGCGCATGAGCTGAGAACGCCGATTGCGATCATGCAGACCAGGATAGAGGGCTTGCCGGGGCCGGAGCAGCAACGTCTGATGGAGGATGTCGCGCGGCTTGGGGAGACCACCGAACAGCTTCTCGCCTTCGAAAGAAACGATCAGGTAAACGACCGGCGCGAAACGCTGGACCTCGTCGAGACGGCGCGCACCGTCGTTGCCGATCTCGCGCCGCTCGCGCTTTCGGCGGGCTACGATATCTCCTTCGAAGCGCAGATCGCGCGATATGAAATACTGGGCAACCCGTTCACCCTGCCGCGCGCCATCAGCAACATCGTGCGCAACGCCATCGACCATGGCGGGAACAGGGGGATGATCCACGTCTCGATTCTCGCCAGTGGCGAGATCGCGGTTTCCGATGAGGGACAGGGGATCGCCGAAGACCAGCGGGAGCGGATTTTCGAGCCTTTTTATCGCGTTACACCGCGCAGCACCGGGGCGGGCCTCGGCCTCAGCCTCGTCAAGCAGATCGTCGCCAACCATAACGGGCGAATCTTTCTGGACAGCAGCGCCTTCGGAAGCACCTTCCGGTTACGTTTCTGATCCTGCGTTGCGCGCGATTTCAGGGGCGGGCAATTGTAATGTTGCCGCAATTTTCGCTGTCGTACCGTGTGGGGCACAGGATCAACCATGCCAACTGGAGTACGTGCAGTGAAACAACAGTGCAGTCTGTTTGCCCGGGCTTCCGGCGACAGGGCCTCCCGCAGTCGCGGCGTCGCCTTCGCCACCTTGCCCTTTGCCATCATCATGTCCGGCTGCACTTCCGTGCCGCTCAAGGAAGGCGGTACGCTGACCTCTTATGCGCAACTCAGCCCGGTCAAGGGCAAGTTCACCAAATCGCGCACCTTCGTGGACGCCAACGGACTGGCTGGGGTCAAGACCGTCGCCATCGTGCCGACAACCTTCTCCTTCGCGGCCTCTTCACGGGTCGCATCGGAAAAGGACCGTGTCCTTGTTTCGAATGCGCTGGATCGCGCCATCTGCGTGGCGCTCAGCGATAAATACCGGATTGCCGCGCTGGGCCAGCCGGCGGACATGACGGTGCGCACGGTCATCACCGATCTGGTGCCGACCGACAAGACCATGGCCGGGGTATCGACGGCCGTGACGCTCGGCAGCGGCTTCGTCCTGCCGGTCAGCGTGCCGCGTCTTCCATTCGGGCTTGGCGGCCTCGCTGTCGAGGCGGAGGCGGTGGACAGCACCGGCGTCCAGCGCGCCGCAGCCGTCTGGTCCAAGGGCGCGAATTCCATCACGGGCAACGCCCGCGTCTCGGAAATCGGAGATGCCTACGAGCTTGCCGCCGATTTCTCGAACTACTTCTCGCGTATTCTGGTGACAGGCAAGGTCTCCGACGGGCTGAACCTCTCTATTCCCTCCGGCCATCGAATCCGGTCCGCTCTGGGCGGAAAACCGAAATATGTCGAATGCGATGCCTATGGCCGGTCGCGCGGCCTGCAGGGCATGGTGGCCGACAAGTTCGGTGCGCCACCCGAATGGACCGACAGATCCGCAAAGGCCGCGTCGCGATAGGGGCAGCCGCAAGATTTGTGGATCGCGCGCGTTGTGGCGCGCGCGATCATCCGACCTAAGTTCCTATGACGCGATGCCAAGTTTCTGAAGACCGCATTCGCGGACGATTTCGGCGATATGGCTGAACTGCGCCGCGAGCGGATTGCTCTTGCGCCACACCATGCCGATGGTGCGCGACGGGCGCGGTTCCGCGAGCCGGAACACCGAGACCGTGGATTGCCGTGTCTCCATATCGACGGCCATCTGCGGAATGAGGGTGACGCCGATGCCGGCGCCGACCATCTGCACGAGGGTGGAGAGGGAGGAACCCTCCATCAGCACGCGCGGCGGCGCATTGGTCGTGCTGCAGAAGGAAAGCGCCTGATTGCGGAAACAATGGCCTTCTTCGAGCAGCAGCAGGCGCATTTCGCCCAGCTTGTCGGCGCTCGGCACCGGCATGCCCGCATCCTCCATCGGCCGCACCAGAATGAATTCCTCCGAAAACAGCGGAACCTCTTCCAGCGCCGGCTCCGAGACGGGCAGGGCGACGATTGCCATGTCGAGCCGGGCTTCGAGAAGGTCTTCGATGAGCTTCTGTGTCACCGCCTCGCGCGGGCGTGCTTCCAGTCCGGGATAATGCCGCGTGAGCGTCTTGATCACCTGCGGCAAAAGATAGGGCGCGACGGTGGGAATGACGCCGATGCGCAGCCGGCCGCTGAGAGGGCCGTGCCCCGCACGCGCCAGATCCTGCAACTCGTCCACCGAACGCAGGATGGCCCGGGTGCGTTCGGCGAATTCCTCGCCAAGCGCGGTCAGCCGGATCTGGCGGCTGCTCCGTTCGACGAGCGGCGCGCCGATCAGTTCCTCCAGCTCCCGGATCTGCAGCGACAAGGCCGGCTGGGAAATGGCGCATGCCTCCGCCGCCCGGCCGAAATGGCCGATCTTGGCCAGAGCGTCGAAATAACGAAGATGTTTCATGGAGAGCGCAATCATAAGCTCAGCATATCGCAGCCTTTAGAATATACAATTGGAAATTATGGAACTCGGCTGTTAGTCATCTTCATGACAGAAAGAAGCTGTAGCTGTGAGAGGTTACCAGCGTCGCTGCACGGTTTTCCCATGACCTGCCGCTGGCTCTGGCTCCCACGCTGCACATGTCGAATTGATTATTTCGTTTAATTGTTAAACCCATCGGAGGGCGAAATGGACGCAACTTCAAAACCGGCTGGCAAGTGTCCTGTCATGCATGGAGGCAACACGGCCTCGGGTAAATCGGTGACCGAATGGTGGCCGAATGCGCTGAACCTCGACATTCTGCATCAGCACGACACCAAGACCAATCCGCTCGGCACCTCCTTCAACTATCGCGAAGCCCTGAAGACGCTCGATGTCGAAGCGTTGAAGGCCGATCTGCGTGCGCTTATGACCGACAGCCAGGACTGGTGGCCGGCCGACTGGGGCAGTTATGTGGGCATGATGGCCCGCGTTACCTGGCATGCGGCGGGTTCTTACCGTGTGACTGACGGCCGCGGCGGCGCCAACACCGGCAACCAGCGTTTTGCTCCGCTCAACTCCTGGCCGGACAACGTGAACACCGACAAGGGCCGCCGCCTGCTGTGGCCGATCAAGAAGAAATACGGCAACAAGATTTCCTGGGCCGACCTTATCGCGCTCGCCGGCACCATTGCCTATGACGTCGCCGGTCTGAAGACCTTCGGTTTCGCTTTCGGCCGCGAAGATATCTGGGCGCCGGAAAAGGACACCTATTGGGGTGACGAGAAAGAGTGGCTGGCGCCAAGCGACGGCCGTTACGGCGACGTGAGCAAGCCAGAGACGCTGGAAAACCCGCTTGCCGCCGTGCAGATGGGCCTCATCTACGTCAACCCGGAAGGCGTGAACGGCAAGTCCGATCCGCTGGCGACAGCGGCGCAGATGCGCGAGACCTTTGCCCGCATGGGCATGGACGACGAGGAGACCGTGGCGCTGACCGCCGGCGGCCACACCATCGGCAAGTCGCATGGCAATGGCAGCGCCGCCAACCTCAGCCCCGATCCGGAAGCCGCAGGCCCGGAATATCAGGGTCTTGGCTGGATCAATACCAAGGGCCGCGGCATTGGCCGTGACACCGTGGTATCGGGCATCGAAGGCGCGTGGACCAGCGAGCCGACGAAGTGGGACAACGGCTTCTTCGACATGCTGTTCAAGCATGAGTGGACTTTGACGCACAGCCCCGCCGGTGCATCGCAATGGGCGCCGATCACCATTGCTGAAGAAGACAAGCCTGTCGATGTCGAGGACGCCTCGATCCGCACCATCCCGATGATGACCGATGCCGACATGGCCCTGAAGGTCGACCCGATCTACCGCGAGATTTCGCTGAAGTTCAAGGACGATCAGGACCACTTCTCTGACGTCTTCGCCCGCGCCTGGTTCAAGCTGACCCACCGTGACATGGGACCGAAGTCCCGTTACTTCGGCCCGGATGTTCCGGCTGAAGACCTGATCTGGCAAGACCCGGTTCCGGCAGGCTCCACGAGCTACAATGTCGCTGCCGTCAAGGCGAAGATCGCTGCTTCCGGCCTGCCGATTGCCGATCTGGTTTCGACCGCCTGGGACAGCGCCCGTACCTTCCGCGGCTCGGACAAGCGCGGCGGCGCCAATGGCGCACGTATCCGCCTTGCACCGCAGAAGGACTGGGAAGGCAATGAGCCTGCCCGTCTTTCCCGTGTGCTGTCTGTTCTGGAACAGATCGCCGGTGAAAGCGGCGCGAGCATCGCGGATGTGATCGTCCTTGCCGGCAATTACGGTGTGGAACAGGCGGCGAAAGCGGCTGGTTTCGATATCGCCGTGCCTTTCGCGCCCGGCCGTGGCGACGCTTCCGCCGAACAGACGGATGCCGACAGCTTCGCGCCATTGGAGCCGCTGGCGGATGGTTTCCGTAACTGGATCAAGAAGGACTATGTCGTCAGCCCGGAAGAGCTGCTGCTGGACCGCGCCCAGCTTCTTGGCCTGACCGCGCCGGAACTGACGGTGCTCATCGGCGGCCTGCGCGTCATCGGTACCAACTACGCCGGTGCGGCGCATGGCGTGTTCACTGACAAGCCCGGCGCTCTGACGACGGACTTCTTCACCACGCTGACCGACATGGCCTATTCCTGGGTTCCGACCGGTAACAATCTCTATGAGGTTCGCGACCGCAGAACGGGTGTGACGAAGTATACCGCGACCCGTGTGGACCTCGTCGTCGGATCGAACTCCATTCTGCGTGCGTATGCGGAAGTTTATGCGCAGGATGACAGCAGGGAGAAATTCGTGCGGGATTTCGTTGCCGCCTGGGCGAAAGTCATGAACGCCGACCGTTTCGACCTTCTGTAAGAAAAATCCGGCTGTTTAAGAATAAACACCTCCCCGAGAAATCGGGGAGGTGTTTTGCGTTCTATCGACCGCCAAGGCGCAACGGTTGCCGTGACGGCGAAAGATTGCTGGACGCCTTATAGGCCCTCATTATCTTGTTTGCGCAGGACGGTTTCCCTATCGCCGGTCCGAGGACGGAACCGGTTTGCCGACCGGGGTTTTTCCGGCGTCTGGCGACGGGGCTTTGCCGTCCTTCTCGTTTTCATGCGCGTCCGGCCCAGCCACAATCACGCCACGGCCGTGCTCCTCGCGCTTCTTGTCTGCGAAGTCGCCCGGTTCCTTCTTGCTGTCCATGGTAATCTCCGTTGTTGCACTTCTGTCAGGAGTTCAACGGCCGTCATGAGCAGAGGTTCCAGCGCGGTCGCCGCAGCGAATGTTTCATTTTATAACGATCTTTGCTATTAACATGAATTGATAAGTCATGTTATTGGGGCGAAACGCGATGACTGGCGCGGTGCGCCCGTCTTTTGATTTCACCCGACCCAGACCCGACAACCGGACGGTACCCGCAGTGAGTTTCTGGCATTCCATGACCTGGCACACGGAAGGGATCAGCGTCACTGCGCCGGTGAAATGGCGCCAGTTCGACGGGCTGGTCAGTGCTTTCTGGGAAGCGGAAAGCCAGATGGGAGCCAAGGGTTATTATCTGGCCGCCGATCCGCGCATCATGATCTTTTTCAACGATGTCTCTTCGCGCATCAGCATGTCCAACCGCAATGGCGAATTCACCAACCATTCGCGGCCGATGACACGGGCGGTTTATGTGCCGGCTGGCGTACCGATGTGGACGAGCAGCAGCGCCACCCATCGGTTCTCGCATCTCAACCTGCATATTCACAAGGATCGCCTGTTGCGTTTCCTGTCGCCCTCAGTCGGCAGTTCGGCGGCGATGACGGCGCTGCGCCGTCCGGTCGAGATACAGGATATCGGTTCGGTGGAAACCCTTGCCGGCCTGCTTGTCGATGAGCTGGCTGAACCCTCGAAACATGCGGTCTATGCGGAAAGCCTCGTGGGCAGCATCGTTGCCGGCCTGCTGGATATTCCCGGCCCTTCGCCGGAGCAGGCCAATGGCAGGCTGACGCAGGCGCAGTTGAACAAGCTTCTTGCCCAGGTCGAAAAGCGTGGCGACGACCGTATGACGGTTGCCGAGATGGCCGATATTGTCGGGCTTTCGGAAAGCTGGTTCGCCACCGTATTTCGCCAGACCACCGGCAAGACGCCGCTGCAATGGCAATTGGAGCGGCGCATCAATGCTGCCCAGAAACTTCTGCTGGAAGGCGATCTGACGGTGGCCGATATCGCCGCCCAGCTCGGCTTCTCCGATCAGGCCCATCTGACCAAGGCTTTCCGCCAGTCCGTGGGCAACACGCCGGCCGCCTGGCGACGGCTGCACAGGCTGCTTTGATAGCGGGTCGACCCTGCGCCGCCCATGTTCAGCGGTTTGGCGCATTCCTCGAGCCTCTCTCCACGTCATCCTCGGGCTCGTCCCGAGGATCTGCCAACTTCAGACGAGATGAGACGTGGTTAGATCCTCGGGACAAGCCCGAGGATGACGTTGTGTGTTAGGAAAACAGTACAATATATTGAAAAATATTGCTAATATATCCCATCACCATGTCTTTCGCAAGGTCACGGAAAACGCCCGGCCGGGATTGTAAAAGTCAGCGCCGAAACCGCCATAAGAGACGTGTTTTTCGTTGAAGATGTTGGAAACATTGACGTCCAGCGAGGCGGTTTCCTGAATCTTGTAGCTGAATGCCGCATCCACGGTCACACTGCTTCCGGTTTCGACCTTGTTGGCGTTGTCGAAATAATAAGCGCCGGTATAACGGCCGCCGAGACCGAAGGTCATGTCGCCGAAATGGTCGTTGCCCGCAAGCGTGTAGTTGACCCACAGCGAAGCCTGATGCTCGGGCACGAATTGCGGCCGGTTGCCGACATTGCCGCCGGTGCCGTTTTCAGTGATTTCCGCGTCGAGATAGGAATAGGCCGCCGTCAGGCTGAGATTGTCGGTCACTTCCGCCTTGGCTTCGAGATCGAGACCGCGCACGCGCACCTCGCCGATGGTCGTGGGCAGGCTGGTGATCGGGCTGGTGACGGTGATGTTGTTCTTCTTCAGATCGTAGATCGAGGCGGTGAACAGGGCCGGGAAAGCGTCAGGCCGGTATTTCACGCCGAGTTCGATCTGCTCGCCGCGTTCGGGCTCCACCGTCAGGCCGGATGCCGGCACCACCGATTCGGCATAGCTGATATAGGGCGCGATCTCATTGGTGACCTTGTAGGACACGCCGATACGCTTGGTCAGTTCGCTGATGTCGCCGCTGGCCGAGGTGCCGCGCAGGCGGTTGGTCTGCTCTGTGTCGATCCAGTCGTTGCGCAGGCCGGCGCTGACGATCAGCCGGTCGAAGAAGGTGAAATCCTGCTGGAGATAGATCGCCTTGGTCTTCTGGTCCGTCAGGGAGTCGGCATAGAGCGGCACTGAAGCGGGTGCGCCGGTATAGACCGGGTTCATCCAGTTGATGCTCGGCGCTGCGCCGAAGTAGCTTTTGCTGCCGGAGGTGTAGTCATTGTAAAAGACGCCGACGAGGCTGCGGCTTTCGACATTTTCAAACCGCGTATCGTATTGCAGGCGCGTGTCGATCAGGAAGTTTTCGGTTTCGGTGTCGTTGCCGAAATAGGACCGGTCGGCGATTGTCGAACCGTTGGTCGGCGTGGACGAGATATAGGCGTAACCGAAGTCCGTATTCGCCTTGCTGTAGCGGGCGTTGGAACTCAGCGTCAGGCCGGAGCCGAAATCGTGGTCGAACATCACGCTCAGCGAATTGCGGTTTGTGCCGCGATAATTGTAGTCCGGTTCGCCGAAGAAACGGCTCCGGTCGAAATGCGAGCCGACCGGATGGCCGCCGCCGCCCGGAACGCCATCCTTGTTGAGGTGGTCGTAAACCACGGTAAGGCTGGTGACATCCGTGGGACGCCATGTCAGGCCGCCCATGAAGAATTTCTCGTCATCGCGGGAATAGTCATATTCCGCATCGGCATTTCTGAGCTTGCCGGTCAGGCGATAGGACAGCGTGTCGTTGCTGGTGATGTTGTCGCCAAAGTCGAAGCCGGTTTCGGCGCGGCCATAGGAGCCGCCGGTGACATAGGCTTCACCGAAACGGGTGCGTTTCGGCACCTTTGTGGAATAATTCACCGAGCCGCCGGGATCTGAGACGCCGAAGGTGGTGGAATTGCCGCCCTTCAGCACTTCCACGCGCTCATAGGCATAGGTTTCTTCGCGCAGCGCGCCGAAGGGACGGCCGAGCGTCAACCCGTCGCGATAGGTATAGGCGTCGAAACCGCGAATCTTGAAATAGTCGAACCGGTCGTCGGAGCCGTAAAAATCCGTGGTCACACCGGCGGTATATTGCAGGGCTTCTTCCACGCTCTGCACGCCGCGCTGCTGCATTTCCTTGGCGGTGATGACGGAAACGGAGGCAGGTGTGTCGAGAATATCGGTCGCCATCTTGCTGCCGCTCGTCGTGCGGGTGGCGACGATGGACTTCTGGTCATTGTCACCGCTTTCGATGGTGATCCGTTCCAGAACCGTGCTGCTGTTCGTGTTGGCAGCCTCCTGCGCCAGCAAGGCGCCGGGCAGGGTGGCGACAAGCGCCGTGCAGGCAAGCAGCGCCGCTTCCTGATAACGACGTCGCGCGGTTTTGCGGTGTCTGCCTTCGGTTTCGATATTCATTGGTATGTTCCAGAAGTTGATGCCCCGATCGCCGCTTCCACGGCCCACTCTCGAAGCGCCCAATAACTTGAGAAAGTTTGTCCGGTATTGTAACTTTTTGCGGTTTTGTACAAAACCCCGGAAATTTCACCGCTGTTGCGACGGCATTTCTTGCCTGGGCTTGACGGAGGCAATTGAAGCTGAGAGTTCAAGTCCACTTTTGAACTTTTGAGAGCTCGCCAATGCTTCGCCCGTTCCGCTGCCTCATGCCGGTATTTGTGCTTTTCCTGTCGATGATCGCGCCGAATATGGCCTCGGCGGAGGAGACGACCAGCTATCCCATCGTCATCAAACATGCTTTCGGCACGACCACGATCGCGAAGAAACCGCAGCGGGTCGCGACTGTCGCCTGGGCCAACCATGAGGTGCCGCTGGCGCTCGGCATCGTGCCTGTCGGTTTTGCGGCGGCCAATTTCGGCGATGATGACGGCGATGGCCTGCTGCCATGGGTGGCGAAGCGGCTTGCCGAACTCAACGCGGCAAAGCCGGTGCTGTTCGACGAGGGTGACGGCATCGATTTCGAGGCCGTGGCGGCGACGCAGCCGGATGTCATCCTTGCCGCCTATTCAGGCCTCAGCCAGTCCGACTACGATACGCTGAGCCAGATCGCCCCTGTCGTTGCCTATCCCGTTTCTCCCTGGGCTACGGACTGGCGCGAAATGATCCGGCTGAACAGCGCCGGGCTTGGCATGGTCGCGGAAGGTGAGGCGCTCATCAAACGCATCGAGGGTGAAATCGCGCAGGTCGTTGCCGGCCACCCGCAGTTGAGGGGCAAGTCAGCCATGTTCGTCACCCATCTCGACGCCACCAATCTCAGCGTCGTCAATTTCTATACGGCCAATGACACCAGGGTGAAGTTCTTCGCCGATCTTGGACTTGCCTCGCCGAAAAGCGTCGTGGAAGCCACGAAGCCGGGGCAATTCGCCGCCGGCGTCAGCGCCGAGCGTGTGGATGCCTTCGACGATGTCGATATCGTCGTGACCTATGGCAGTGAGCCGCTGCTGAACGCCATGCGCGCCGATCCGCTTCTCGCCCGCATGCCGGCCGTTGCCAACGATGCCATCGTCATGCTGGGCCGCGACCCGCTCGGCACCGCCTCCAATCCCACGCCGCTGTCGATTTCGTGGGTGTTGAAGGACTATGCCGATCTTCTGGCAAAGGCTGCCGACAAATCCTCCGGGAAATCGCAGTGACAATGTCTGGACCCGGCAAAGCGACGGCCGTGCTGCTCGCCGGCCGCTCCAACCGCGTGCGAACGGCTTGGCTCGGCGCAGTGCTGGCGCTTCTCGCGCTGCTCTGTGCGCTGTCCGTCGCCATCGGCACGCGTGACGTCTCTTTTGCGGATATTGTTGGTGGGCTCAGCGGCCGTGTCGAGACGGTTGCAGAGGCGGCGGTTGCCGTGCGTTTGCCGCGCACGCTGCTTGCCCTGCTTTCCGGGGCGGCACTGGGGCTGGCCGGGGCCATCATGCAGGGTGTCACCCGCAATCCGCTTGCCGATCCCGGCATTCTCGGTGTGAACATGGGGGCGTCGCTTGCCGTCGTCATCGGCATCGTCTGGTTCGGCATCGCCTCGGCTCAGGCCTTCATCGTCGCGGCAATTGCCGGGGCGGGGGCGTCTGCGGTTTTCGTTTATGTTGTCGGCTCGCTTGGGCGAGGCGGGGCGACACCGCTGAAACTCGCACTTGCGGGTGCCGCCACCTCCGTCGCCTTTTCCTCGCTCGTCATCGCCGTCGTTCTGCCGCGCAGCGATATTGCCGGCGGCATCCGCTCCTGGCAGATCGGCGGCGTCGGCGGGGCGACTTTCGAGCGCATCGAGACCGTGCTGCCCTTTCTGGCCGCCGGTTTCATCATCAGCCTGTTTTCGGCGCGCAAGCTGAATTCTCTGGCGCTCGGAGATGAACTCGCCGCCGGGCTCGGCGAGAATGTTGCCGTGGCCAGAGCCGTGGCCTCCTTCGGCGCCATTCTGCTCTGCGGTGCGGCTACCGCCATTTGCGGGCCGATCGGTTTTGTCGGGCTGGTGGTGCCGCATCTCTGCCGTCTGCTCGTCGGTGTGGACAATCGCTGGCTGCTGCCATTTTCTGCGCTTGGCGGGGCGTGCCTGCTGCTTGCCGCCGATATTGTCGGGCGCATCGTGGCGCGGCCGTCGGAACTCGATGTCGGCATTGTCACCGCCCTTGTCGGCGCGCCTTTCTTCATCTGGATTGTCAGACGCCAGAGGGTGCGTGAATTGTGACCATGTACGCTCCCGTCATCGAAAATCTCGTCTTCAATCGTCATGCCCGCCAGCGCCGGCGTCGCCTTGTCATCGCTGCCCTGTCGGCGCTTCTGATTGCCGCTTTCGCAACGACGCTGATGCTCGGGCAATCCTTCACGCCGCCCGGCGATGTCGTTCGCGTTCTGCTGGGGCAGGACATTGCCGGCGTCACCTTCACCGTCGGGCAGTTGCGCCTGCCGCGCGCGCTGCTGTCGATTCTGGCAGGCCTGAGCTTCGGGCTTGGCGGCGTCGCCTTCCAGATCATGCTGCGCAACCCGCTCGCCAGCCCTGACATTATCGGGATCAGTTCCGGGGCGAGTGCGGCAGCCGTTTTTGCCATCGTCGTCCTGCAGATGAACGGGCCGCTGGTCTCGGTCTTCGCCGTCGCGGCCGGTCTTGGCGTTGCGCTTCTCGTCTATCTCCTGTCCTTCCGCAACGGCGTGGCCGGAACGCGGCTGATCCTTGTCGGCATCGGCGTTTCAGCGATGCTGGAAAGCTTTATCGCCTATATCCTCTCCGTCGCGCCGGCATGGACGCTGCAAGAGGCGATGCGCTGGCTGACCGGCAGCGTCAACGGCGCGAAAATCGCCCAGCTGCTGCCGCTCCTCATTGCGCTCATCCTTTTCGGCGGCCTGCTCCTCAGCCGTGCGCGTGATCTGGAAGCGTTGAGACTGGGAGACGATGCCGCTGCAGCGCTTGGTGTGCGGGTGGGGCGAACCCGCATCATCGTCATCATCGCTGCCGTTGGCATGATAGCCTTTGCAACGGCGGTCTCGGGTCCCATCGCGTTTGTCGCTTTCCTCTCCGGGCCGATTGCGGCGCGCATCGTCGGCAGCAACGGCTCGCTGCTCCTTCCTGCGGCGCTGGTTGGGGCGGCGCTGGTGCTGGTTGGCGATTATTGCGGCCAGTTCCTGTTGCCGGGCCGTTATCCGGTCGGCGTCGTTACCGGCGCGCTCGGTGCGCCCTATCTGATTTACCTTATCGTGCGGGTCAACCGCAGCGGAGGCTCGTTATGACCGGCCACTCCCTTTCCGTAAGCGGCCTGTCCGCCGGCTACGGCGAAAACCTCATCATCGAAGGGCTGGATCTCATCGTTCCCCGCGGAAAGATCACCGTCATCGTCGGCGCCAATGCCTGCGGCAAGTCCACCCTGCTGCGCAGCATGTCGCGACTCATCACGCCGCGCGCCGGTCAGGTTCTGCTCGATGGGAAATCGATCCATCGTCTACCCTCACGCGACCTCGCACGGCGCATGGGCCTTTTGCCGCAATCGCCGATAGCGCCGGAGGGTATCGTGGTTGCCGATCTCGTCAGCCGTGGCCGGCACCCGCATCACGGCCTGTTCGCCCGCTGGTCGCGACAGGACGACGAGGCCGTCGCCGCAGCCCTTGTCGCAACCGATACGGTGGAACTGGCCGAGCGGCCGGTGGACGAGCTTTCCGGCGGCCAGCGGCAACGCGTCTGGATCGCCATGGCGCTCGCCCAGCAGACAGACATATTGCTGCTGGATGAACCGACCACCTTCCTCGATATCAGCCATCAGGTCGAAGTGCTGGATCTTTTGACCGACCTTAACCACGCCCGCGAGACCACCATCGTCATGGTGCTGCACGACCTCAATCTCGCAGCCCGTTATGCCGATCATCTCGTTGCCATGAGGGAGGGGACGCTGCATGTCTTCGGCACGCCGGAGGAAGTATTAACGGAGGAGAATGTCCGTCACGTCTTCGGCATCGAAAGCCGGGTCATCAAGGATCCGACCTCTGGCAAGCCGATGATGCTGCCGATCGGGCGGCATCGGACGGTGGCGGGGTGGCAATAGGTGTATCTCTTTAAGATACGGTTCTGTTGACTTCTGTGCGTATCTGTTTATGATACCAACATCACGAGGCCAGCAATGATCCGTTCTTTCAAAAACAAGCTGACCGCATCGATTGACGACGGATCTGTGAAGAAGGGCTTTCCCGCCGATCTCGTACGCCGCGCCCAGCAGCTGCTCACGATCCTGGATGCGGCGACCACGGTTGAAGACCTCCGGTCACCGCCCGGTAACCGTTTGGAAAAGCTGTCCGGCGACCGTGAGGGCCAATATTCGATCCGGATCAACAAGCAGTGGCGCATCTGTTTCGTCTGGACAGACGCGGGGCCGGAAAGCGTGGAAATAACCGACTATCACTAGTCTGGAATTCTCGTGGAGAGGCTCATGAAAAATCGGCCAAGGAGGGCCAGCGAGCATGACAATCAGTAAATCGCCTCCGATCCATCCGGGCGAAATCCTGCGGGAACTCTATCTTGAGCCGCTGGGGATGTCGGCTTACGCTCTTGCAAGGCACCTCAATATTCCGCGCACCCGCATAGAACGGATTGCGGGAGAGAAACTTGGTATCACCGCCGACACCGCCTTGCGCCTTGCAAAGTTTTTCAAGACCACACCGGAATATTGGCTGAACTTGCAGAACGCCTTTGACATTAAGGCGGCGGCTGTGAGGCTGGAAGCGGACCTTGCCAATATCAAAGAACTGGAAGCGGCCTAATTCTCAGCCGCCCGTCAGGTCACGGCCAGGCCGCATAAGACGGCGGCGGCACGTTCTGCATTCGCGTTGCCGTTCTCCTGAAACGGCCGGGAGACGTGCCCTCGTTGCGGGTGAAGAAGCGATTGAAATAACCGGGGTCCTGAAATCCCAATCGGAACGCGATTTCAGCAACTTGCAGCGATGAGTTCAGAAGAAGGTCACGCGCTTCGGACAGCAGTTCCCGGTGAATATAGGCCTGTGGCGAAAGCCCTGTCGCCTTGCTCACCGCAAATCCAAGACGTTCGCGGTTGACGCCGAGTTGCCTTGCGTAGTCTTCCACACCCCATTGATCGCGTTTGTGCTGGCTCACCAGCAGGATGAACCGTTCGGTAAGGCTGCCGGGGGTGGAGATGGCGGCGGCAATATCGGCGATGGCGTGCTGGCAGATGCGGATGAGGGTGACGCAGAGCAGGCTGGCGATGATCGTGTCCGAACCGGTTGTCGCGCGGACATTTTCGCTGGCGATGGTCTCGAGATAACCCGCAAGTTCCTGCCGGTCCCTTTCTGCCGGCACCTGCGTCAGAACACGTTGCAATATATTGCGCACGGCGCTTGCGCTCGTGCCTGTGGGCATCGCATGGGCAAGCCCGATTTCGCTCGTCCTCAGCAGCGATCCACGGCTTCCGGCGGTCTGCCGCAGGCGTCCGGCGGGGCCGATGGGCAGCCAGACGAGCCCCGGTGCCGGGACAGGCAGCGTTTTTTCGCCCTGTATTATCTCCGCTTCCCCGGCGGAAAGGAGAAGCAGATGGGCGCTATCCGATTCCAATCGGAATTCGGATATGCGCAGCGTCGAGGCGAGGTTGCGTGCCGCGATCTCCACGCGATTGCCGGCAATCTGGCTGTGCAGCGGCATTCAACCTCCAAAAGTACAATAATGCGCTACATTAGTGCATTTTATATGCGGCTGTCATTGCTAAACTTTGATCAGCGCAGGGGAAAGCCTTGAGGAGAACGGCAACCCCGATAAGGCGCTTTGGGAGGAACATCATGAATAATCTGAAGCGCAGAACGCTGTTCTGCCTGCTCTCCGGTGCTGCCCTGTCGGCGGTATCTTTCGGTTTTGCCAATGCGCAGGACCGTACCTCGGTGAAGATCGGTTATGCCGTTTCAAAAAGCGGCGCCAATGCCACAGGTGCTGGCATCACCACCATTCCAAACTACAAATTATGGGTGAAGGAGGTCAACGATGCCGGCGGCCTCACTTTGCCGGATGGCAAGCGCCTGCCGGTGGAAGTGGTGGAATATGACGACCGTTCCTCGGCCGAGGATGCGGTGCGATTCACCGAGCGTCTGGCCAGCCAGGACAAGGTCGATTTCATTTTGCCGCCCTGGGGCACGGGCTTCAATCTTGCCGTCGCGCCGCTTTACGACCGTTTCGGTTATCCACAGCTGGCCGTGACCGGTGTGACCGACAAGGCGCCCGATTTCGCGGCGCGCTGGAAAAAGAGCTTCTGGATGCTGGGCGGCGGCCATGATTATGCCAATGCGCTGGCCGACGTTTTGAAAGCCGCGCGCGAGGCCGGCCAGATCAACGACAAGGTCGCGGTGATTTCCGTGGCTGACGGTTTCGGCATCGATCTCATCAAGGCTGCGCGACCGGCGCTGAAGGAAGCGGGTTTCACACTCGCCTATGACAAGACCTATCCGGTCGGCACTTCGGATTTCGCAGCGCTGGTGAACGAGGCGGCGGCGAGCGGTGCGGACAGCTTTATCGCGTTTTCCTATCCACCCGACAGTTTTGCGGTGACGAAACAGGCGCAGACGGCCCGGTTTAACCCGAAGGTTCTTTATGTCGGCGTCGGCGGTGCGTTCCCGATCTTCCCGAAGGTCTCCGATGGCAAGCAGGAAGGTGTCATCAGCATTGGCGGTGTTGATGGCAGCAGCGACAGGATCGAGGATTATTTCAAGCGCCACGAGGCCTTTATCGGCGCCAAGCCGGACAGCTGGGCAAGCGCCATCACCTATGCGAGCCTCGAAATGCTGGCCCAGTCCGTTCAACGCGTCGGCCTCGACCAGGCGGCGGTGGCAAATGAACTTTCGACGGGAAGCTTCGACACCGTCATCGGCCCGGTCAAGCTTGAGGACAACCAGCTTCGGCAGCTCTGGTGGGCGGGGCAATGGCAGGGTGACCGCTTTGTGGCGATTGCACCGGCGGACCGTTCAGGCGTGGCAAAGCCGGTCATTCCGAAGCCGCAATGGTGAGCCTTTGCCGGCCGGGGCCGTGAACCCCGGCCGGCAGGCTTCCGCCATGTTCCAGACTGGAGACACTTCCTTGTTTTTATCCACCCTCATCTTCGGCTTGATGCTGGGAGGGACCTATGCGCTGATCGCGCTTGGACTTTCGCTGCAATATGGCATTGCCCGCATCATGAACCTTGCTTATGGCGAAGTGCTGATTGCGGCTGCCTTCATCGCCTTCGTGCTGTTTTCCAGCTATGGCCTGTCGCCGCTCTGGTCGCTCTTCATCATCGTGCCGCTCGGTTACGCCCTGTCTTTCGTCATCTACCGGGTCATGATGCGGCCGCTGGTGCGCCGTTCGGGCGGCTCCGGCCGTCTGGAAGTCGATTCCATTCTGGCGACCTTCGGGCTGCTCTTCGTTATCCAGGGCATCATGCTCGTGGCGTTCGGCGGCAACTACCATTCCTATTCCTATCTCTCCGATGGCGTCGACATCTTCGGCACCACAGTGGCGCTGAACCGGCTCCTGTCCTTTGGCCTGTCGGTCGCGATCGGTGGCGGGCTTTATCTGGCGCTCACCCACAGCCGCTGGGGCCTCAACCTGCGGGCGGTGGCGCTTGCGCCCAAATCTGCGCCGCTGGTCGGCATCGATGTGAACCGCGTGGCCTCAATCGGCTTTGCGCTTGGTGGCGCACTCGCCGTGGCAGGCGGGGTGATGATTTCGATGTATCAGACCTTTTCCGCCTCCTATGGCGTGGTCTTCACCATGAAGGCGCTTGTCGTCGTCATCATGGGCGGTGTCGGCAATCTGCTTGGCGCGCTGGTGGCCGGCCTGCTGCTCGGTCTCGTGGAAACCTTCGTGCTCGTTTATGTCGATCCCGGCCTCACGCTTGCCGCCACCTATCTGCTTTTCCTCGTGGTGCTGCTCTGGCGTCCGGAAGGCATCTTCGCAAGGAGGGGCAAATGATCCCGCTTCTCATCGGCCTTGCCGCAGCCGCGCTGCTGGCGCTTTCCCCTTTCTTCTTCGATGCCTATGGCGTCGGCGTCATCATCGGCCTTCTCGGTTATGCGACGCTCGCCTCCGCCTGGGCGATGTTTTCCGGTCCGACCCGTTATATTTCGCTCGCCACCGTCGCCTTCTTCGGTGTCGGGGCCTATACGGTTGCGGTGCTGAGCGAGGTTCTGCCATGGCCGCTGGTGCTTCTGTGCGCGGCCCTTGTCGGCGCGGCGCTGGCGCTTGTCGTCGGGCTTTCCACACTGCGCGTCGCGGGCATTTATTTCGTGATCTTTTCCTTTGGCCTTGCCGAGCTTATCCGCCAGGTCATCACCTGGTATGAGGTGAATGTGACCGGCACGCTCGGGCGTTACATCTTCCTGCCGCTGGAGCCGCAGCATGTGCTCTGGCAATTGCTGGCGCTGGCTGTGATCACCCTCCTGCTGGCAATCCTCATCGACCGCAGCAAGCTCGGACTGGCATTGAAGGCAATCGGTGACGACGAGGTCGTGGCCGCCCACGCGGGCATTAATCTGGCCCGCACCAAGCTGACGCTCTTCGTGCTTTCGGCCACGATCATCACGCTGGTCGGTGCCATTCAAGCCCCGCGCTGGGTCTATATCGAGCCGGCCATCGTCTTTAATCCGCAGGTATCGTTCCTCACCGTCATCATGGCGTTGCTTGGTGGAGCCACACACCGCTGGGGACCCATTCTCGGTGCGGTGCCCCTGTTCCTGCTGTTCGAGTGGCTGGGCGCCAACTTCCCCAACCATTTTTCCATCATCCTCGGCGCTCTCTTCATCCTCATCGTCTTCGTGCTGCCGGATGGCGTGCTGGCGGCGCTGGAGAAGCTGCGCAAAAAGGAGAACGCCGCATGAGCGCCGTTCTCGAAATCACCGATATCCGCAAGACCTTCGGCGGGCTGAAGGCGGTGGATGGCCTTGGCCTTACCATCGAGGCTGGCGAGGTCGTCGGGCTGCTCGGCCCGAACGGTTCCGGCAAGACGACGCTGATGAACCTTATCTCCGGGGCGCTGAAGCCCACTGAAGGGTCTATCCGACTGAAAGGGCAGGAGATTGCGGGCAGGCGGCCGGATGTGATTGCACGCGCCGGCGTGGCGCGCACCTTCCAGCTTGTGCGGCTTTTGCCGTCGCTTTCCCTGCTCGAAAACGTTGCCGTATCGGCCATGTTCGGCCCGCAGCGGCTTTCACGCCCCGAGGCGGAGAAGGTCGCGCGCGCCTGCCTCGAAAGAATAGGTCTTGCCGGGCGGGAAACCATGCCGGCCGGCGACCTCACCTATATCGACCAGAAACGCCTTGAACTGGCGCGTGCGCTGGCGGGCGAACCGAAGCTTCTGCTTCTCGATGAATGGCTTGCAGGTCTCAACCCCACGGAGCTGCAGGAAGGAATAGCGCTGATCCGGCGGCTGGCGTCCGAGGGTACGACGATCCTGCTGGTGGAACATATCATGGCTGCTGTGCGCGCGCTTTGCCCGCGCTCCGTGGTCATGGCCGCCGGCCGCAAGATCGCCGATGGGACGATGGCAACGGTGCTTGACGATCCGCAGGTCATTTCCGCCTATCTGGGAGCGGCACATGCTTGAAATAGATGCACTGACAATCCGCTATGGCAAACATCTCGCGGTTGACGGCATATCGCTCAATGTCGCCAAGGGCGAAACGGTGGTTCTGCTCGGCGCCAATGGCGCTGGCAAGTCGTCGCTGCTGAAAGCGGTCGGCGGCATGGTGGCTCCGGTCTCCGGCGAAGTGCGCGTCAATGGCGCGTCGCTTGCCGCTGTCCCCGCTCATCAGATTGTAGAGCGGGGCGTGGCGCTGGTGCCGGAGGGACGCGGAATTTTCGCGGCGCTGACGGTGGAAGACAATCTCCGTCTCGGGGCCAATCCCCGCCATGCCCGTTCAGTGGAGAAAGCGACACGAGAGCATATTTTCTCGCTGTTTCCACGCCTTGCGGAGCGGCGGCAGCAGCTTGCCGGCACCATGTCCGGCGGCGAACAGCAGATGGTCGCCATCGGCCGCGCGCTGATGTCGGCACCGGATTATCTATTGCTGGACGAGCCGAGCCTCGGCCTTGCGCCCATCGTTACGCAGGAGCTTTTTGCCGCTTTGGCGGAGATCAAGAAGAGCGGCCTTTCCATTCTGCTCGTGGAGCAGAACGTGCGCGAAAGCCTCTCACTTGCCGATCGCGGATATTTGCTGGAAGCAGGGCGGATCGTCGGGGCAGGCACGGCTGAGGCCCTGTCCGCCGATCCAGCCGTGCAACGGGCGTTTCTTGGCGGTACCACCGCCGCCATTGTCTGAATTCAGGAGGAATACTATGCAGACAGTCAATCTTTTCATCGGCGGCGACCATTGCCCGGCCACAAGCGGCAAGCGTTTCGAACGCAGCAACCCCATCACCGGCGATGTGGCGACGAGTGCTGCGGCGGCAACGGTGGAGGACGCCACCCGGGCAGCCGATGCCGCGGCGGCCGCTTTCCCGGTTTGGTCGGCAACGCCGCCCGGTGAACGCCGCCGCCTGCTCCTGGCTGCCGCGCAGGCGCTTCTCGCCGCCGGGCCTGACATTACCCAGGCGATGAAGGAAGAAATTGGCGCGACCGATGCCTGGGCCGGGTTCAACGTCAAACTGGCGAGCGATATGCTGGTCGAGGCGGCAAGCCTGACGACCCAGATCAAGGGCGAGATCATCCCCTCCAACCGTCCGGGAACCATGGCGATGGCATTGCGTCAGCCGGCCGGCGTCGTGCTGTCCATGGCGCCGTGGAATGCACCTGTTATTCTCGGCGTGCGCTCCATCGCCACGCCACTTGCCTGCGGCAATACGGTTGTCATGAAGACTTCGGAACTCTGCCCGCGCACCCATGCACTGATCATCGAGGCGGTCGCTTCCGCCGGTCTGCCCAGGGGCGTGCTCAACGCCGTATCCAATGCGCCGGAAGATGCGGCAAAGATCGTCGATACGCTGATCGCGCATCCCGCCGTCAGACGCGTGAATTTCACCGGCTCGACCCGCGTCGGCCGGGTGATTGCCGAAACCGCCGGCCGTTACTTGAAACCCGCTTTGCTGGAGCTGGGCGGCAAGGCGCCGTTCATCGTGCTTGATGATGCCGATATCGATGCGGCTGTCGCGGCTGCTGCCTTCGGCGCCTATATGAATCAGGGCCAGATCTGCATGTCGACGGAGCGCATCATCGTGCTCGACAGCGTTGCCGATAGATTTGTCGAGGCCTTTGCCAAAAAAGCTTCGAGCCTCACGGCCGGCGATCCGCGTGAAGGCAAAACACCGCTCGGCTCGCTGGTCAGCGCCGAAGCGACATCGCGCATCCGGGCGCTGGTAGATGATGCAGTCTCCAAGGGTGCGCGGCTGGTCGCGGGCGGCGGCGGCAATGGCACGATGGTGGATGCGATCGCCGTCGATGGCGTCACGCCCGCCATGCGGCTTTATGCAGAGGAAAGCTTCGGTCCCGTCGTTTCCATCATCAGGGCCGGCAGCATCGATGAGGCCGTGAGCATCGCCAACGAAACCGAGTTCGGTCTTTCCGCGGCGATTTTCGGCAGGGATCAGGCAAGGGCGCTTGCCATTGCCGCCCGCATCGAAAGCGGCATATGCCACATCAACGGCCCGACCGTTCACGATGAGGCGCAGATGCCTTTCGGCGGCGTCAAGGCCTCCGGATACGGCCGTTTTGGCGGCACGGCAGGCATTGCGGAATTCACCGAGCTGCGCTGGGTCACGCTGCAGGACGGGCCACTGCATTATCCCATCTGAATCGCAAACGGTACAGGCTGGCGGGCGGCGTCATCGTCGCTCGTCGATCAGCCAGCCGGTGAGTTTTCTTACCGCGCTGTCGCTGCTTTTCGGTCGCATCAGCCAGTAGCCACGTCCCGGCGCATCGAGGCTCGGGCCGGCCGTCACCAGCACGCCGGCCTCCAGCAACGGATCGACCAGTCCGGCCCAGCCGAGCGCGAAACCCTGTTCGCCGATGGTTGCCTGCACCACCATGGTGTAATTGTTGAAGCTGATATCGCCGCCATCATACTCGGCACCGCGATGCACGCCGAAATGCTTGAAATAGGCAGCCCAGTCGAACCAATGCGCCTGCGAGGTGTTTTCGAGGTGGATGAGTTTATGGCGTGAAAAATCAACGACACCCGCCGGTGCCGGCGTTTCCGCGAGGAGCGCCGGCGAGCAGACCGGTGTGACCTTTTCCGAAAGCAGCAATACCGCTCCTTCGCCCGCCTCCTGCCGCGTGCCGAAAATCACCATCACATCACTGTCGTGTTTGCCCTGGCCGAGCGGATCCTGCGTGGCGACGATCTGGATGTTGATGTCCGGGTTGAGCGCGCGAAAACCATGCATGCGCGGGATGAGCCACAGGGACGAGAAGGCATAGTCCGTGTGCAGGCGGATGGTCTGGCGCTCCTCCGTCCGGCGAAGCTGCTGCGCCAGAAGGTCGATGGCGTCGACATTGCGCGAGACGATCTCGAACAGCCGCTGGCCCTCCGTCGTCAGTTCGATACCGCGATGTTTACGGCGGATGAGGGTTACACCCAGTTCCTCCTCCAGCCTGCGGATCTGATAGCTGACGGCCGGCTGGGTCAGACGCAGGGATGCCGCCGCCGCCGTCAGGCTGCCGCGGCGGGCAACCTCGGTGAAAATGCGCATCCATCCCAGGTCAAGTGGCCGATCTGACATTAAAATTCCTTATATCAACTATCGAAAAATAACCGCTTCACAGGCAAAAGCAACGTGTTGTTCAATAAACTGGATTGATAAAAGGGGAGCCGCAATGAAAACCATTTCTCATCTGCATCGTATCGCCGCCGGTCTTTTTCTGTCCGTGGCGGCCTTCTCCACCCCGCTTCAGGCGGCCGATGACGCGGCCTGCAAGACCATCCGTCTCAGCGATCCGGGCTGGACCGACATCACCGCCACCAATGGCGTTGCCTCCGTGCTGCTGGATGCCTTGGGTTATGAGGCTGACGTCAAGACGCTGTCAGTGCCGATCGGTTATCAGGCGATGAAGAACGGCGAAATCGACGTTTTCCTTGGCAACTGGATGCCGGCGCAGAAATCCTTCGTGGACGATCTGAATGCCGCCAAGGCGGCCGAGGTGATGACGAAGAACCTCGAGGGTGCAAAGTTCACGTTGGCAGTGCCGGCCTATATGGCGGAAAAGGGCGTCAAGGATTTCGCCGATCTCGCCAAACATGCCGATGAATTCGAAAGCAAGATTTATGGAATCGAGCCCGGCGCACCGGCCAACCAGAATATTCAGAAGATCATCGACGCCGATGATTTCGGCCTGAAGGGCTGGCAGCTCGTCGAATCCGGCGAACAGGCGATGCTGGCGCAGGTGGAACGGGCGGGCAGGGACAAGAAGGCGGTGGTCTTCCTCGCCTGGGCGCCGCATCCCATGAATGAGAAGATCGATATTGCTTATCTCTCCGGCGGCGACGCCTATTTCGGCCCAAATTTCGGCGGCGCGGAAGTTTATACGCTCGCCCGCACCGGCTGGCCGCAGCAATGCCCGAATGCGGCGACGCTGTTCAAGAACCTGAAATTCGATATTGGCATGGAAAATACCCTGATGGGCTCCATTCTTGGTGGCGAGGATTCGAAGGCGGCGGCAGCGGCCTGGCTGAAGGCCAATCCGCAGGCGCTGGATGGCTGGCTGCAGGGCGTTACCACGCTGGATGGCAAGCCGGGTGCGGACACCGTCAAAGGCAAGCTTGGTCTCTAAACCGGAAAGTGGAAATGCCGCGTCCCAATATCCTGATCCTGATGGCCGACCAGTTCAACGGGACGTTTTTTCCCGACGGCCCGGCCGATTTTCTTCACGCACCCCATCTCAAAACACTGGCGAAGCGGTCCGTCCGCTTCGCCAACACCTATACGGCAAGCCCGCTCTGCGCGCCGGCCCGCGCCTCCTTCATGTCCGGGCAATTGCCGAGCCGCACGCGGGTTTACGACAATGCCGCCGAATTCGCTTCCGATATTCCGACCTATGCGCACCACCTGCGGGCGACGGGTTATTACACCGGCCTTTCAGGAAAGATGCATTTCGTCGGCCCGGACCAGCTGCATGGCTTCGAGGAGCGTCTGACGACGGATATCTATCCGGCGGATTTCGGCTGGACACCCGACTATACCAAGCCGGGGGAGCGGATAGACTGGTGGTATCACAATCTCGGTTCGGTCACCGGCGCAGGCGTCGCCGAAATCACCAACCAGATGGAATATGACGACGAGGTGGCCTACCACGCCAGCCGCAAGCTCTACGACCTGTCGCGCCGCCTCGATGATCGGCCGTGGTGCCTGACAGTCAGCTTCACCCATCCGCACGACCCCTATGTGGCGCGGCGCAAATTCTGGGACCTCTACGAAGACTGCCCCGAGCTTGATCCGCAGACATCGGCGATTGCCTTCGACGAGCAGGATCCGCATTCGAAACGGTTGCTGGAAGCCTGCGATCACGAAGCTTTCGATATTTCACCGGAGCAGATACGCCGGGCACGGCGCGGATATTTCGCCAATATCTCCTATATAGACGAAAAGGTCGGCGAAATCCTTCAGGTGCTGAAGGCGACGCGGATGGAGGAGGACACGATCATTCTCTTCCTCTCCGACCATGGCGATATGCTGGGCGAGCGCGGGCTGTGGTTCAAGATGTGTTTCTTCGAAGGTTCCGCCCGCGTGCCGCTGATGGTGGCCGCACCCGGCTGGCAGCCGGCTTTGATCGACACGCCAGTCTCCACACTCGATGTCACGCCGACGCTCTGCGGTCTGGCGGGGCTCGATATCACCTCGCTCAAACGCTGGACGGACGGCGAGGATCTGGCGGCGCTGGCAGCGGGAACTGGCGAGCGCGGCCCGGTGCCGATGGAATATGCCGCCGAAGGCTCGATAGCACCGCTCGTCGCGCTTCGCGACGGCCGCTACAAACTATCGGTCTGCGAGGCCGATCCGCCCTTGCTTTATGATATCGACGCGGACCCTGAGGAGCGCACGAACCTTGCCGGCGACCCTGCTTTCAGCACCGTCCTCTCATCGCTTTCCGCTGAAATCGACAGCCGCTGGCAGCTCCCGGTTTTCGACGCGGCGGTGCGGGAAAGCCAGGCGCGTCGCTGGGTGGTCTACAAGGCGCTGCGCAACGGCGCTTATTACCCGTGGGATTACCAACCTTTGCAGAAAGCCTCCGAGCGCTATATGCGCAACCACATGGACCTCAACGTGCTGGAGGAAAACCAGCGGTATCCGCGCGGGGAGTGAAGCGGGTAGGGCGGATCAGGCTGGTACGGGCATCCTCTGCCTTGCGGAACTGCGCCGCAAACGGTGACGGGGCGCTGTGCCTCTATTGCGCGAGAAGCCGGAGCCTGACCCAGTTCAGCGCCGCAAGTTTGAAGCGATCGTAAAACGACCGCGCGAAACGCACATAGCGCATGATCCATGCAAGCCAGGGATAGGTGAGGAGCTTTTCCCGGCCGGCGTGATAAATGCGCTCGACGATCAGGAATGTCGCGAGATGGGCGAAGACCGTCAGAACCAGCCCCACCTTGACGGCGCCATGGGCAATGAGGACGAGACCGATGATCTTCATCGGTTCGGCGATGGCGAAGGGCACCGCAAGGCAAAGGAGAATGGCAAGACGCGGCAATCGCGCGATCCGGCTTTCCAGTCGCTTGATGAATGTCAGCCCGGATATGGCCCTGATGACGGGCCGGTAGAGCGGGCGGAAAATGCCGTCGAGGATCAGGGCGAAAACGATGATCGCCCGAAGCGGAAAGACGAGGAACGTCCGGATTTTGCTCTTCACCTCGGCGGGTCTCCAAAAAGGGCGTAACGCCCATCCTTAATCGCCTGAAACATATCAAAACGAAGTCGTTTTGTCGTTCAGCCCTGCCGCACGCTCGCATACATGCCGGTGGTGCGGAATTCGCTCGGATTGGTGCCGTAGAGCCTGCGAAAAACCTTGGAGAAATAGTTCGGATCCTCGAAACCGCACAGCACCGACACCTCCTTGATGGGAAGGTTGGCCGCCGAGGTGAGAAGCTTGGCCGCCCGGCGCAGGCGTCGCTGCAGCACGAATTCCGCCGGCGACAGGCCCTCGCTTGCCGCGAAGATACGGGAAAAATGCGCGCGGCTGAGGCCTGCCACCGCCGCAAGGTCGCTGACCGAAAGCCGTTCGCCGAGATGGCTGTCGATGTAGCTCAGCACCTGTTGCATGGTACGATATTCGCCGCCGAAAGAAGGATGAGAACCGAAGACATCGTCATAAAGCGTCATCGCCGCTTCATAAGCGACGGCGGAAGCCGCGCCTGGCGTTTCCGCGCCATTGACGAGGCGCGAGCAGCATTCGGCAAGATGATCCACGGTTTCGGGTTGGAGTTTGAGGATCGGGCCGGTGACGGAGAGGATATTGCGGTGAATGCGCAGGGCTTCCTCGCCGTTCATGGAAATCCAGAAGAACTCCCATTCTTTGCCTTCTTCCAGCCAGTAGCGGTGATTGTGGGGAATGAGCAGCAGCAGGGTTTCGCCCGGTCTCACCACATAATGGCGGTTCTCGTAACGCAGATTGCCCTGGCCGGCGATGCAATATTGCAGCACGGTAAAAGGCGTCTGGCCGCGTTTGCGCCCGTCCCAGTCGTAATTGCCGCCGCTGCGGATTTCATAACCGCTGCTGGTCGGCATGGTGTGCAGCGTCTGGCGGCCGCGCGGCAGCGAGACTGTTCGCATGCCGGGTCCCTGATCGATCAAATCCCGCAGCACAAAATTACCCATGAAAGCATAATCCTTCTCTGGTCCTCACCGATATTATACGCATAATCCCGATCCGAGGAGACAGCCAGCAGGATATTGCTGCTGAAAAATTGGAGAGGAAGGCCGGTTTTCCGGGATTCTTACGGGTATTTTTCTGCAGTGCCATTTTAAGATCCTTCGGCCCGTTTCACCCGTTCGATTTGCAACAGAGGTGGCGTTATGAGTTTCAAAATCGCTATTATTGGCGCAGGCAGCGTCGGTTTCACGAAAAAACTGTTCACCGATCTCCTGTGTGTGCCGGAGTTTCGCGATATTGAAGTCGCGCTGACGGATATCAGCCAGCACAATCTGGATATGATCAGGGCGATCCTCGAAAAGATCGTCGAGGCCAATGGTTTCCCCGTGAAGGTGACGGCCGATACCGACCGGCGGCGGGCGCTGGAGGGTGCGAAATATATCATCAGCTGCGTGCGGGTCGGTGGTCTGGAAGCCTATGCCGATGATATCCGCATTCCGCTGAAATACGGCATCGACCAGTGCGTGGGCGATACGATCTGCGCCGGCGGCATTCTCTACGGTCAGCGCAACATTCCGGTCATTCTGGATTTCTGCAAGGATATCCGCGAGGTCGCCGCATCGGGTGCAAAATTCCTGAACTATGCCAACCCCATGGCCATGAATACCTGGGCGGCCATCGAATATGGCAAGGTGGATACGGTCGGTCTCTGCCACGGCGTTCAGCACGGCGCGGAGCAGATTGCGGAAATTCTCGGTGCGAAAAGCGTGTCCGAGCTGGATTACATCTGCTCCGGCATCAACCACCAGACGTGGTTCATCGATCTGAGGCTCAACGGTCGCAAGATCGGCAAGGACGAGCTGGTCGCCGCCTTCGAGGCGCATCCGGTCTTCTCGCAGCAGGAGAAGCTGCGCATCGACGTGCTGAAGCGGTTCGGCGTCTATTCGACCGAAAGCAACGGCCATCTGTCCGAATATCTGCCGTGGTATCGCAAGCGGCCGGAAGAGATTGCCCGCTGGATCGACATGTCCGACTGGATCCACGGTGAAACCGGCGGTTATCTCCGCCACTCCACCGAAACGCGGAACTGGTTCGAGACGGAATTTCCGCAATTCCTGGCATCCGCCGCCAAGCCGATCGATCCGGCAAAGCGCTCCAACGAACATGCAAGCCATATTCTTGAAGCGCTGGAGACGGGGCGTGTCTATCGCGGCCATTTCAACGTCAAGAACAATGGTGTCATCACCAATCTGCCAGCCGATGCCATCATCGAATCCCCCGGTTTTGTCGACCGTTTCGGCATCAACATGGTCTCGGGCGTGACCCTGCCGGAAGCCTGTGCGGCCACCTGCATGGCCTCCATCAACGTACAGCGCATGTCCGTGCATTCGGCGGTGAGCGGCGATATCGATCTTTTGAAGCTGGCCGTGCTGCACGATCCGCTGGTCGGCGCCGTCGCCACACCGGAGGAGGTCTGGCAGATGGTGGACGAGATGGTCGTCGCGCAGGCGCGCTGGCTGCCGCAATATGCCCATGCCGTGCCGGCAGCGAAGGAGCGGCTTGCCAAATCCAGCGTCAAGACCCGCGACTGGGCGGGGGCTGCGCGCCGCAACGTGCGCTCCATCGAAGAATTGCGGGCCGAAAAATCGGCGCTGAAAAAGGCTGTTTGAAGGAAAGGCATGGGAACAGGCCGGGCGGCGGAAGGGAGTTCGCCGCCACGGCCAGAACGATCACAGAGGGTGGGCGGTCGAAGAGCTGCCATTTGGGAGGAATGACGATGTTACTTCAACGCAGGATCGGTATCATCTCGGCACTGGGTCTCGGTGTTTCGATGATCGCACTCAATGCGAATGCCTTCGAGACCGCCACGCCGCCCGAGCCGCCGCAATTTCCGGCCGAAGGCAAGATCAATTATGTGGCGCGCGACTCGATCCTCGAATTCAAGGCGCTGCCGAGCTACAGCGAGCCTGACTGGGTCAGCGAGAAATTCGAAAAGACCGGCAAGCTGCCGCCCTTGAAAGAGCGCCTGCCGGAAGAACCGCTGGTCTACAAGACCGGCAATATGCCCGACGGTATGGGCGTTTACGGCGATACGATGCGCCATGTGGTGGGCGGCAGGCCCGAGGGCTGGAACTATATTGCCGGCCAGAGCCAGGGCTGGGGCGGCATCGATATCGCCCTTTCCGAATGCCTGACGCGCACGGCACCGCTCTTCCAGGTGGATGCCAAGGATACCGAACCGCTGCCCAATCTGGCCAAAAGCTGGGAATGGTCCGAGGATGGCCACAAGCTGACGATGCATCTCGTCAAGGGCGCCAAATGGTCTGATGGCGAGCCCTTCAATGCCGATGACGTGATGTTCTATTGGGAAGATGCCGTCGTCGACCCCAATGTTTCACCGCTTGGCGGCGGCGCATCGCCCGAGGCTTTCGGTGAGGGAACGACGCTCACGAAGATCGATGATTACACTGTCGAATGGACCTTCAAGGCGGCGTTTCCCAAGCAATATCTCTATACCATGGCCTATCCGAGCTTCTGCCCCGGGCCGTCGCATATCCTGAAACCGCAACATCCGAAATATTCCAAGAACACCTACAACCAGTTCAAGAACGCTTTCCCGCCGGAATATATGAACATGCCGGTCATGGGGGCATGGGTGCCGGTCGCTTATCGTCCCGATGACATCATCGTGCTCAGGCGCAATCCCTATTACTGGAAGGTCGACGAGAAGGGCCAGCAGCTTCCTTATCTCAACGAGGTCCATTACAAGCTTTCCACCTGGGCCGACCGTGATGTGCAGGCCGTGGCGGGATCGGGCGATTTCTCCAACCTCGAACAGCCGGAAAATTTCGTCGCCTCGCTGAAACGCGCCGCCGACCCCAATGCGCCGGCTCGTCTCGCCTTCGGGCCGCGCCTCATCGGCTATAATCTCCAGATGAATTTCTCCGCCAATGGCTGGGGCAATCCGGACGAGCGCGGACAGGCGATCCGCGAGCTGAACCGCAACGAGGTGTTCCGTCAGGCCGTCACATCGGCCATCGACCGTAAGGCAGTCGGCGACTCGCTGGTGAAGGGACCGTTCACGGCGATCTATCCGGGCGGCATTTCGTCTGGCACCAGCTTCTATGACCGCGCCTCCACGGTCTATTACCCCTTCAACCTCGATGCCGCCAAGGCCGCACTCGCCTCGATTGGCCTGAAGGATACGGATGGCGATGGTTTCCTGAATTTCCCGAAGGAAACGCTGGGTGGCCGCAATGTCGAAATTACCCTTCTCGTCAATAACGGTTACGCGACGGACAAGAGCCTCGCGGAAGGTCTTGTTGGCCAGATGGCGAAACTCGGCCTGCGCGTCGTCATCAACAGCCTCGATTCCAACCAGCGTGATGCCGCCCATTATGGCGGGCAGTTCGACTGGCTGGTACGGCGCAACTCCACCGAGCTTTCATCCGTGGTGCAGAATACCGAGCAGCTTGCCCCTGTCGGCCCGCGCACAAGCTGGAACCACCGCTCGCCCGAAGGCAAGGAACTCGATCTGATGCCGTTCGAGAAGGAGATGGCCGATCTCGTGCGCAAGTTCATCTCCTCGCAGGACAATGCCGAGCGGGCCGAGCTGATGAAGCAATATCAGAAGGTCTATACGCAGAACCTCTATACGATCGGTCTCACCGAATATCCCGGTGCGCTGATCGTCAACAAGCGGTTCTCGAATGTGCCGCAGGGCACGCCGATCTTCATGTTCAACTGGGCCGAGGATTCCATCATTCGCGAACGCCTTTGGGTCGCGGCGGATAAGCAGGGCAAATACGAACTCTTCCCGCAGCAGCTTCCCGGCAAGCCGGGTGAGGGCGGGCCGATCAACTAAAGCATTTCCAGTAAAAGTGCGTCGCGGTTTTACGTCCGGAAATGCGACAAACTTGAAGAACTCCTCCCGGAGAACACCCGGTACCGGTCGCGCGTGAAGCGCGGCCGGAGGCACCCGGCGAACCGTTATCCATCACGGCCCGCCCAAACGGAGGAAAACCGTTCGATGCTGAGATTCCTGACGATACGCATAGGCTCCGCCGTTCCGGTGTTGTTGATCCTGAGCGTGGTAACCTTCGCCATCATTCAGGCGCCGCCCGGCGATTATGCCGACTACATCCGCTCGCAGCTGATGAACCAGGGCGGTGCGTCCTTCGAACAGGCGGAAGCGCAGGCGCAGGCCTACCGCATCGAACACGGCCTCGATAAGCCGCTCGTCATTCAATATTTCAACTGGATCGGCGGCATCGTCACGCGCGGCGATTTCGGCTACAGCTTTTATTACAACAAGCCGGTCGCCGATGTGGTTGGCGAACGCCTGCCGCGCACCATTGCGCTGGCGCTGGTCTGCCACATCTTTGCATCGGTTCTCGGTATCGCCTTCGGCATATGGGCGGCCACACGGCAATATTCCTGGGTCGACAATCTGCTCTCCACCATCGCCTTCCTTGGTATGACGATCCCGCGTTTCCTGATGGCGCTGATCCTCGTCTATCTCATGGTGTTTCATTTCGACGTGTCCGAGATCGGCAGCTTCTTCTCGCCGCAATATGGCGGTGCGCCATGGTCGTGGGGCAAATTTGTCGATCTGGTCAGCCATGTCTGGCCCGTGGTCGCCATCGCCGTCTTCGGTGGGCTGGCCTATAATATGCGAGTGATGCGCGGCAATCTGCTCGATACGCTGAATGCGCAATATGTCGAGACGGCGCGCGCCAAGGGTCTTTCGGAAGGCGCTGTCATCATGCGCCATGCGGTTCCGAACGCGGTGCATCCGCTCGTCATGTATCAGGGCGTGGTGCTGCCTTACATGCTGAGCGGCGAGATCGAAACCGCGATCATCTTCGCGCTGCCGACCGTCGGCCCGGCCATTGTCGGCTCCATGGCGGTGGGCGATGTCTATGTCACCGCGACCTTCATGATGGTGCTGGCCGCCACGCTGATCGTCGGCAACATCATCGCCGACATGCTGCTTGCCATGCTCGACCCGCGCGTTCGCGAATTCGGGAGGGCCTGAAATGATGGCGTTTGACGAGATGAAGACCGAAACCGCCGCCCCCGCAAAACCCGACCGTTTCGCCCATGGCAACGAGACCTATCTCGCGCTGGTCTGGCGGCGTCTCAGACGCTCCTTCACCGGCATGGTCGGGCTGGTGCTGGTAGCGCTGCTGATCCTGATCGCCATCTTTGCGGATTTCTTCGCGCCGATGAACCCGCTCGAAACCCATGGCAGCTTTTCGCCGCCGCAGGTGGTTCGCTTCACCGACAAGGATGGCAATATCAGCCTCGCGCCGCGCGTCTATGCCATCGCCGAGACGGAAGAACTTGATCCTGTCACCTTCCAGCCCATCGTCGGGCCGGATTACGACAATCCCGTCTATCTCGGCTTCTTCGTCAAAGGTGCGGAATACAGGCTGCTGGGCCTTATCCCGATGAGCCGTCACTTCTTCGGCTCGACCGATGGCCAGCCGGTGCATTTTCTCGGAACCGACAAGTTCGGACGCGACGTGCTGTCGCGCGCCATCTATGGCTCGCGCATCTCGCTTGCCATCGCCTTGAGCGTCGTCGCCATCGTTACCGTCATCGGCACCAGTGTCGGCCTGATATCAGGGTATTTCGGCGGGCCGCTGGATGCATGGGTACAACGCTTCGTCGAAGTGGTGCTGGCGTTTCCGCAATTGCCGCTCTATCTCGCGCTGACGTCGCTCATTCCGGTCACCGCGCCGACCACCGTGTTCCTCGTCTTCGTCGTCGGCGTCATGTCGGCGCTCGGTTGGGCGCAGATGTCGCGAGAGGTGCGCGGCAAGACGCTGGCGCTGGCGCGTATCGATTATGTGCGGGCGGCGATTGCCGTCGGTGCCACTGACCGGCGCATCATTTTCCAGCATATCCTGCCGAATGTGATGAGCCATGTGATCGTTGCCGTCACGCTGCATATCCCAAGCGTCGTGCTGCTCGAATCCTTCCTCGGTTTCCTCGGCTTTGCGGTCAAGCCGCCGCTCATCTCCTGGGGGCTGATGCTGCAGGATACGGCGACCTATTCCGTCATCGGTTCCTATCCCTGGATTCTCGCCCCGGTCGGTTTCGTGCTGGTCACGGTCTTCGCCTTCAACGCGCTGGGCGATGGCCTGCGCGATGCCGTCGATCCCTATTGAGAGGAGCGTAATATGGTTGCTGCTGCACAGAACAACACTTACGCGCCCGCCATCCGCTTCGATGCCGATGACCGAAGCGACGACGCCATCATCGATGCGCGCAACATCGCCGTGACCTTCAAGGTGGAACATGGCACGGTGGAAGCGGTGAAGGACATTTCTTTTCAGCTTTACCGGGGCGAGACGATTGCCATCGTCGGCGAATCCGGTTCGGGAAAATCCGTCACGGCCCGCACGATCATGGGGCTTTTGACGAAGCGGGCGTCCGTTGCGAAATCCGCCACCGTGCGTTTCAATGGCGACGACATTCTGAAGTTTTCGAGCCGCCAGCGGCGGGCGCTGCGCGGAAACCGCATCTCGATGATCTTTCAGGAGCCGATAAGTTCATTGAACCCGATCTATACGATCGGCAGCCAGATCGTCGAGGCGATCCGTGTCCATTCGAAACTGAGCCGAAAAGAGGCCGAGGCGAGGGCGCTCGATCTTCTGCGGCAGGTGCAGATACCGGAGCCGGAAGCGCGGTTGAAGCAATATCCGCATCAGCTGTCCGGCGGCCAGCGGCAGCGTGTCATGATCGCCATGGCGCTCTCCAACGATCCGGATGTGCTTATTGCCGATGAGCCGACGACCGCGCTCGATGTGACGGTGCAGGCGCAAATCCTCAACCTCATCCGCGACCTGCAGAAGAAGCGCGGCATGGCCGTGGTTCTCATCACCCATGACCTGACGATCGTGAAGCAGTTTTCCGATTACGTCTATGTCATGCAGCATGGCGAGATGCGCGAACACAACACTACGGAAAAGCTCTTCGAAGCGCCGCAGCACCCCTATACCAAAAAGCTGCTTGCCTCCGAACCGCATGGCACGGCAAAGCCGCTGCCGGAAAATTCCGGCGTGCTGCTGACGGCAAGCGGCGTGCGCGTCTCTTTCATGATGCGTTACGGCGGGCTGTTCAAACCGGAGCTGAAGGAACTGATCGCCGTCGACAGTCTGGGGCTTACCCTCAATCGGCACGAGACGCTTGGGCTCGTCGGTGAATCCGGTTCCGGCAAGACGACCTTCGGCCAATCATTGCTGCGGCTGAACGAGCCGGTGGCCGGCGAGGTGATCTTTGATGGCGAGAGGGTCGATGGCCGCTCCCGCGCCGAAATGCGGCCTTTGCGTTCGCGTATGCAGATCGTCTTTCAGGACCCTTTCGCCTCGCTCAATCCGCGTATGACCATCGGCCAGATCATCGAGGAAGGTCTTGTCGTCAATGGGCTGGGCAGAACCAAGGCCGAAAGGCTGGACCGGGTGCGCGACGCGCTGGAGGCGGCGGGCATGCCCGGCAATATCCTCTCACGTTTCCCGCATGAATTCTCCGGCGGCCAGCGCCAGCGTATCGCCATTGCCCGTGCGGTGGCGCTGGAGCCGGAATTCATCCTGCTCGACGAGCCAACCTCGGCGCTCGATCTTTCCGTGCAGGCGCAGATCATCGATCTCCTGCGCAAGCTGCAGGATGAGCGGGGCCTGAGCTACCTGTTCATCTCACACGACCTGAAAGTGGTCCGCGCGCTCTGCCACCGCGTCATCGTCATGCAGCGCGGGCAGATCGTTGAGCAAGGGCCTGTCGAGGATGTGCTGACAAATCCGAAAACCGAATATACCCAGCGGCTTGTACGGGCCGCCTTCGAAATCGCTTGAATTCCCAATGCTGGAGGTAGACATGGCAAGAGATCCCAAGATCACATTCATCGGCGCAGGCTCCACGGTGTTCATGAAGAACATCATTGGCGACGTGCTGCAGCGTCCGGCGCTTTCGGGCGCCACCATCGCGCTGATGGATATCAATCGCGAGAGGCTGGAAGAAAGCGCCATCGTCGTCAACAAGCTGATTTCGACGCTTGGGGCGAAGGCGAAAGCCGAGACCTATACGGACCAGAAAAAGGCGCTCGCCGGCGCGGATTTCGTTGTCGTGGCCTTCCAGATCGGCGGTTATGAGCCCTGCACGGTCACCGATTTCGAGGTGCCGCGCAAATATGGCCTGCGTCAGACCATCGCCGATACGCTCGGCGTCGGCGGCATCATGCGCGGCCTGCGGACCGTGCCGCACCTCTGGAAGATTTGCGAGGATATGCTGGCCGTCTGCCCGAATGCGATCATGCTGCAATATGTGAACCCCATGGCGATCAATACCTGGGCGATCGCGGAAAAATATCCGACGATCCGGCAGGTCGGCCTTTGCCATTCCGTGCAGGGCACGGCCATGGAACTCGCCCACGATCTCGATATTCCATATGAGGAAATCCGCTACCGTTCGGCCGGCATCAACCATATGGCGTTCTTCCTGGAGTTCGAACACCGCCAGACCGATGGCAGCTACAAGAACCTTTATCCCGACCTCGTGCGCGCCTACCGCGAAGGCCGTGCGCCCAAACCCGGCTGGAACCCGCGTTGCCCCAACAAGGTGCGTTACGAGATGCTGACGCGCCTCGGTTATTTCGTCACCGAGAGTTCCGAGCATTTCGCCGAATATACGCCCTATTTCATCAAGGAAGGGCGCGAGGATCTGATCGAGAAATTCGGTATCCCGCTCGATGAATATCCGAAGCGCTGCATCGAGCAGATCGAGCGCTGGAAGGAGCAGGCGGCGGCCTATCGTTCGGCCGAGAAGATCGAGGTCAAGCCATCCAAGGAATATGCCTCCTCCATCATCAACTCGGTCTGGACCGGCGAGCCTTCGGTTATCTACGGCAACCAGCGCAACAATGGCTGCATCACCTCGCTGCCATCGGATTGCGCGGCGGAAGTGCCCTGTCTGGTCGATCATAACGGCGTGCAGCCCACCTTCATCGGCGAATTGCCGCCGCAGCTCACCGCCCTGATGCGCACCAACATCAATGTGCAGGAGCTGACGGTGCGGGCGCTGATGAGCGAAAACCGCGAGCACATCTTCCATGCGGCGATGATGGACCCGCACACGGCGGCGGAACTGGATCTCGACCAGATCTGGTCGCTGGTGGACGATCTGCTACTGGCCCATCGCGACTGGCTGCCGGAATGGACGCAGGTGGAGGTGAAGCGGGCGCGGGCGGTGTAAGGCGCGGTTGCTACGACAAATATTAAGGTACAGGCCCTCTCCTCCGTCATGCCGGACTAGATCCGGCATCCAGCCACGGCGCGTCTGCGCCGTGAGAGGACTCTTCCGCGATCAAGGACTTGATCGCGCTGGACCCCGGATCAGGTCCGGGGTGACGGGGTGCGGATGATGCGGCTTTGCCAAACGCGGCCGTTTCATAGAGCTTTGCAACCCCTGAGGCCTGCCATCATCAGCCGGTTTAGGCGTATGTCTGAAACCCTTAAAGCATTTGACTTGTGTCAAGGCTACAAAACACCTCGACGTCTAAACAGCCCCTGACTCGATCTATCCCCTCTTAAAGAGGAGAAATGTTGGGGGCGAATACTAAACGCAATGGTGGCTGGCTTCTTCGGTTTCATCGTATTAGGGTTGAAATTCGAAGGGTTCATGGGGAAGACGGATGTCTAAAAAAGGCTTGCTCGTTGGTCTGGTGATTCTGGTTATTGCCGGTGTCGCCTATTTCTCCTGGTCGAAGCTGAAGGGTGAGGGACTTCCCGCCGGTTTCGTGGCCAGCAACGGCCGGATCGAGGCCGTCGAAATCGATATTTCCACCAAGACCGCCGGTCGTCTTCAGGACATCATGGTGCGTGAGGGTGATTTCGTGAAGGCCGGGCAGGTGCTTGCCCAGATGGATACGGCGCAACTGGAGGCGAGGAAGCGTCAGGCGGAAGCACAGTTTCGCCGCGCGAAAATAGCAATCGATACGGCCAACAGCCTTGTCGCCCAACGGGAGGCCGAAAAGACCTCGGCGCTGGCGGTGGTGGAACAGCGCAAGGCCCAGCTCGATTCCGCCTCCAAGACCTATGCGCGCTCGAAACAGCTGCTGACCGGCAACGCCGTCTCGCAGCAGATCGTCGATGACAGTGAGGCCGCCGAGCAGTCCGCCCGCGCCACGCTCGCCTCCGCTGAGGCTTCGCTTGCCGCCTCCGATGCCGCAATCAACGCCGCCAAGGCGCAGATCGTCGATGCCGAGGCGGCGGTGGATGCCGCGCAGGCCGATATAGAAAGCATCGAGACTGACATCGCCGATGCGACGCTGAAATCGCCCCGCGACGGCCGCGTGCAATATCGTATCGCCCAGCCGGGTGAGGTGCTGTCGGCTGGTGGACGGGTTCTGAACCTGGTCGATCTCGGCGATGTCTATATGACGTTCTTCCTGCCGACGGCCGAGGCCGGTCGCACATCCATGGGATCGGACGTTCGCCTGATACTGGATGCCGCCCCGCAATATACCATTCCGGCGAAGGTTTCCTTCGTCGCCGATGTCGCGCAGTTCACGCCGAAAACGGTTGAAACCGAAGAGGAACGCCAGAAGCTGACATTCCGGGTGAGGGCGCAAATCCCGCAGGAGCTGCTGCAGAAATATATCCAGTATGTCAAAACCGGGCTGCCCGGCATGGCCTATGTCCGGCTTGATCCGCAGGCCGCCTGGCCGGAAAACCTCGAACGCAATCTCGTCAAGTGACGGTGGCCACCATGGTCGCGCCTCCCGCAACGAATGACAGGCATGCACCGATCGCGCGATTGGCCGATGTGCGGTTGACTTTTGGAACCACCATAGCGCTGGCCGACATATCGGTCGATATCCCCGCCGGGCGGATGATCGGGCTTATCGGGCCTGACGGTGTCGGCAAATCGAGCCTGTTATCGCTCGTCTCCGGCGCGCGCGCCATCCAGAAAGGCAGGGTGGAGGTTCTGGGCGGGGACATGTCCGATCCGCGCCACCGCGAAGATACCTGCCCGCGTATCGCCTATATGCCGCAGGGTCTTGGCAAGAACCTTTATCCCACCCTGTCCGTCTTCGAAAATATCGACTTTTTCGGCAGGCTGTTCGGGCAGGGCGGCAGGGAGCGGCAGGCGCGCATCGCCGAATTGCTGAAGAGCACCGGCCTCGAGCCATTCGCCGACCGCCCCGCGATGAAGCTTTCCGGCGGCATGAAGCAGAAACTCGGGCTCTGCTGCGCGCTTATCCACGATCCCGACCTGCTCATTCTCGATGAACCGACCACCGGCGTCGACCCATTGTCGCGCCGGCAATTCTGGGAGCTGATCGATTCCATCCGGGCCGGGCGTCCGGGCATGAGCGTCATCGTCGCCACGGCCTATATGGAAGAGGCCGCCGGTTTCGACTGGCTGGTCGCCATGGATGGCGGCAAGATTTTAGCCACCGGCTCGCCTGCCGAACTTCTTAAGCGCACCTCCGCACCCAATCTCGATGCAGCCTTCATCGCGCTTCTTCCTGAAGAGAAGCGCAAGGGTTACCACGAAGTCCATATCGCGCCGCGAAAGGTGACCGGTGAGAGCGACTATGCCATCGAGGCGTCGCATCTCAGCATGCGCTTCGGCGATTTTACCGCCGTCGACAATGTCAGCTTCAAGATTCCGCGCGGTGAGATTTTCGGCTTTCTCGGCTCGAACGGCTGCGGAAAATCAACCACCATGAAGATGCTGACGGGGCTTCTGGCCGCCAGCGAAGGCGAGGCCAAGCTTTTCGGGCACAAGGTGGATGCCAGCGACATGGCGATCCGTCACCGCGTCGGCTATATGAGCCAGGCCTTCTCGCTCTATTCCGAGCTGACGGTGCGCCAGAACCTCGATCTTCACGCCCGCTTGTTCAAGCTGCCGGAAGAGAGCATTCAACCGCGTATCGCCGAAATGGCCGAGCGTTTCGACCTCGGCGCGGTCATGGAGACCCTGCCGGACGACCTGCCGCTCGGCATCCGGCAGAGGCTGTCGCTGGCGGTGGCGATGATCCATTCGCCTGATATTCTCATCCTCGATGAGCCGACCTCCGGTGTCGACCCGGTGGCGCGCGACGGGTTCTGGCAAATCCTTGCCGATCTCTCGCGCAACGACAATGTCACCATCTTCATCTCTACACATTTCATGAACGAGGCGGAGCGCTGCGACCGGATTTCGCTGATGCATGCCGGCAAGGTGCTGATCAGCGATACGCCTGACGCGATTACCAAAAGCCGCAATGCCGCAACCCTCGAAGAGGCTTTCGTCGCCTATCTCGAGGATGCTTCGGGCGTCAAGAAGGCGGAGCCTGCGGCAGCGCCCGTCGCGACAGCGCAGGTGCCGGCGACGCAACATGCTGCACCCAATCGTAAGCGGTTTTTCGATTTCAGGCGCATGTTCAGCTATACCCGCCGCGAGGCGCTGGAACTACAGCGCGATCCCATTCGCGGCACGCTGGCGGTGCTCGGCAGCGTCATCCTGATGTTCGTTATTGGATACGGTATCAATCTCGATGTCGAGGACCTGACCTTCGCGGTGCTGGACCGTGACGATTCCACCATCAGCCGCGATTACGTGCTCGACATTGCCGGCTCCCGTTATTTCATCGAGAAGGAACCGATCCGCGATTATGCCGATATGGATCGGCGGATGCGTGACGGGGAACTGAGCCTCGCCATTGAAATTCCCCCCGGTTTCGGCCGCGACGTGTTGCGCGGCAAGACGGTAGAGGTGGGCGCGTGGATCGACGGCGCCATGCCGCAGCGGGCCGAGACAGTTCGCGGATACGTGCAGGGCATGCACCAGACATGGCTGGCGCGCAAGGCGGCCGAGATTTACGGCAGCGCGGCGACGCAGAGCACATTCAGCATCGAAACGCGCTATCGATACAATCCGGACGTCAAGAGCCTCGTCGCCATGGTGCCGGCGGTCATTCCGCTGCTGCTCATGCTCATTCCCGCCATGCTGGCGGCGCTCAGCGTCGTCAGGGAAAAGGAACTCGGCTCCATCGTCAATCTTTACGTGACGCCGACCACGCGGCTGGAATTCCTGATCGGCAAGCAGCTTCCTTATGTCGCCCTCGGCATGCTCAATTTCCTGCTTCTGACGGCCTTCGCCATCTTCATCTTCCAGGTGCCCTTCACCGGAAGTTATTTCGCCTATGCGACGGGAGCGCTGCTCTATGTCATCATCGCCACCTCCGTCGGCCTTCTCATGTCGTCCTTCATGAAGAGCCAGATCGCGGCGATCTTCGGCACGGCTTTGCTGACGCTCATTCCGGCAACGCAATATTCGGGCATGATCGATCCCGTTTCGTCGCTGCAGGGGGCGGGCGCCTTTATCGGCAACATTTATCCCGCCACCTATTTCATGACCATTTCGCGCGGCACCTTCTCCAAGGGGCTGGATTTCGCCGGGCTCTCCGGCTCGTTCCTGCCGCTTCTCATCGCCATTCCGCTGCTTCTCATTGCCGGCGCCGCACTTTTGAGGAAACAGGCGTCATGAAGCTGTTTTCGTCCAACATCTTCCAGCTCGGCATCAAGGAACTGCGCGGCCTCGCGCGCGACGGCATGTTGCTGCTGCTCATCGTCTACGCCTTCACGCTGCAGATCTATACCGGCTCCAGCGCGCTGCCGGAGACGCTGAACAATGCCGCCATCGCCATCGTCGACGAAGATCAGTCGCCGCTTTCCGGGCGCATCAGCACGGCTTTTTATCCGCCCTATTTCTCCCCGCCGAAGCAGATTTCCATCGCTGAAATGGACAAGCGCATGGATGCGGGCCTCGATACCTTCGCGCTCAACATCCCGCCGGATTTCCAGCGCCGGCTGATGGCCGGGCAGCAGCCGGCCATCCAGCTCAATATCGACGCCACCCGCATGAGCCAGGCTTTCAGTGGCGGCGGTTATGTGCAGAGCATCGTGACGAGCGAAGTTCAGGAATATATCAACCGTTATCGCGGTGCGACTTCGGTGCCGGTGGACCTTACCCTGCGATCTCGTTTCAACCCGGAACTGGACAAGTCGTGGTTCGGGTCGATCAACAACATCATCACCGCCATCACCATGCTGTCGATCGTGCTGACGGGGGCGGCGCTCATTCGCGAGCGCGAGCATGGCACGGTCGAGCATCTGCTGGTCATGCCGGTCACGCCGCTGGAAATCATGCTCAGCAAGGTCTGGTCCATGGGCCTTGTCGTGCTGGTGGCGTCTGCTTTTTCGCTGTTTGTCGTCGTCAGGGGCCTGCTCGCCATTCCAATCGAAGGCTCGCTTTTGCTCTTCCTGCTCGGAACGGCGTTGCAGCTCTTCGCCATGACGTCGATGGGCATCTTTCTTGCGACGGTGGCCGGTTCCATGCCGCAATTCGGCATGCTGCTGATCCTGTTCCTGCTGCCGTTGCAGGTGCTCTCCGGCGCCATGACGCCGCGTGAAAGCATGCCTGATATCATCCAGTACATCATGCTTCTCGCACCCAACACCCATTTCGTCATACTGGCGCAATCGGTGCTTTTCAGGGGGGCGGGGCTGGATGTCGTCTGGCCGCAATTGCTGGCGCTGCTGGCCATCGGCTCCGCGCTTTTCGTTTTCGCGCTTCGCCGTTTCAGGCGGTTCCTGCGCTGACAGCAGCGGGATCGTGCGCTTATTTCGCCTATTTCCGCGCAAGTTGAATAAATTGTGTTCGGTAACGGTATTTTCGCCTTCCGTGAATATGCCTATGAGGACGGCTGGGTAAGCGGGCTTTGTTCAGGAGTAGCAAAATGAATATTGCAGCACGTCTGTCACTGGCAGCCATGATCGCACTGGCGGCAACGCCCTCTCTTGCGTCAGAAGATATGACGTCGGAAACGAGCGAAGCGATATTCGGTTTCGGCGGCGCCCTGACGAAAGAGGACATGCTGAAAAGTACGGCCCTCATTCCGGTGGAATATGAGCGCAATGCCATTCTGGGCGGCGGCTATCAGTTCTACCCCTACCACATCGGCAACGTGAAACTCGGCGGCGAAATCGGCGTCGCCGCCAGATTTGGTAAGGGCTTTACCGGTGAAGTCTGGGCGGGTCCGGTCGCGCGTTACGAGCAGATCAGGCTCGGAGAACGGCTGTTCATCACGCCAAGCTTTACCGCCGGCCTCAGCCTCGTCACGGATGCGCAGCCGGGCCGCGAGCGGGAACAGGAAATCAAGGACGACGGCAATGCCAATGTCCTGTTTTATCTGGGACCGGAAATCAACGTGTCCTTCAGCGAGGATTCCTCGACGGAATTCTTCTGGCGTCTTCACCACCGTTCCGGCGGTGGCAAAACACTGGGCAACATGAAAGGCGCCACAAACGCCAACGTATTCGGCGTCCGCTACAAGTTCTGAGCGGCGGGGGGCGGTTCCAAGCCCGGCGAACCGTCTGAATTTTAGTCACGTTTCTTTTTCGTCGCAAACCGTCATGGGGAACCCTTGCGTCTGGCGCATGGGTGGATTGCCTTATTCTGCCTGTTAATTCGTCATCGAAAAGCGCATATAGGGGGCATCAAAGGACGCCGGAGCGAAAACGTTACTGACGTCACCTAAACCTCAGAAAGGGTAATGTCATGAACGTAGCACGCAGCTTCAATAACTGGCGCAAATACCGTCAGACCATCAACGAACTCGGCCGTATGAGCACCCGTGAACTGCACGATCTCGGTATCGATCGCAGCCAGATCACCAGCGTCGCCCGCGCCGCCGTTGGCAGGTAATCAAGGCGATATCGCCGCTTTTGAATGCCCAAACGCCCGCTCCGCGGGCGTTTTTGTTTTGGGGATATGGGATGCTTTTACCGCGAATATCCGCGGGATAATCCGGCGACGTGGAAGTCGGAGCCGAAGGGTGGGGTTTTCCCGATGTCGCGCGATGAATATCGCCATGCAGTGAATGCATATCTGTGCTGCAAGCTTGTGCCTGTCAAATACGCAGAAAAATGCTATCTTCCAATCATCGAAAGGGATGTACCTCCTCCCACATCCTTTTGGTAATGCGGGTGATCCTACTCCTCCTCCCAAAGGATTGCCCCGGGGACAGCGGTTTTCCTCCTCCCATATCGCTGTTCATCTTTTCAAAAAGCCTGCCGCACCTCCTCCCGCGGCAGGCTTTTTTGTTTTCAGCATCTTCCTTTGTCTTCAGGAATATCTCAGTCGAAAGCCATCATGCCGATGGGCGTCACGGCATGGGTGCCTGCGCGTCTGGCAAGGGCGTAGGCAAGGCACTGCTCCACGGCGTCCTGCGGCACGGGCTTGGCGATCACGCCGGCGCCGATGCCGAGGTTGACGACGACTTCGGGGTTTGCCGTCATGAAGATCACCACCACGCCATGATCTTCGGAAAGCCGCCGTCCGATCTCCGGGCCGGTCTGTCCGTCGGCAAGATTGACGTCGACAAAGGCGATATCGGCACGGCTGCCAAGCGCCACGGCATCTTCCAGCCGGTTGGCGATGCCGATGACATCCGCCTCTTCTTCCGCCTGCAAAATGGAATCCTCTATATCCATGGCGATGAGGAATTCGTCTTCCACGATCAGCACACGCGGCTGTTCCGTGCGGAAACCCGGTTCGTTCTGCAAGACGTCTGCCAACATATGCCTGTCTCCATTCTGTGTGCTCCAGAGCATCGGACCGAAAAGTGCAACGCAGTTTTCGGGTCTCCGATGCATCCACTAAACCTGGAGCGGGGAGGGCCGGTTCCGTTTCATCTCCCGCCGCTCCAGCGCGGTCGGCAAGCAAACACTTCTCGGCGTAACTCGTTCCAAAGTGAGATAAACATAGTGAATGGAGTGTAAACGGTGTGCCTTTTCGGCTATCACCTTTCAAGAGCGAAGCAGTTGATTCGGTTCGGTTTTCATCCGGGGAAGGGGTCGGAGAACGTCGCCGTGGAGCATCTTTCGCCCCCTGGAACACCGTTCTTTCGCCATTATCGGGTGAAAGGCCGGCATGAAAATTCAAAGCGTTACAGCCTCTTTCCCATCTGGGAGGAAGCGCTGGAACCTTGCCGATCATTCGCGTGCCGCGGTCAAAAAAACGGCGCGGGACCCTATGAGTTTAGAAAGAGAATAAGACGATGACCCAGTCTCCGCGCGCCACCATTGCCCGCAACACGCCCAATATCGCCGTCGTCGGCGTCGGTGGCGGTGGCGGCAACGCGATCAACAACATGATTGCCGAGGGCATCGGCGGCGTCGATTTCATCGCCGCCAATACGGATGCGCAGGCGCTGAAGAAGACCAACGCGCCGCGGCTCGTGCAGCTCAGCTCCGAACTGACCGGCGGGCTTGGGGCGGGCGCTGATCCCGAGGTTGGCCGGCAGGCGGCGATCGATTCCCTCGATGAGATCATGGATCACCTGAGCGGCTACGACATGTGTTTCATCACCGCCGGCATGGGCGGCGGCACCGGCACGGGCGCTGCCCCCGTCATTGCCGAAGCCTGCCGGGCGAAGAACATCCTCACCGTCGGTGTCGTCACGCTTCCCTTCAGCTTCGAGGGCGCGCGCCGCATGCGGGCCGCCGAATACGGCTTCGCCAACCTGCTCAACACGGCCGATACCGTCATCGTCATCCCCAACCAGAACCTGCTGCGCATTGCCGATGCCGGCACGACCTTCGAAAATGCGCTGAAAACGGCGGACAAGGTTCTGTCGCTTGGCGTGCGCTGCATCACCGATCTCATCCTGCGCGAAGGCCTGGTCAATCTCGATTTCGCCGATGTGCGCTATGTCATGAAGAATGGCGGCCGGGCGCTGATGGGCACGGCGCAGGCCAAGGGCGAAAAGCGCGCCTCGGAAGCGGCGGCCGCAGCCATCGCCAACCCGCTGCTCGGAGAACCGTCGCTGAAGGAAGCGCGCGGCGCATTGGTTTCCATTTCCGGCGGCAACGACCTGACGCTTTACGAGATCGATGAGGCAATGACGCTGGTGCGCGAGGCGGTCAGCGAGGAAACCGATGTGGTGATGGGCGCTTCCTTCGACCCGACGCTGGACGGCGCTTTCAAGATTTCCGTCGTTGCCACCGGCCTGCGCAATTGATGCTGGTTTGAGGCGCGGCGTGCTCCTCAATCCTTGGTTAAATCGCCTTCTTTAGTCGGCGATGCCCCATAAACAGCGTACACGCCACAAACTGAATGATCAAAAGCCGTCGCGGGTAATTTTCGCGACGGCTTTTTGTTGTTTTTGAACAATTATTCCGCCATTCGGGGCGGCAGCGCTGCAACGCGTCGTTGATTGCGAAAAAATATAATAGTACTCTTTATGTCGACAAGAGGGATTTGGTGATGACGGATATAATTGCTTCTGCCGAGCGCAAGCGCGGCTCCGGCGTGAAGATGGTCTATGATCTGCTGCGCGACGAGATTCTCGATCTGGTTCTGCCGCCGGGCAGCCCCATCGATGAGGTGCAGCTTGCCGAAAGGTTCAAGATGTCGCGCACGCCGATCCGCGAGGCGCTGGTGCGGCTTTCGGGCGAGGGGCTGATCGATACGTTGCCGAACCGTTCGACCATGGTGTCGAATATCGATTTCCTCAACATGCACACCTATTTCGATGCGCTGGTGTTGATGTATCGGGTAACGACGCAGCTTGCCGCGCAATATCACCGTCCGGAAGATCTGGCCGGCATTCGCGCCCACAATGCGGAATTCGCCATTGCGGTGGAGGAGCAGGATGCGCTGGCAATGATCTCCACCAATGCCGCACTTCACCTTTCCATCGCCGAAGCCGGACGCAACCCCTATTTTACCAGCTTGTTCAAGCGGCTGCTGGATGAGGGACGACGCATCCTCCGGCTTTATTATCAGTCCTATGACGATCGGCTTCCGAAGCGCTTCGTTGACGATCATGATGAGATCATCGCGGCGATTGCTGCGCGTGATACCGTTCTTTCCGAGAAACTGGCCCGCGAGCATGCCGAGCAGATCGTGCGGCAGGTGCAGAAGCTGCTGGTGCGAAACGAGCGTCTGGAAATAAATCTGTAGCTTGTCGATTTCTTGTCGACAAATAAAATACAAGATTGTAATATCCTTGTCGAAAGGGTGGCGCGGAGGTGCGTCCATTCCTGAAAAACATGTCCCTTAGGAGCTTGAAATGACGGCCAGCATTTTTTCCGGCGTGATTCCCGCCTTGATGACCCCCTGCAAGGATGATCGCACCCCCGATTTCGATGCGCTTGTTCGCAAGGGCAAGGAACTGATCGCCGATGGCATGTCGGCCGTTGTTTATTGCGGTTCCATGGGCGACTGGCCGCTCCTGACGGACGAGCAGCGCATGGAAGGCGTGGAGCGCCTGGTGAAAGCCGGTATTCCGGTCATCGTCGGCACCGGCGCGGTCAACACGGCATCTGCCGTTGCCCATGCAGCCCACGCCCAGAAGGTTGGCGCCAAGGGCCTGATGGTCATTCCGCGCGTCCTGTCGCGCGGTTCGGTCATCGCCGCCCAGAAGGCGCATTTCAAGGCCATCCTCTCGGCTGCACCGGAAATCCCGGCCGTCATCTACAACAGCCCCTATTACGGCTTCGCCACCCGCGCCGATCTCTTCTTCGCGCTGCGCGCCGAGCACAAGAACCTCGTCGGCTTCAAGGAATTCGGCGGCCCGGCGGATATGCGTTATGCGGCCGAGAACATCACTAGCCGCGATGACGACGTGACCCTGATGATCGGCGTCGACACCGCCGTCTTCCACGGCTTCGTCAATTGCGGCGCCACCGGCGCCATCACCGGCATCGGCAATGTCCTGCCGAAGGAAGTCATTCACCTCTGCAAGCTGTCGCAGGCCGCCGCCAAGGGTGATGCGGACGCCCGCGCCCGCGCGCTGGAGCTGGAACAGGCGCTCGCCGTTCTCTCGTCCTTCGATGAAGGCCCGGATCTGGTTCTCTATTTCAAGCACATGATGGTGCTGAAGGGCGACAAGGAATACACGCTGCACTTCAACGAAACCGACGCCCTGACCGACAGCCAGCGCGGTTATGTCGAGGCGCAGTTCAAGCTGTTCAACAGCTGGTATGCCGACTGGAGCAAGCTTCCGGGCGCTGTGCAGGCCTGCAAGGCTGCCTGAGATATTGCTGGTGTGAAAAAAAGGCCCGCAATTGCGGGCCTTTTTTGCATGTGATGACGTTTGAGCGTTTCTTGGCTTCGACGTCATCTCCGGACTTGTCCCACGGCTGTCCGGTTTAAATTTTCTGCCGGCTACAATCCCCACGATGCTGGTGATGAAGAGTGGATATTCTCTCGGCGTCATCCTCGGCCTTGTGCCGAGGATCTAATCACGGTGAATAAAATCAATACGTTGCAGATCCTCGGGACAGGCCCGAGGATGACGGAGGAGAGGTTTGCGGATTCCGCCGTCAACTCTGCACCGGCCGCGGGCCTTATGTATATTGTTCTCCGACACGGTCAGGAAACCGCGTCCAGCCCCTTTTCCAGCAGCCGGTCGAGCCCGGCCATTTCGGCGGCGGTAAGCGTGATGCCTTCGCTTGCGGATTTGGCGCGGGCCGCAAAACGGCGACCGGAGGGCAGGCGGGCGCCTTGGCCGATGATAGCGTCGAACAGCACTTCGGCGCGCAGGAAAGGGTCGCCCGGACGGCCCTTGGCGAAAGCTTCGGGTGAAAAGGCGACGATCAATTCTCCATGGGTTGGCGCAAGCGTGGTGGTGCCGAGAAATTCGAGCGCTTCGGGGCTGGTGAGATCGCCGATCATGATGCCGGCGAGAAGCTCGATCATGGTGCCGATGGCCGATCCCTTGTGGCCGCCAAAGGGCAGCATGGAACCGGCAAGGGCCGCCTCCGGGTCGGTCGTCGGCTTGCCGTTGGCATCCAGAGCCCAGCCTTCAGGCAGGGGCTTTCCGGCCCGCCGGTGCAGTTCGATTTCACCGCGGGCCGCAACCGACGTCGCGAAATCGAAGACATAAGGGGAGGTGCCCTTGCGCGGCCAGCCGAAGGCGAAGGGGTTGGTGCCAAGCAGAGGCTTGGTTCCGCCGGTGGGCGCGACGGTGGAATAGCTCGGGCACATGACCAGCCCGGCGAGACCGTTTTCGGTCAGCCCTTCGACTTCCGGCCAGAGCGCCGAGAAATGCGTGCAGTCATTGACGACGAGCGCTGCGATGCCCGAGCGTCTCGCCCGCTCCACCAGAACCGGCAGACCAAGTTCGAAGGCGGGGTTGGCGAAGCCGCCATGGGCATTGACCTTGACGATGGCCGTGCCGTCGTCTTTAGCCACTTCAGGTATCGCATCGGGCTTCACCTTGCCGGCCTTGACGGTGCGGAGCGCGCCTTCGATACGGTAGATGCCGTGGGACTTGCAGGCGTCCCGCTCACCGGCAGTAATGACGCGCGCCAATGCGCCCGACTGTACATCATTCAGCCCGGCCCTCAAAAAAATCGACTCGACCCGCTGGAAAAGTGCCTCAATGGTCAAGGTGGTCGTGTCGCTCATCATAGTCCTCCGATAGGGCTCGCACATTTTGAATACATAAAGTATACAAAGGTGTGAGTATTGCAACGTGTCTTTTCGATGAAGCTCAGTCAGAGCAGAAGGCCACCCTCTCAAATACGAGGATACCTTAAAGCTCTCATTCCTGTACTTGTCACAGGAATCCAGTCGACGCGCGTCTGCGCGTCGGAAAGCCTCTTTCAGCCTAAAGACTTGGGCCGGCTAGATTCCTGTGACAAGCACAGGAATGAGGGATGCTGGATGTTTCCCCCACCTTGTCCGCTCGCCGCGCGCCGGCTGGCCTAATCATCCGCGACACCTCATCAGTTCGCATGCGCACAAAATTCTTTTTGTATACTCATTGTATTTTTATGTTGATTTATCGCTTCCATGGGGAAATAGTGACCGCGCCTTCAACGGCAGACCAATTCTGGGAGCAAATCAAGAATGAAAAAATCGGTCATTTTCGCCGGCCTCTTGGCCGCCACTTCCGCTATCACCCCGGCCAAGGCCGACAAGCTGGACGACATCATCTCGTCCGGTACGCTGCGTTGCGCCGTCGTGCTCGACTTCCCGCCCATGGGCGCGCGTGATGACGCCAACAACCCGATCGGCTTCGACGTCGACTATTGCAACGATCTCGCCAAGGCGCTCGGCGTCACGGCTGAAATCGTCGAAACGCCGTTCCCCGAGCGTATTCCGGCACTGATGTCGGGCCGCGTCGATGTCGGTGTTGCCTCGACCTCCGATACGCTGGAGCGCGCCAAGACGGTCGGCATGACCGTGCCTTACTTCGCTTTCGAAATGGCTGTCACCGCCAACGACAAGTCGGGCATCAAGTCCTTCGAGGACATGAAGGGCAAGACGGTCGGAGCAACCGCCGGCACGTTCGAAGCCATCGCGCTTGAAAAGTCGGTCAAGGAGTGGGGAACCGGCGAGTTCCGTCCTTATCAGACGCAGGCCGACGTTTTCCTCGCGCTGAGCCAGGGCCAGATCGACGCCACCGTTTCCACCTCCACGGTTGCGCAGTCCAACGTCAAGGGCGGCAAGTTTGCCGGTATCTCGGTCGTCGGCAAGGCGCCCTATGATATCGATTACGTCGCGCTCTTCACCAACCGTGACGAGTATGGCTTCATCAACTACCTGAACCTCTTCATCAACCAGCAGGTTCGCACCGGCCGTTACGCCGAACTCTATGAAAAATGGGTTGGCGGCGAAGTTCCCTCGCTCACCGTCAACGGCGTTTATCGCTAATCAGGACTTTTCGTAAACGGCGCGGTCAAAATGATCGCGCCGTTGATCGTTTCTGAAAAGGCGGGACGCTTAATGTTCAACTATACATTCCACTGGAATCAGGCGCTGAAGGCTTTGCCGCAGCTTCTGGACGGTGCGGTGGTAACGCTGCAGATCGCCCTTCTGTCGATGGTGATCGGTCTTACCTTCGCCATCCTGCTGACGCTGTTCCGGCTGTCCGGCAACCGCGTTCTCGGCGCTTTGGCCTCCGTCTGGGTGGAGGTTGCCCGCAACACGCCGGCACTGTTCCAGATTTACATGGCCCATTTCGGGCTTGGCAATTTCGGCATCCACCTCAGCCCCTATACCGCGCTTCTGGTCGGTATCGCGTTTAACAATGCCGGTTATCTGGCAGAGAATTTCCGCGGCGCGCTGAAAGCCATACCGGATACGCAGACGCGGTCGGGCCGTTCGCTTGGCATGACCTCGATGCAGACCTTCCGGCTGATCATCCTGCCGCAGATGCTGCGCGTGGCTTTCCTGCCGGCCACCAACCAGATGGTCTGGGCGATCCTCATGACCTCGCTCGGTGTCACGGTCGGCATGAACACGGATCTCGCCGGCGTCACGCAGGCGCTCAATGCGCGCTCGTTCCGCACCTTTGAATTCTTCGCGCTCGCCGCGGTCATCTATTACGTGATCGCCAAGATCGTCACGCTCGCCGCCAGATTGCTGGCCTGGCGTCTGTTCCGTTACTGAGAGAGGTGCGCCATGTTTGAAACCGCTCTCACCTGGAGTGATCTCGCCTTCTTGGCCAAGGGTGCCGGCATGACGCTTGCCGTCACCGCCGTCGCCGTCACGGCAGGCACCCTGATGGGGATCATCTTCGGTATCATCCGTTTCCAGTTCGGTCCCTATTGGTCGCTGCCGCTGACCTTCGTGCTGGATATTTTCCGCTCCGTGCCGCTGCTCATCCAGCTGGTTCTCGGCAATGCCTTCCAGTCGATCGCCAAGCTCGGCTGGCCGCCATTCACCACCTCCTGCGTGGTGCTGTCGCTTTATACGGCAGCCTATTGCACCGAGATCGTGCGCGGCGGCATCGATGCCGTGCCGTCCAATACGCGCCGTGCCTGCCGCTCACTCGGCATGACATGGTCGCAGGACATGCGCTACATCGTGCTGCCGCTCGCCACCCGCGTGTCGCTGCCGTCCTGGATCGGACTGACGCTCGGTGTCATGAAGGATTCGGCCCTGGTGCTTTGGCTTGGACTTATCGAGCTTTTGCGTGCCTCGCAGATCCTCGTTACCCGCCTGCAGGAACCGCTGACCATCCTGATGATCTGCGGCGCCATCTACTTCCTTATCAGCTTCCCCATCGCCCGTTTCGGCGGGTATCTCGAAAGACGGTGGTCCCCCAATGATTGAGATCGAAAACGTCCGCAAATCCTTCGGCCCGCTGGAGGTTCTGAAAGGGATCAACCTCACCGTCAACAAGGGCGAGGTCGTCACCATCATCGGCGGCTCCGGTTCTGGCAAGTCGACGCTGCTGACCTGCATCAACGGCCTGGAGCCGATCGACAGCGGCAAGATCGTCATCGACGGCACGGAAGTGCATGCCAAATCGACCGACCTCAACAAGCTGCGCCGCAAGGTCGGCATCGTCTTCCAGCAATGGAATGCCTTTCCGCATCTGACGGTGCTCGAAAACGTCATGCTGGCGCCGCGCAAGGTTCTTGGCATCTCCAAGGAGCAGGCCGAGGAAATCGCGGTGAAGCAATTGACCCATGTGGGCCTTGCCGAAAAGCTGAAGGTCTATCCGAACCGCATGTCTGGCGGCCAGCAGCAGCGTATGGCGATTGCCCGCGCGCTTGCCATGTCGCCGGAATATATGCTGTTCGACGAAGTCACGTCAGCGCTCGACCCGATGCTGGTGGGCGAAGTGCTCGATACGCTGAAGATGCTGGCGGATGAGGGTATGACGATGATCTGCGTCACCCATGAAATGGCCTTTGCCCGCGATGTCTCAAACCGCGTCGCCTTCTTCCATCAGGGCGTGATGGCGGAAATCGGCACACCGGACCAGCTGTTCGGCGCGCCGCAGCATGCTGAAACCCAGAAGTTCCTGGCGAGCGTGCGGTAATGCCTGCACATGATGTCATCGTCATCGGGGCCGGCGTCGTCGGCCTCTCGGCGGCAATCGCGGCGCAGGGCCGTGGCCTCTCGGTCACGGTCATCGACCGCGAGGGACCGGCGGCGGGCGCGTCCGCCGGCAATGCCGGTGCCTTCGCCTTCACCGATATTCTGCCGCTCGCATCGCCGGGTATTCTCTGGAAGGCGCCGAAGTGGCTGCTCGATCCGCTCGGTCCGCTCAGCGTGCCGCCGGCCTATGCGCTGAAGATCGCGCCGTGGATGTTCCGCTTCTGGCGGGCCTGTGCGGCGTCGAAGGTGGAACATTCCACCGCGGCACAGACCGCGCTGATGGATCTCGCCAAGGCCGAGCTGGAGCCGTTCCTGAAAAAGACCAACACCATCGCCATGCTGCGCAAGGAGGGCAATCTCCAGGTCTATGAAAGCGAGGCGGAATTCGAAGCCTCGCTTCCCGGCTGGAAGGCGCGTGAGCGGCACGGCATCGAGTTCCGGCATCTCAATGCCGAACAGATGGCCGAGATACAGCCCGGCATCGCGCCGCGTTTCACCTGTGGCACGTTCACGCCCGGCTGGTATTCCATCGCCGACCCCAAGCTCTATACGCTGGCGCTGGCCGACCATTTCCGCACCATTGGCGGCCGTATCGAATGCCTCGATATCGCTTCGCTCAGGCCGCTGGAAGACGGCGTCGAGGTGGTGAGCCATGACGGCCGCACGCGCAAGGCCGCCAGGGTGGTGCTGGCAGCCGGCGCCTTTTCGCATCGCATCGCCCGTTCGCTCGGGGAAAAAATTCCGCTGGAAACGGAACGGGGGTATAATACAACCCTGCCGTCTGGCGCCTTCGATCTGCGCACGCAGGTGACTTTCGGCGGCCATGGTTTCGTCGTCACGCGGCTTTCCTCCGGCATCCGTGTCGGTGGCGCGGTAGAACTGGGCGGGCTGGAGCTTCCGGCCAATTTCGCCCGTTCCGAGGCCCTGCTGACCAAGGCGAAAGCCTTCCTGCCTGGCCTGAAAACCGAAGGCGGCAAGCAGTGGATGGGCTTTCGCCCCTCGCTGCCGGACAGCCTGCCGGCCATCGGGCAAGCACGGCACACGGCGCGGGTGGTCTATGCTTTCGGCCATGGGCATCTTGGGTTGACGCAATCGGCGGGCACGGCCCGCATCGTCGCCGATCTTCTGACGGGGCAAAAACCCGCCATCGATACAAGGGCATTTTCGCCGCAACGTTTCTGACGGGGATTTCCGATGTCTTCTTCCCTCTCGACAGCAGCCGTTCCTGAAGCCCGCAGCATTTTGGCCGGTTCGGCTGAAGGGACGGCGATCTCCACCACCGAAGCGCTGAGTTTCTGGGGCGGCGTCGATCCCGCCACCGGCCGGGTCATCGACGTGCACCACCCGCTGCATGGCACCTGTCTCACCGGCGGCGTGCTGTTCATGCCCACCAGCCGCGGTTCCTGCACCGGTTCAGGTGTCTTGCTCGATCTTATCCTGACGGGCCGTGCGCCTTCGGCGCTGGTCTTCTGCGAGGCCGAGGACGTGCTGACGCTGGGCGCGCTGATCGCCGCCGAAATGTTCGGCAAGCCTTTGCCGGTGCTGCGCCTCGACGCGGAAAATTTCGCCCGGTTTTCCAAAGCCGTTCATGTCCATATCGATGAGACGGCCATCGAAGCCGATGGCGTTTCCCTTGCCCTCACGCCGCCGGCGACGGCGCATCTCGATCTTGGGGATGACGACCGGGCCATGCTCGAAGGACGCGATGGCATCGCCGTGCAGCAGGCCATGCGCATCACCGTCGCCATGGCCGCCCAGCAGGGGGCATCGGCGCTTGTCGATGTCACGCAGGGCCATGTTGACGGTTGCATCTATGCCAGCCCCGCCAATCTCACCTTCGCGGAAAAAATGGCGGAGATGGGGGCGCAGGTACGGGTGCCGACGACCATGAACGCCATTTCGGTGGACAAGGCGCATTGGCGTTCGCAGGGCATGCCGGAGGATTTCGGCGACCCGGCCGCAAGGCTGGCGGATGCCTATGTGCGCATGGGCTGTCGGCCCACCTTCACCTGTTCGCCTTACCTGCTCGACAGCGCGCCGCAGGCCGGCGACATGATCGCCTGGGCCGAGTCGAACGCGGTGATCTTCGCCAATACTGTTCTTGGCGCGCGCACGGCGAAACATCCGGATTTTCTCGATCTCTGCATCGCGCTGACGGGCAGGGCGCCGCTTGCCGGCGTCTATCTGGAGGAAAATCGCCGTCCTCAGCGCATCGTCAATGTGGCGTTGCCGCAGGGCGTGGATGATGCCTTCTGGCCGCTCATCGGCTATCTGGCGGGCAAGGCCGCGCCGGATTGCATTCCGCTGCTGCGCGGCCTTGGCCCTGCGAAGCCGTCACGGGATGATCTAAAGGCGCTTTGCGCCGCTTTCGGCACCACATCCGCTGCGCCCATGCTTCATATAGAGGGCGTAACGCCGGAAGCCGGTCTTTCGCCTCTCGAAACGGCCGATACCGTTACTGTTTCACCCTCCGATATGGCCGCCGGCTGGTCGCTTCTCAATGAAGGACCGGAAGAGGTGCAACTTGTCGCCATTGGCAGTCCGCATGCCTCGCTGGAGGAGTGCCACGCGCTTGCGGCTGAATTTGCCGGCCGCCGGCGTCACGCGGATGTTGCGGTGATCGTCACAGCCGGCCAGCAGGTCATCGATGCGGCCGGGCAGGACGGCACTTTGCAAAGCCTGCGCGACAGCGGCGTGCAGGTGCTGCCTGATCTTTGCTGGTGCTCCATTTCCGAGCCGGTTTTCCCGACGAAGACCCGTGTCCTGATGACCAATTCTGGCAAATACGCTCATTACGGACCCGGCCTCAGCGGCCGCGCCGTGCGCTTCGGCAGCCTTGCCGATTGCGTTGAAAGCGCGCTGACCGGCCGTGCCCCATCCCTTCTTCCTTCATGGCTTTCCTAAGGAGTTTTGAATGCGCAGTATCAAGACCGTTCATGTCATTTCCGCCCATGCGGAAGGCGAGGTGGGGGATGTGATCGTCGGCGGTGTCAGGCCGCCGCCGGGCGAAACGATCTGGGAACAGAGCCGCTTCATCGCCCGCGATGAGACCCTGCGCAATTTCGTGCTCAACGAGCCGCGCGGCGGCGTGTTCCGCCACGTCAACCTGCTGGTGCCGCCGAAACATCCGGATGCGGATGCCGCCTTCATCATCATGGAACCGGAAGACACGCCGCCCATGTCCGGCTCCAACTCCATCTGCGTTTCCACCGTGCTTCTGGATGGCGGCATCGTGCCGATGCAGGAGCCGGAAACCCATATGCTGCTGGAAGCGCCGGGCGGGCTGGTGAAGGTGCGCGCCGAATGCCGCAACGGCAAGGCCGAGCGCATTTTCGTGCAGAACCTGCCGAGCTTTGCCGCAAAGCTCGATGTCGAACTCGAAGTCGAAGGCCTCGGTACGCTGAAAGTGGACACGGCCTATGGTGGCGACAGCTTCGTCATCGTCGATGCCGAGGCGATGGGTTTTAGCCTGAAGCCGGAAGAGGCGCACGAGATTGCCCGCCTCGGCGTGCGCATCACCAACGCCGCCAATAAGGCTTTGGGTTTCGACCATCCCGAAAACCCGGACTGGCGGCATTTTTCCTTCTGCCTGTTTGCGGGCAAGGTGGAGCGCACGGCCGAAGGCCTCAGGGCAGGGGCGGCCGTTGCCATCCAGCCGGGCAAGGTGGACCGCTCGCCGACCGGCACGGCGCTTTCAGCCCGCATGGCGGTGCTGCATGCGCGCGGCGAGATGAAGGAAGGCGAAACACTGACGGCGGTGTCGCTGATCGGCTCCACCTTCACCGGCCGTATTCTTGGAACCACAACGGTCGGCGACCGTCCGGCCATCCTGCCGGAAATTTCCGGCCGAGGCTGGATCACCGGTATTCACCAGCACATGCTCGATCCGTCCGATCCGTGGCCGGAAGGGTATCGTCTGACGGATACCTGGGGTGCGCGGTAAATAAGGGCGTTACGGGTCGAAAATTTCGCTGGGGTGGGATTTTTAGATATGCCCGGCGGTGCGGCCCGTTTCTTCTCCCCGCCGGGGAGAAGGTGGCCCGAAGGGTCGGATGAGGGGGTAACGCCAGCGACAGAATGAGAGCTTGCCCCCTCATCCCGCTGCCGCGGACTTCTCCCCCTCGGGGAGAAGAAACAAGCGACATCCGCTCGTTCCACTATTGCTAAAGCCTTATCCACCCAGCCGTTTCGTCGTCTCCCGCACGATCAGCTCGAACCCGACATCCACCCTTGCGCCCTCGGGAACAATGGCATCCTTTTCCGCCTCCAGTATCGAAAGCAGCAACTCGCCCGCCCTGCGGCCGATCATCTGGGCGTCGACGCGGATCGTTGAAATCGCCGGATAACATTGCCGGCCGATATCGAAGTCGCCGAATCCGAGGAGGGAAATACGGTCAGGGACACTGATTCCCCTTCGATGACATTCCATCAGCGCGCCGACGGCGGAAATATCTGATACGGCGAAGATGGCCTCGACATCTGGCGCCTTGGCCAGCAGCGAGCCGAGGGTCTTTGCCCCGTGGTCATAGGAGACCGGAGCGCTGCCTTCGCGGATGATGAGATCGTCGGCAATGCCGGCCTCCCGCAGGGCCGCGCCGAAACCGAGCAGGCGGCTTTCGCCGCGCCAGTCCTTAACATCGCCATCGGCCCTCGATCCGAGCGCGCCGATTCGCTTGAAGCCAAGCGATATCAGATGCTTGGCGGCGGTTCTTCCCACTTCGTAGTTGGAGAAACCAACCGCATGGTCGATTGGGTGTTCGGGAACATCCCAGATTTCCACGATGGGAATGCCGGCGCGCATCAGCACCTCGCTCGCCATTTTAGTATGCACCGTGCCGGCGACCACGATGGCATCGGGTCGGCGCTCCATCATGGTGCGGATGACGCGTTCTTCCTCCTGCAGATCGTACATGGTGTAGCCGATCAACAACTGGTAGTCGGCGGCGCGCAGCGCATTGGCAAGCCCCTGAGCGCTATCGGCGAAGTTGGAGTTGGTGAGCGTCGGCAGGATGGCGGTGATGAAATTGGTGCGGCGGGAGGATAGCGAACCGGCGATCCGGTCTGGCACATAGCCCAGCTTCTCGATGGCCTTCATCACCTTCTGGCGTGTCTCTTCCGACACCAGGGCGGGATCGGCCAGCACTCGCGAAACGGTCATCTTGGAGACGCCCGCGAGTTTCGAGACATCGCTCATGGTTGCTTTTTTTGACGTGACTAACGCTGCGGCCAAGGGCGTGCGCTCCACCAAAGCATGTCTCCCTAAATTCGAACCGGTTCAGGACAAGACATACACGAAGACAATAAGGGAAAGCACGCCGTATGATTGCATATCGATGCGGCGTGCACCGGATTTATGCGACGCGGCTATAGACCAGATGATAAAAGCGCCCGTCGCACATGCTCATCATCTCGTCCGTCAGCACCCGGCCTTCCAGCCGGACGGGGGAAACCAGCGCTTCCTCCACCGCCTCCATCGACGGATAGTCGATTTCCTGCACCATGATGATCGAGGCGGCGTCCGGGTCGGTACGCTCGGTGCGCATCACCCGCACGGCCTGCGCATTCGGCATGCGTTTCCAGACCGGCAGCAGTTTCTCCTCGACGATGCGGAAAAACTCCTCCTCCCGGCCGGGGTGAATCCTGCCTTCGAAAATTGCCGAGCGTGTATACATGTTTCCTCCCGAATGATTGCCGACCCAAACAGTTCTGTAGATCGGACTTGCAATGATACCGATAACATGCATTATTGATCCTGCCAAGAACGTGAAGCGGTGTCGACCAGAGGAAAATCGATAACCAGCCGAAAACATTGAATTTCATAGGAGATTCATCTGGTTTTGTGCTTTCGCGCCTTCTTGGGAGGAGTTTTTAGTCAATCGCGTTAAAATGTTATCGAGAACATTTTTCGGTTTGCGCAAGGCCGCTGTTCCATTCTGGGCAGCCACTTATAAGGTTGGAGGAGAAACCATGAGCATATCCAGATTTCTGAAGAACATGACCGTTGCCGTCGGTGTTGCGGCAGCAACGCTCGCCGCAACCACGTCCGCCCATGCCGTCTCGATCAGCGAGATCACTGCGCGCGGCAAGGTCAAGATCGGTGTTCTGACCGGTGCGCCGCCGATGGGCATGGTGGATGAGAAGGGCAATCCTTCCGGTTACGACGTCGATGTCGCCAATCTCATCGGCTCTTACCTGTCGCTGCCGGTGGAACTGGTGCCGCTGACACCGCCCGCCCGCATCCCCGCCCTTCAGACCGGCAAGGTCGACTTCCTTGTTGCGACGCTTGCGCCGACCGGCGAGCGCGCCAAGACCGTGATGTTCACGCAGCCTTACAGCGCCTTCAACATGGACATTATTTCCGGCAAGGACCAGAAGTTCGAAAATCTCGACAGCCTCAAGGGCAAGCGCGTTTCGGTCAATCGCGGTTCCTCGCAGGAAACCGCGCTGCGCAAGGCCAATGTCGAAGGTCTCGAAATCGTCGTTTACGAAGACGATTCCACCAGTGCCCAGGCACTGCTTGCCGGTCAGGTAGATGCTGTCGCCCTGCCGTCCACGGTTGGCGAAGCGATCATCAAACAGCGCCCGGAAGCCGGTCTGCAGGTTGGTTTCACCTTCTTCCAGCAGGGCAATTCCATGGCGACGAAGCTTGAGGATTTCGAGCTGCGCCAGTGGCTGAACACGTCCATCTACCTCATGAAGATGTCGGGCGATCTCGACCGTATCTCGGTGAAGTGGACCGGTCGTCCTCTGCCGCAATTGCCAAGCTTCTGATTGAGCCTTTCAACGCGCCCGCCGGAGAAAAATTTCCGGCGGGCCGGGAAATGTCAACGGAGTGACGCATGTCCTATACATTCCAATTCGGCGCGCTCGCCCAGTATCAGAACGAGATTCTGAACGGCATATGGCTGACGATCAAGCTGTCGGTCCTGTCCATCGTGCTCGGCTGCGCTTTCGGCATTCTTTTGGCTTCGCTGCGGTCCATCAATGGCGGCATCGTCCGCATCATCGTGGACGGTTATGTGGAAGTCATCCGCAATACGCCGTTTCTGGTGCAGCTATTCATCGTCTATTTCGGTCTGCCGGGCCTCGGCTTCAGGGTAGGGGCGGATACGGCGGCGCTGATCGGCATGACGATCAACCTTGCTGCCTATTCGACGGAAATCATCCGCGCCGGCATCGAGGCGGTGCACAAGTCGCAGATCGAGGCGGGCGAAGCGCTTGGTTTCACCAAGTACCAGATCTATCGCCACGTCATCATCGTGCCGGCCATCGCCAAGGTCTATCCCTCGCTGTGCAGCCAGTTCGTGCTGATGATGCTGGCATCGAGCATATGTTCGGCCATTTCCACCCATGAGCTTGCGGCCGCCGCAGCCTTCGTGGAATCGCAGACCTATCGCTCCTTCGAGGTCTATATCGTCGTCACGCTCATCTATCTTGCGCTGGCGCTTTCGCTGCGGCTCATCCTTGCCCTTGTCGGCATGTGGCTATTTGGCCGTCGCGTTGCCCGCAAGACTATGACCGCCATGCCGGAGGTGCAGTCATGACTCTTCGAACTTTCGGCTGGAACGAATTCGGCTTCCTGCTGACCGCCCTGCAATGGACCGTGCTTCTGACGATCATTGCGCTTATCGGCGGCGGCATCGTCGGCTTCTTCGTGGCGCTCGCCCGCACCTCGAATTTCAAGGCGCTGCGCATTGCCGCCGGCACCTATATCCAGGTGATCCAGGGCATTCCGGTGCTGATGATCCTGTTCCTGTCCTATTACGGCCTCAGCCTTGCCGGACTGGAACTGCCGCCGCTCTTTGCCGCCGGCGCCTCGATGACGATCTATACATCGGGTTACCTCGCGGAAATCTGGCGCGGCTGCATCCAGGCGGTGCCGAAGCAGCAATGGGAAGCGTCGGAATCGCTGGCGCTGACCCGCGCCCAGCAATATCGCTACGTCATCCTGCCGCAGGCGATCCGCATTTCGCTACCGCCGACCGTCGGTTTTGCCGTTCAGGTCGTCAAGAATACGTCCATCGCATCGATCATCGGTTTCGTCGAACTGGCGAGAGCGGGGCAGCTCATCAACAATGCCACGTTCCAGCCGTTCCGCGTCTTCGTCGCCGTGGCCGTGCTTTATTTCGTCGTCTGCTACCCGTTGTCCCAGCTCTCGCGTTGGCTGGAAAGGAGGCTTCATGCCGGAAGTAATCGTTGAAAACGTTCACAAGAGCTTTGGCGCTCTGGAAGTCCTCAAAGGCGTGTCGCTGACGGTCGGCCGCGGTGAAGTCTTTGCCCTCATCGGCCGCTCCGGCTCGGGCAAAAGCACGCTGCTGCGCTGCATGAACGGGCTGGAGAAGATCAATTCGGGCCGCATCGAAATTGCAGGTCATGCGATTGGCGAAGATGCCAAGGCGCTGCGCAAGCTGCGCACCGATGTCGGCATCGTGTTCCAGAGCTACAATCTCTTCCCGCATCTGACGGTCGGCGAAAACATCATGCTTGCGCCGCGCATCGTCAAGGATGTGGCGAAATCGGAAACGAAGGATATTGCCCGCGAAGTTCTGCAACTCGTCGGCCTGTCCGAGAAGTTCGATTCCTATCCTGACCAGCTGTCCGGCGGACAGCAGCAGCGCGTGGCGATTGCCCGTTCGCTCGCCATGCGGCCGAAGGTGATGCTGTTTGACGAGGTGACCTCGGCGCTCGATCCTGAATTGACCGAGGAAGTGCTGACCGTGATGGAAAACCTCGCCAAAGACGGCATGACCATGATCCTCGTCACCCATGAAATGGCCTTTGCGCGCCGCGTCGCGACCGAAACCATCTTCATGCACAAGGGCAAGATCTGGGAGCAGGGCCGTTCCTCCGAACTCTTCGCCAACCCGCAAACGCCGGAACTCCGGCAATTCGTCAAGGCCGATGTGAAGTAGTTCACCGGCGCAAAGGAAACTTCATGACCACTGAAATCGTGCAATTGTGCCCGCTCATCCCGGCACTGGAAGAAGAACTCGCGCAGCGCTTCACCGTGCATCGCCTGTTCGAGGCTGCTGACAAGGCGGCGTTCCTTGCTGACAAGGGTGCTTCAATCCGCGGCGTCGTCACCGGCGGCCATATCGGCCTGCCGGCGGATATTGGTGCCGCACTTCCCAATCTTGAAATTGTCGCCATCAACGGCGTCGGTTTCGACAAGGTCGATCTGACTGATGCCAAACAACGCGGTTTCCGCGTCTCCAATACGCCTGACGTGCTGACAGCCGATGTTGCCGACCTCGCGCTCGGTCTCGTTCTGGCGCAGGCGCGCAAGCTGCCGCAGGCGGACCAGCATGTGCGCACCGGCCAATGGCTGAAGGGCGATATGGGGCTTTCCACCCGCGTCGCCGGCCGCCGTTACGGTATTTTCGGCCTCGGCCGCATCGGCCAGGCAATCGCAAAGCGGCTTGAAGGTTTCGATGCGCGGATTTCCTACACCGCCAGAAACCGCCGCGATGTCGCCTATGATTATTACGACACCATCGAGGCGCTGGCCGCCAATTGCGACGTGCTCATCATCGCCGCCGCCGCAACCGCCGAAACGCGCCATATCGTCAATGCGGATGTGCTGAAGGCCCTCGGTCCCCAGGGCGTGCTCGTCAACGTGGCGCGCGGCTCGCTGGTGGATGAAAAGGCGCTGGTCGAAGCGCTTTCGAGCGGCACGATCGGTGGTGCTGCGCTGGATGTCTTCGAGGATGAGCCGCGCGTGCCGGAAGCGCTTTTTGCCTTCGACAACGTCACGCTCGCTCCGCATGTCGGCAGCGGCACGCACCAGACGCGCCGCGCCATGGCTGATCTCGTTCTCGCCAATCTCGATGCCCATTTTGCCGGCAAAGAACTGCCGACGCCGGTGGTGTGACGGGCAACGAATTGCCGCCTGTCGTTTTGACGGCGCAGCTTCGGTTGCGCCGTTTCGATTGAGGCCGGCAGGGCTTCAGGCAGGCTGCTGCAAAAGGCGGGTTTCCCGGCAATCTCCCGCCGTTGTTCATATTTATATAATACGTATAATCCTACTATTCTGCTTCCTTATAAAATGATGAGGCGGAGAGGTGCGTTCCAAAGGCCCGAAGACACCCGAAGAGAACCGGATGTCGCGAAAAAAGCGCGATGTCACGCCATCCGCCACTCCTGACATGAGCGAAAACACCAATCCTTCCGACCGGCACGCGCTTCTGGAAGCGATGATCGACCACGTGCCGGATTTTATCTATGCCAAGGATCTGGAAGGGCGCTTTCTTTTCGCCAATCGCGCCATCGTCACCGAAAACGGTTTTGACACGGTCGAGCAACTGATCGGGCTCACCGACTACGATATTAACGGTGAAGCGGCGCGGCGTGCCGGCATTCCCGATACCGAGGCGCGGGTGATGCGCACCGGCGAACCGGATCTCGGTTACGAGGAACGCGCCATGCGCGGCGATATCGACCGCTGGCTCATGATGTCGCGTGTGCCGCTGAAGGACAAGGCCGGCAACATCATCGGCGTGGTCGGCGCCTCGCGGGATATAACCCAGAAAAAGGCTTCGGAAAGACTGCTTCAGGCGCAGGCGCATATTCTGGAAATGATCGTCGCGGCGGCGCGTATCGAGGATTTTCTCGAGGAGTTCGTCAAGGCCATCGAAAATCTCGCGACCGGACTGGCTTGCGCGGTGCGGGTGTTCGATGCGGCGGAAGGGGAGCCTTCCGTTTATGCCTCGCCGGCACTGGCGCAGCAGGTGGGGCTGGCCGCGCTTGTTTCCAGCGTCAGCGATCCTGAGAGCCTTGTCCATCCGGCAGAGAATATTGCGTTTAGTTTCGATATTCCCGCCAGCGAAGGCAAGGCGCATGGTTTCGTCTGGTGCATGCTGGCCGGCCGCCAGCCGGAGGCGGCGCTGGTGGAATTCATCGGCGCGGCAGCGCGCATGGCGGGTTTGGCCATCGACCGCAAAAGGGCGGCGGAACATATCGCCTTCCTGGCGGATCACGACATGCTGACCCGGCTGCCGAACCGACGTTTCCTCGATACGAGACTGCCGGAAATACTGGCGACTGCGGCAAAGGCGAACCGAAGGGTCGGTATCGGTTTTCTCGATCTCGATAATTTCAAGCAGATCAACGATACGCTCGGCCACAGCATCGGTGACGCGTTGCTGTCGAAAACCGCCGAGCGCATTGCGAAAAGCCTCCGGAAGAACGATCTCGTTCTCAGGGTGGGCGGCGACGAGTTCGTCATCATTCTGGAAGAGCGCAGGGACGATGTCGAAAACCGCCTGCAGCGCATCCGCGCCGCTGTCTCGCAGCCATTGCGTATCGGCAATTACGATATCAAGGTCACATGCAGCATCGGCATGGCCTTTTTCCCGGAGCATGGGGAAACCACCGCGGAAATCGTCGCGGCGGCCGATCTCGCCATGTATGAGGCCAAACATACCGGGCGCGACAGCATTGCCACCTTCACCCCGAATATGGCGGATGATCTGAGGAAGAAGTTCACCCGCATCGAGGAATTGCGAAAGGCTGTAAAGAGGGACGAGTTCGTGCTGCACTTCCAGCCGCAGGTCGATCTTTTCAGCGGCAGGATCAGCGGCGTGGAGGCGCTGGTGCGCTGGCAGCACCCCACGGAAGGTCTGCTTGGTCCTGCGGAATTCATCGGGCTTGCGGAGGAAACCGGCCTGATCGTCGAACTCGGAGAAAGCATTCTCAAAAAGGCCTGTCGTCAGGCGCAGGCATGGGCCGCCGCCGGCCTGTCGCCCGTAAAAATGGCGGTCAATATCTCTCCGCGACAGTTTCAGGGCGGGCTGGTGCAGCAGATAAGGTCGGTGCTCAAGGAAACCGGCCTTGCGCCGTCCCTGCTGGAAATCGAAATCACCGAGACGCTCATCATTCAGGATGTCGAAACATCGGTGCGGATCATGCGGGCCATCAAACAGATGGGTGTCAGCCTGGCGCTGGATGATTTCGGTATCGGTTACTCCTGCCTCGGCATGCTCAAGACATTCCCGCTGTCCTGCATGAAGATAGACCGCTCGTTTCTCACCCACCTGCCGGAAAAGACCAAGGACAGCGCCATCGTCTCGATTATGATCCAGCTTGCCGGGTCTCTCGGCATCGATGTCATTGCCGAAGGTGTGGAAGCCGGCGAGCAGGCGACATTTCTGCGTGATGCCGGCTGCCCCTACGGTCAGGGTTATTACTTCAGCCGCCCGGTGCCGGCAGAGGCGATAGAAGACATGCTGGCGAAGACGACGATATTCGCGACCGGCTTACCCGAAGACCGCGTGTAGGCTGCCCGGGCGACCGGTTGTTTCAGATCGGCCAGATATGGCTTTCCGGGAGAGGCCGGGCGTACGTTTTGCCGCCTGCGTCCTTCCCTGTTCCTCGATGAAAACCACTTTGCTTCTCCATGCCCGCGAGTGCTGACGCCTCCCGATCCGGACGGAACGGGAGCGTTTGTTGTTTTTGTGTCTTATAATTTAGTAATTGAAGATAATATTTAAAAGTAATTAATTCTATTATTTTGAAATAATAATAAGAAATATTATATTTTAAACTATTGAATTGTTGTAATTTTACTACGAAACTGAATTGCGTACTTTGTCTGTATTTGTATTTCGTCGATTTAAATTGCGAGTCTGCGGCAACTTCTGTCATTTGCTGAATCAGCGCAGGGAAGCGGGCGGCAGGGAAAAGACCAGCCCTCAAATTTGCGCATTCGTTGAAAAATTTTTGACTGGAGATTACAAATGAACATCAAGAGCCTTCTGATCGGCTCCGCTGCGGCTCTCGCAGCAGTATCCGGCGCACAGGCCGCCGACGCCATCGTCGCTGCCGAGCCCGAGCCCATGGAATACGTTCGCGTCTGCGACGCTTTCGGCACCGGCTTCTTCTACATCCCCGGCACCGAAACCTGCCTGAAGTTCGACGGTTACGTTCGTTTCCAGACCGACTTCGGTCGTGACCAGTCCGGCACGTCCGACTGGGATTCCTTCACCCGCGCCCAGTTCAACGTCGACACGCGTTCGGACACCGAGCTCGGCGCTCTGCGCGGCTACTTCGGTTTCCGCGGCCAGGCCGACCAGGACAGCAGCCGCGCTGTCGTTCTTGATCAGGCTTTCATCGAAATCAGCGGCCTGAAGGTCGGTTTCTACTATAACTGGTGGGATGACGGTCTCTCTGGTGAAGTCGATAACCTCAGCTCGAACCAGACCCGTCTGAACGCTATCCGTTACACCTACGACGCTGGTTCCTTCTATGCTGGTGTTGCCGTTGAAGAACTGGAAGGTGTTATCGCCGGTAACTCGATCAGCGGAACGACGATCCAGCGCAACAATCTGGGCGTAAACCAGCTCAACTGGACGACGCAGAACCGCCAGGGCGACAACAATGTTGGCGTCAGCGCCATCATTGGTGCCAAGTTCGGCGGCGTTAAGGCCAACCTGCTTGGTGGTTATGACACCGACGCTGAAAACGGTGCGATCCGCGCCATCGTAACGGCTGAAGTTGGCCCGGGTACGTTCGGCCTCGCCGGTGTATGGGCTTCTGGCGCCAACGCATACTACGAAGAGTCCGAGTGGTCAGTTGCTGCTGAATACGCCGTCAAGGCAACCGATAAGCTGACCATCACTCCCGGTGTTCAGTACTTCCGTACGCTTGATATCGGCACCGATGGTGACTTCACCGGCAACCGCGATGCATGGCGCGCTGGTGTAGCAGTTGGCTACAAGATCACTTCCGGCCTCTCCACGCTCGTTTCGGTTAACTACCAGAGCGTTGACGGCGATGAGCGCGTTCGTAGCGGCATCGGCAGCGGCGCTGGCGACCAGTGGACCGGTTTCGTTCGCCTGCAGCGTTCGTTCTAATAGTCTACAAAAAGCATAGTAGGGTTAGACAACTCAGATCCACCCCGTTTCCGAACGGGTGAGTAACTAGCTCCAGTCAAAGTTTCTGACATGATGTCAGGTTTACTCCCCGGACCCTCCAGGCCGGGGAGTTTTTGCGCATATAGTCGATGCGTGGATGGCGGCTCCATCCATTGGTTGGAGAATGCGCGCGGGCTTGCTGCTTCTCCTTTGCTCCCCAAATGTGATGCAGCAAAATTGGCTATCCCGTGATCAGGGTGATTGAGTAATTGTCTGCAGTATGAAATATTATTGTATACAATAAATCAGGTGCTCCCATGGAATTCGATTTTACCGCGCTTGAGCCGCAGAGCCGTTATCGTTTGCTGACCAATTTTATCGGTCCACGGCCGATAGCGCTTGTCACGACGCGCTCGGCTGCTGGCCACAACAATGCCGCGCCGATGAGCTTTTTCAATGTTTTCTCCCATGATCCGCCGATCGTTGTTCTCGGCATCCAGCCGCGTGTGACGGGCGAGGAGAAGGATACGATGGCCAATATTCGTCGCAACGGCGAATTCGTCATCAACATGGTCGATATGGCTCTGTCCGAACAGATGCTCGTCTGCGGCCTCGGCTTCGACAGCGAAGTTGATGAACTTTCGATTGCCGGACTGACGGCTACGCCCTGCAGCAAGATCGATGCGAGCTTTGCGGCGGAATCGCCCTGCGCCTTCGAATGCCGTGTGGAGCGCCTGATCGATTATCCGCGCCGTACCCTTGTCCTGGGCGAGGTAGTGCACATGCATGTCCACAAGGATTGCCTCGATGCGGAGGGGCGTTATGTCGATCCGGACCGATATCAGCCGATTGCGCGCCTGCATGCCGATAATTACATCAGCTCGGATCGCCAGTTCGTCCTCAAGGCGCCAGCGATGACCGACTTCATCAAGCCGACTGGCGAGTGACGGTTCTTGCGGCCGAAGCTGAATACCTTTCGCCTGCCGTCGCAAACTCGAGAAAATGAGAGGGCAGGGCATCGAGGCGGCGATGACGATTGGTTTCGCTTCCCGGCGCTGTGCGGCAGGCCAGGCGAAACGACGGATGGGTCAATGCCGTCATGGAGCTGCGTCCAGTGCGGTTGGAGTGGTTGACCTAACGTCGACGCCCATGACTGCCCGCGCCTCACGGAACCCAGTCTTGTCACCCGGCACGGTTTTCAGGAAAACAACGGCATCCATTTGCGGGCTTCCCCGCCTCGTTCTAGTGTTCTCCTGCTCGCACCATCCGCAGGGTCGCGAGCGACGCGGGAGGACGCATGATCGACAAGCTGGAATTTTTCATTGCATTGGCGCGCGCAGGGCATTTTGGCCGCGCGGCGGAGGAGTGCGGCGTTTCCCAACCCAGTCTCTCGGCCGCGATCCGGCAGCTGGAGGACCAGCTTGGTGTCGTTCTTGTGGTGCGTGCGGCACGTTATCAGGGGCTGACACCGGAGGGCCAGCGTGTTCTGGAATGGGCGCGTCGCATCGTCGCCGATACGCGCACCATGCGTGAGGAAATGCGGGCGGCGCGCAAGGGTCTGGCGGGCCACATCCGCCTTGCGGTCATTCCGACGGCGCTTGCGATGGTGCCGCGATTGACGGAATCCTTTCAGGCGCGGCATCCCGATGTGACCTTTTCCGTGACGTCACGCACCTCGCTTCAGGTCCTGAGCCAGATCGAAAACCTCGAGATCGATGCGGGAATCAGCTATCTCGACAATGAACCTCTTGGCCGAGTGACCACGGTACCGCTTTATTCGGAGCGATATCACCTGATTGCAGCAGCCGGAACGCCGCTCGCCGATCAGGAAAGCGTTACCTGGAAGCAGGTTTCAGGTCTTAGGTTATGCCTATTGACTTCGGATATGCAGAACCGCCGCATCATCAACAAGCACATGGCTGAAGCGGGCGTAGAGGTGAAGCCGACATTGGAGTCCAACTCCATGATTGTGCTGTTTTCGCATATCCGAACCGGACAATGGGCTTCAATAATGCCGCGTAACATAGCGGAATCATTCGGTTTTCCAAAGCAGATCAGAATGATACCGATTACCGAGCCGGATGCGGAACATCTGGTGGGGCTGATCGCGACCTATCGCGAACCACACACGCCGCTCGTTTCCGCGCTTCTTCATGAGGCGCGTCAGCGCGCAGCGGCGATGGCTTTTGATAGGAATTTCCTATCGGTTGACGAAAACACATTATTGACCTGATCCGGCCGACCTCGCCATTCTCTCGAACCATGCAGGGCTGCGCCGGGACTGAAACACGTGCCGCTCGCCATACCTGCCCCTGTCGGTTTGGGAGGACTGGCTTATGAATATCCGTGCGGTTGCCGCAGATGAGGCGGCCCGTGTTTCCGCTATCATTGACGAACTTCTCCACCTGGAGGGGCCATTGCTGCCCATTCTGCACGCGGTGCAGGAAGAATTCGGCTACATACCGGAAAGCGCCAAGCAGATCGTCGCATCCGCGCTGAATATATCGCGCGCCGAGGTTCATGGCGTCGTGACCTTCTATCCTGATTTTCGCGATCACCCGTCCGGCCGGCATGTTTTAAAGCTCTGTCGCGCCGAGGCTTGCCAGTCGATGGGTGGCGAGCCTCTTGCGGAAACCATCAAGAACCGGCTCGGCCTTGACTGGCACGAAACGGCAGCCGACGGTTCCGTCACGCTGGAGCCGGTCTTCTGTCTCGGGCTTTGCGCGCAGGCGCCCGCACTGATGCTGGATGGCGAGCTTCACGCACGACTGGATGAGCACTGTCTTGGCGACATTCTGGCGGAGGCGCGCCGATGAGTGTCACCGTTTTTGTTCCGGGCGATTCCGCCGCGCTTGCCGTCGGCGCAGACCGTGTCGCCCAAGCGATCGTCCGCGAGGCGGCCAGCCGCAATCTCGATGTGCATATTGTCCGCAATGGCTCACGCGGCATGCTCTGGCTTGAAGTGCTGGTGGAAGTGCGCACCGAACACGGCCGTATTGCCTACGGGCCGGTCAAGGCCAGCGACGTTGCCTCGCTTTTCGATGCGGGTTTTCTCACCGGCGGCGAGCATCCTCTCTGTCTCGGGCCGACGAAGGACATCCCGTTCCTGAAAAGCCAGACGCGCCTGACATTTGCCCGCTGCGGCGTTACCGATCCATTGTCGCTTGCGGATTATCGCGCCTATCAGGGCTTGAAAGGCCTCGAAAAAGCCGTCGCCATGGCGCCGCTCGATATCGTTGCGCAAGTGACCGAAAGCGGCCTGCGCGGACGCGGTGGCGCCGGTTTCCCGACTGGTATCAAATGGAAGACCGTCGCCGACGCGGTGGCGGATCAGAAATATATCGTCTGCAATGCCGATGAAGGTGACAGTGGCACGTTCGCCGACCGCATGATCATGGAAGGCGATCCCTTCGTGCTGATCGAAGGCATGGCGATTGCCGGCCTCGCCGTCGGCGCAACGAAAGGTTTCATCTATACGCGCTCGGAATATCCTTACGCCATCAAGGTCATGGAGCAGGCAATCGCAATCGCCCGCCGCGAAGGCATCATCGGCCCATCCGTGCTTGGTTCCGGGCGGGCCTTCGATCTCGAAGTGCGCATGGGTGCCGGCGCTTATGTCTGCGGCGAGGAAACCTCGCTTCTGAACAGTCTGGAAGGCAAGCGCGGCACCGTGCGCGCCAAGCCGCCGCTTCCTGCTTTGCAGGGCCTGTTCGGCAGGCCCACCGTCGTCAATAATGTGATTTCGCTCGCCTCCATTCCGGTCATCATGGATCGCGGCGCGGCGTTTTATCGCGATTTCGGCGTCGGCCGCTCGCATGGCACCATCCCCATCCAGCTTGCCGGAAACATCAGGCATGGTGGGCTTTACGAGACCGCCTTCGGCCTGCCGCTCGGGCAGCTGGTCAATGATATCGGCGGCGGCACGATCACCGGCCGCCCCGTCAAGGCCGTGCAGGTCGGCGGTCCGCTCGGGGCCTATTTCCCGGTTTCGCTGTTCGACACGATCTTCGACTATGAGGCCTTCACCGCCGCCGGTGGCCTGATCGGGCATGCCGGTATCGTGGTTTTCGACGACACGGCCGATATGCTGCATCAGGCCCGGTTCGCGCTGGAATTCTGCGCCGTCGAAAGCTGCGGCAAATGCACGCCCTGCCGCATCGGCTCCACACGCGGTGTCGAGACGGTGGACAGGATTGCGCTCGGCATCGAGCGGGAAAAAAACACCGCACTCCTCGCAGACCTCTGCGAAACCATGAAATTCGGTTCGCTCTGTGCGCTCGGCGGCTTCACGCCCTATCCCGTCATGAGCGCGCTCCGGCATTTCCCTGATGATTTTGCCCCCACCCCACGTGTTGAAGCGGCGGAGTAAGACCATGGCCCTTGTGACAGAATTCGACTATGGAACCCCCAAATCCCACGCAACGGACATGGTGACGCTGACCATCGACGGCAGGCAGGTGACTGTGCCTGCGGGAACGTCGATCATGCGCGCCTCGCGCGAAGCGGGTATCGATGTTCCAAAACTCTGCGCCACCGACATGGTGGATGCTTTCGGCTCCTGCCGCCTCTGTCTGATCGAGGTGGAGGGCCGCAACGGCACCCCCGCCTCCTGCACCACGCCAGTCGCGCCCGGTCTCGTCGTGCACACGCAGACGGAGCGGCTGAAGCAGATCCGCAAGGGCGTGATGGAGCTTTATATCTCCGATCATCCGCTCGACTGTCTGACCTGCGCCGCAAATGGCGATTGCGAGTTGCAGGATATGGCGGGCGCCGTTGGCCTGCGCGATGTGCGTTACGGTTACGAAGGCGACAACCACGTCACGGCCCGTACCGGCGATGGCGATCTCAATGCCCGCTGGATGCCGAAGGACGAAAGCAATCCCTATTTCACCTACGATCCTTCCAAATGCATCGTCTGCTCCCGTTGCGTGCGCGCCTGCGAGGAAGTGCAGGGCACCTTCGCGCTGACGATTGAAGGCCGCGGTTTTGAAAGCCGTGTGTCGCCCGGCGCGCATGAGGCGTTCCTCGATTCCGACTGCGTTTCCTGCGGCGCCTGCGTGCAGGCCTGTCCGACGGCGACGCTCACCGAAAAATCGGTGATCGAGATCGGCCAGCCGGAGCATTCGCTGGTCACGACCTGCGCCTATTGCGGCGTTGGCTGCTCCTTCAAGGCGGAAATGCGCGGTGAAGAGCTGGTGCGCATGGTGCCGTGGAAGGACGGGCAGGCCAATCGCGGTCATTCCTGCGTCAAAGGCCGCTTCGCTTATGGTTATGCCACCCACAGGGACCGTATTCTCAACCCGATGATCCGCGAAAAGATCAGCGATCCATGGCGGGAAGTCACGTGGGAGGAGGCTTTCTCCCATGTCGCGTCGGAGTTCCGGCGTATTCAGGGCCAATATGGCCGGGAAGCCATCGGCGGCATCACCTCGTCCCGCTGCACGAACGAAGAAACCTTCCTCGTCCAGAAACTCATCCGCGCCGGTTTCGGCAACAACAACGTCGATACTTGCGCCCGCGTCTGCCATTCGCCGACGGGCTACGGTCTCGGTCAGGCGTTCGGCACTTCCGCCGGCACGCAGAATTTCGACAGTGTCGAGCAGTCCGATGTGGTGCTGGTGATCGGCGCCAATCCGACCGATGGGCATCCTGTTTTCGGATCGCGGCTGAAGAAGCGGCTGCGACAGGGAGCGAAGCTCATCGTCATCGATCCGCGCCGTATCGATCTCGTCCGCACGCCGCATGTGGAGGCGTCCTTCCACCTGCCGCTGAAGCCCGGAACGAATGTCGCGGTGCTGACGGCGCTTGCGCATGTCATCGTCACGGAAGGGCTGTTCAACGAAGCCTTCATCCGTGAGCGCTGCGACTGGTCGGAATTCGAGGATTGGGCCGCTTTCGTCGCCGAACCTCAGCATAGCCCGGAAGAAACCGAAAGCTTCACCGGCGTGCCGGCGGAAGAGGTGCGCGGGGCTGCCCGCCTTTATGCCAGGGGTGGCAATGGCGCCATCTATTACGGGCTCGGTGTCACCGAACACAGCCAGGGGTCTACGACGGTCATGGCAATCGCCAATCTGGCCATGGCGACCGGCAATATCGGCCGCCCCGGTGTAGGGGTCAATCCGCTGCGCGGTCAGAACAATGTTCAGGGCTCCTGCGACATGGGGTCTTTCCCGCACGAGCTTCCGGGCTACCGGCATATTTCCGACGATGCCACGCGCGACATCTTCGAAAAACTCTGGGGCGTGAAGCTCAACAACGAGCCGGGGCTGCGTATTCCCAACATGCTCGATGCGGCCGTGGATGGCAGCTTCAAGGGCATCTATATTCAGGGCGAGGACATTCTCCAGTCCGATCCGGACACGAAGCACGTTTCGGCCGGTCTGGCCGCCATGGAATGTGTCGTGGTGCACGATCTCTTCCTGAACGAGACGGCGAATTACGCCCACGTCTTCCTGCCGGGCTCCACCTTCCTCGAAAAGGACGGCACCTTCACCAATGCCGAGCGCCGCATCAACCGCGTCCGCAAGGTCATGTCCCCGAAGAACGGTTATGCCGACTGGGAAGTGACGCAGAAGCTGGCGCAGGCCATGGGGCTTGCATGGAATTACGCGCATCCCTCCGAGATCATGGACGAGATCGCGACGACGACACCGAGCTTCGCCGGTGTTTCCTATGACTATCTGGAGGAGAAGGGCTCGGTGCAGTGGCCCTGCAACGAGAAATTCCCGGATGGTTCGCCGATCATGCATGTGGACGGTTTCGTGCGCGGCAAGGGCAAGTTCATCCGCACCGAATATGTGGCGACGGACGAACGCACGGGGCCGCGGTTCCCGCTGCTGCTCACCACCGGCCGCATCCTGTCGCAATACAATGTCGGCGCGCAGACACGGCGCACGGAAAACGTCGTCTGGCATGAGGAGGATCGGCTCGAAATCCATCCGCACGATGCCGAACAGCGCGGCGTGAAGGATGGCGACTGGATCAAGCTCGCCAGCCGGTCGGGCGACACGACGCTGCGGGCGCTGATTACCGACCGTGTGGCGCCGGGTGTGGTCTATACGACCTTCCACCATCCTGGCACGCAGGCGAATGTCATCACGACCGACTTCTCCGACTGGGCGACCAACTGTCCCGAATACAAGGTGACCGCCGTGCAGGTATCGCCTTCCAACGGGCCGACGGAATGGCAGGAGGAATATGATGCGCTTGGCCGCCGTTCGCGGCGGATCAGCGGCAAGCTCGAAGCGGCGGAATAAGGAGGGCCGGGTGCGCCCGGCCTTGTCACACACAGAGGCGTCGGCCGGCAGCCGGCGCGGGGGAAGAGGTCATGTTGCTCAACCACACCGATGAAAAGCTGGTGAGAATGGCGAACCAGATCGCGACGTTCTTTCTGTCGCAGCCGGAAGATATTCGCATCGAAGGTGTCGCCACCCACATCAACAAATTCTGGGAACCGCGCATGCGACGCCGGTTCTTCGAGATGGTGGATGCCGGGGCCGGTGATTTTCTGCCGCTTGTGCTTGCCGCTTCGAAGAAGATCAAACGGCCCGACGATCCGGCGGCCGATGCCGTGGGGCTCGGCGAGGACGCCAAGGGCGCGCCGGGCGGCAAAGGACCAATTGCGGGTGAGTCCCTTTCGGAACCGAGCGTCCCGGAAAGCACAGGGGCTTGAGCGGCGCGACCGCAAAATCACACTTTCGGCCGGACGGGGGACGTTCGGCGATATCGGTGTTCGCCCGGCGGGGCGAACGTGACATGTCCAGACATCCACGAGGGAGGTAATGTCAATGGCAGTAGCAGGTGCGACAGCGGGAGAGGCGGCGCAGGCCGGGTTTTTGGACCGCGAACGAATAATCGCAAGACCGGGTTTCAATCGCTGGCTGGTGCCGCCGGCGGCCCTTGCCATTCATCTATGCATCGGCATGGCCTATGGCTTCAGCGTGTTCTGGCTGCCGCTGTCGAAGGCGCTGCCGGCCACGGACCCCAGTTGCTCCAGCCTCACCCTTCTGGGTGCGCTGTTCACCACTGAGTGCAACTGGCGCGTGGCCGATCTCGGCTGGATCTATACGCTTTTCTTCGTTCTTCTCGGCTGCTCGGCGGCCATCTGGGGCGGCTGGCTGGAAAGAGTGGGGCCGCGCAAGGCTGGCTTCGTTTCCGCCTGCTGCTGGTGCGGCGGTATTCTGGTGGCGGCAGTCGGCGTCATCACGCACCAGCTGTGGCTGATGTGGCTGGGCGCCGGCGTCATCGGTGGTATCGGTCTCGGCCTTGGCTATATTTCGCCCGTATCGACGCTGATCAAATGGTTCCCGGACCGTCGCGGCATGGCGACTGGCATGGCCATCATGGGATTTGGCGGTGGTGCGATGATCGGTGCGCCGCTTGCCAATCTGCTGATGAACAACTTCAAGACGGATGTTTCGGTGGGCGTCTGGCAGACTTTCGTGGTCATGGCCCTGATCTATTTCGTCTTCATGATGGCGGGCGCTTTCGGTTACCGCATTCCGCCATCGGGCTGGCGTCCGGAAGGCTGGACCGCGCCTTCCGCCAAAAGCGCCATGATAACCCATCGCCATGTGCATCTGCGCGATGCGCACAAGACGCCGCAGTTCTGGCTCATCTGGGCGGTGCTGTGCCTCAACGTTTCGGCGGGTATCGGCGTCATCGGCATGGCCTCGCCCATGTTGCAGGAAATCTTCGCGGGCTCGCTGATCGGCTTACCCGGCGTTGGCTTTGCGGATCTCGATGCCGGGCAAAAGGCGCAGATTGCGGCGATTGCTGCCGGTTTCACCGGGCTTCTTTCGCTCTTCAACATCGGCGGCCGCTTCTTCTGGGCGTCGATGTCCGACAAGATCGGCCGCAAGAACACTTATTTCTGCTTCTTCATTCTCGGCATCATTCTTTATGCGCTGGCGCCGACGCTTGCGACGATGGGCAACAAGGCGCTCTTCGTTCTCGCCTTCGGTATCATCCTGTCGATGTATGGCGGTGGTTTTGCGACCATTCCCGCTTATCTTGCGGATATTTTCGGCACGCAGTTCGTCGGCGCAATCCACGGCCGCCTGCTGACGGCGTGGGCGACTGCGGGCATCGCCGGACCTGTCGTCGTCAACTACATTCGCGAAGCGCAGATCGCGGCGGGCGTGGCGCCAGGACCCGCGCTCTACACCAGCACCATGTATATTCTGGCAGGCATGCTGGCGATCGGCCTCGTGGCCAATGCCTTCGTGCGGCCGCTTTCGGACAGGTGGTTCATGTCGGATGCGGAGGTCGCGACGCTGCAGGCAAAGACGGCGGCCGCCAATGCCGGCCCGACAGGCTCCTTTGGCATCGGGCGTGGCGGGCTGGACACCAAGGCGGCACTTGCCTGGGTTGCTGTCGGTATTCCGCTTCTGTGGGGCGTATGGGTTACCGTGAAAAGCAGCCTTGCGCTGTTCGGCTGAGCATCCATCTGCCCGGAAAGCATATGCCGGCTCATGCCGGCATATGATCTGATCAAAGCGAAAACGTGCAGCTTGCCGGTATGGCGTCCATCAAAGCCAGCTGGCAAGCAGTCCTTCAAGCGTTGCGCGATCTTCTTTGTCCAGACGGGCAAGTCCCGGGGCGCGAACGGGGCCAACCTTCATCCCCAGAATTTCCATTGCTTCCTTCACCACGGTCACGTTGGCGCCGTTGCGATATCGTGTCCGCAGCCGTTCGAACAATTCGATCTTTTCGATGATCTTCCGTGCGGTCGGGAAATCGCCGGCCGTCAGGGCGTCGTGAACCTGCAGGGAAAATTGCGGCGCGACATTGACGAGACCGGATGTGAAACCACGCGCGCCAACCGCCGCGAAGGCAGGCGCCCAGCTTTCAGCCAGTCCGCAGACATATAGAGCGCCGTTCGGATCGGAAGCGGCAATCGCGCGCGACAGAAGCATGATGTCGGTCGTCGCGAACTTGATGCCGGCGACATTCGGGTGGCTGGCAAGCCTTACCATGTCATCGACCGAAAAGCCGTCCGCCCGGACATAGGCGACCAGCGGCAATTCGCTGCCCTCCGCAAGGCCGATAAAATAGTCGATCTGCGATTGCGGGGCTGCAAAAGGATCGACCGGCTGATGCGACATGACGGCGGATGCGCCCATTTCTTTTGCCTGACGCGCCATGGAGAGGGCCTCGCGCTGCGAGCGTCCGATCGCCGCCGTAACCGGGGCTTTGCCGCCGACGCCTTTTATTGCAGCCTCATAAACCTTCAGAATTTCCGCGGGCGTCAAGGCGTAGAATTCGCCGGTATTGCCTGCCGCAACGATATTGTGGATGCCTGCCTTTGCGACGCGGGCGTAAACCTCGGCGGTGACACCGGTCTGCACTTCGCCGCTTGCATCGTAAGCCGTTACCGGAACGCCGGAGATGCCCTGCAGGGCCTGGCGAAAATCGAATGTCGTCATCAACTGGGTTCCTTAAGATCAAAAGTCATCTTTAGATGGAGAATTTGTGAACGGGCGTGCCGGCGACCGGGGCATCGAATGCGACAACCGTGCCTGCGGTGGTTATTCCGTCCGTCTCGGTGACGAGACTTGTGAGGTAGATCGTCTTGAGGTCGGGACCGCCGAAACACGGCATGGTCGGCCCCTTGAACGGCAGCCTGTAGACCTCGAACAATTCGCCGTCCGGTGAAAAGCGGTTGAGACGTCCCGCCTGAACGCCGGCGCTCCAGTAACAACCTTCGCAATCGGTCGCCGCACCGTCCGGCCTGCCTTCATCCGGCGCGAAATCGTGCAGGCGTTCGGCCGGGCCCAGCCTGCCGGTCGCGACATCGAAATCGAACGCCTGATACATGAGGCCGCTGCTGTCGGAATGGTACATGCGCCTGCCGTCCGGGCTCCAGGCAAGCCCGTTCGATGTGAACATGTCGCCATCGACGATGCGTTCGATGCTGCCATCCGGGGCGATGCGATAGAGGCGTGCATTGCCTGTCTGTGTCGCGGCCTCGTCGCGGGTCCCCACCCAGAAATGGCCGTCCGGGCCAACTTTTCCGTCGTTGAGGCGGCTGTCGGGCCGCCCGCCGTCCGGGTCGCACAGAAGATCGAGCTTGCCGCTCGCGGGATTAAGAAGATGCACGCCGGTCTTGAGGCCCGCCACGATCAACCCATTGTCGCAAAGGCCGAGACAGCCCACCTCAGCGGGCATGTCGTATCTGTCGAGTTTTCCGCCGGGATGCAGGCGGAAAATGGCGGGCGCGAGAATATCGACGAACCACAGATCGCCGGTTCGTTCGTCCCAGGCAGGCGATTCGCCGACCTTCAGCGGGGTATCGATCAGGGAACGGAGCTTCGGTTCTATGATATGCGGCTGGCTCACTGGTTCCTCTCCCTCATCCGCCCTTTATGATTCTATTTTCGACATTGCAGGGTGCGGCCTAACTGCCGACGCCCTGAAACATGCGGGCGCGCGCCTTCAATATGTGGTCTTTCATCGCGTCATGCGCGGCCTGCTCGCGTCGCGCAAAAATCGCTTCCACGATTGCCGTGTGCTCGTTCTGGACTTCGCGCACATGCTGCGGCGTCCGCTTGAGGCTGAGGCTGCGTGTCACCGACTGGCCGATGGCGAAATGGGGTTTGAACCAGATCCGCACCGTGATGTGGAACTGGTTATGGCTCGCCTTCGCGATGGCTTCGTGCAGGGCGAAGTCTTCCTCAGCGCCGAGATCGTTGCGTTCTAGACACTGTTCCAGCGCGGCAATCGCCTGCTCGATCCGCAACCTGTCCGCGGCCTGCCAGTTGCGCGCCGCAAGCTCAGCCGCGGAAGCCTCCAATCCTGCCCTGAACTCAAAAAAACGCTGCACGTCGGCCAGAGAGCCGACCGGCACCTGTTGCAACACGGAAGAATCCGGCTGCTGGCGTACATAGGAGCCGGATCCCTTTTGCGAAACGATAAGCTCGTCGTTCCGAAGCCGCTCCAGCGCTTCCCGCACAACCGGCCGCGACGCGCCGAACAGCGACGCCAGATTCTGTTCCGATGGCAGCCGCTCGTTCACGGGAAACCGCCCGTCCGAAATCATGCCGACGATTTTTTCGTAGATGATGTCGCTCAGCCGAGTCTCGCCTCGAGCGGCGGCAGATGCAGTGTGATTGTCCATCAGCAGCCCTTCCGTTGCAAATCGCTGAAGTTAATGGGTTTCCTGCATTTCAATCGCAACAGAAATACCGGGGTTTTTGTGAGGCTGTCCTACCGATTTTTTCTTCAAGCCTGATCCTGAAAGCCGGCCTACAAATAAAAAAGATGTAAAAATCTGTCAATACTTGTAATCATCTGAAAACGCCCATATGGTCTGCCCCTGCCGATGGAGGATCGGCGTGCTGGCTGGCCGGGAGGGCCGTCGCGGTTCGGTGAAAGCCGTCTCGCTGCCGGTGATTTTTTGGGAGGATTGTCGATGCGCGATGGCGAAGCATTTTCACTGGGCGTAACGCGCCGAACCTTTATGGCGGGTGTTGGTGGCGTGGCCGCCCTTTCCGTCATCGGGACCTCGGCGCGGGCTGCTGCCGGCAAGCAGGCGCCGGAACTGGAGGCGCTGGTAAAGGACGGCAAATTGCCGCCTTTGGCCGAACGCCTGCCGAAAAATCCGATGGTGGTGACGCCGCACGAGAAAATCGGCACCTATGGCGGCACATTGCGTCGTGGTCTGCGCGGTTCGTCGGACCATAACGGCATCCTGCGCATGGTCGGCAATCAGGGGCTGGTTCGCTGGAACATGGATTTCACCGAGGTTCTGCCGAACCTTGCGGTGAAATGGGAAGTCAACGACGATGCCTCGCAATTCACCTTCCATTTGCTGGAGGGCGCAAAATGGTCGGACGGCCACCCCTTCACCGCCGATGACGTGGTGTTCGCCATCGAGGACTGCATCAAGAACAAGGAGCTTTACAGCGCGACGCCAGCGCAGCTTTCCGTGGCCGGCAAGGCAGTCGATGTCGAAAAAGTCGACGATTTCACGGTAAAGTTCAAATTCGCCGCGCCGAATGCGCTTTATCTCGAAAACCTCGCCACGCCGCTCGGCCAGCATCCGACGCTGTTTCCGAAGCATTATTGCAGCAAGTTCCTGCCGAAATATAACACGGCGCTGGATGCCGATGTGAAGGCGGCGGGCGTCTCCAGCTGGACGGAGCTGTTCCGCGCCAAATGCGGCGATATCGAAATTCCGTCCCGCTGGTCGAATGTCGACAAGCCGACGCTGGACCCGTGGGTGGTGAAGGAACCTTATTCCGGCGGCGCGACACGCGTGGTCATGACCCGCAACCCTTACTTCTGGCAGGTCGATACCGAAGGCAACCAGTTGCCCTATATCGACGAAATCAATTTCGGCATTTCGCAGGATGTCGAATCGCTGATGCTGAACGTCATTTCCGGCAAGATCGACATTCAGGAGCGCCATATCAGCGTACTCGCCAACAAGCCGACCCTGTCGCAGAACATGAAAAAGGGTGACTATCGCCTGCTGACTTTGGTGCCGTCTGCCGCGCAGCAGTGCCAGATTTACCTGAACATCACCCATAAAGACCCGGCGATGCGCAAGATGTTCGCCGACAAGTCGTTCCGTCAGGCGCTGTCCATCGCGCTCAACCGGCAGGAAATCATCGACATCGTCTATTTCGGTCAGAGCGAGGGCTATCAGGCCGGGCCGCGTCCGACACATCCCTGGTACAATGAAAAGCTGGCGCGGCAATTCACCGAATACGATGCGGACAAGGCGAACGAGCTTCTCGACAAGGCCGGTTACGACAAGAAGAATGGTAACGGCATGCGGTTGCGGCCTGACGGCCAGCCCGTTTTCTTCTCTATCGACGTCATCCCGACGCTTTATCCCGATCTGGTCGATGCGCTGGAGCTGGTGAAGGCGCAGTGGGCGCAGATCGGCGTTGACATCAAGGTCAACACCATCGAACGCGCGCTCTATTATACACGCGGCGATGACAACGCCCATGATGCCGCCGTCTGGCCGGGTCCCGGCGGTCTCGACCCGATGCTCGATCCGCGCGATTTCTTCGCCTTCCATCCGCAGGGGTCGCGTTACGCCATTCCGTGGGCGCTCTGGTACACCTCGAATGGCCAGAAGGGCGAAGAGCCGCCGGAAAGCCAGAAGCAGCGCTTCAAGCTGTTCGATGAGGCGCGCTCGACGGCCGACCTTGCCAAGCGCGGCGAGAAGATGAAGCAAATCTTCGACATTGCGGCGGAAGAATTCGAGACAATCGGCCTCTGCCTTGCGGTGGGCGGTTTCGGCATCATCCGCAACAATCTGCGCAATGTGCCGGAAACGGAACCCGACAGCTGGACCTGGCCCAATCCCGGCCCGGCGCTGCCGCAACAGTTCACCTTCACAAGCTGACACCGCCACATGGGCGTCGCTGCCGTAACGCGGCGACGCCTCTCAGGTTGTTTCGACCACCCACAGCCGTCTCCTTAGTGGAGCGCGGCGCGTGCGGCACAATGTGATTGCGAGAACGACATGCTGCTTTTTATCGTAAAACGCCTGCTGTGGATGATACCGTCCCTGTTTGCCGTCAGTTTCCTTGCCTTCGTCCTGATCCAGCTGCCGCCCGGCGATTATGTGACGACCTATATCGCCACACTGGCCGCTTCCAACGAAGTCATCGACCACAATACGGCGGCGCAGCTGCGCGAACGTTTCGGCCTCGATGACCCGATGATCGTGCAATATCTGAAATGGATATGGGGCATCGTCAGCCGAGGCGATTTCGGCATTTCGTTCGAGTGGCAGCAGCCGGTTTCAGGCCTTATCTGGGAGCGCATGGCGCTGACGCTGGTTCTGGCCATTGCCAGCCTTCTCGCAACCTGGGCCATCGCGCTTCCCATCGGCGTCTTCTCCGCCGTGCGCAAATATTCGATTGGCGATTATCTCTTCACTGCCTTTTCTTTTTTCGGCCTTTCCATACCCTCGTTCCTGCTGGCGCTGGTGCTGATGTATGTCGCGGCGGTGGAGTTCGGGGCCGATGTCGGCGGGCTGTTTTCCGCGGAATATGAAACGGCGTCCTGGAGCATTGCCAAGATGATCGACCTCATGGCCCATATCTGGCTGCCGGTCGCCATCCTTGCTGTCTCCTCCACCGCAAGCCTCATCCGCGTCATGCGCGCCAATATGCTGGACGAATTGCCCAAGCCCTATGTGACCACGGCGCGGGCGAAGGGATTGTCGGAGTTCAAGCTGCTGACGAAATACCCGCTCAGAATTGCGCTCAATCCGTTCATTTCCACCATCGCATGGCTGCTGCCCAATCTCATTTCGGGCTCCGTGGTGGTCGCCATCGTGCTCAATCTGCCGACGGCCGCGCCGCTGCTTTTGCAGTCGCTGATGGCGCAGGACATGTATCTCGCCGGCGCTTTCGTGCTGCTGATCTGCGCGCTGACGCTGATCGGATCGCTTATCAGCGACATCCTGCTTGCGCTGGTCGATCCGCGCATCCGGCTCGAATAGGAGGGCGCCATGAGCGATATCACCATGACCACCAATGCCCGGCAGGACCGCGCCGCCGTCGCCTCGCAGTGGCAGCTCATCTGGTGGGCCTTCAAGCGCCACAAGCTGGCCATGGCCGCCCTGTTCATCACCATCGCCATGTATATCGTCGCGCTGGTGCCCGGCTTCTTCGCCATCAACGATCCGGTGTTGCAGAACGCCCGCGCCACCTTCCATCCGCCGCAACGCGTCCACTTCATCGATACGACCGAGGGTTTCTCGCTCGGGCTGCATTATTATCCGCTGAAGCTGACCCGCAATCCTGAAACGCTGGCGGCGGTCTTCGTCGAAGATACGGCTAAGAAAATCCCGGTCCAGCTTTTCGGTCGCGGTTACGAATATTCCGTATTCGGCCTGTTCAACACAAATATCCACCTGCTGGCATCCACCGATAAAACGCGCCCGCTCTTCCTTTTCGGCGCGGATCGTCTCGGGCGCGATGTCTTCAGCCGCGTGGTGCAGGGGGCGCAGGTCTCCCTGTCGATCGGTCTTGTCGGCGTGTTCTTCTCGTTGCTGCTCGGCGTCGTTCTGGGAGGCATTTCAGGATATTACGGCGGCCGCATCGATTTCGTCATGCAGCGTGTGATCGACTTCGTGCTGTCGCTGCCCACCATTCCCATCTGGCTGGCGCTGGCCGCCGCCCTGCCGCAGGGTTGGCCTGCCACGCTGCAATATATGATGATCACCATCATCCTGTCCCTGACCGGCTGGGCGCAGCTTGCCCGCGTCGTGCGCGGCCGGTTCCTGTCGCTCAGGACCGAAGAATTCGTGGCCGCGGCCCGGCTGGATGGCGTGCCGGAAGGGCGCATCATCTTCCGCCATATGCTGCCCAGTTTTTCGAGCCACATCATCGCCTCGGTCACGCTTGCGGTTCCGGCGATGATCCTTGCGGAAACATCGCTGTCCTTCCTCGGTCTCGGCCTTCAGCCGCCCACCATTTCCTGGGGCGTGCTGCTTCGCGAGGCGCAGAATATCCGCTCGATTGCGACTGCACCCTGGCTGTTCCTGCCCGGTGTGGCGGTCGTCATTGCCGTCATGGCGCTCAATCTGCTCGGCGACGGCCTGCGCGACGCAGCCGATCCCTATAATAAGTGAGGCCCCGGATGAGCGACATTCTCTCCATGAAGCCAGCCAAGCCGCTGCTTGAAGTCCGCAATCTGGTCACTGAATTTCCGGTCAGAAACGGCGTTTTCCGGGCGGTCAACGATCTGTCTTTTTCCATCGATCCCGGCAAGACCCTCTGCGTCGTCGGCGAAAGCGGTTCCGGCAAATCCGTCACCGCCCGTTCGATCCTGCAGATCATCGACAGCCCCGGCCGCATCGCGTCCGGGTCGATCATCCTCAACCGCGCCGACGGCACCTCTCTGGATCTGGCAAAACTCGATCCGCGCAGCCGGGCGATCCGCTCGGTGCGCGGCGCTGATATCGCGATGATTTTTCAGGAGCCGATGTCGTCGCTTTCACCCGTGCACACGGTCGGCGACCAGATCACCGAGGTCCTGCGCCTGCATCTGAAGATGAGCAAGGCACAGGCGCGGGCCGAGGCCATCGAGTTGCTGCGGCAGGTGGAAATTCCCAACCCTGAAAAGGCACTGGATCGCTACGCCTTCCAGTATTCGGGCGGCATGCGCCAGCGTGCCATGATCGCCATGGCGCTGGCCTGCAAACCGCAACTGTTGATCGCCGACGAACCGACGACGGCGCTCGATGTGACGACGCAGGCCGAAATCCTCGACCTGATATCGCGACTGCAAAAGGCGCACGGCATGGCGGTGCTGTTCATCACCCATGACATGGGCGTGGTGGCGCAGATTGCCGATGACGTGCTGGTCATGCATCACGGCGTCGCCAAGGAATATGGCACTGTCGATGAGATATTCCACAGCCCGCAGGATGCCTATACCCGCATGCTGATCGGCTCCGTGCTGAAGCTGGAGCAGAAGGCGGAAATCCGGCTTGCGCGGCCTCCGCTCGATCTCACGGCCGCGCCGGTGCTCGAAGTGAACGACCTTTCCATGCATTTCGGTGAGATGAAGGCGCTGGATGGCGTGTCGATCAAGCTATTGCCGGGCGAGACGCTCGGCATTGTTGGCGAAAGCGGTTCCGGCAAAACCACGATGGGCCGCTCCATCATGCGCCTTTACGATCCGACCGGCGGCGCGATGCTCTATCGCCGGGCGGATGGCAGCGTGGTCGATCTGGCCAGGATCGAAGGTGCGGAGCTGAAAGCCGCACGGCGTGAACTGCGCATGGTCTTCCAGGACCCGTTCGGCTCGCTCAATCCGCGCATGACGGTGGCGCAGGTCATCGGCGAGCCCTTGCTGGTCAACGGCATTGCCAGGGGGAGGGAGTTGGATGAGCGTGTCTGCGCCCTGATGGAGCAGGTGGGTCTCGATCCGGCCGGGCGTGAGCGTTACCCGCACGCCTTTTCCGGCGGCCAGCGCCAGCGCATCGGCATCGCCCGCGCCATCACGCTGAAGCCGCGTATCATCGTGGCGGATGAGGCAACCTCGGCGCTGGATGTCTCGGTGCGGTTCCAGGTGCTGGATCTCTTGATGCGGCTGCAGGACGAGCTTGGCCTCGCTTACATCTTCATCAGCCACGATATCGGCGTGATCAGATACATGTGCGACCGCGTCGGCGTGATGTATCGCGGCAAGCTGGTGGAGGTGGGAGACGCCGAAAAGGTCTGCAACGCGCCGGATCATCCCTATACGCAGGCGCTTCTTTCCGCCATTCCGCGCCCGGACCCGCGCGACCGGGACCGCACCCGCAGATTCCGCTACGTCGAACCATCCGAAGTCAAGAACGGGGCCGTCGCGCGATAGTGCCGGGCCTGCTGCACGCTGCAATTCATGAGGAAGACTGAAGCATGAAAATCGATCGCATGCGGGTATTCGTCACCCGCGACAAGGACCGCCCCCGCGTCATCGTCGCTCTCGATACCGATGACGGTTTGACCGGCTGGGGTGAATGTTACAATCACGGCCCCGATCTCGCCCTGCCGCCGGTGCTGGACTACCTCTATAGCTTCCTTGCCGGGCAGGACCCGACGCGGGTTGAGTATCTCTACAACCTCCTGCTCCAGCAGAACCGCTTTCCACCCGGAGCGCTCGGTCTGTCCGCCATCTCGGCATTAGACCATTGCATATGGGACCTCGCCGCCAAGGCGGCGGGCGTGCCCGTCTACAAGCTGCTGGGCGGTGAAGTACGCGACCGTATCAAGGTCTATGCCGGTGTCTATACGGCCCCGGATGCGCCGGCGGCAAAGGAGGAGTTCGACCGTCTCAACGAGGATTGGGGCTTCACGGCCTTCAAGCTCAGCCCGTGGCGCCTCGATATTCACGCCCATCGCTGGGGAGAGGTGGTGCGCAGTTCCGCCGAATATTTCCGCTCGCTTCGCGAGACTGTGCGGCCCGACTATGACATCGCCTTCGACGCCCATGCCAAGATTTTCGAGCCAGCGGCCGCCCGCCAGCTTGGCAATGCGCTTGCCCCTTACGATCCGCTGTTCTTCGAAGAGCCTTTGCGTCCCGAAAATATCGAGATGTGGAGAGACCTGAAACAGGGGCTGAACTGCACGCTGGCGACGGGTGAAAGTCTCTATAATCGCAATGAGTTCCTGCGTCTTCTTCAAGTGAAGGGTGCGGATATCATCCAGCCCGACATCTGCGTCGTCGGCGGCATTTCGGAGATGCGCCGTATCGCCACGCTCGCGGAAGCCCATTTCGTCAGCATCGCGCCGCATAACCCGATGGGCCCGCTCGCCACCGCCGTTAATGTGCACTTCTCCGCCGCCCAGCAGAATTTCCGCATTCTCGAATACCGGCTGCCGAAAGGGCAATGCTACGTTTATGGCGGCACCGATCTTGAAAAACGCGAGGACGAAACCCGTTATGTCGTCGACCCCTATCTGCCGAAGGACGGATATCTGGAGCTGAGACCCGACCGCCCCGGCTGGGGTGTGGACATGGATGAAAAAGCCATGCAGGAAGATGGCTATGTTCACTGGCAAAGACGGGTGCCGAAACGGCCTGACGGCTCCTATGCCTTCGCCTGAAACGGTTGCGATTGCCTGCGGGCGGCTCTCCGCCCGCCTGCGCCCCGCCTGGGGTGGCAGGATGACCCATCTTCGGCACTCGGACTACGGCGATATTCTAGCGCCCACAACGGAGCAGGAGTTCGAGCCGTTCAACTGGCCGAGGGCCGGCGCATATCCGCTGTTTCCCTATCACAACCGGCTCTATGGCGGGTCCTTCGCCCATGCGGGTATCCGCCATGACCTGCTGCCGCATCCGGTGCTTGCGCCTGACGCCATGCATGGCCCGGCTCACCGCCGGCCGTGGGAGATTTCAGATCTGTCTTCGGATCGGGTCTCACTGGTACTGGACTACGAGGCTGACGGAGAGTGGCCGTTTTCCTTCCGCGCCGAGCAGTTTTTCCTGCTTGAAGACGACAGCCTTACCGTGGAACTGTCGATAACCAATCGCGCGAGTGTGCCGGCGCCGATGTCGCTGGGCTGGCATCCTTATCTGGCGGCCGGGCTCGGTTGCGACGCGCGGACGGACGCCAAACTGCAATATCCTCTGGATGCGCAGAACGTGCCAACCGGCCAGCCGCCGGCACCTCGTCCGAAACCCGCCATTCCCGCCGCAACGGGATACACATTGCATTTCACCGATTGGTCAAGCGCGCAGGTCGACTTCGACAGGTTTTCACTACGGCTCGAAGCCGATCCCGTTTTCGGCCATCTCGCCGTGCACCGCATGGAGCGCTATCTCTGTCTTGAGCCCGTTTCCATGGCCGCCGGAGCGCTTGGTTTGCCGCAGGCGCAGCGGGAAGGGCGGGGGCTCGGGACTGTTGCCCCCGGCGAGCGCCTGTCGGGGCGTATCAGGCTCTCCATCGATCTTTAGGAGGGGCGGGGTGCGTCCATGACGCCTAACCGCCCATCGCCCTCCGTTCAACTTCAAAAAAACGCCACATGCCCATATTTTGAGCGCCAGTTATTGCCGCTTAAAAATAAGCTTGACGGCGGCAAGAATTTCTCACCAAATGAACCAATGTAAGATTGGTTCAGTAAATGGTGCGACGTGACGGTGAACCCCAACGACAACTCCAACTACGCGCTGGCGAAGTTGCGGGAGTACATTCAGGCGCAGGATCTTGCGAAAGACCGTCGCCTGCCGACGGAGCGGGCATTCGCGGAAACCTTCAATGTCGGCCGGCGTGCGGTCCGTCGCGCTCTTGAGGTTCTGGAAGCCGAAGGTCTGATCTGGCGACGGCAGGGGGCGGGAACCTTTGTGGGTGAAAAGCCGGACGATTGGTCCGCCCAAGTGACGGAACTGGTCGCCGGCACGGATATCATGGAAATCATGGAAGTTCGTCTGCGCATCGAGCCGCAGCTGGCGCAGCTTGCGGCCATGCGCGCCAAACCCGCCGAGGTGGAACGCATGCGCGCCCTCGTCCAGAAGACCGGTCAGAGCACGGATGCCGACGCCAAGGAGTTGTGGGATGGTTCGCTTCACCGCCAGATCGCCCAGAGCGCCGGCAATAAATTGTTCCTGTCCATCTTCGATGTCGTCAACCGCATTCGCCAGGACGATGCATGGCAGTCGATACGAGAACTGGCGCGCCGCAGCGGCACGAACGGCAAGGCGTCCTTCGAGCAGCACATAGCGATCGTCGATGCCATCGCCGATCGCGACCCTGCAAGAGCCGGCGAAGCGATGCGCCAGCACCTGCTCATGCATCAGGAAAGGCTGATCCGGGCCACCTCGCTCGGCTTTCTGGAGGAGAAAACCGGAGAAGACATTGCCGCCCGCAGCACGGGCGATGCCGATAATCCGCTCACGCCGGCCTCGTAAGCCGCAGAGCAGACCTGCCGGCCTTTCAGGGCCGGCCAATGAAAAAACAAAGATAACCTGACCAGAGGATAGAACATGAAGAAAATCAAGACATTGACCGCGGCCTTATTGGCCGGTGCATTCCTGTCCACGCCGGCCATCTCGTCCGAATTGCGCATCGGCCTTAACGATGACGCCGACGTTCTCGACCCTGCGCAATCGCGCACCTTCGTCGGGCGTATCGTTTATACCGCCATGTGCGACAAGCTCGTCGACATTTCGCAGGACATGAAGATCGTTCCCCAGCTTGCCACAGAATGGGCCTGGTCCGAGGGCGGCAAGGTGCTGACGATGAAAATCCGCGACGGCGTGAAATTCCACGACGGCGAGACACTGGATGCGGCGGCTGTCGTCGCCACCATCGAGCGCAACATGACCCTGCCGGAATCCCGCCGCAAGAGCGAGCTTTCCTCGGTCGAAAAGGTCGAGGCCACCGGGCCGCTTGACGTCAAATTCACCCTGAAGACGCCTGACGTCACGCTGCTGGCGCAGCTTTCCGACCGCGCCGGAATGATCGTCGCGCCGAAGGCGGCCAAGGAACTGGGCGCGAATTTCGGTTCGAAGCCGGTCTGCGCCGGGCCGTTCAAATTCGTCGAGCGCATCCAGCAGGACCGTATCGTGCTCGAGAAATTCGCCGATTATTGGGACAAGGACAAAATTCTGGTCGACAGGGTCGTTTATCTGCCGATCCCCGATACGACCGTGAAGCTTGCCAATCTTCGCTCGGGAGACCTCGATATCGCCGAGCGCATCTCGGCCTCCGATGCCGAGTCCGTCAGGAACGACGCCAATCTGACCTATGCGGATGTCATCGGACCGGGCTACATGGCCATGTATGTCAATATCAACAATGGTTCGCGTGCGGATAATCCGCTCGGCAAGGACAAGCGCCTGCGCCAGGCCTTTTCCTATGCGATAGACCGGGAAGCGATCGGCCAGATCGTCTTCGAGGGTACATCAAAGGCAGGCAATCAGGCTTTTCCGCCCACAAGCCCGTGGTTCAACCAGAACTTGGCCGTGCCGGCGCGCGATATCGACAAGGCCAAAGAGCTGATGAAGGAGGCGGGTTACGAAAAGCTCGACATCGAGCTTCAGCACGCCAACAACACCACGCAGACGCAGATGATGCAGGTCATCCAGTCGATGGTGGCCGAGGCCGGCTTCAACGTCACCCTGAAGGCCACGGAATTTGCGACGCTTCTGTCCGAGCAGACGGCCGGCAATTACCAGCTCAGCCGCTCCGACTGGTCGGGACGTATCGATCCCGATGGCAATTTGCACCAGTTCGTCACCTGCAAGGGCGGCATCAACGATGTGAAATATTGCAATCCCGAGGTCGACAGGCTGCTGAATGAGGCCCGCGCCTCGACCGAAGATGCGGTGCGCAAGGAAAAATACGATGCCGCAAGCGTCATCCTCAACGATGACATGCCGATCATCTATCTCGGTCACCAGCCCTATGCCTATGCCATTTCCAACAAGGTCAAGGGCTGGGCGCCGTCGCCGGATGGCATGATCCGCCTTCTCGGCGTCTCCAAGGACTGAACGCTTCGCATGCGCCGCACGGCCTTACCGTGCGGCCCTCACGAATTGGCACGAACGAGGGCCATGCCATGCCTGTTTATATCGGCAAGCGACTGCTGGTCGCGATCCCGACGCTTCTGATCATCTCCATCTTCGTCTTCTCGCTGCAAAAACTCCTGCCGGGCGATCCGGTGCTCGCCATGGCTGGCGAGGAGCGCGATCCGGCGACGATTGAATTCCTGCGGGAGAAATATCGCCTCAACGACCCCGTTCCACTTCAGTATCTCAACTGGCTGGGCGGTGTGGTGACGGGTGATTTCGGCATCTCGCTGCGCACCAACCAGCCGGTGCTGGAACTGATCGGCCAGAAGCTGCCGGTCACCATTCAGCTGGCCGTCATGGCGATGTTCTTTGCCATGGTCATCGGCATTCCCATCGGTATTCTGGCCGCCGTCAAGAAGAATACGTGGATCGACTACACGGCCAATATCGTGGCGCTTTCCGGCCTCTCCATCCCGAATTTCTGGCTCGGCATCATGCTGATCCTGCTGGTTTCGGTCAAACTCGGCTGGTTGCCGGCATCCGGTTATGAATCGATCTTTGTCGATCCCGTGCGTTCCATTGAAACCATGATCATGCCGGCCTTCGTGCTGGGCAATGCGCTTGCGGCAACGCTGATGCGCCATACGCGTTCGGCGATGGTGGCGGTGCTCAGTTCCGATTATATCCGCACCGCCCGCGCCAAGGGTCTTTCGCCGCGCGAGATCATCCTGTCGCATAGTTTCCGCAACGCGCTTCTGCCCGTCATCACGCTGCTGGCGCTGCTCTTCGGCGAATTGCTGGCCGGGGCGGTGCTGACGGAGCAGATTTTCACCATTCCCGGCTTCGGCAAGATGACGGTCGATGCGGTGTTCACCCGCGATTACGCCGTCGTGCAGGGCATCGTTCTTTGCACCGCCGTCGGCTTCATTCTCATGAATCTTCTGGCCGATATTGCCTATGTCCTGCTCAACCCTCGCCTCAGGGCGACGATCTGAGGCCCCGATATCATGACCGTTCTCGATCAAAACCTCTCCGTAGCGGCGACGCGGCAGGAAAGCCGCGCCTGGAAGAAGATGAAGCGCAACAAGTCGGCGCTTGTCGGCATGGTTATCGTGCTGTTTTTCGCCGTACTTGCCATCGCCGCGCCGATCCTGCCGATTGCCGATCCGGTGGCGACCAGCTGGTCTGCCATCCGCAAGGCGCCCTCGGCCGCCCATTGGCTCGGCACCGACGATCTCGGCCGAGACATCCTTTCCCGCATGATCTATGGCGCGCGCGCCTCGCTGATGGCGGGCGTCGTCTCGGTCATGATCGCGGTGGTGATCGGCGTGCCCTTTGGCCTGATTTCAGGTTATTTCGGCGGCTGGGTGGATATGGTCATATCCCGCATCACCGAAGCGTTGCTGGCCATGCCGTTTCTCATCATGGCGATTGCGCTTGCCGCCTTCCTCGGTCCGAGCCTCACCAATGCGATGATCGCCATCGGCCTTTCCGCCATGCCGATTTTCGTGCGGCTGACGCGCGGGCAGGTGCTGGCGGTCAAGACCGAAGACTATGTCGAAGGCGCAAGGTCCATCGGCCTCAACCACATCGATATCATGACACGTTACATCCTGCCGAATGTCTTCGCCCCCATCATCGTGCAGGCGACCCTGACGGTCGCGACCGCCATCATCGCGGAGGCGAGCCTTTCTTTCCTCGGTCTCGGCCAGCAGGCGCCGGCGCCCTCCTGGGGTTCGATGCTGAATACCGCGAAGAATTTCTTGAGCCAGGCGCCGTGGATGACGATGTGGCCCGGCATCGCCATCTTCCTCGTCGTCATCGGCTTCAATCTTCTGGGCGACGGTCTGCGCGATGCGCTCGATCCGCGCGAAGCATGATCTTTTACAAGGAAATATCCGAATGAATGAATTCACCACACGCCCTGAAATCCTTGGCACCTTCGGCGTCGTCACCTCGACGCACTGGATCGCGTCGGCCGTCGGCATGGCGATCCTCGAAAAAGGCGGCAATGCTTTCGACGCTGCCGTCGCCACCGGTTTCGTCCTGCAGATTGTCGAGCCGCATCTTTGCGGTCCGGGCGGAGATATGCCCGCCGTGTTTTATTCGAAGCAGAAGGACAAGGTCGAAGTCATCTGCGCACAGGGCCCGGCCCCGAGCGGTGCGACGATTGAACATTACACGTCGGAAGGGCTGAAGCTGATCCCCGGCGACGGGCTGCTCGCCACCGTCATTCCCGGCGCTTTCGATGGCTGGATGCTGATGCTGCGCGACTATGGCACGATGAGCGTGCGCGAGGTGCTGGAACCCGCCATCTATTATGCCGAACACGGGCATCCGACATTGCCGCGTGTCTCCGCCACCATCAAGGGTCTGGCCGATTTCTTCGAGAAGGAATGGCCGACATCCCATGAGACATGGCTGCCGGGCGGCGCGGCACCCGAGCCTCACGCCAACTTCCGAAATCCGGTTCTGGCCGCGACCTATCAGCGGATCGTCACCGAAGCCGAAGCGCGCTCCGGCCGCGAAAACCAGATCGAGGCGGCACGCGACGCTTTTTATCGGGGTTTCGTAGCGGAAGCTATCGACAGTTACGTGAGGACGGCGGAAGTCATGGATGCCAGCGGTGCTAAGCACAGGGGCGTGCTGACGGCGCAGGATATGGCGGACTGGAGCGCGGCCGTGGAAGCGCCGCAGACGCTCGACTATCACGACTGGACGATTGCCAAGACGCCCGCCTGGGGGCAGGGTCCGGTTCTGCTGCAATCACTTGCGCTTCTGAAAGGCTTCGACATTGCGGCCATGGACCCCTCCGGTCCCGATTTCATCCACACCATCGTCGAAGCCATGAAGCTCGCTTATGCCGACCGCGAGGTCTATTACGGTGATCCTGAATTCGGCCAGATCCCGACGGAATATCTCCTGTCGGAAGGCTACAATGCCGGACGCCGTGCGCTGATAAGCGGCGAGGCCTCGCTGGAGCTGCGCCCCGGCACCGTGCCGGGTTACGAAAAGCAGGTGGACGCGACCATGGCCATGCTGGCCGAGATGAGCGGCACCGGCACGGTCTACGAGCCGACCATGTCGCATCTGACGGAGAAGCGCGGCGACACGGTGCATATCGATGTCATCGACCGCTGGGGCAACATGGTCTCCACCACGCCCTCCGGCGGCTGGCTGCAATCCTCGCCCATCGTGCCCGGCCTCGGCTTCGCGCTCAATTCCCGCGCCCAGATGTTCTGGCTGAAGGAAGGCCTGCCGACCTCACTTGCACCGGGCAAACGCCCGCGCACCACGCTGACGCCTTCGCTTGCGCTTCATCAGGGGCGTCCCTCCATGGTGTTCGGCACGCCGGGCGGCGATCAGCAGGACCAGTGGCAACTGCCCTTCTTCCTGCGTTATGCCCATCACGGCAAGAACCTGCAGGCCGCCATCGACATGCCGCTGTTCCATACCGCGCATTTTCCGGGTTCGTTTTATCCGCGCACCAGTTCGCCGGGTGAAATCACCGTGGAGAGCACCGTGGGCGAAGCGACCTTGCAGGAGCTTCGCCGCCGCGGGCACCGCGTCACGGTTGCCGATGCATGGTCGGTCGGGCGGCTCACCGCCGCGCGTCGCGATGCGGATGGTCTGCTGCGTGCCGCTGCAACACCGCGGCTGATGCAGGCCTATGCGGTAGGGCGGTGACACCATGGAGACAAACCCCGTCCTTTCCGTCCGTAACCTCACCACCTCCTTCCTCGTTGATGGCGCATGGAAGAGCGTCGTGCGCAACGTGTCCTTCGATGTCGCGCCCAGCGAAACCGTCGCGATTGTCGGCGAATCCGGCTCCGGTAAATCGGTGACGTCGCTGTCTCTCATGCGCCTGCTTGCCCCGGCCTCCAGCCGGATCGAGGGTGAAGTGCTGCTCAACGGGCGCGATCTTCTTGCGCTTTCCGAAAGAGAAATGCGCGGCGTGCGCGGCAACGATATCTCGATGATCTTTCAGGAGCCGATGACCTCGCTCAATCCGATCTTCACCATCGGCCGCCAGATTTCCGAAGTGCTCATCCGGCACAAGGGGCTTTCGAAGCAGGAGGCGCGGGCGGAGACGGTGCGGCTTCTGGAAAAGGTTCGCATTCCCAACGCCTCCGGTCGTTTCGACGAATATCCGCACCAGTTTTCCGGCGGCATGCGCCAGCGGGTGATGATCGCCATGGCGCTCGCCTCACGGCCGAAACTGCTGATCGCCGACGAGCCGACGACGGCGCTCGACGTCACCATTCAGGGCCAGATACTCGATCTGATCAAGCTGCTGCAGGAAGAGGAGGGCATGTCCGTTCTCTTCATCACCCATGACATGGGCGTCGTGGCTGAAATCGCCGACCGGACGATCGTGATGTATCGCGGCGATGAGGTCGAGACCGGACCGACCGAGGACATCTTCCGGTGTGGCAAACATCCCTATACACGGGCGCTGCTTTCGGCGGTGCCGAAGCTCGGCTCGATGCGCGACCGGCAATGGCCGACACGGTTTCCGGTGCTCGACATGAAAACCGGCCTTTCGAGCGAGCCGCAGGAGGTGGCGGGGACGGTTGCGAGCGGGCAGACGCCGGTTCTGTCGGTCAGGAACCTTGTGACGCGTTTTGCCATCCGCTCCGGCCTGCTGGCACGCCAGACGGGCGCAGTCCATGCGGTGGAAAACGTCTCCTTCGATCTGTTTCAGGGGGAAACGCTGTCGCTGGTGGGTGAATCCGGCTGCGGAAAATCCACCACCGGCCGCTCGATCATGCGGCTTGTGGAGCCGACGGCCGGCGACGTGTCGCTCGACGGTTATGACGTGATGCGGCTCGATACGGTCGGCCTGCGCAATATGCGCAAATCCGTGCAGATGATCTTTCAGGACCCGTTCTCGTCGCTCAATCCACGCATGACGGTGGGCACGGCGATTTCAGAGCCCTTCATCAAGCACAAACTGGGCAACACCAGACAGGCGAAGGAAAAGACTGCCGATCTTCTCGAAAAGGTGGGCCTGTCTGCCGATATGGCCAGCCGCTACCCCCACGAATTTTCGGGCGGTCAGCGCCAGCGCATCGCCATTGCCCGTGCGCTTGCGCTCGATCCGAAGGTTATCGTCGCCGATGAAAGCGTCTCGGCGCTCGATGTTTCGATCAAGGCGCAGGTTTGCAACCTGCTGCTCGACCTGCAACAGAGCCTCAATCTGGCCTTCCTGTTCATCAGCCATGACATGGCGGTGGTGGAACGTGTCAGCCATCGTGTGGCGGTGATGTATCTTGGCGAGATCGTGGAAATCGGCCCGCGTGCGGCGGTTTTCGACAATCCGCAGCATCCCTATACGAAAAAGCTGATGGCCGCCGTGCCGGTGCCGGACCCGGCAAGGCGCGGGATAAGGCGCGGCATATCCAATGACGAGCTGAAGAGCCCGATACGGGCAATAGGATATGAAGCACCGACGCGGAACTACAGGACCGTATCGCCCGGCCACCTGGTGCAGGTGGCCTGAGATGATTGCTGCGGCGTGGATGCTCCGAAGAGGAAGCCGTTATGCGGGGTTCTTGGGCGGAACGCCGCGCAGGTGCTCCATGAGATAGGAATGGGTCGCGGCATTGGCGACGATCAGCGTACCGGTCTTTTCATAGAACTCCGGTCCGCGGCCCCACCAGTCGGTCACGATGCCGCCAGCCTCCTGCACCAGCAGAATGCCGGCTGCCGTGTCCACGAAGCCCGTTTCCTCGTAATAGCCGGTCAGCCGGCCGCATGCGACGTAAGCGCAGGAATTGGCGGCGCTGCCGACCACGCGGACCGCGCCGATGGGCGCACGAATGGCGTCGAGGCGCTGATAGGCGCCGGGATAAAGCTGGAGATTGGGTGTTGGCAGGCCGGTGCCGACGCACATCAGGGCGACATCGGTGCTGGCATTGACCCGCAGGCGCTCGCCGTTGAGATAGGCGCCGTCCCCCTTGATCGCGGTGAACATTTCGTCGGAAACGGGATTGTAGACCAGCCCGCAGATCGTTTCATTCCCGCGGCGAAGCGCGATGGTGATGGTATAGTGCTGGCCGAAGATGAAATTGGTGGTGCCGTCGATGGGGTCGACCAGCCAGCGGTGATCCCGATCCGCCCCTTCGACGGGCGCGAATTCCTCGCCGGTCAGTCCCCAGGGATATTGCCCGAGCAGGCGCTCGCGGATCAGCGTTTCGGAATCCCTGTCCGCATCGGAAACGAAGTCCCCCGGTCCCTTGACGCCGATCTCGATCTCGCGGAAGCGCCTGAAATGGTCGAGCGTCAATGCGCCGGCTTCGCGGGCGGTGGCGACCATATGGTCGAGAATGGTGCTGTAATTGACTGTCATCGGCTGAAAACCTCGGCGAGCCCTTCCGGATCGTCGGTGGTGATCTGGTCCACCTTAAGCCGCAAGAGGCGTTTCACCTGTTCTATGGATTGCGGCGTGACGCTGTTGATCGTCCAGGCATCGACCCGGCGGCCGGTGGCATGGATGGGGGCGATGATATCGACGCCCGCATCCTCGGCGGCAAGCACGATCTCGTAGGCGAGGTAGATCATGTCCGCATCGGGTGCTGTGGCAAGGGCGTCTTCGATGAAGCCCGGATAGTTTCCGCTTGCCTTCAGTGCGGCTAGCGTGCCGCGATGGCAGGGATCATATCCGGTGCGAAGGCCGGGGGCTGAGCCGGCCAGCGTGGCGATGGCGTCGAAATCGCCGCCCGACAGGATCACCGACTTTGCTATTGGCGAAACGCTCGCCCCGAAGCCGCTGACCACCTGCGGGGTAAGCGCCTGCCGGTCTTCCTTGAAATCAAGCTGGAGCAGGGCGTCGGGATGAACGGCGCCCTCGGCAAGCAGGGCGCAAAGGTCTTCGAGCAGCATTACCTTCGCATCGATGGGGTGGCCGTCATTGTCGCGCAAATGAAGCTGGCGCAGGGTGGCTGCGGATGTATCGCGCACCCGGCCGGTGCCGGTGGTCTCCCGTTCCAGCGTCCGGTCATGCAAAACGGCGCAGCCGTGATCGGCATGGATGACGAGATCGACCTCGATGCTTGCACCGAGCCGCATCGCCTCGATGATACGCTCGCCAGTAAAGACCGGATCTTCGGCACGACGCCGGGCGCGATGCCATTTGAGCCATGTTCTGTGGCCGTCGCGGTCGATAAGGATCGGCTGGTTCATGTCAGCTCCGGTAGATTGGGCGGTTGTCGCGATAGGCGGTGACGGCACGGGGCGAAATCTGTACGCCCTGTCCCGTCTGGAACATATCCGGGTGGGCGACCATGGATTTGATCCTTGTACCATCGGCAAGATCAAGGTCGACAAGGCCATGGGTGCCATAGTCCGTCACCCGGTGCACACTTGCTTCCGGCGTTTCGGAAATCGTCAGATCGATGGCTTCCGGGCGAACGGCGAGAATGGCCGGTCCGTCGGAGACCGGAAGCGGCAGGGTGAAGTCGGCGCGCATGAAGTTTCCGTCTGAAACCGCGCCCTCTATCAGGTTCATGGTGCCGATGAAGCCGGCGACGAACGGGGTCTGCGGTTCGCGATAGATCACATTCGGCCGGTCGATCTGTTCAGTCTTGCCGTTCGCCATCACGACGATGCGGTCGGCCATGGAAAGGGCCTCGTCCTGCCCGTGGGTGACGAACAGCGTGGTGATGCCGAGACGCTGCTGAATATCGCGCACCTCTTCCCGCAGCCGCTCGCGCAGATGCTGATCGAGGCTGGCGAAGGGTTCGTCGAGCAGGAGTATTTTCGGTTCGAGAACCAGCGAGCGCGCGAGCGCCACGCGCTGCTGCTGGCCGCCGGAAAGCTGGCCGGTGGCGCGCTCGCCATAACCGGAAAGCCCGACGAGTTCGAGCACGGCCTCCACTTTCTCTCTGATGACGGCAGCCGGCATGCGGCGCAGCCTGAGGCCGAAAGCGAGGTTTTTGAAGACGTTCATGTGGCTCCAGAGCGCGTGGCTCTGAAACACCATGCCGGTCGGCCGCCGCTCTGGCGGCAGGTGGGTGACATCTTCGCCATCGATGGTGATCTGCCCGCCCGTCGGCTGCTCGAAACCGCCGACCATGCGCAGCAGCGTCGACTTGCCCGAACCGGAGGGGCCGAGAAGGCAGACGAGTTCACCATCGGCGACATCGAGCGAGAAGCTGTCGACTGCCTTTGTCCCGCCGGAATAGGTTTTCGTGACGTGGCGGATGTGAAGTACGGACATGATGATTTCCTAACCGCCGAAACCGCGGGCGAATGCGCCGCCACCGATGACGCGGCGGGCGAACATGAGGGCAATGAAGGACGGCACCCAGAGCAGCACGGACAGGACCGCGCCATACTGGATGACCATCTGGTTGTTGATGTAGCTGATCATCAGCACCGGCATGGTGCGGATGCCGGGCGCACCGATCAGCCATGCGCCTTCCGTCTCGTAAAAAGTGCCGACGAAGCTCAGCAGCACGGCCGCGGCGATGGTCGGTCCCGCCTGCGGCAGCGTAATCGACCAGAAGACCCTGAGCGGACTGGCGCCGACATCGCGGGCCGCCTCTTCCATGCGCCGGTCGACGGCCTGAAATGCCGCCACGGGAATCCAGATCATGAACATCAGCGTGCCGACGAGCTGGATGAGAACGACGCCCCAGAAGGTGCCGATGAGGTTGAGCTGCAGGAAAATGGCGGCAATCGCCACCAGAAGCCCGAATTTCGGGAAGGCGTGGCCGGCAAGAAAGGAGAAGAACAGCAGGTTGCGGCCGGGAAAGCTCATGCGCGCAAAGGCATAGGCGGCGGGAAGGCAGATCGCTGCCGAAAGCAGCGTTACCACCGTCGTCAGCCGCAGGCTCAGCATCAGCGCATTCCACACATCGGCGCGGCCGAGCGTCTGGCCCCAGAAGCGGAAACCGAACTGCTGGGGAATGACGTTGGGAAAACGCCAGACCTCGGTGAATGCCCAGGTGCCCACCACAAGCAGCGGCCCGACGATGGCGACGGTGAGAAGGGTGGCGAAAAATATGCCGGGCCAATCCATGCGGGCTCGCGCCCGCGTCAGCGTTGTCATGTCATTTCCCCTGGTTGCGCGCGACCGAACGCACGTAGAACAGGCCGAATGCGATGCAGAAACCGAAAGCGATGACGGCCTGGGTCATGGCGCCGATGGGGTCCTGCACTTCGCGCAGCGTGCGCTGCATGAAGGGGCCGAGCATTTCGGGAGAGGCCGGCCCGAGAAGATAGGGCAGGGTGAAGGAGGAAAAAATGCCGAGCACCGAAAATGAAAGCGCCACGAGAATGGAATTGGAAATGCGCGGCAGGATGATGTGCCAGAAGACCTGAAGCGCATTTGCGCCCACATCCCGCGCCGCTTCCACCGACTGGTTGGCGACGCTGCCGAGGCCCGCGAGCAGGATGAGAACGGTCAGCGGAATATTGTCCCAGACAAGACCGATGACCGGTCCCCACGGGGTGAGATACGGCGTGCGGATTTTCGGCAGGTCGACCGCATTGAGCAATATGTCCACCATGCCGTTCGGCCCGAGAACGCGGATGAAGGCGAAGGCGAGGATGATGGAGGGCACGAACATCGGGAAGATGGCGAGCGCCTGCACATAAGCCGAAAGGCGGCCTTGCGAAAAGCGCAGGTAGAGCGCGATCGGCAGGCAGATTACGAGCAGGAGGATCGCGCAGACCATTGTCGTCCACAACGTCACGGCAAGATTGTCGAGGCTGTAGCGGTCCGAGAAAAAGAAGCCGTAGCTCGAAAGATCGAAACTCGTTTCACCGCTCGCTCCCGTGCGCCAGACGGTGCGGCCGATGGCGTTGATGGCAGGCCAGATGACGAGCCAGATCATCAGGAACACGGGGATGGCGACGAGCAGGAGGCCGACTGGCCTCCTGCCTGCCGTATTGTCGATGAGCGGGCGAACCGCTCCTTCTGCAATCTCGGTCACGACTTGCGGTCGACGTTGGGAGCGACGTTGCGATACCAGCCATCATTGATGGCGGTTTCCCATTTGCCGGCCGGGAAGGTCGGAATGGTCTGCGGGATGATGTCGGCGAAACGCTTGCGCAGGTCGGCCGACACATGGTCCCAGGAAACGCCAGGGAAACCGCCGAGTTCGGTGAGGATCGCGCCCTGGATTTCTTCCGACAGCACGAAATTGGCGAGCTTCAGGGCAGCATCGCGATTGGCGCCGTTGGCAAGCACCACGGCGCGCGAGAAGTCACCGCAAAGCGCCAGATCCTGAAGCTGGACGAGGCCGGTTTCTTGCGGCAGAACGCCCTGATCGATGGCCTTCAGCACCTGATCGGACCAGACAGGGGTCATGGTGACCACGCCCTGCGAAAGCAGCTGCAGCGACTGCGTGTTGCCGGAAGAATATGCGCCTTTGTCATAGAGCGACGGTGCGATGTCCTTGAGCAGCGCCCATGCCTTGCCGAGAGCCTTGTCGCCGGCTTCCTGGGTGTAATTGTCGACCGTGAAGGCCTTGGGGTCGAGACCGTTGGCCTGATGGATGGCGCGGCGGACGAAGTTACCGCCGGAGCCGCCCTTGTCGGGACGGTTATAGACGAACTGGCCGGGATTGGCCTTGATCCATTTGACGAGCTCGTCCCAGGTCTTAGGTGCATCCGCCGGCTTGAGCTTGCTGGTGTCATAGGCGAGCAGAACCTGGCTGCCGCGATAGGGCAGGCTGTATTCGCTGCGGATGGCGAGCGGATTGACGCGCGAATAGTTGGAGAGGCCGGCTTTCGCCATGTTCATATAGATGCCGGCATCGATGCCGCCGGTGGGAAGCAGCGGATCGGCCGTTTCGAAATAATCGGCCTGCGGATCGGTGCCCGTCTGTTTTGCGGCGATGGCGCGTTCGCCGATGGCGGTGATGCCGGCGCTGTCGCCGGCATCGACGAGGTTGAGCTTCAGGCCGGGATTGGCGGCTTCAAAAGCGGGCTTGATCGTATTGGACCAGAAATCGAGGATATTTGTATCCGAACTGGTGTACCAGTCGATCGTGCCCGGAGCGGCGAAGCTCATGCGCGGTGCAAGGGCGAGACCGGCGGCGGCGCCTGCGGCGGACATCATAAAGGTGCGGCGTTTCATCTATGTCTCCGATGTTTTCGGCGCGAGTGGAACTGCTGAGCGCTGGCCCCGGAAAGATGCGGGGAAGGCTCTGGCCGGTCGTTGCACAGCCGTGCATTTTTTGAACGGGCCGGCGGCGGTTCTAATGTCTTTCCATAACGCTTTCGTGACGGTTGCTGCCGACAGGCATCGCCGGCACGCCCTGTCCTGATTGCCGTTCGAAAGCAGGCCCTACTAAAGGCGTTGCCGGGCAGATAGAGTGATCGCGATAGCATTGGAGGGAGGGGAGCGATGATCGCAGCCTATATCGACGAATTCATCATGTTTTGTGCCGGCCTGTGGATGACATGTGTCGGCTTCGGTTATCTGCCGCTGTCAAAAAACACGGTCAATCAGCCGCCAGTTGTTCGTCACTTCAGGTGGATGGGGCCTTTGCTGATCGTCATCGCGTTTGTTCTGGCCCTTGCCAGCTGACCGAAGAATTTTTCGCAAAGAAAAACCCCGCCGAAGCGGGGTCTCGTCTTACCAGGGCTGACGGCCATACCAGTCGTCGATATCTTTCCTGGCCCGGTCCTTTTCGTAACCGTAGCGCTCCTGAATCTTGCCTTCGAGCTGGTCGCGCTTGCCGTTGATGACGTCGAGGTCGTCGTCGGTGAGTTTGCCCCACTGCTCCTTGACCTTGCCCTTCATCTGCTTCCAGTTGCCTTCAACGCGGTTCCAATCCATTGGTGCTCTCCCATTTTTTGGCTTGCACCGGTAAATGTCCAAAGCTGCGCAGGGTTCCCTCCGGCGGCCGGAATGTTCGGCGCAACTGTGGCCTGCTGCCACGAAAAGATCACGATTCATTCAGCCGCAGTTCACCCGGCCGGGCGCTAAATCCCCTCATCCCACAAGGAGGGAGATAAGATGCGCAAGATGATTCTAACCGCCGGACTAATTCTCGGCGCCCTGTTCGGCACCGGCGCCAACGCCATGCCTGTCGGTCAACCGTCCGCACCTTCGGCATCCCACATTCAAAAGGTGGATTATGCCTGCGGACGCGGGTTCCATTTGACCCCGCGCGGCTATTGCCGTCCGAACGGACCGCGTTATGAGCGCGGCTGGGACCGGCGCGACCGCTGGGAAGCTCGCCGTGAATGGCGCGAGCGTCAGGCCAGACGGGAATGGCGTGAGTGGCGCGACCGCAGAGATTATCGCGACTACCGCGACCGTCGCGATTATTATCGATACTGATCGGGCAAGGCCCTCTCCGCGTCGGGAGGGCCTTTTCCATATGGGCCGGTGAGGTCCGTTCGCCCTTGGGAAGGGTGTGAATACAGCGTCCCTGCTGCAAATCCGCACGGCCTTAGACAGAATTGCATTCAATGTGAGGAAACCCGGACGGCAGTTCGGGGTTAGTGCCGTATCACCGTTCATAAGGAGGATACGATGGACATCACCAGACGCACCATTCTCACCGCCAGCGCAGCAACCGCCGCCGCTGCAATCTTTCCCCGCCCGCACGTCGCGCGTGCCGCGCTGCCCTTGACGCAGCCCAAACTTCCTTTCGCCGAGGCCGATCTCGCGCCAGTGATTTCGGCGAAAACGGTGGGTCTTCATTATGGAAAACACCACAAGGCCTATTACGACAAGCTGAACGCGCTTGCCGCCGGCACGCCCTATGCCGACATGGAGCTGGCGGATATCGTGACGCAATCCGCCAAATCGAAAGAGGCGGCGGACGTCAAGATCTTCAACAATGCCGCACAGGCGTGGAACCATGTTGCCTATTGGGATCAGTTCGTACCGGGCGGGCCGAACCGGCCGACGGGCGATCTCGCCGCTTCGGTAGACGAGACCTTCGGTGGCTATGATGGTTTCATCAAACGCGCGGTCGATGTTTCCGATACGGTCTTTGGCACCGGCTGGGTCTGGTTGACGCGCGGCGACGACGACCGGCTCGCACTGATCGGATATGAGGACGGCAAAAATCCCGTCGCTGTCGGTCGCCCGGCCTATCTCGGCATCGACATATGGGAGCATGCCTATTACGTCGATTATGAAAATCGCAAGGCCGAACATATTCGCGCCGTGCTCGACAAGCTGGTCAACTGGCGGGTCGTCGAAGAGCGCCTGAAATCATAACGATCCTTTCTCCTGAAACCTGCCGGGAGCGGCCGGCCGCCTGCGGGTTGCCCTGAGGTGCATTTTAGCTACTATGCACCCATGGCGAGGAGGCCATGTTACAGGAGGGTTCATGATTTACCGGTCTTCAAAACGGCGCATGGTGCTGAAACTTGCCGCTGCGGCGGTTTCTTTCGGCATGCTGGGAACGGCTGCGGTCGCGCAGGGCTTCCCCGATCGAACGATTACTCTGGTCGTTCCTTTCGCGGCGGGCGGCTCCACCGATGTGGTCGCGCGTGTTATCGCACAGAAGATGGGTGATGAGCTCGGCCAGCAGATCGTCGTTGAAAATGTCGCCGGGGCCGGCGGCAATCTCGGCGCTGATCGCGTCGCCCGCGCCGATCCCGACGGCTATACGATCCTGATGGGCACGGTGGCCACCCACGCCCTCAACCCGCTCATTCTCAAGACCAAGCCTTACGATCCGGAAAAGGATTTCACGCCGGTTTCGCTGCTCGTGGTGGTGCCGAATGTGCTGGTCGTCAATCCGAAGCTCAACGTCAACAGCGTGGCGGAACTGATTGCTCTCTTGAAGGCCGAGCCGGATAAACACGCCTATGCCTCTTCCGGCAATGGCACCCCGCTGCATCTTTCCGGCGAGCTGTTCAAGAGCATGGCCGGTGTCAGCATGCAGCATGTTCCCTACAAGGGCGCAGGCCCGGCGCTTAACGATCTGCTCGGCAACCAGATTTCCATCATGTTCGACAATCTGCCGTCTTCGTCCGGACATATCAAATCCGGCACGTTGCGGGCGCTCGGCGTCACGACCAAGGAGCGCGCCTCGTCCTTCCCGGATCTGCCGACAATCGCCGAGACGGTGCCGGGTTATGAGACCTACACCTGGAATGCACTCTTTGCGCCTGCCGGCACACCGGCTGAGGTGGTCGACAAGCTGAATGCCGCCGCCAAGAAGGCGCTTGCCGATCCGGGGGTTGCCGGACGCATGGCGGAATTCAGCGCCAAGATCGTCGCCTCTTCGCCGGATGAGCTGAAAACCCACGTTGCGGCGGAAATCGCCAAGTGGGGACCGGTGGTCAAGGATGCGAATGTGCAGATGGACTGACCGGTAACGGCAGATACCATCGCGATTTTCCGCCGCACATCCTGCCGGTTGCGGACGGAAATGATGGCCTGACAGAACCTTGGCCGATGCTCCTGTCGCATCGGTCAAGGTTTATATCGTCGCACCCAGCCGGTGTGGCCTTTCCGCATCACTCACCAGCCGGTTGCAAAAACCCGCTTGGCAAGCTTCAACCGCTGAGTTACAAATCTCATTACCGCGTCAGATCGAACCAAGGGAGGCGTTGCATGACACCAGCATTCTTCGAAACCCTCCCGCAGGGAATGACCCGACACTAGGTCATATCCATTCGCGGCCCGCCCATCGCGCGCCCGACATGCGGTTTTACTTCCCCCATAGCCCGATTGATCTGACGGGATCACTTCGTCTCCCGCCCGGGCTGTGCCATCCAACTTCCGTTTTGAGGACCGGTCGCCGATTATAGGGCGCTGGGCTGGCAAAAATGACACGCAAGAAGCTCGATTTCCGCGCCGATGCCTATCGACATGTGCTCGGCTTTGTTTTCAACCATTGGCGTCATCGGCCGGCGCTGGTGGGTTTCATCATCGTTCTGGTGATTGCCAGCACGCTGGCCGAAGTGATGGTGCCGGTCTTTTCCGGCCAGATCGTCGATGCCATTGCCGATGGCGCCGGGGCCGGCAACGGGGCGGATAAGGCGCTGCGCGCCTTCGTCATCGTGGTGGCGCTGGGGCTGGTGAGCGTGGTGCTGCGCTGGTTCATCTTCAACGGCATCATCCGGCTGACGCTGAAAATCATGGCGGATGTCGCCAATAACGGCTTCCACAAGGTGCAGCGTTTCTCCACCGACTGGCATGCCAACAGCTTCGCCGGCTCCACGGTTCGCAAGATCACGCGCGGCATGTGGGCGCTGGATTCGCTAAACGACCTGCTGCTCGTCGCGCTTTTGCCTTCCATCGTCATGCTGGTGGGCGCCACCATCGTGCTCGGCAGCTACTGGCCGGTCATGGGCCTGATCGTCGGTCTCGGATCGCTGATCTATATCGGCGTCACCGTCGGCCTTTCCATGGGGTATGTGTCGCCGGCGGCAAGGCTTGCCAATGCCTGGGATACCAGACTTGGCGGCGCGCTGGCGGATGCCATCAGCTGCAATTCGGTGGTCAAGGCCTTTGGTGCCGAGACCCGCGAGGAAACGCGGCTGGGCCATGTGCTGGTGAAGTGGGATAACCGCACGCGCAGGACATGGAAGCGTGGCACGCTGAACGGCACGATCCAGAGCTTCATGATGGTCTCCATGCAGGCCGGCATTCTGGGTACGGGTCTCATCATGTGGCAAAAGGGGCTTGCGACGCCGGGCGACATTACCTTCGTACTGGCGATGTTCTTCGTGTTGCAGGGTTATCTGCGCGATGTGGGGCAGGATATCCGCAACCTGCAACGCGCCGTCAACGACATGGAGGAACTGGTGCTGCTGGACAAGATGCCGCTCGGCATTGAGGACTGGCCGGATGCAGGGCCGATCAGGATTGGAAAGGGCGAGATCGTCTTCGATCACGTTACCTTCCAGTATGGCGCGCATCCCACGCCGCTTTACGATGACTTTTCGGTCACCATCAAGGCGGGTGAGCGGGTGGGTCTGGTCGGCCATTCCGGTTCGGGCAAGACAACCTTCGTCAAGCTCATCCAGCGGCTTTACGACATCAAGTCGGGCGCGATCCGCATCGACGGCCAGAATATCGCAGGCGTCACGCAATCGAGCCTGCGCGGCCAGATCGCCATCGTGCAGCAGGAGCCCATCCTGTTCCACCGCACGCTGGCGGAAAACATCGCCTATGGCCGGCCGGACGCCACGCGGCGTCAGATCGAGCAGGCGGCGAAACAGGCCAGCGCCCATGATTTCATCATGTCCCTTCCCAAGGGTTATGAGACGATGGTGGGTGAACGCGGTGTCAAGCTGTCCGGCGGTGAGCGTCAGCGTGTCGCCATCGCCCGTGCATTCCTTGCGGATGCGCCGGTGCTCATACTGGACGAGGCCACTTCCAGCCTCGACAGCGAAAGCGAAGTGCAGATCCAGCAGGCGATGGAACGGCTGATGGTGGGCCGCACCACGCTCGTCATCGCCCATCGGCTCTCCACGGTCAGGGCGCTGGACCGGCTGCTGGTCTTCGACAGGGGCAGGATTGTCGAAGAGGGTGACCATCAGGCGCTGATCCGCCTCAATGACGGCATCTACCGCCGGCTGTTCGAACGGCAGGCGCTGGAGCTGACCAAGGGCCTGGTGGCCTGAGAAAACGGACGCCGGGGGTATCCTCCCGGCGTTCCCTTCCCGAACATTGAACCCGCGCCACGAACACGCCGCTTTTTTCGCGTAAGGGCGTGTTCTGCGCAACACCAACAGGACGGTGAACCATGGATTTCCACCCGATCACAAAGCCGCAACGCCTTGTCATCAGGGGAACCCATGTCCATGCCGCATTCCATCACTCTCTCGGACCTCTCGTGGTCGACACCTGACGGTCATCCGCTCTTTTCTAACATCAATCTTCGCTTCGGACCCGAACGCACCGGCCTAGTCGGGCGCAACGGCGTCGGCAAGACGACGCTTCTGAAATTGATCGCCGGCGAACTGTCGCCGTCCGCGGGCACGGTTTCCGTCTCGGGCAGCGTCAATCTTCTGCGCCAGAGCGTACAGGTCGTGTCCGACGAGACCGTCGCCGACCTGTTCGAAGCGCGCGATGCGCTGGACGTGCTTGCCCGTGCGCAGGCAGGAACGGCCACTCTGGAAGACCTAGAAGACATCGACTGGACGCTGGAGGAGAAAATTGCCGGGGCGCTCGCGCAGGTCGGGTTGGACGCCTTGCCCTCTACACCGCTTTCGGCGCTTTCCGGCGGACAGCGCACGCGGGCCGCACTTGCGGCTCAAATTCATGCCGCGCCCGATTTCCTGATCCTCGACGAACCGACGAACAATCTCGACCGGGACGGACGCATTTTCGTTGCCGATTTTCTGGCGGGCTGGCGCGGCGGAGCGATCGTCGTCAGCCATGATCGGGAGCTTCTCGAAACCCTCGACGCGATCGTGGAAATGACCACGCTCGGTGCTACCCGTTACGGCGGCAACTGGAGCCACTACCGCGCACAAAAAGCGCTGGAACTGGCTGCCGCCGAACAGGACTTCGCGAATGCGGAAAAGCGTCTTTCCGAGGTAAAACGCCGGTCGCAGGAAGCGCTGGAGCGCAAGGCCCGCCGCGATAGCAGGGGTGCTGCAAAAGCGGCGAGGGGGGACATGCCGCGTATCCTTGTCGGTGCGATGAAGAGGCGTGCCGAAAAGACGAGCGGCGACAACGCCAATCTTGCCAGCCGCCTGACGGCCGAGGCGACCGAAGACCTGAAGACGGCGCGTGAGCGGATCGAAATCCTGCAGGGCGTCAGTGTCACATTGCCGCCCAGCGGGCTGCACGCGACAAAGACCGTGCTCAGCCTGCAGAACCTGACCGCGGGGTATCGGGCCGAACACCCCGTGCTTCGCGATCTGTCCTTCGAGATCACCGGGCCGCAACGCGTTGCCGTCACCGGTCCTAACGGGTCTGGAAAAACGACGCTGCTTTCGGTGATGACCGGGGAATTGCCGCCATTCGAAGGTGCGGTGCATGTCGGGGTGAAGTCCGTGTTTCTCGATCAGCAGGTCAGCCTGCTCGAGGCGAGCCTGTCCATCCGCGACAACTTTCTTCGGCTTAACCCGCAGGCCGGCGAGAATGCCTGTCGCTCCGCGCTTGCGCGCTTCATGTTTCGTGCCGATGCCGCCTTGCAGATCGTTGCAACGCTCTCGGGCGGGCAGATGCTCAGGGCCGGTCTCGCCTGTGTTCTGGGAGGCCCGCAGCCTCCGCAATTGCTGATCCTCGATGAACCGACCAACCATCTGGATATCGATTCCATCGCGGCCGTGGAGGCTGGCCTTCAGGCCTATGACGGCGCCTTGCTGGTCGTCAGCCATGATGAGGCGTTTCTCGCCGCCATCGGCATTGATCGGCGGCTTGAACTTGGGACGTCAGAGATGCGTTCGGGCGCTCAGTAATTCACCGTCACGACGACCGTATCGGAGTAGTTTCCCGGCGCTGGCGTGTTCTGCGCCGGGACGCGGCCATAGACGGTCAGCGTCTGCAGGCCGCCCGTTCCGGTGCCGGTGGCGATCTCGCCTGCCGCGCTTCCCCAGACATTCGTGCGGTTCGCGTCGCGGTAGAGACCATAGGTTATCGATGCGCCCGCCTGCACCATCTGGCGCGCGGCTGGCGGGCTGTTGCTCAGGCCGCCATTGAGCGCCACACTGTAGTTCAGATTGGTGGTGCAGGTCAGATTGATCGCTCCGGTCGCATTGACTGCCGTGTTCAGCACGCCGTGACTGCCGAAATCGATGTTCTGGGCCGAGATGATGCATGTGGGCGCCACTGCGGCCGACACGTTGAACGGCACCTGCGTGGGGTTCTGGGTCACGGAAGAGCAGCTCGGTGCAAGCAGGGTAAAGCTCGTATAGGTGAAGCTCGTTTCCGCGCCGGTGAAGCTGGAGAGGTAAAGGCCGCGCGCTGCCGAGGCCTGACCGGCGTTGATCCGGCCATAGACCGTGCGGCTTGTGGTGTTGATCAGGAGCGGCAGCGCCATGTCGATTGGCGGAGGCGAGCCGAGTGCGGGTTGCGTGACCGATCCCCATGAGGTTGTCCGCGCCGAGTTCTGGTAAAGCTGGTAATTGAGGATGTTGCTGCCCTGAAGCATGCGACGGATGCCGCCCGACTGCCCGCCGCTTCCGGCATTGATATTGGGGCAGATGCGGATGGAAAGCGCCAGCGACAGGGGGTTGGAACAGGTGACTGACAATGTCGCCGTCGTGTCCACGGCGCTGCCGCCTGCGAGATTGACGAAGCCGAAATTCATGTCCGACATGCTGAAGGTGCAGCTTTGCGCCAGTACCGGTGAAGCCGGGAGGAAAGCGGCGATGGCAAGGGCGGCACGGGTCAGGACCTTCATTGGATGCTCCTGCATAGGGTTTCGAAAGTTGCGCGCGTCGTGCCGGCAGAGGGGAGGGTGATCTGCGCTTCGCATTCGCCCTTCGTCGGCTGCATGATACGGAGCCGATGCGTTTCGCTGATATTGTCGAGATAGGCCTGTCCGTCATAACCGACGATGAAATCGCGCTTGCCGTCGATTTTGCCGGTCGATCCGGTTTCGATGAATTCGCCGCTCTCGTCTTTCAGCGTCACCAGCGCCACCTGACCCTCGGTTTCCACCTTGAAATTGACCACCGCGCCGGCCTGTTGCGTCGGCCTGACGGTCTGTTTCGTCCGGTCGATGCGGGCGTCGACCGGAAGATTGCTCGGGTCGAGCGTGATGTTGTTGATGTCATAGGAACGCAGGTTCGGAAGCAATATCTTGCCGCGGCGGTTGGTCTGGCCGATGGGGCGGTTTTCCAAAAGGATATCGACGCCCGGCGCGCCCGCATCCACCACGGCGAAAGCGTCATCGATCCGGTTGCCGACAAAGACATCGCCGCCGGCGAGCGCTATCGATCCCTCTATCTGCGCATAGGCCTGCGTCGTGCTGTTGAATTGATCGACGCCGGCCGAAACGCGTGCGGCGCTGCCGCGGTAACTGCCGGAAACGGAGGCGATATCGTTGCCGCCGGTCGAGCCGCGCAGGCGCCAGCCATAACTTCCCTCGGCCTGCTCTTCGGATTTTCCGACCTCGGCCGTCAGCGAATATCCATCCGCATCCGACGACATGCCGGCCGAGCCGGAGACGCCGCCACCGAACGACCAGGAGAGGCCCGCGAAGATGCCGTAGGATTTGTTGTCCTCGAGATCCTTGTAGGCGGTGATGAAGATATTGCCGTTCTCGCCGAACGGCCGCGTGGCGGAAAGGCCGAGCAGCCGGGATCGTCTTTCATCGAAGGTTTCGAGTTCGGTATAGGAGAAATTGAGGCTGGTCTCATCAAAACCGAGCTGGGTGGAAACGGAAATCTGGTCGAGGGCACGCGGCGGCCGCGCGCTCAGCAGCCCGGATACCGTGCGGATATCGGACAGGTCGGCGGAGACGGAGGCCATATCGTGATAATCGCCGAATGTCCTTTGCGACCGCGCGTGAAATTTTACCCCCAGCAATTCCGCTTCGACGCTTGCGGAAAGCTGATAACCGCTTTCCGCGCCAAAGCGGCTCGATGCGCCCGAAACCGCCGCCAATCCCTGCGCTCCAAGGGTGAAGACGCCGCCAAAGCCGATATTGTAGAAATTCTCGCCGCCTTCCGCATGGCCTTCCAGCGTCAGACTGTCCGACACGCCATAACGCAGCGTCGCAGACCCCAGCGGTTTGTCATCGTAGTCGAAAGACGAGGTTCCGTAGTTTCGTCGGGCAAAACCAAGCTCGGCCGAAAAATCGATGAGACCCTGCGCCAGCAGGTCCGGTGACGCATAAAAGGGCGTTTCGGACACGGTTTCGCGCCCCAGCGCATCCCGCACCACCAGCCGCGCATTGCCCGCGCCGCTGATGAAAGGGAGATTGGTGATGGAGAACGGCCCTTCGGGAACATCCTGCGACAGGCGGCGGACATTGTTGACATAGACGTCGACGGTGGAGGGCACGGCGGCGGAGCCGGCGAATTCCGGCATCGGCATGGTGACGATATCCGGCCGCAGGTCGAAATTACGGCGTATCTGCAGGCCGCCCAGCCGCGTCGGGCGTGTCCAGCTCAGCCCGCCGGTGATGAGGTCGCCGGCCCGATAGCTCGTCAGGGTGTCCTCGTCCGAATAGCTCCAGGTGGTATCGAGGCGCTGGGTATCGAACTCCGACAGGCGCGACGTGCTCAGAACCTGCGATGAGGACAGCACGCCGAGCGGACCGAAGGCCCTGCTTTCCAAAAGGGCCGAGACACCGTTGAAATCGGCGATATCCGACCATTTGTTGCCGCCGGAGGAACCGTAGATCGTGTAATTCACCAGACCTCCAAAATCGCTCGTGGCCTTTTCCCGGGTCTCTTCGTCTTCTTCCTGCGCAATCTTGCCGGAGGCGTCGATCACCCTGTTCGCCCGCGCCGCCATCGGCAGGGTGAAATGCATGGACTGGCTGCCTTCATCGTAACGCGCCACCACATCCGGCAGCCGGGAAATATCGATCCAGCCATCATCGCCGGCAGCGCTTTCAACCGGGGAAATCCCGATATTCGTGAGCTGTTCCGGCTCGATGAGAAACGATCCGGCGTCGTTTTGACGAAATGTGGCGATCAGTTCTGTCGAAACATCGTTGATGTAGACTTCGAGCTGCAGCTGTCCCGCTTCTTTTGCGGCAAAAGAGGCCGGTTGCGCCGCAGGGGGAATATCCTGCGCCACGGAGAAACTGCTCGATGAAAAGACCGTCAGAGCGGCAATCGTCAAAACGGCGAGATCAGCCGCCCGAGACGCGCGCCGTCGCATTGACGGGGCCGCCTTCGCTGTCTGCCGAAATCTTCAGCGTGCCGCCGCCTTTCTTGCCGCCCGTTGCCGGAACCACAAAGCTTGCGGCGGATCCGCCAAGCACATATCCCACCAGCCCCTGCTGCCGGGCAATCGCCTGCCCGTTGCTGCCGGAAAGCATCAGGTTGGCGATCCTTATCCGCTTTGCGCCCGTGTTGGACACCGAAACCCGGTAGCCATTGCCCTGCGGCGTTACCTTCCAGGCCGGTTCCGCATCGCCTGTGGAGGCGGGTGAGAAGAAAACGGGTATGGAGTGGCGCACCACCAGATTGACCGTGCCGGATTGCGGTCTTCCCGCCGGCGGCAATTCATCGACGATGACGCGATAACTCTCTTCGGCCCTGAGCGGCGCCTTGGAAAGCCGGACGATGCGGATGAGGTTTTCCGCGCCTCCCTTCAGTTGCGTCATCGGCGGGCTGGCGACGACGTCCTGCGCCGCCGTATAGACGTCCTGCCCATTCTGCTGGGTCCAGCGGAATATCCTGACCTGAACGTTGATCGGGGTTTTCGCATCGTTCCAGATGCGGAGGCTGGAGGCCGCGGTGGGCGCTTTAAGATCCAGAAGCACGGGTGCGACCCGTAGCGAGGCAGACTGTGAAGGTGAAACACTCAAACCGGCAAAAAACGCAGCCGCTAAGGTAAAAACACGCATGCGCGATCCTCCCTGTGGCGATCAGTAGTTGAGCGTGGCCGTCACCGTATCGGTGTAGACGCCGACCGCGGGTGTCGTTTGGGCGGGAACGCGCCCAAAGACAGTGAATGTCTGCGGCGCCCCGGTTCCGGTTCCCGTTTGCCGGTCCGTTCCCACGGTGTTCCCCCACACCGTGCTATGTGCCGCAGTCGTATAAAGCGAGTAGGAAATGGTCGCACCCGCAGGTGATGTCATCAGACGGTTGGCGACCGTCGCTCCAGAGCCGGCGCCGGCGCTGAGACCCAGGCTGAAGGGTGTGCTGGCCGTGCATTGCACGATGATATCGCTGGTCGCATCGATATTGCTGCCGATCACACCATTGGTGCCGAAATTGAGGTTGCCGGCGGAATTGATCTGGCACGCCGCCTGAATGGTGATCTGGACGTTGAAATTCGTCGTGGCGACCTGCGCGACGCCCGATGCCGGCGTGAGAACCAGTGCCGCAAACGATAATAGATAGCCTGATGCTGCAAACTTCATGCTGCCTCCCCAAGCTGCTGCGCTGCTGATTTTTCGGTGCGCAACATGAATTACGCCAATAACGGGTAATTAGAATAATCTAATATTCGTATCAACTTGGTTAATAAATCCTTAATGGGGAATGCCTGAAAAACCACTGGCTGAAATGCAGTGGGCGCCACAATCAAAAGTATCGCGGCGGGATTGCAAAGCACAGGATCGACGCTAAATCCCGTCTACGAGTTTTTTACTGAAATGCGACATCTTGTCAGCCGGCCCCGGTTGGCGTACTCGAAATCGATAGAAACCCGGGCCGATCAACAGTACCGTTCGGTGACGCTGTGTTCGGCCCCATAGACATCATGACGTTGGGATTGCGATGAACCTTTACTTGGATTACCTGGCTGAAATCAAAAGCAGAGAACCACAGGGTCTCGCGCCTAAGCCGATCGATGACGGTGCACTGACGGCCGAGATTATCGAACTGATCAAGGATGCGGGCAGCGAGCACCGCGCTGATGCCCTGAAATTCTTCATCTACAACACCCTGCCGGGCACCACGAGCGCCGCCGGCGTCAAGGCGGCCTTCCTGAAGCAGATCATCCTCGGCGAAGTCGTCGTGCCGGAGATCACGCCTTCCTTCGCGCTGGAGCTGCTGTCGCACATGAAGGGCGGCCCGTCGATCAAGGTGCTGCTCGATATCGCGCTCGGTAACGATGCTGCGATTGCCACTGAGGCCGGCGAAGTGCTGAAGACGCAGGTCTTCCTTTACGATGCCGACATGTTCCGCCTGCGCGACGCCTACAAGGCCGGCAACGCCATCGCCAAGGCCGTGCTGGAAAGCTACGCCAAGGCTGAATTCTTCACCAAGCTTCCGGATGTCGAAGACGAGATCAAGATCGTCACCTTCATTGCCGCCGAAGGCGATATTTCCACCGACCTCCTGTCTCCCGGCAATCAGGCGCATTCGCGCTCGGACCGCCAGCTGCACGGCCAGTGTATGATCTCGCCGGAAGCGCAGGCGGAAATCGTCGCGCTGCAGAAGCAGCATCCGGACAAGCGGGTGATGATGATCGCCGAAAAGGGCACGATGGGCGTCGGCTCGTCGCGCATGTCGGGCGTCAACAACGTGGCGCTGTGGACCGGCAAGCAGGCCAGCCCCTATGTGCCCTTCGTCAATTACGCCCCAATCGTCGCAGGCACCAACGGCATCTCGCCGATTTTCGCCACCACCGTCGATGTGACGGGCGGCATCGGCATCAACCTGAAGAACTGGGTGAAGAAGCTCGGCGAAGACGGCAAGCCGATCCTCAACAACGATGGCAACCCGATCCTCGAGCAGAAATATTCGGTCGAGACCGGCACCGTCCTCAAGATCGACGCCAGGAACCGCAAGCTTCGCGACGAGGCCGGCACGGAACTGGTGGATATCGCCTCTTCCTTCACGCCCCAGAAGATGGAGTTCATGAAGGCCGGCAGCTCTTACGCTATCGTCTTCGGCAAGAAGCTCCAGACATTCGCGGCTGAAACGCTCGGTGTCGAGACCACTCCGGTCTTCGCACCCAACAAGGAAATTTCCATCGAAGGCCAGGGTCTCACCGCCGTCGAGAAGATTTTCAACCGCAACGCCGTCGGCGTCACCCCCGGCAAGGTGCTTCATGCCGGCTCGGACGTTCGCGTCAAGGTCAACATCGTCGGCTCGCAGGATACGACCGGCCTGATGACCGCGCAGGAACTGGAAGCGATGGCGGCCACCGTCATTTCGCCGCTGGTGGATGGCGCCTATCAGTCCGGTTGCCACACGGCGTCCGTCTGGGACAAGAAGGCGCAGGCGAATATTCCGAAGCTCATGTCCTTCATGAACAATTTCGGCGTCATCACCGCGCGCGATCCGAAGGGCGCCTATCACTCGATGACGGACGTGATCCACAAGGTGCTGAACGACATCACCGTGGATGACTGGGCGATCATCATCGGCGGCGACAGCCACACCCGCATGTCCAAGGGTGTTGCCTTCGGCGCTGACTCCGGCACCGTCGCACTGGCGCTGGCAACGGGCGAGGCGACCATGCCGATCCCGCAGTCGGTCAAGGTCACCTTCAAGGGCACGATGCAGCCCTATATGGACTTCCGCGACGTGGTGCACGCCACGCAGGCGCAGATGCTGAAGCAGCACGGCGACAACGTTTTCCAGGGCCGCATCATCGAAGTGCATATTGGCACGCTGCTCGCCGATCAGGCCTTCACCTTCACCGACTGGACGGCCGAAATGAAGGCCAAGGCGTCGATCTGCATCTCGCAGGACGAAACGCTGATCGAGTCGCTGGAGATCGCCAAGTCGCGCATCCAGATCATGATCGACAAGGGCATGGACAACCCCGCCCAGACGCTCAAGGGACTGATTGCCAAGGCGGATCAGCGCATTGCCGAAATCCGCTCGGGCGAAAAGCCGGCGCTGAAGCCCGATGACAATGCGAAATATTTCGCCGAAGTCGTCGTGGATCTGGACGTGATCGACGAGCCGATGATCGCCGACCCTGACGTCAACAACAACGACGTGTCCCGTCGCTACACCCACGATACGATCCGCCCGGTCTCCTATTACGGCGGCACCAAGAAGGTCGATCTCGGTTTCGTCGGTTCGTGCATGGTGCACAAGGGCGATATGAAGATCGTCGCCCAGATGCTGAAGAACATCGAGAAGTCCGAAGGCAAGGTCGAGTTCAAGGCGCCGCTCGTCGTCGCCGCGCCGACCTACAACATCATCGATGAGCTGAAGGCGGAAGGCGACTGGGAAATCCTGCAGAAATATTCGGGCTTCGAGTTCGATGATCTGAAGCCGAAAACCACCAACCGGACGGAATACGAGAACATTCTCTATCTCGAACGCCCGGGCTGCAACCTGTGCATGGGCAATCAGGAAAAGGCCGAAAAGGGCGACACCGTTCTGGCAACCTCCACACGCCTGTTCCAGGGTCGCGTGGTGGAAGATACGGCTGAAAAGAAGGGTGAATCGCTTCTGGCCTCCACTCCGGTCGTGGTGCTCTCGGCCATCCTCGGCCGCACGCCGAGCATCGAGGAATATCGCTCTGCCGTCGAAGGGATCGACCTGACGAAGTTCGCCCCGCCGAAGGTAACGCCGATCGATTCGCAGTCGGTCCATTACTGAGGCCGTGATTATCGCAGTGCGTGGGCTACAGGCTCCGCGCTGGCGATGCACTGAAAATGCCGAATGAACGCGGACAGCGGGGAGAAATCCCCGCTGTTTTTTATGGGCCTGCGGTACTCCGATTAAGCCGTGGGAGACTGGCGACATGTCTCGGCTTGGCCTTTTCCCCTTTTTGCGATAACCAGACGGAATGATAAAAGCATCGAGTATCACCTGCATCTAGCTCCCGCCGCCGCGCGAGGAGCATCGAGCGAAAAGCCGACAGGCTTGGCGCTCGGCGTCGGCTTGTCTGAAGGCAAGCGAATGCGAACATATGCAGTGAGATTACTCCAATGGAAAATTACTTCGAAAGCCCGTTCCGGGGCATCACGCTTGACAAGCAGGTCAGGAGCCCGAACCTCGTGGTCGGGAAATACAGCTATTATTCCGGCTATTATCACCGCCACAGCTTTGAGGATTGCGCCCGTTATCTGCTGCCGGATGAAGGTGCGGACAGGCTGGTGATCGGAAGCTTCTGCTCGATCGGTTCGGGCGCCGCCTTCATCATGGCCGGCAATCAGGGCCATCGCAACGAGTGGATCAGCACCTTCCCGTTCTTCTTCATGCCGGAGGTGCCGGAATTCGAGAATGCCGGCAACGGTTATCTGCCGGCGGGCGATACCGTCATCGGCAACGATGTCTGGATAGGCTCGGAAGCGATCATCATGCCCGGCATCACGGTCGGCGATGGCGCCGTGATCGGAACGCGGGCGCTGGTGACGAAGAATGTCGAACCCTATGCCATCGTCGGCGGCAATCCCGCAAAAACGATCCGCAAGCGGTTCGATGACGACAGCATCGCCATGCTGCTCGAGATGAAATGGTGGGATTGGCCGGCGGCGCGGCTGAAGGCGGCAATGCCGCTCATGACAAGCGGAAATGTCGCCGAGCTTTATCGGTTCTGGCGATCCGATAAGCCGCAGCCGTAAAAATGCCCGGCCCGTCTCATCGAGGCGGGTCGGCGCTTTCGGGTGCCATGCGGGCGAGCGGAAAGGTCTGCCCTGTTTCAGGGCGTCGTCGCAGGCTGGCGGCGATTTGTCATTGCCGTTCCGATGAAGGGTTGCCGTTCCTGCTCAGACCTCTGCTGCGCCTGGCGCAGATGAAGCAGGTCCTTGCGCGTAACGAGACCGACGAGACTATTCGAGGATTTGTCTACAATGGCGATCCTGCCCGTGTCGGCGCTAAGCATCAGGTCGGCGATCAACCCAACGGGGTCGTTTTCGTGCGCAACCGGGATTTCACGGTCAGCCAGCCTGTCGGCCAATGTTTCTTCGCCGCCATGCTGCTCCTGTTGCCAGGAGAGAATGTCTGCCCGCGACACAAGCCCCACCAGCGTTCCCTCGGGCTGTACCACCGGATATGTCCGGTGCGTTTCCTGCGAGCCGGTGAAGAAGGAAATCGCCTGCGATACCATCATCCCGGCAGGCAGCGTGTCGACCTTGCGGATCATGATCTCGGACGCACGGGTGAGCTCAAAGGAATCGATCGCATATTCGCGTGTGATGTGCTGGCCGCGCCGGGCGATCTTTTCCGTGAGGATCGAGCGCCGCATCAAAAGGACGGTGACGGAATAGGCGGCCACGGTGGCTATCATGAGCGGGATCGCGGTGCTGAGATCGCCAGTGATCTCAATCGCGAAGAAGATGCCGGTCAGCGGTGCGCGCATTGTCCCACCCATCATGGCGGCCATGCCGAGCAACGCCCAGAGGGCGGGCTCGCCGGGCAGGAATGTCCCTGTCAGATAACCCGCCGATCCGCCGAGGATGAGAAGCGGCGCGAGCACGCCGCCGGATGTGCCCGAGGACAGGGCGATGAGCCATATTCCCGACTTGACCAGAAGAATGGTGAGGACGGCCTGAGCGGCAATATGGTTATTGAGAAGGTCGGCAATGATGTCGTAACCGACGCCGAGCGCTCTTGGCTCCATCAGGCCGCCGAGGCCGACGGCGAGGCCGCCGAGCGCCGGCCACCACATCCAGTGGATGGGGAGCTTTTCGAAAAGATCTTCGATCTTGTAGAGCAATATAGTCATCAATCCGGACTGCAGGCCGGCGAGCACGCCGATCAGGACGCAGGGCGCAAGCCCCCACCATGGCAGATCATAAGCGAAATCCGTGGGAAATAGCGGACCGGTGCCGAAATAGAACGGCCGCCAGGTAATCGAAACCGCAGCGGCGACTGCAACCGGTATGAAGCTTCTCGGCTTCCACTCGAATAGCAGGAGTTCGACCGCGAGCATGACAGCGGCGATCGGCGAACCGAAAATCGCCGTCATGCCGGCGGCGGCGCCTGCCACGAGCAGGGTTTTGCGTTCCGCGCTGCTCATGTGGAAACATTGCGCAAAGAGAGAGCCGATCGCGCCGCCCGTCATGATGATCGGGCCTTCCGCGCCGAAGGGCCCGCCGCTACCGATCGAAATGGCGGACGAGAGAGGCTTCAGGAGCGCCACTTTCGGCGACATGCGGCTGCCGCCGATGAGAATGGCCTCAATCGCTTCCGGAATGCCGTGCCCCCGGATTTTTTCCGAACCGAAACGGGCCATCAGCCCGATGACGATACCGCCGAGGACCGGCGCCACGACCATCCACAGGGAAGGATGTATGTCTGCGAAACTGACCTCGTGCGTGCTGAACCTGCCAAGCCAGACAATGTTGGTGACAAGCTGGATGAGGCTGACCAGAAGCCATGCGGCAAGGGCCCCGAGCGAGCCGACGATGCATGCCATGGCGATCAGCAGCAGCACGCGTTTGTCCGTCGTGAAATCTCCGGCTTGCCGCCTTGGAAAACCGCTGTCGAATTGACTTGATCTGGAGGGTGAAGAGGCTTGGGTCAACGGCTTATCCTTGGGTGCACGAAAATAGTGGCGCGATAAATATATCGTAATACGATATAAATCAATGGATTTGTAATCTCTCAAAATATCCGGCGATTTTCATTCGCGGATAGTCGGGCTAAAGAAGAATGAGAGGCGACCAGGATAAGGGCTTGCGAAATATGACATTGCCGACCCAATCGGAATATGAGGCGCTTGCCGTCTTTCGCCACACACTCAAGAAATTCATGGATTTCAGCACCTCGGCCGCGCAGGCGGCGGGCCTGCCGCCGCAGCAGCATCAGGCGCTTCTAGCCATCAAGGGCTTGCCGGAGGGCGAGGTCATGACGGTAGGGGTACTTGCGGAACGGTTGCTGATCGCGCCCCATTCGGCAACCGAGCTCGCCGGTCGTCTGTTAAGCGGCGGCCTCATCACGCGCGAACCAGACCCTGCCGATCGCCGCCGTCAGACGTTACAGCTGACGGAAAAGGCCGAGCAGGTCATGGCGCATCTGAGCGCGATCCATCTCAAGGAAATCCGCGAAACGGCGCCGCAGCTGATTGCCATATTGAGCGAGCTTGGAAACGTAGAGAAGACTTAGACGGAAGACATGCCTGTCGCCCGGGGGCGCCGAGATCGGCCTGCGCCCCCGGGCTCTGATCAGGACAGATGATGCGGCTTTTGAAGGCCATAGACGGGCGTCTTCAACCCTACCTGCCGCGCCTTGAGCTGTAGCGACAGATATTGCGAATAGTGCCGCGATTGGTGCAGGTTACCGCCGTGGAACCACAGCGCCTGCTGTTGGGTCGGTTTCCACATGTTGCGCTGCTCGCCCTCCCAAGGGCCGGGATCCTTGGTGGTGTCGGAGCCGAGGCCCCAGCATTTGCCCACCTTTTCCGACACCTCGCGCGAAATGAGATCAGCCGCCCAGCCATTCATCGAACCATAGCCGGTCGCATAGACCACCAGATCGGCGGGTAGCTCCGTGCCATCCTTCAGCACCACGGCGTTCTCCGTCAGATGCGAGACGTCGACACCGGATTTGAGCTTGATCGAGCCGTCGATCACGAGGTCACAGGCCCCGACATCAATGTAATAACCCGATCCACGCCGCAGATATTTCATAAACAGGCCCGATTCGTCATCGCCGAAATCGAGCATGAAGCCGGCTTTCTCCAGGGCGGCATAAAAATCGGCGTCCTGTTCGCGAATGCGGTCGTAAATCGGAACCTGAAACTCATGCATGATCCTGTAGGGCAGGGAGGCGAAGATGAGGTCGGCCTTGCGCGTTGTCATGCCGTTTGCCACTGCCCGCTCGGAATAGAGATCGCCGAGGCCGATATCCATCAGCGAGTCCGATTTGACGATATGGGTGGAGGACCGCTGCAGCATGGTGACATCGGCGCCCGCCTCCCAGAGCGCTGCGCAGATATCATGCGCCGAGTTGTTGGAGCCGATTACCACGACCTTCTTGCCGGCATAGGCGTCGGGGCCTGGATGCTGAGAGGAGTGCTGCTGTTCGCCCTTGAAGACATCCTGTCCGGGAAATTTCGGGATATTCGCCTTGCCCGACATGCCGGTCGCCAGTACCAGCTGTTTCGGCCGTAGCACGACCTCTTTGCCGGCGCGGTCGACAACCACCGTCCATTCGCCCGTCGCTTCGTCATATTGGGCCGACTTACAGGTGGTGGAGCCCCAATAATTCAGCTCCATGACCTTTGTATACATTTCCAGCCAGTCTCCCACCTTGTCCTTCGGCGTGAAGACCGGCCAGTTTTCCGGGAAGGGAATGTAGGGCAGGTGATCGTACCAGACGGGGTCATGCAGGCAGAGCGATTTGTAGCGCTTGCGCCAGCTGTCGCCGGGTCGCTCATTCTTTTCGATGATGATCGCCGGCACACCAAGCTGGCGAAGACGCGCGCCAAGCGCGATACCACCCTGTCCGCCGCCGATGATGACGACGTAGGGCTGCTCCGAATAGCCGAGTTCGGCGGCTTCGGCCTCGCGTTTTTCCTTCCAGGTCCGGCGGTTGCGGTCGTGGCCGTGTTCTGCGCCCATGGGCCGCCGGATACCCTTCGGCTCTTCATGGCCTTTCAGTTCACTCATGGTGGTAAGCAGGGTCCAGATCAGCCCATCCTTGAGGCGGATATGGCCGTAACCACGGGCAACTCCGGTCTCGAACTCGAACCAACCTTCGGTGACGCCATCGCCTTCCGAGGCTTGCTCCTTCACATCCTGCACCAAGCCCGAGGGTTTGATGGCGGAAAGTTGGCTCGTCAGCATGTCGCGGATCTGGTCTCGCCCTTCCAGCGTTTTCAGGTTCCAGGTGAAGGTTACGAGATCGCGCCAGTAACAATCGGCCTGAAACAGGTTGACGGCGGTGTCTATGTCTCCATTTTCCAGCGCATTGCCGAGCTTGGAAAGAACCGTGTCGATTTTGGTGGCGGGACTGACATCAAGCATATTCATCTCCTCCATGGTGCTTGGTCTGATCGTGGAGCGGCGAAGTCGCCGCCCCGAAAGCCAACGGCTCCCGCATACCGGGCTCCTCTTCCCGGCATGCGGAGGCGGAAAGCCTATTTCGAAAGATCGATCAGGATCTTCAGATGAGTGCCGGCGGGATCGAGCAGGGCATCGAAGCCCTCAGACACGGCCGTATCGAGCGTGATCCGCTTGGTAACGATCTTCGTCGCCGGCAGCAGGCCGGAGGCGATGAGTCGGATGACCCGCGGCCAATAATGGGTCGGATAGGCCCATGAGCCCTTGATCTCCAGGTCGCGGAATGTCACCTGGAACCAGTCGATCGGGTTTTCATGCGGATGCAGCCCGGTCTGTACGACGACGCCCTGTTTGCGCACCGCATCGACGCAGGCCTTGAGCGCATGTTCATTGCCTACGCATTCAATGGCGACATCGCAGCCGACCTTGCCTTCCGTTGCCGCGCGCACGACATCACCGACATTGTCGCGCTTTGGGTTGATAGTGATGACGTCGGGGACGATGCTGCGGGCAAGCTCAAGGCGGGCATCATTGAGATCGGACACGAAGAGCTGGGCAGCGCCGGCCGCACGCGCGGCCAGAAGCGTGAGCATGCCGATCGGGCCGGCGCCCGTGACCAGAACGCTGTTGCCGGCGGTGACGCCGCCGCGGTCGCAGGCATAGACAGCAACCGCTGAGGGTTCAACGAGTGCGGCCTCTTCATCTGTCATCTCGTCGGGAATCTTCTGAACGTTATATTCGTTGACGAGTGCTGCCTGCGCCATGCCGCCGCCTTCCCAGCTGAGACCGACCAGCGCCAGCTGCGTGCTCATATGGAAGAGGCCACGGTCGGCGAAATAGTCACCGGATCGCGGCATGATGAGCGGCTGGATCGAGACGCGATCACCGACGCCGACCGAGGTGACGCCTTCGCCGATGGCCTCCACGACACCGCCGAATTCGTGACCGAGAATTTGCGGGCCATGTGCGCCGGTAAAGGGGTGCGGTTCGGTGGGGATGAAGATCGGACCGTAACTATATTCATGCAGATCGGTGCCGCAGATGCCGACGAACCGGTTGCGGACGAGAACCTGCCCCGGCCCAGGCCGTTTCGGCTCGGGAATGTCTTCAACCCGCAGGTCCCTGGCTGCATGAAATCTGAGCGCGCGCATGTTTTCTCCTCGATGGCTCCTGATGCCAGAGAAGGTGCAATGCCCGTGCCAGCACGGTTTGCCGTGCTGGAAGCCTGAAATTGCGGGGTTCTACGAGAATGCCGGTTTTGTATGACGCCACAGCTGTGGCGCAACAGCCGTGGCATATGCCTCACCTGTTAGTGAGGTTTTCCGATGCCGAGGCGTCGCATTCGCCGGTGCATCGTCGTGCGATCGATGCCGAGCCGGCGTGCGGCCTCCGACACATTGCCGTTGCAGGCCGCCAGAAGCGCGCCGAGATCGGCCCCGCGACTGTCAATCATCGGGGCTGATGCGGTGGCGGCAAGATGATCGGGAAGGTCTTCCACCGTAATCACCCCGTCGTCGCAAAGGGCGGCGGCAAAGGCTATCGCATTGTCCAGCTCGCGGATATTGCCGGGCCAGCGATGGCCAAGGATCGACATCCTCGCTGCGTTGGAAAGTGTGAGAGGACGACCGGGCAGCCCATGTTTTTCCAGAATCTTATCGAGAAGCCAGGGGAAATCATCGCGCTCGTTTAGTGCGGGCAAGGTCAACACAGCCGCATTCAGGCGGTAATAGAGGTCTTCGCGGAAATCTCCTGTCCGCACCATGTCGCTCAACGGGCGGTGCGATGCGGAAATCACCCTGAAATCCACCTTCTGAGGCGTGGCGCCACCGACAGGCAGGATTTCGCCTTCGGCCAATACGCGTAACAGCCGGCTTTGCGCCGCAAACGGCATGTCGCCGATTTCGTCGAGGAAAAGCGTCCCGCCCTGCGCTTCTTCCACCAGCCCTTTGCGTCCCTTCGCCAACGCGCCCGTGAAGGCCCCAGGCAGATAGCCAAACAATTCGCTTTCGATCAGCTGTTCGGGAATGGCGGCGCAGTTGACGGCGACGAAGCGGCCTGTAACACCGCTGGCGTCATGGATGATGCGTGCGAGATGTTCCTTGCCGGTTCCGGTCTGGCCCTGCAGAAGGATCGGCAGTTTCGCGGGCGCCAGTTTTTCCACCTTGCGTCTGAGGTTTCGAACCGCCGGCCCATCGCCGCCGATCTCTTTCATGACGGGCCGGGGCTTTGGACGGGCAAGCGGCACGGTCGACCGGCGTTGTTGCGGTTCGATCGCATGCGCATAAAGCACCGTGCCATCCTTCACGACAATGCGCCGCTCCCGCGGCAGGCTTGACCGGGTGAGAGAGGCAAGCTCATCAAAGCCGGCCTCGAAAAACTCCTCAACTCGCTCTCCGAGGAGACGTTCCGGCATGCGCCAGTCAAGCCCGTGCGATGCGGCGAGAAGGCGTGCGGCGGCATGCGTCATGCCCGTTATCCGGCCGGAGCCATCGACGGACAGAGCCGCTTCGGGGTCGACGTCCAGAAATTCGGGCGCGCCAGCAAAGCGCAGCACGAGATCATGACGGCTGCTGGCCATCAGATTTGCCAGTTCGATCCTTCGCACGGTCGATGAAACCAGATGACGCGCCATGTTCTGGCTGGTCTTGAGGATAGGCGAACTTAGGAGTGAAATATCGAGTACGGCGGTGAGTGCGCCCTGGGTATCGTAGATCGGGGCGGCGGTACAGGAAAGCGGCGTATGCGTCACATCAAAATGATCGGTCTGGTGGATCGTCAGCGCTTCGCCGGTGGCGATGCAGGCGCCGACGGCGCAGGTGCCGGCGCGCGGTTCCGACCATTCCGAGCCCAGGTAAAGCCCGGCCTTGCGCAGATTGTTGTTGAATGACGGGTCGCCCAGAAACTCGACCGTCACCCCTTGCTGATCCGAAAGAAGAAGAACGTAATTCTGCTCGGCCACCTGCTGGTATAGCCGCTCCAGGCCGGAACGGGCGATGTGCACAAGGTCTTCCGCCCGCTGGCGATGTTCACGTAGGCATGTCTCGGAAACGATCACCGCTTCGCGGGCCTTGGCCGGATCAAGCTGATAGGTATCGAGACAACGCCGCCAGGATTCGAGCACCACCGCGTCGCGGCCGGTATTCCCGCCCCGTCGGACGCGCTCAATTTCCTTGATGTGATCGGAAAAACCCATAAACCACCGGCCCTCGACAGCCGCCTCCCGTGATTTTCCCAGCGATCATATCCAGTTTTATGAAGTCTGGCTAACCTCCCGGTGAATTTTTAGCGTATTGGCTCGATTGTGCTGGCAGCGACGCGGCCGAGTTGCGCCCGTGATGCGCGTCTCATCAACTGACGCCCTTCAGGGCGCGTGACCGCAAACGTCGCAGCCGAACCTCCATCTGCCTCTTTGCCTGAATGTCGCCACGCCTCACGGCCACCGCGATGCCTTCCACCCATGCCGCAATGGCGCCGTCGTCATCTCCCAGCCGTGCACGACATTCGCCGAGTTCGGCCCAGACCGCCGAATAGTCGGGATCCTGCCGGACGGCCTCCTGGAGATGAAAAGCGGCGTCTTCGAACTGCCCGGCCGCCTTGAGCGTCTTTGCGATTGAAAAGCGCAGGAGCGGGCTGTCCCGTCCGTCTTCCAGCATCCTCATGAGTTTTTCGATCATCATTATCCCGTTGCAATGGTGAAGCACCATGCAATCGGTACGACCTCAAGCGCGCTTGAGGTCAATCGGGATTTTGCGCGTTCACTTCGCCATGCGCCGCAATGCAACCGGGTCCCATATGTCGTCGAGCGGGCCTTCGAGAGCGGTTCGCGGGGGGATGAGCTTCGGTTCGATGATGGTGACTTCCGGCTCGGTCCGGTTCTCTTCCAGCAGTTCGAAACCCTTTTCGAGCATCTGCGCGATATCGGGCTTGATCATATAGACCGGGAAGGGAAGGAATGACGCGAACGGGTCGTAGTCGAAGCAGCCGACAACGATGTCGCCGAAGGCCTCACCGTCATGACGCCCCATGAAACGAAGCAGGCCTTCGAAATTTATCGATGAATTGACGAAGAAACAGCGGGGCAGGCGGCCCCTGCGCTCGAAGAAACGTTCGAATGCCAGCTCTGTCATATGCGGTGAATAACCGGTGATCTCGATATCGTCTCCGCTCTCCGCCCCGAAATAGGCGGCCTTGGCGGCATGGAAGCCGTCGATACGCTCGCGGCTGGCGTGGTCGTCATGACCGCCGAACAGGATGACGTCATCGGGACCGAGAGGCCCGTTTTTATCCGCATGGGCAAGGATCGCCGATGTCAGTATTTCCGCGCCGTGCCTGTTGTCGGAAATGACCGAGGAGGCAAATTTGCCGGGCAGGTCGATATTGACATGCGGCAGCGCCGCGCGGGCGCAGACCTGGTGCACGCCATCTGGATCGGTCACGCCGGCAATGAAGAGCGCATCGATGGAATAGGCGATCAGGGTCTCGACGGTGCGCCGTTCCTCCTCGGGATCGCGTCGCCCGGAGACCACCATGGGCGACAGGCCGCGTTTGCGCGCCTGCCCCTCGAATGTCTGCGCCATCGAGGAGAAAAACCGGTTGTCATAAACGGGCACCAGAAGCCCGACGAGGCCGGATTTCGAACTCCGCAAACCGCGCGCCTGCAGGTTGGTAGTGTAACGATGCGCCTTGGCGAGCGAGAGAATCCTGTCGGCAGTCTCCTCGGAAATCCGGCGCTTGCGCCACGATCCGTTCAACACGGCGCTCACTGTCGAAGCTGATGCACCCGACAATATCGACAAGTCATAAATGGTGGCTTTCTTGGAACTTATGCCCGTCACTGTGATCTCCCCAACTGATTCCGATTATTAGAGCACGCGTCCCCTTGACGGAAGGGAGCTTCATGATATGGTTATTGCACCATCGATTGTGCAACTTGGCAATATCGATTGTGCAAGATGGTTGCTGTGGGAGTGGCAAGGGAGAGTCTCGAATAAGCGAGATGAGAAATTTTGAACGCGCCAGATGAAGAAATGGCTGCGGCGGGTTTCGTTTGCCTGTTTTTTTGAGGAGGAACATGATGAAGAAAATTATTGCTGCAGCGGTCGGCCTGTCGCTTGCGCTGCTTTCGTCCGCAGCCTTCGCCGAAGGGCCGAAGGTGGGCGTCGTCGTCAAGATCGGCGGCATTCCGTGGTTCAATGCCATGGAGGCCGGTATCAAGGAGCAGAGCAAGAAGCTCGGCGTCGACGGTTTCATGGTCGGCCCGACCAGCGCCGATCCCGCCCTGCAGGTCCGCGCCATCGAGGACCTGATTGCCCAGAAGGTCGATTTCATCGGCGTGGTGCCCAATGATGCGAAGGTGCTGGAGCCGGTGCTAAAAAAGGCCCAGGCCGCCGGTATCAAGGTCATCACCCACGAATCGCCCAAGCAACTCGGCGCCGACTGGGATTTCGAACTGGCATCCGCCAAGGGTTTCGGCGAAGCGCATGGCAAGCTGCTGGCGGAAAAGATGGGCGGCAAGGGCTCCTATGCCGTCTTCGTCGGTTCGCTTACGGTTCCGCTTCACAATGCCTGGGCGGATGCCGCCATCGCTTACATCAAGGCCAATTATCCGGACATGAAGCTCGTTGGCGATCGCTACGGCGTAGCGGAGGACCTCGACAAGAGCCGTTCGACGGCGCTTGACCTGATGTCCGCCAATGCCGACCTGAGCGGTTTCCTCGCCTTCGGTTCGCAGGGGCCGATCGGTGCCGGACGCGCCGTGGAAGAGCGGCGCAAGGATGGCAAGGTCTTCGTCATCGGCCCGTTCTCGCCGGGGCAGGGCGCCAAGCTCATCAAGTCGGGCGCGCTGACGGGCGGCTTTATGTGGAACCCGAAGCAGGCCGGTGAGGTCTTCATCACGCTCGCCGACCGTATCGCCAAGGGCGAGACACCCAAGGCCGGCGACAATATCGAAGGTCTCGGCACCATCAATCCCGAGGGTAACACCATCGTCGTCGACCAGCTTTTGAAGATCGACAAGGAAAGCATCGACAAGCTCGTTTCCATGGGCCTCTGATCCTCCCCAAGGCCAAGGGCGTCGCGCGAGGTGTCATACTCGCGCGACGCCTCATCTGGAAAACATGCCGAGCGCCACGTCTGCAATGCTGCCGCGGCGAAGGAGATTTACGTTATCATGAGCGCAGAACCGCTCCTGTCCCTCAAAAATGTCAAAGTCACCTTCGGCGGCGTCCGCGCGCTGAAGGGTGTTTCTTTCGAGGTCAATCCGGGTGAAGTGCATTGCCTTGCCGGCGAAAACGGCTGCGGTAAAAGCACGCTGATCAAGGTCATCACGGGCGTCTATACGCCCGAAAGCGATGCTGAACTTTATTTCGACGGCAAGCAGATCACCGCGATGAACCCGACGCTTGCGCAATCGCTTGGCATTCAGGTGATCTGGCAGGATCTGGCGCTGTTCGATGAAATGACGGTGGCTGAAAATATCGGCTTCCAGTACGCGGTGAATGGAAAATACGGGCTGGTCGACAAGCGCGCCATCGAACAGGCTGCCGAAAAGGCGCTGGCCCGGCTCGGCGTCGAGATCGATATTGATAAGCCGCTCAAGGAACTGCCCATCGCCCAGCGTCAGATCGTGGCGATTGCCCGCGCGCTGGTCGGGGAAGCGCGGCTGGTTTTCATGGATGAACCGACCGCGTCGCTCACGCAGTCGGAAACCGACTATCTGATCGACATCGTCCGCAACCTGTCGGCCTCCGGTGTCGCGGTTGTTTTCGTCTCGCACCGCCTTGCGGAAGTGCTTGAGATTTCAGACCGCATCACCGTGCTGCGAGACGGCTCGCTTGTCGGCGTCTTTCCCGTTGAAGGCATGACCCAGTCTCGGGTGACTGAGCTGATGACCGGCCGCAATTTCGACAGCGCCGTCATCGCCGCCGATCACGATGACAAGCCCGTCGTTCTCTCGGTGCGCGGGCTGAGCCGGGCCGGCGAGTTCGAGGATGTTTCGTTCGATCTGCGGCGGGGCGAAACGCTTGGCATAACCGGACTTCTGGGAGCCGGCCGCACGGAACTGGCTTTGACACTGTTCGGCATGCATCGGCCGCAATCGGGTGAAATCCTGATTGACGGCAAGACGGTGGATTTTCATTCCAACCGCGATGCGATCCGGGCGGGCGTCGCCTATCTTTCCGAAGACCGGCTTTCGCTTGGTCTCAACCAGCCGCAGTCCATTGCCGACAATCTGGTCATGGCCTCGCTCGACCGGCTGCTGAGCGGCGGCCTCATCTCACCGTCTAAAAAGGCGGATGTCGTTTCCCGCTGGATTTCGGCGCTCGGCGTCAAGATCGGGCTGCCGGAAGATCCGATCCGCACGCTTTCGGGTGGCAACCAGCAGCGCGTGGCGATTGCCAAGTGGCTGGCGATTGGGCCGAAAATCCTCATCCTCGACGCGCCGACCGTGGGGGTCGATGTCGGCGCCCGCGCCGGCATCTTCGAAATCGTCCGCAAGCTCGCCGCAGAAGGTCTTTCGATCATCGTGATCTCCGACGAGCCGCCGGAAGTTTATTTCAATACAGACAGGGTCATCCACATGGTCGAAGGCCGGTTCCACGCCACCTATGATCCGCGACGCCTGTCGCTGACCGAACTGGAGGCCGCCATCTATGCGTAGGCTCATCCTCGGACATACAACCGAATTCACGCTGCTTGTCGTCATGGTGCTGCTCTGCACGGGACTGTCATTCGCCACCGACCGGTTCCTCACCATCTCCAATGCCTTCGATGTGCTGAATGTCTCGGCGGTCAACATCATCTTTGCGGTCGGCCTGCTCGTGGTGCTGATCTCGGGCGGTATCGACATTTCCTTCGCGGTCGCGGCCTCCGTCGTCCAATATGCGACGGTGCTGGCGCTCAATGCGCTCGGCGGCGGCAACTGGGCGGAAGGTTTCATCATTGCCGGCGCGGTTGGCCTCGGTCTCGGCTTCGTCAACGCCTTCCTCGTCTGGCGGCTCAACATCATTTCCATCGTCGCGACCATCTCCACCTTCAACATCTTCTTCGGGCTGTTGATGTTCTTCACCAAGGGCGTGTCGATCTACGACCTGCCGGAATGGCTGTCGACGCGCGTGGTGTTTTACGAGCGTGAGATGTCCGATGGTTCCTGGGTCGAGCTGACGCTGCCGGTCGTGGTCATGATCTTCTGCTGCCTCGCCACCTGGTTCATGATTTCGCGCACCACTGTCGGGCGCAAACTTTATGCATTCGGCGACAATCCGGAAGGCGCACGCCGCTTCGGAATCAATATTGGCGCCATGCACTACATTTCCTTCGGCTGGCTTGGCCTGATGGCGGGCATTGCCGGGCTCATGCAGGCGCACTATGCGCAGGAGGCGGTGCCGAACGCGCTTTATGGCCGCGAGCTGGATGTTCTTGCCGCAACCGTTCTCGGCGGCGCGCGGCTTGGCGGCGGCAAGGGGTCGGTCATCGGCTGTGTGCTTGGGGTGCTGATGGTGTCGATCACCCAGAACGGCCTCAATCTGATGGGCGTTTCTCCCTTTGCCTTTAAGATGATCGTCGGGGCCATCATCCTCATCGCCATCACGCTCTCTTCCACCCGGTTCGACAAGCTCCTGCCGAGCGCCTTACGGACATCCGCGAAGAAGGGGAGCGCACAGCGATGAACAGTCTCGTTCGGAAATTCAACGCGATTTTCGGTGCCGACATGGCCGGGCCGGTGATTGCTTTCATCGCTGTCATGCTCATTTTCGGAACCTTTGCCGATAACTTTCTCTCGCTCGCGACATTCGGTTCGGTCGCCTTCCAGCTGCCGGAACTCGGTCTCTTGACACTGGCGATGCTGCTGCCGCTTCTGACGGGCGGCATCAATCTGTCCGTCACCTTCGCCGCCAATCTGTCGGGTCTCGCCGCAGCCTGGGTGTTGCAGGCCCATGGCGGGGTGGATGCGCCGCCGAGCGCATTCCTGTTCGCCTGCCTTGCTGCACTCGCCACCGGCGGCGCTGCCGGAGCGATGACGGGAGCGGCGATTGCCTACACCCGCGCGCACCCCATTCTGGTGACGCTGTCGATGATGATCTTTCTGCGCGGCCTTGGCGAATTTCTCACCCGTGGCGGAGACGTCTCCGGTTTCCCCGCCTATATGGCGCCGCTCGGTCACGGCACGCTTCTCGGTTTGCCGATCCCGCTTCTGATCTTCATCGTCTGCGTCGGCCTCTGGCATGTGCTGCTGACACGAACCAAGCTCGGCTTCGGCCTGTTGATGATCGGCTCGAACATCGAAGCCGCGCGTTATTCCGGCCTCAATACGCGCAAGATTCAGGTTCTCGTCTACACGCTCTCGGGCCTGATGTGTGCGGTTGCCGGCATCATCATGCTTGCGCGTTTCAACTCCGTCCGTGTCGGCCACGGGGAATCCTATCTGCTGATCACGGTGCTGGCGGCCTTTCTCGGCGGCATCAATCCGTTCGGCGGTTTCGGTCGGGTGCTGCCCGTCTTTGTCGCGCTCATCGTTCTGCAACTGCTGTCATCCGGCCTCAATCTTCTTGGCGCCAACCAGCATCTGGCAACGGCGCTCTGGGGCGTGCTGATGATTGTCGTCATGGCGGCGCGCGGCCTGTTTTCAAGCTACTTCGCATCTCTCAGAAAGAAGGTATGACGTGAAAGGCTTCGGTGTTCACGCAATGATGTGGTCCCTGAACTGGGACCACGAAAACGCCAGACGGGCCATCGCCGCTGCCGCGGACTACGGTCAGGATTTCATCGAAATCCCGCTTATCGATATCCCTGCCGTCGATGCAAAACACACGCGCGCCCTGCTGGAGAAATACGGCTTGCGCGCCGTATGCTCGCTGGTGCTGCCGGAGCCCGCCTGGGCGTCCGTGCGTCCCGACGCGGCAATCGATCACCTGAGCGCTGCGCTCGACAAGGCCGCCGATATGGGCGCGGAAGCGCTGACGGGTGTTACCTACGGCGGCACCAATGAGCGAACCGGATTTCCGCCGACACAGGGTGAATATGACAACCTGACAAGGGCGCTTTCGCGGGCTGCCGGCCACGCAAAAACACACGGCCTGCAATTCGGCATCGAGACCGTCAACCGCTACGAGAACCATCTGCTCAATTCCGCCGAACAGGCGGTGGCGCTGGTGGAGCGCATCGGCGCCGACAACGTCTTCATCCATCTCGATACCTTCCACATGAATATGGAGGAAAAGGGCATCGCCAATGGCATCATCGCCGCCCGCAACCATCTGAGATACATGCATATGTCGGAAAGCGACCGCGGCACGCCGGGCTGCGGCAATGTTGCGTGGGACGAGGTGTTTTCAGCGCTCGCAGCCATCGGCTTCAAGGGCGTGCTGACGCTTGAAAGCTTCGCCGCGATGCCCAGGGAGATGGCGGGCGCGATTTCGACCTGGCGGCCGGTTGCGCCCAGCGCCGATGAGGTTCTCGACAGGGGACTGTCATTCCTGCGCGACAAGGCAAACCAGTACCGCATTTTCTGAAAGTACTCATTATCGGGGCAAGCACCTTGAACACTATTGACGATAATGCCCGCGAGATTGCGGGCCTTGCCCTCCAGCGACTGGAAGGGTCAAAGGGCCGGCGTGTGATGATTGCGATTGCCGGTGCGCCCGGATCGGGAAAATCAACCATCGCTGAATGCGTGGTCGATGCGTTGAACGCAGGCGAAGGCGTGTCCGCCGCACTGTTCCCGATGGATGGCTTTCATTATGACGATGCCGTTCTGGAAGAGATGAAGCGCCGTCCCTTCAAGGGCGCCATCGATACGTTCGATGCCCACGGCCTGCGCCACATGCTTGAGCGTCTGAAGGCCAATGAGGACGATGTCGTTGCCGTTCCCGTCTTCGACCGCGCCATCGAGATCGCCCGCGCCGGTGGCCGTCTGATCCCGCAATCCGTCGATATCATCGTCTGCGAGGGTAACTATCTCCTCGCCGGCCAGTCGCCATGGGATCGCCTCAAGCCGATCTTCGATCTCACGATTTTCGTCGATGTCGACGAGGACGACCTGCGTGCAAGACTGCGGGACCGCTGGCGGAGCTTCGGTCTCGGCGAGGGCGAGATCAACCGGAAGGTGGAGGAAAACGATCTCCCCAATGGCCGCTTCATCACATCCACAAGCACGGAGCCGGACCTCCGCATCGGAAATCCGGGAAGCACTGCCGCGTCCTGAACCTGCCTGAAGGGCTGCGCCTCCCACCCAAAGTCAAGCGAAACAGAAAAGCGAAAGAGACCCCCATGAAACACGGCATCTATTACTCTTACTGGGAACATGAGTGGAGCGCCAAGTTCGGCCCCTATATCGAGAAGGTCGCCAGGCTCGGTTTCGATATCATCGAAGTCGCCGCCCACCACATCAATGAATACAGTGACGCCGAACTCGCCGTCATCAGGCAGAGCGCGAAGGATAACGGCATCATCCTCACCGCCGGCATCGGCCCTTCGAAAACGAAGAACCTGTCGTCTGAGGATGCTGCGGTTCGCGCAGCCGGCAAGGCGTTCTTTGAACGCACCCTTGCCAATGTCGCCAAGCTCGACATCCATACGATTGGCGGCGCGTTGCACTCCTACTGGCCGATCGACTATTCGCAGCCGGTCGACAAGGCGGGTGACTATGCGCGCGGCGTGGAAGGCATTCACGGCATTGCCGATTTCGCCAATGACCTCGGCATCAACCTTTGCATCGAAGTTCTCAACCGCTTCGAAAACCACGTTCTCAACACGGCGGCCGAAGGCGTCGCTTTCGTCAAGGATGTCGGCAAGGACAACGTGAAAGTCATGCTGGATACTTTCCACATGAATATCGAGGAAGACAGTTTTGGCGAGGCCATCCGCACGGCCGGCCCGTTGCTGGGGCATTTCCATACCGGCGAGAGCAATCGCCGCGTACCGGGCAAGGGCAGGATGCCCTGGCACGAAATCGGCCTCGCCCTTCGCGATATCAATTACACCGGCGCGGTCGTCATGGAGCCTTTCGTCAAGACCGGCGGCACGATCGGCTCCGACATCAAGGTGTGGCGCGATCTCAGCGGCGGCGCCGACCTCGCGAAAATGGACGAGGATGCCCGCAATGCCCTGGCATTCTCCCGTTTCGTCCTTGGCGCCTGACGCCCCATAAGTGGACTGACCGGGCGGCGGCCATCTGTCGCCCGGGCAGCCATTGCTATGTTTGCCCGCCATCGCCGAGTTGAAAAGACAACCGCTTGTGGGCTAAAGCACTGATGTCTCTTCAGGATCAAAACGATCCGCCCAAGACCATTGGTTTGCATGATCCCTGTCGCCCTCCCGTCCGTCGAAGCGCTGCTTCTTCTTGCCTTCTTGCTCATCACGACCCTCATATGGATCGTCTGGACGCTCTCGCTGTTCGTACGATATGTGGCAGGCCGCTGGAAGCGCCCGATGATCCTGCCCTATGGGCTGGTAACCGCCGTCGCGCTTTTCACCCTCTTTCGGTTCGGTGATTTTTATCTGCAGATGCGCGCCTATGACAAAGAGAGGGCGGCAAGCCATCGGCCGGAACTGCTAGAGCCGGCGCGTCTTGGCCAGATCGACATGCCCAAGGGCACGAAACTCGAACTGGCCATTGCCAACGACAGGGAAGCCTTCGACCGGGCCGTGTTTCCGCATCCGGTGCGGGTGGCGGATATCGATGCCGTCGAAATCGCCCGTTATATCGCGATAAAAACCAACGAGAATTACGAAACGGTGGGCTTTACCCCGCAGACCATGCGGATTACCGGCAACGGCGTGACCAACCAGAGCGGCTGGCGCTGCGACGCGACGCAACCGGTGGAGTTCGATCTTTCGCCCGATGGCGGCATCTCCGCTTTCAGCAACTGCACTCTTTCCGATGGCAATGTTGTTGACGGCATCACCGTGCCGAAAGGCACGTCCCTGCGCACCTCCACCGGCAACGTCTATACCGATGGCTTCGTCGATTCCGATAAATGGGTTCTCGATACGGCTCAGGACCAGACCGTTCACATCGACAGTTTCGATCTTTCCGAAGCAACGTTTGCCCTTGATGGCGAGCGAAAACTCCACGAGATCAAAAGAGGTGTCCTGTCGAAAGACGCAACGCTCGGGACGCTTCACCATGCCGCCGGAAGCAATATTCGTTATAATCCCCGGCATCTTCGCAAGGACTATCCCGGTGCGTGGTTGATAATCGCGCCCCTGCCTGCTGCCGATGCTCCACCGGTTCCGTCGCATGGTATCGTGCAGGGCAGGGACGGAAAGGTTCTGTCCTCCGCCGCTGACTGATTGCACGAGGGTCACCGTAAGACGGAAGCGAGAAATTCGCGTGTGCGGTCTTCTTTCGGCTGGCCGAAAATCTCGTCCGGTTTCCCCTGTTCGCAGATGCGGCCCTTGTCGAAGAAACAGACGCGGTCCGAGACTTCCCGGGCAAAACGCATTTCATGGGTGACAAGAAGCATCGTCAGGTCATGCTCATGGGCCAGGTCGCGGATGACGGACAGCACTTCGCCGACCAGTTGCGGGTCGAGCGCCGAGGTCGGCTCATCGAAAAGCAGAACACGCGGACGCATGGCAAGCGAACGGGCAATGGCGACACGCTGCTGCTGTCCGCCGGAAAGCTGCACCGGATAATGATCCTTCTTGTCCGCCAGCCCGACCATCTTCAGCAATTCGACTGCGCGCGCCTCCGCCTCTGCGCGGCTGATGCCCAGAACCCGCACCGGCGCTTCCACAATGTTGCGAAGGACGGTCATATGGGGAAAGAGATTGAAGCTCTGGAAGACCATGCCGACGTGGTTGCGGATCTGGCGCAGATGTTTTTCCGAGGCCTTGAAAGGTCCTTTGCCGCCTGGCTCATGGTAGGGCATGTCCGCAAGGGTCAGCTTTCCCTCCTGGAACGGCTCCAGCGTCATGAGAATGCGCAGGACGGTTGACTTGCCGGAGCCGGAAGGGCCGATGAGGGTGACTTTTTCGCCCTTCGCCACGCTGAAATTAAACTGGTCGAGCACCGTCAGAATGCCGAAGCGTTTGGTGACATCGGAAAATTCGATCAGCGGCTGGTTGGTGTTGTTGGTCATCGCAAGGGTATTCCTGCTTTTGGAAGCGCCCTTTGCAGGCGGCTGAGGCCTGCCGAGCAGATTATGGTCAGAAGGAGGAAGATCAGGCCCACAAGCGTCAGCGGCACCAGATATTCGAAGGTGCGCTCGCCGATCATGTTGGCAAGCCCCATCATTTCCAGAACAGTGACGACGGAAAGCACCGGCGTTTCCTTGATCATGGCGACAAGATAATTGCCCATGGCCGGAACGATGCGCGGAATGGCCTGCGGGATGATGATATCCCGATAGGTCTGCATGCGCGTGAGATTGAGCGCCGTCGCCGCTTCCCACTGGCCGTAATGCACCGCCTCGATGCCACCGCGATAGACCTCGGACGTATAGGCGGCATATTGCAGGCCGAGCGCCAGCGCGCCGGTCAGAAACGCCGGCAGGACAATGCCGAAATCCGGAAGCACGTAATAGAGAAAGAACAGCTGCACCAGAAGCGGCGTATCGCGCAGGAATTCGATAATCAGCGCGGTCGGCCAGGAGATCATCCTGACGCGGCTGCGGCGCAGCAGCGCGAAGACGAGCCCCAGAACCAGCGCAATGGCAAAACCGGCGGCGGCGGCCTTCAGCGTCACCGTAAGCCCGATCAGGATGATGGGCAGGATGGAGGTCGTGTAGGTGAGCCAGGTGGTCGTGTCCCATTCGTAACCATACATCATGAGCCGATATCCTTACGAATGGCGGGTGCGCGGGAAGACGTTGCCGCGCCGCACGAAGCGTTCGATCACCCGGATGACGACCATCAGGATCAGCGACATCGCGAAATAACAAAGCAGCGTGATCGAATAGATGCTGGCGCTGTCCAGCGTCAGGTTGCGGATCGACTGTGCCGCAAAGGTGAGGTCGGCAATCGAGATCAGCGACACGAGCGAGGAAAGCTTCAGCGTTTCGATGGCGAGATTGCCGAAGGCCGGCATCATCTCGACAACGGCCTGCGGCAGCGAGATGCGAAACAGCGTCTGCTTCCGCGTGAAGTTCAGCGCTCGTGCGGCTTCCAGCTGCTGTACCGAGACGGAGGACAGCGCGCCGCGAACGATTTCCGCCCCGTAACCGCCGGCATGGGCGGCAAGCACCAGCACGCCGGTGGTGATCGGATCGAAACTCAGCCCGACCAGCGGCAGCGCGTAATAGAACCAGAAAAGCTGCACCAGCAGCGAGGTGCCGCGGAACACTTCCGTGTAACAAAGCGCGACGGTCGACAGGATCGGTCCACCCTCGACGCGCAGAATGCCGAAGAAAAAGGCGAGCACCGTGCCGACGACAAGGGCTGCGAGCGTAATCGTCATGGTGACGATGGCGCCTTGCCACAACATCGGCAGATAGGCGGTCATGTCCATCTGGCGTTTTCCCGAATTCCCGAGGAACGGCGCCCGGTTATGGCCGGGCGCCGGCTGGCATTATTTGCCGGCGCAGAGATCGGCGACCTTCTTTTCGGCCGCCGCCGCAATACTCTGTTCGGACAGGCCGTATTTGGCGAGGATTTTCTTGTAATCGTCGGTCTTGCGGAATTCGACGAGTGCTGCGTTGAAGGCGTCACGCAGCTCCTTGTCTTCCGGCCGGAAAGCGAAACCGCCGTAATTGCGCACTGGCGCATCCTTCACGACGGGGTCGGTGAAAGGCTTGACCTGCTCGACATTGGCCTGCCCCTTGGCGAGTTCCGAAACCGTCAGCTCCGTCGCTGCATAAGCATCGGCGCGGCTCTGGACGGTCGGAATGGCATCGGCGTTGGCCGGGATGAAAACGATCTGTTCTTCCTTGACGCCGACCGCCCGCAGGAAGTCGACATTGTTGGCGCCCGACACGACGGCCACCTTCAGCGAGGGGTCCTTGGCGATATCGGCATAGGTGGTGAGCTTTTTCGGATTGCCCTTCTTCACCAGCAGGCCTTCGCCATAGGACGAGTTCGGTTCGGTGAAGGCGACCTGCTTGCAGCGCTCGGGCGAGATGTTCTGTTCGGCGGCCGCAAAATCGAAGCGACGGGCCTTGAGGCCGGGGATCAGCGTGCTGAAGGGCGTCACCGTCCAGTTGACCTCCTCGATGCCCATCGATTTCAGAACCGCATTGGCCACATCGGGACCGATACCGGCGGAGGTGCCGTCGGGCTGCATGTAGGAATAGGGCACTTCATTGGCCGTGGCGGCGCGGATATAGCCCTGGCTTTTGACTTCCTCGACAGTCAGGGCGCTGGCGGATGTCACGCCGATGGTAAGCGCGAGGGCGGAAAGCCCGGCAAGTCTGGTCATACGCATGTTCTTACTCCTCTGGTTGGGTTACGTGGTCCGTTTTCGGATCTCACGATGATTTTTGGCTAGGTATTCTCCGTGACCGTGGCGATGACGGAAAGGCAGTCGCCGGCCTTGATGAGGCCTGGAACATGGCGCGCGGCAAGCACGCCATTGATGGAGGCGCGGTAATCGACCGGCGCGAGGCCGGTTTTGCCGACGGGATAAACCCGGGCGATTGTTTCACCCGCCGTGACCGCATCTCCCAGATCGCGGACAAAGGCGACAAGCCCGTCGTCTTCGGCAAAGGTGAAGCAATCGCTGGATGGCATGTCCAGCCAGCGGCTTGGAGCAGGCGCCGGTGCGCCGGCGAGGATGCCGGCATGGCGCAGCAGATTGACGGTGCCTTTCCGGGCAATGTCGATCGATTTTGCGCTCGCCGTGCCGGCTCCGCCGAGTTCGGTGGTGACGAAGACCTTGCCCATCTCCTCCACTGTCGTGTCGAGCATACCGACGGCATCGATTTCCAGCATCTTCATCGAATAGGGGGCAGCAAAAGCCGCCACCCCTTCAAAACACCGGGCCTCCTGCGTCTTGTCGGGCAATTCGTGGGCTGCGGCATAAGGCAGGAAATCAAGCGTCCTGCCGCCGGAATGGAAATCGAGAACGATTTCCGCAAGCGGTATCAGATGGCGGGTCACGTAGTCGGCGATCTTCTCCGTCACCGTGCCGTCAGGGCGGCCGGGAAAACTGCGGTTCAGGTTTCCCCGGTCGATGGGCGAGGTGCGTGTTCCCGCTCGAAAGGCCGGATAGTTGAGCGCCGGCACGATGATGACGCGCCCGTTCACGTCTGCCGGATCGAGCGTGTGGGCGAGTTCGAAGAGTGCTGCCGGTCCCTCATATTCGTCGCCATGATTGGCGCCGGTCAAAAGCGCTGTCGGCCCTTCGCCATTGGCGATGACGCAGATCGGGATCATCACCGAGCCCCAGGCGCTGTCATCGCGGCTGTATGGCAGCCGCAGATGACCGTGCTGCACGCCCTTCGCGTCAAAATCGACGGTGGGCGTGATCGGTGAGGGGCGAAGCGCGGTCTTCAACATCGTCTCAGCCTTTCACGAAGAGTTGCCGCGGCACATTGGAAAGGCATTCGACACCGGTTTCAGTGATGGCGATGCTTTCGGTGATTTCGAGGCCCATGTCTTCTAGCCACAGTCCGGTCATGAAATGGAATGTCATGCCGGGTTTCAGCTCCGTGCGGTCGCCCGGGCGAAGGCTCATGGTGCGCTCGCCCCAGTCCGGCGGATAGGAGAGGCCGATCGGATAGCCGGTGCGGTTGTCCTTGATGATCCCGTATTTTTTCAGGACGGCGAAAAAGGCATTGGCGATGTCCTCGCAGCTGTTGCCCGGCTTCGCTGCGGAAAGACCGGCTTCCATGCCTTCAAGCGTTGCCTTTTCCGCATCGAGAAACGCCTGTGTCGGCTTGCCGAGAAAGACGGTGCGCGACAGCGGGCAATGATAACGGCGATAAGCGCCGGCGATTTCGAAGAAAGTCCCTTCGCCTGAGCGCATCGGCTTGTCGTCCCATGTCAGGTGTGGCGCGGACGCGTCTGCACCCGAAGGAAGCAGCGGCACGATGGCGGGATAGTCGCCGCCGAATTCGGCGGTTCCACGAATACCGGCATCGTATATTTCGGCCACGAGATCGCATTTGCGCATGCCCGGCTCAACGACATCGACGATACGCTTGTGCATCAGCTCGACGATCTTGCCGGCCTTGCGCATATAGTCGAGTTCGGTCGGGCTCTTCACCGCGCGCTGCCAGTTCACGAGACCGGCGGCATCCTTGAAACGGGCGTTCGGCAGATGTTTCTGCAGAGACGCGAAGGCGGCGGCCGAGAAATAATAATTATCCATCTCGACGCCGACCGTCAGGCCGGACCAGCCGCGCTCTTCGATGATCTCAGACAACAGATCCATCGGGTGCCGTTCGGTCGATTGAACGTAATGATCCGGATAGCCGACGATATTGTCGTGGGCGAGATAGGCTGTGCGCCTGGCGCCGTTGGCATCCTGCTTGCGACCGTACCAGATCGGCTCGCCCTCCGGCGGCACCAGCACGCATTGATGCACATAGAAGGACCAGCCGTCATAACCTGTCAGCCAATGCATGTTGGACGGGTCGGTGACGACCAGAAGGTCGATGCCCGCCTTTTCCATGGCATTGCGGGTTTTGGACAGGCGCGCGGCATATTCCTCGCGCGTAAAGTTCAGCGTTACGCTCACGCTGCGTCTCCCATTTTTATGCTGTTTTCGATGGTTTGACCGCTCTTGGCTTCCCTTGCGCGGGCAAAGGCGAGATTGGCGATGGCCGTGTCCTGCACGCCGGTGCCGGTCAAATCGGCAAAGGTGATGTCCTTGTTCGAAACACGGCCCTGCACCTTGCCGGCAATGACGTCCCCAAGTTCGGCGAAGTGTTGATCCGATGCGGCGTGGCCTGCGGCGATGGCATGATGCAACTCACCGAGAATGCGGGTTTGCGAGATGCGGTCTGCGACATAGCGCGCTCTGGCGAATACGGTCGGATCGATCTCGTTCTTGTGTTCGGCATCCGATCCCATGGCTGTCAGATGCTGGCCTTCTTCCAGCCAGTCGGCAAACAGGATCGGCTTTTCGGCGGGTGTCGTTGTCACGATGATATCGGCGCCCTGCGCTGTAGCCTGTGGATCGGCCATGGCGGTGACTTCTATGCCGTGTTCGCTGGCGAAATCGCCCGCAAGTCTCTTGGCCTTGTCATGGTCGCGCGCCCATATCCGCGCCGATCTGATCGGGCGCACCAGCATCAGGGCTTCAAGCTGCAAACGCGCCTGCATGCCCGCCCCGAAGATCGCGGCGACGGACGCGTCCTTGCGGGCCAGATGCCGCGCCGCGACAGCACCGGCCGCGGCGGTTCGTACATCGGTAAGATAGCCGTTATCGAGGAGAAGGGTCTCCACCAGTCCGGTCTTTGCGCTGAAGAGGATCATCAGGCCATTGAGGCTGGGCAGACCGAGTTTCGGATTGTCGAAGAAACCGGGGCTGACCTTGATGGCGAAACCGTCAAAGCCCGGCACATAGGCCGTCTTCACATCCACTTCGCCACGAAACTCCGGAATATCGAGCCGCAGGATCGGCGGCATGGCAACGGCTTGCGTTGCGAGCGCCGCAAAGGCCCGCTCCACGCAATCGACAGCGGAAAGGTCGAGCTTCACGACAGCCCGCAGGTCTTTTTCGGTCAGGATGGTGATGCGGCTCATGCGGCTCCCCCGTCGATGATCGCCCTGTGCACCGCCGGATCGATATTTCCGCCCGACACGATGATGGCGGTCGGGCCGCTGATGTCGATCTTGCCGGACAGGATGGCAGCGAAACCAACGGCGCCCGCGCCCTCCACCGTCAAGCCTTCTTCGCGCGCCGCATGGCGGATGCCGGCTGCGATCTCGTCTTCGGAAACCAGCACGATCTCATCGAGGAGTTGCTGGCAAAGCGCGAATGTCACGCGGTTCTCCAGTCCAATCCCGCCGCCCAGCGAATCCGCCAGCGTTTCTTCCTCCCGGACGGCGACGGGCCGGCCGGCTGCGACCGACGCCTGCATGGCCGCACCCCGCTCCATGGAAATGCCGATGACCCGTACCCGTGGTTTCAGCGCCTTCACCGCAACGGCGATGCCGCCCGCAAGCCCGCCGCCGGAAAGAGGAACGAGCACCGTCGCCAGTCCCGGCATGTCTTCGACAACCTCGAGACCGATCGTGCCTTGACCGGCCACGACGTCAGCATCATCGAACGGAGGGATAGCGGTCAGGCCACGGCTTGCAGTCAGGCGCTCCGCTTCCTCCTGCGCGTCATCCTGTGACCTGCCGACGATCCGGATCTCCGCACTGAGCGCGCGGATCGCCTCAACCTTGTTCGCCGGTACGAGCGCCGACATGCAGATCGTGGCGGGAATTCCGAGCTTGCGGGCCGCATAGGCCACGGCCCGGCCGTGATTGCCTGTCGAGGCGGTGACGAGGCCGCGCCTGCGTGCCTCCTCGTCAAGCGAGAGGATAGCGTTCATCGCGCCGCGCAGTTTGAAGGCGCCGATGGGCTGAAGGGTTTCAAGTTTGAGATGAACGGGATGACCACAGCGTTCTGACAGATTGTCCGAGCGAACAAGCGGTGTTCGCTCCACCTGTCCGGCAAGCCGCACCGCCGCCCGCTCTATCGCGGCCAGTGAGACCGGAAGCAGGTTTTTATCGGCAGATATGGACAGGTTTTCGCTCTTCATGATTGTCATGTTGAGAGCGAAGTAAAATCATGTCAATTATTATATTGTAATGATTCAATGATTTTCGGGCAGCTGCCTCAGCCGATTGAACCGATATCGTAGACCGGCGGCAGTTGCTCGAAGGTCTGCCGCACGGTGGTCAAGGCTTTGACGAGGCTTGAGTGATTGAGGCGACCGCCGAGGCATATGCGGATGCCGCCGCCATGGCCGGGGCCGGCAATGAATGGTTCCGACGGCGTGACCGCGACGTTCTGGTTTGTGAGCGCGCGCACCAGGCCGTCTTCCGTCCAGCGCGGTGGAACCTTCAGCCAGGCGCAGAAGGAGAGGGGGTGGCTGGAGGCGATATGGTCGCCCAATATGTCCGTGGCGATCTTTTGCCGCGCACGCACTTCGGTGCGCTGGACATCCAGCAGCCGCCGCGCGGTGCCGTTTTCGACCCAGCGCGTGGCGATTTCGGCCGTGAGATAGGTTCCGCTCCAGCTCGATACACGCAGGATGGAGGCGGCCCGGATGGAGTAGGCGGGCGGCACGACGAGATAACCGACGCGCAGCCCGGTCAGGACCGTCTTGGTAAAGCTGGTGACGAAAAAGCCCAGATCGGGCAGCATTTCGGTGATGGATGGCAGGTCATCCTCGATGATCGGGCGATAGACTTCGTCCTCGATGACAAAGACGCCGTACCGTTCAGCAATCGCGGCAATCGCCCGTCTGCGTGCAGCACCGGAAACATGTCCGGTGGGATTGTTGAGGGTGGGAATGAGCACCACCGCCCTGACGCCACCGGCTGCACAGGCGGCCTCCAGCGCGTCCGGCAGAATGCCTTCTTCGTCGGTCGGCAGGCCCTTGAGGCTGAAGCCCAGAATGTTCGACAGGCCGATAATGCCGTGGTCGGTGAGGTTCTCGCAGAGGACCACGTCGTTCGAGCGGATAATGCAGCTCAGGGCAAGGAAAATGCCGTGCGCAGCACCATTGGTGACGAGAATACGCTCCGCGCCGGCGGTCACGCCCATCATGCCAAGCCAGATCCGGGCGGTTTCTCGATGGCTGTCGAGGCCCGCTACCGGCCGGCAGGGGCGCATGAAGCCCGAATTGTCGCCATCGGCCAATTCGCGGAGGATAGCGCGCGAGGCGTTTTCATGGTCGTCGAGATAAACGCCGCGAATGATGGAGAGATCGAGTACCTCGGTCGGGCTGTGATCGAGCATCATACGGCCCGCGCGGTCCGTCACCCGCGTCTTCACAAAGGTGCCGCGGCCGATTTCGCCGCTGAGATAACCCAGCCGCTCGGCCTCCTTGTAGGAGAGGCTGACGGTCTGGACCGAAAGGCCGAGTTCGCGGGCGAGATCGCGGTGGGTCGGCATACGGTCCATCGGCTTCAGGACGCCGGCGTCGATATCGGCAATGATGCGTTCCGTCAGTGCGGAATGTTTCGTTTCGCCTTTCTGCTTGGCGAGAGTCGGCCGCCACGCCACCGGTTTGCTTGCGGAAACCGGATCGGAGCTGAGCGGATTGGCTTGACGACGCATGAAATTGTCTCGTTTTCGACGAAGGTAATTTCATGACATTATGCATGCTTCTGCGAAAAGATGAAGCCTTATGCAGCGCAGATGACAACTGCGCCGCAAATAGGCGCAGTTGTCATGTCATTGCTGTCAGAATGGGCAGCAGCTGTGACCGTTAAACGCCAAGGCTGGCGATCAGATTTTCTCGCCAGCCCGCACCAGATCGTCCATGACGCTGCGCACGGCCGCTTCGGCGATGGCGATGATTTCATCCACCTCCGCCTTCGTTGTGACGAGCGGCGGTGCAAAGCCCAGAATATCGCCATGCGGCATGGCGCGCGCAATAAGGCCGCCGTTGCGGGCAGCCTTCGAAACGCGCGCACCGACCGTGAGATGAGGGGCAAAACGCGTCTTCTTTTCACGATCCGCCACGAATTCGATGGCGCCCATCAGGCCTACGCCGCGCACCTCTCCAACGATTGGAAGCTGCGCGAACTTCGCCTTCAACTGCTCCTGAAAATAGCTGCCGACGGCCCGCGCATTGCCGGGCAGGTCTTCCTTTTCGACGATGTCCAGCACGGCATTTGCCGCAGCCGCGCCGATCGGGTGGCCGGAATAGGTGTAGCCGTGGGAGAATGCGCCGACGCGATCGGCCCCTTCCTCCATCACCCTGTAGACTTTCTCCCCCACGATGGCGCCGGAGAGCGGGAAATAGGCCGATGTCAGACCCTTGGCGACGGTGATCAAATCCGGCTCGATACCGTAATGCTGCGAGCCGAACATGGAGCCTGTACGCCCGAAGCCGGTAATCACCTCATCGGCAATCAACAGGACATCGTATTTTTTGAGAACATCCTGTATCGCCGGCCAGTAGCCTTCCGGCGGCGGCGTGATGCCGCCCGTGCCGAGCACCGGTTCGGCAATGAAGGCGCCTACCGTGTCAGGGCCTTCGCGCAGGATGAGCGCTTCCAGTTCGTCGGCGCGCCGCTTGGAGAATTCCAGCTCGGTTTCACCGGCCTCCGCGCCCCAGTAATGGTGCGGAACGCCGGTGTGCAGCACGCCGGCGCGGGGCAGGTCCATGTGGTCGTGATAAAAACTCATGCCGGTCATGGAGCCGGAAACCACGCTGCAGCCGTGATATCCCCTTTCGCGGGAGATGATTTTTTTCTTCTGCGGCTTGCCGCGCAGGTTGTTGTAATACCAGACGAGCTTCGCCTGGGTCTCATTGGCGTCCGAGCCCGACATGCCGTAAAAGACCTTGCTCATCTTGCCGGGTGCCATCTTCACCAGCCGGTCGGAAAGGATCGCCAGTTCGTCCGTCGTGTGGGCGGCGTAAGAATGGTAATAGGCAAGCCGATAGGCCTGACGGGAGATGGCTTCCGCCACTTCGGTGCGGCCATAACCGACATTGACGCAATAAAGACCGGCAAAGCCATCGATCAGCTGCTTGCCATGCGCGTCCTGAATGCGGATGCCCTTGCCGGTTTCGACGATGGTCGGTTCACCGAGTTTGCCGCTGGCGAAATCCTTCAGCTGCGTGAAGGGATGCAGAACCGCATTTCGATCCATTTCCGCGATATTTTTGATGTCGATGGTCATAGGCGAGTTCCTTTCAGGCAGCCAGGTTGCCGAAGCAGACATATTTGGGTTCGAGATATTCCATGAGGCCATGACGCGAGCCCTCGCGACCAAGGCCGGATTGTTTCCAGCCACCGAATGGAATGGGCGCGCCGGTGAATTTCGGCGTGTTGACGGCAACCATGCCGTATTCCAGCTGGTCCGTCAGGCGCATCGCCCGGCCGAGATCGTTGGTGTAGACATAGGCCGCAAGCCCCATCTCCGTGGCATTGGCGCGGCGGACCACCTCCCGCTCGTCAGCGAAGGGCAGAATGGCGGCGACCGGACCGAAGGTTTCTTCGCGCCCGATCAGCATGTCCTCGGTCACATCGGCCAGCACGGTGGGGGTGACGAAATTGCCGCCGAGCGGGCTGTCCTGCCCGCCGCAGACGAGACGCGCGCCGGAAGAGAGCGCCTGCGCAATCTGCTGACGGCACTTCTCGGCGACGGATGGGCGGGTCATCGGCCCGATGTCGATACCGGGTTCAAGGCCATGGCCGACGGTCAGTCTGGAGGTCGCATCGGCAAACCGCTCAATGAAACGGTCATAAAGCCCGCGTTGAACATAGATGCGGTTTGCCGCGAGGCAATCCTGTCCCGATGTGGCGAATTTGGCGGCGAGGCAGCCCTTCACGGTCTGGGAAAGGTCCGCATCGGCGAAGACGATGAAGGGTGCGTGGCCGCCAAGTTCCAGCGAGGCTTTTTTGATGGTCGCCGCCGATTGCGTGAGGAGGAGCCGTCCCACCTCCGTCGAGCCGGTGAAGGAAAATGCCCGTACCTCGGTATGCTCCAGCAGGCGGCGCGCGAGCGGTGCGGCTTCACCCGGCAGAACCTGTAACACGCCGGCCGGCATGCCCGCCTCCTGCGCCAGTTTTGCCAGTGCCAGGGCCGAAAGCGGCGTTTCCGGTGCCGGTTTGACGATCATCGTGCAACCGGCAGCAAGGGCCGCGCCGGCCTTGCGGGCGATCATGGCTGAGGGGAAATTCCAGGGCGTGATGGCCACCGTGACGCCGATCGGCTGCATCCGCACGGAAAGATTGCCGCCTTTGAGGTGGCTTGGAATTGTCTCGCCATAGGATCTTTCGCCTTCGCTCGCAAACCAGTCGAGAAAGGCGGCAGCATAGGAAATTTCGCCGAGCGATTCCGCAAGCGGCTTTCCCTGTTCGGCGCTGATGATGGTCGCGAGGTCGCGGGCATTGTCACGCATCAGCCGGCCCCATGTCCGCAGGATATCGCCGCGTTTGACGGGCAGCATGTCCCGCCACCGGAGAAATGCTCTGCCGGCGGCCTCGACTGCGGCGTCCACGTCGTTCAGGGAGCAGGAAGAGACATCGAGCAGGTGATCTCCGCTTGCCGGATCGACAACGCCCAGCGTCTCCTTACGCGCCACCCATTGCCCATCCAGAAAGGCACGATGCTCGATCAGCTCCGGTCGGTGAAGGTTTTTAAGCGCTGCGCTGGCGATAGCTTCCATCGGCAAGTTCCCTTTTCATTTGCCAGAAGCTTAACTGCGCTGCATGATTGATCGGCGGCGTTTAAGCGCGCTTCGACGCAGGAATAATGCTTAATTCGACATCCAAATGCAGGAATCCCGCATGACCCAGATTGACCGAGCCGACCGGGCGCTGCTTGACGCCGTGCAGAAGAACAATCGCCTGACATCGGAAGAGCTGGCGAAAATCGTCAACCTGTCGCCAACCGCGTGCCAGCGTCGGTTGAAGCGCCTGCGTGATGAGGGGGTGATCGAAGCCGATGTGGCAATCGTTTCGCCCAAGGCCGTCGGACGTGGCATCACCATGATCGTTCTCGTCTCGTTGGAGCGGGAAAGGGCCGATATTGTCGACCGTTTCAAAGCCGCCATTCGCGCCACGCGGGAAGTCATGATCGGTTATTACGTAACGGGCGATGCCGATTTCATCCTGGTGATCACGGCCAAGGACATGGAGGACTACGAGGTCTTCACCCGCCGGTTCTTTTACGAGAACCACGATATCAAGGGGTTCAAGACGATGGTCGTCATGGACCGCGTCAAGGCCGGCTTCGTCTTTCCGATCGACCCGTAATCGGATGGCCCCGCCAGGGTCATGGGTTCCATCCCCTCAAGGGCTTAATTGGACACATTCATTGCGGCTCGCAAGGTGTCGTTGATGCGTTCTTGCCAGCCCTGACCGCCCGCCTGAAAATGCGCGAGGACATCGCTGTCGATCTTCAATGATACAAGCTCCTTGGTGTTGGCTGGAAGCCTCTTTTTGGCGGTGTGGGCGGATCGCTCCGAAATGAAAAAGTGGGTCAAATTCGTGCGATAATCAACACAGGACGGACTGTTTGCGCGCCTCTGGAAACGCCAGATTGGTGGGTTCATTGCCGAAGATGAGTGGGTGATGTTGTAACCGGCAGTCGACCATCTCGCAGAAACTTGTGCGTCGTCGCTGTTACGAGATGGCGACGATCGAATAGTCCGGCGTGCCTTGCCAGATAAGATCCCAGGACGCGCCGGGCCGGACGTTCTGGACAGCCCCCGGATCGAAACAAACCAGGCAGTTTCCGCCGAGCGCACGGACGGAGGGATAGATGAGGCCGCGGCTTCCATCTCTTCGCAACCGGGCAGCCAGTTCCTGTCCCTCGAGATAGCCGACCTCTGGGTCTGGGTTGAGCGCGGCGTGTTCGGGTTCATCGGTCAGGTCATCGAATTCTCCGATAAAGTCGGAGATCAGTTCGACATAGCGGGCGCTGTCATGGAACGAGCCGGTGAAACGGAGTTCGCGGGTTCTGTGCCATGCGACCTCCGCGACCGATACCATCACGTCCCAGGCACAATACCATGCACCGCGATCTTCGGAGTTGAAGCGGTTGCCGCCTACCCGCGTATAGGTGAAGGCCGCATTGACGTGCGTGTCGCCGTAGATCCTGAGATCACGGTTGCGCCGCCGCCAGGCAAGCTCTCGCGGATCGAGATGCGGATTGCGGCCGCGCTCGGCGAGCAACCGGGCGCTGGTCAACCCTTCGATCTCGGCCAGGACCTCCAGTTCCTCGTCGCTGTCGACCAGACCGCGAAGCGCCGGCGGCTTGTGGTAGGTTGCGGGTAGCAGGCGGACCAGTCCTCGAACCGACAGTTCGGTTTTCCTCATGCGCCGCCCCGCAGCGCGTCGAGATAGGTTCGGATCGCCAGAATTTGCGGAAGGCCGCCATCGATGGCGGTGTCGACCGGCCGCGCGCCGCTGAAAAGAGGGCCCATGTTCGGGCGCGTGAACCAGCTTCTGGAGAGTTGCTCAGAGAAGTAGAGTTCGAGCGACTTGTAGATCCCGATCAGGGCACTGAGGCGCAGCAACTGGTCCTTCGTCAATTCGCCGGTAAACCCCGGTTTGCGCGCGCGCTTCCATGTGCTCTCCGACATGTCGGCGAGGCCCGCTGCTTCCCTGAGGCTCAGCGACCACGCATCGGTGACCTTGGCATAGGCCTTGAGTGCAACGGCATTGAGTTCCGCGGGTTTGCGGGGCTTAGCGGCGATTTGCATAGTGGCCTCCTGACATTCGCAATATAGGCCATATGATCTGAAAGTAAAGATCATTTGGTCTGATATTTGGTCGTGAAGTGGCTCCCGCTGCAAGAGCCTTCTCTTGCTTCGATATTGCGTCCTGGACAAGAAGAGCAACGCGCGCGCTCGCCGGAATGGTTGGCTTACGAATACTCAGCAATTGGGTACTCGGAGTTTTGAAGCAATTCGCGATCGTCTGGGCACGGCCGCATGTGGCATTGCCGTATTGATATATCCTGATTTGATCGAGTTTGGGGCATCACGTCCTGGCACAAGAAAGGCGCACCTTCCCGAAGGACTGGAGCGCCTTTCTCTCTATTTGGAAAAGACCACAGTTGAATGGTTGAAGACACAGGCCAAAGATCAAGACGAAAGTGTAGTCAAGGCAGCGGAAAGAATCCTACGAGGTGCGGCGACAAAGCTTCCCAAATGATACGGGACCGCGTTTTTAGGATATGACTGATTTTTATAAAGGGTTCCGCCGGTTCCGGAAAACCCTACGGCGCTACTTGGGAGCGCTGGTTTCCTCCGTCGGTCCCCGTCGCTGGCGCTCACTCCGGCCGCAGACGCGCCGCCTCCACGGCGCCGCGGCGATTGTCACCGCTTCTCGTTCCACGACACAAATTTTTGCCAGGTCGCCGGATCTAATACTCCTTCGATCACTATATTTGCGGCTTCAGCCAACACAGCGGCGCGGGTGAAATCAAACCTCACCTGATTTCTCGGCTTGTCCATAATGGCAATTAAAACTGCTTCAAATGGCAATTCCCATTGCCCGTAATCGAAAATGGCAGCATCTCGCACCGTGTGAGGATCAAGGAATGGAGAGACCTCGGCCAGAAACTCCGTGTAAGCTGCTTGTTCGGCGCATTTCGAATTCATGTACATACAGCTTCATTTTGCGGGCTTCGGGAGCATCGCGCAGATTTCCTGTCGTCGACCACTGTCCGCATATCTGACGAGCAAAGACGCATATTGGTCGGCGCTCGTCCAATAGTCGTCCGCCCTGTCGCCGTATACTTTAAAATCATTCTCGTTCTTGAAAATTCTTCTGACATAGGCTGCCGATGTGTGGTCCTCTCCGCAGAAACGGTTCATGAACATCAAGATTCCAATATCTCGCATGTGAGCCGCCTCACCACCTGAAAAGCCTTTGGCCTGAAAGACGTCGAGCAACGCAGCTTCCTCACGCTGTCCTTCCGTCAGTTCCTGAGCAGCTATTGTTCCAACCGGTAGAAACAGAAAAAGCATAACGAGACATGGACGACGTTTTGCGGCTCTGAGTTTCATATTTCGTCGTCTCACTTCTTAGCAACTAAAGAACGTCTTCGATCCGAAAGACATCGGTGTTATCCTGCACATCGCGAACGCCCTTGAAAGAGGCGTGCCGTAGTTTTCCCTCATGTGTCCAGCCGCGACAATGGATTTCGGCGAGGATGGTTGGCAGTGCCCAGACAATATCCTTACGGGAGCCGTTGCAGGCGAGGGGCGATCGCTTACGCTTCAGCCTGTCGAGGGTGACGCGGAGATTGGTGGCCTGCGCTTCCCTGAAGCCTGTTCCGACTGAATCGGCATAGACGATCTCATCACCGTTATTTGCTGCCAGCAGAAGCGTTCCGATCCCTCCGACCAGGCTTGAGGATGATTCATAGCCGACGATGAAGACGCTATCGCTCTGGGCGCATTTGTTCTTGAGCCAGTCGCCCAAGCGGCCGGAGCGATCGTGACTGCCTCGATGCTTTGTGACGATGCCTTCGAGACCGAATTCGCGGATGGAAGCGAGTAGTGCTCACCGTCCGCATCGATGGCCTCGGAAAACATGATGCCGAGCACCTTGGTGTGCAAAAACTTTTCGAGCAAATGCCGGCGCGATGACAGTGGCATTGAGGTCAGATCGCGACCGTCGAAAAAGAGAAGATCAAGGGCCGTGAAAATAGCGGCGTTCGAGTTGGCTTTGCCGGATCGGCGGCCGAGCGCTTCCTGCCGCAGACGGAAGTCTGATCGACCCTTGGTGGCCATGACGACGGCTTCGCCGTCATGTTGGTTGTGGGAGCGGGCAATCTCTCTGCCGCCGTCTTTATGGTCGGAAAACGATGCTTCCAGTCGTGACCGCTGCGAGTGAGGATCTGGACTTCGCAGAGCCCATGATTACCTACCCGGGACGAAATCGTGAACGGCAGCAATCAATCATGAGTTTGGCAAGCTGCACTGTTTGAGAATGCGGGCGTATATTTCGCTTGGAACCTCATGCGTCGGAAAATTATAGATTTCGCCGTCGACATCGAAACGGATGTCGCTTGGAGATTTGGCCAGTGCTTGCAGTAACTTTAGAACGTCGGGAAAATCTAAACTACCGACCATTCCCGACGCGACTTGAGCCTCCCCGGTAATGGAGCTTGAAGCGGTAGAGATCGTGACCGCCCCCGGAACTGTTGGAGACAACCCCCGTGTGCGACGATAGAGTGTGAAGTAAAATTTTTCGCCATGGTTTTCACATCCGAACGAGAAGCGGTGAAGACCATCAGCGATGTACTCAATTCTGTCGGTGGGCAGATCAATCTTGAAGGCAATCAACGCGCCGTTTTGCATTGGCGGTGCATCAGTATTCCCGCCGATTACGGTTCTGACAACCGCACTCCCAAAATGATCTTGTTGATCGTTAAGAGCATATGTGGGGGTGGCTGCGAGAATTGCGGCACACCAAGAAAAAACGACGGCAGGTTTCATGTGCATCTTGTAATCTCTGTGTTGTTGCGTCTTCAAGTGGCTCTCTCGCGAAATCACAATGCTTGGAAATGTCCTGCATGACCGACACGCAGGGTTTCACAACAAGGCGCCAACTTGCCACCAACCGTCCTACCGGTTCGTAGCCACTGACGCAAAGGTCAATATTCCGAGTCGAGTGATACCCGGTATCGGAAGCCAGCCAAAATAGTGGCTGGCCGGGTGGCAACGCGTTCGCCCCAAGCTCGCCGATACGCTCTCGCATTGGCGCGGGCCACGAGGGGTCTTCGGCTTCGGTAGGTGTCGCCCGCCATAGAGGATTGCCTCACGATACTGTTCGATAGCCTGCGGTTCTTTTGCCGCAATCCAGCCTGGGACGGCGGCATCCTGCGCCTGGCTGTATCGAAGAGCAAAATCGAGATTACGTTTCAGATTCCGCAGGGCTTCAACATCGAGTTCACCCGACAGTTTGGTGTAGCTGTCCTTGATGATTTCCTGATACTTCGATGCATCCTTGTTGATGGAGGCGAGAATCTGCTCGGCTGCCGCCTTGTCCGCATCGCGAATGGTGGCGTTCAGATCACCGGAGGCATCAAGCGTCGTGCGGGTCTCGCCCTGCTTGTCCTTTTTCTCATAGGAAAAACCGACGGAATTCAGCCCACCGCCACTGAGGCCGATCGCGCCGCTGACATTCTTGTACTGGTCGGTGTCCTGCTGACCTTGCAATTAGCACGCTAGCGGGACGATGCCCCGTTACTGAACAGGTGCAGGTATGGATGTTCAACAGGTGACGAGACCGCAACTGCCGTTGTGAAGTCGATAGAACCCGTTTGGCGGGACGGGAAGTTCGAGGATTTGCACCAAGGTTGGCCCTCATCTTTTTCCCAAATCAGCGGCAGAAACGCCAAGCGCGACTGCCAAAGGCAATCTGGCTTTATCCGGCATCATGGCAAGTCCTGAAGTGATCGCTTCCTGCCATGCGGGACCGCGTTCCCACGCCTCGTTCCAGGCGTCGGCCAGCGAATATCCTTGCCGGGTTTCCACCAGGGCCTCTGACAACAGGAATGCCTGTTGAAGATCCTTGTCACGCTTTGCTCTGCCCAGGGCATCGTTGCGCCTGCGAGACGCGACAATCAACTTGTGAACGGCATAGCGTTCGGGAGTGGGGACGTTGACGCTGACGCCTTCCCTGTACAGCAGCACCGTTCTGACGGGCTCGTAGATCAGATAGTTCAGAAAGCGAAGGTTTTCCGCCGACGCGCCGCCAAGAGCAGGCATGGGTGACGGCTTGCCCGTATGGTCGTTAGATTCGCGGTTCCCCGTCAGGAACTCCACGCGGTAGTTGTCCGAGTTGATGAAGGCGACCACACGCGCCTTGTCCACCTGATGTGGTACCGCCCTGAAGGACGGATCAACGGTATGCAAGACGTCGAGGATTGGTGGCAGGCTGTCCCCGACCTCTGAGCTTATTGCAAAATCCTGGGCGTAGTCGGCGTCGCCCGTCTGGAGCGCGGCATTTGGGAGGCGAACCCCGAGAAGCCCTGAATAGCAGTTGAACGCAACCGAGCCTATGATAAGCGCTCGAAGGCGAAACAATCCGGCGTCTGCAAGAGCTTTCGTTACTTCGCCGGCAAAACGTTCAGGCGCCGCCATGCCACCAGTTCGCGTAAGGGCGTTAACGAGCCGACGCCGCTCCCTGAGGTCGTCTTTGACTTCCCTGTGGGCGTGTACCCTCGCGGTTATTTCCGCGTCTGCCTCCGGCCCTACATAGCGCCGCTTGTCACCATCGGGGGTCGGATACTCGAAGTACCAATAGCTCTTGCCTTTAACTGGGACGTTCACGAACCGTCCATTATGAGGGAAGTCGGTGGAGAACTGCGCATCGAACGATCGCTGCGCCAGTTCCGCGAATAGTGTCCTGTATGAGAGGTCAATCTGTTTCAAGACATGCGATCCTTGCGGCGACTTGCGTCATTATAAGGTTTTGTTATTTTCCTTATAACCGGAATCACGATAACCGGCGCAGTCGTTATAAGGAAATTAAAAAATCCTTATAACCGCTTCCATTTACCTTGGCAACCGGTCGTCAGGGCACTGTCCCTGAAGCTGGCCACGAGAGTTCCAGACAGTTTCGCTGTGAGGTAGATGGTCGGTACGGCCACCCCTTGCTTCACCTGTATGTTCGCTATCAATTGCCATCGCCCGTGGCATCAATACGGAAATACGCCACGAGTTATAAAGCCGAGTTTTCTGAGCATGCATGTGAGTTGCGATTTCTTTTAAGTGCTATTATATTGGCATTAAGTGGTATTATTTACGCATGGGTGATAATATGTTGGCATTTAAGATGTCTTCTCCTATGGAGGTTATCCGGGACCTGGCGGACAGAATGAAGCGCCGACGGATTCAGCAAGGATTGACCCAGCGCGAATTGGCTGCGAGATCGAATGTCTCCTACGGATCGCTGAGGCTATTTGAGGAAACCGGCAAAATTTCCCTCGAAAGTCTGGTGAAAATTGCCTTTGCTCTTGAGGCGGAAGCAGAATTCGAACGGCTGTTTCCAGGTCGGCCGCCACAGAATATCGATGATGTCATTGATCGTCCTCTCAAGCAGCGTGTGCGCCGTAAATGAAGTTCACGTCAATCCAGAAGATGAGCGTTTATCTGGAGCTCGAAGGGAATGAGAGAAAGCTCGGGACGCTTGCCTGGAGCGGCAGGGAACGGAGGGCGTATTTCGAGTACGCGGCGGAGTTTCTGGCTGCGCCCCTTTTGGTTTCACCATTCCATATGATGGCCTCCACTGGATTGATTGCAGCGCCTCGCGATCCATTTGACGGGCTTCACGGGCTGTTCAACGACAGCCTGCCGGATGGTTGGGGTCGTTTGTTGCTGGACCGCCGTCTTCAGCGGGCGGGCATCGACTATACCCGGCTTACCCCGCTCGACCGTCTGACGGCAGTGGGCAGAACGGGAATGGGCGCGCTCTCATATGTTCCTGAATTGCCAGACGACCAGGAGCCTCAGGCCGTCACCGATCTCGACTGGTTCGCTGATCAGGTCGAGTTGGTGCAGGCTGAAATGGACGTGGCTGATATTGACAGCTTGCAGGGCGCGCAGGGTGGATCCGCTGGTGCGCGGCCGAAGATTATGATCGGCTTCAACCAGGCGGAAAACAGGTGCGTTCTGGATTATGGCCAACGGTTGGATCCGGGGTTTGAAAGGTGGATGGTCAAGGCGCCGAGTTCCGATGATCCGCGGGAGATCGGTGCGGAAGAAAAAGCCTATTCGCTTATGGCCGTCGCTGCAGGACTGACGATGGCCGACACCCTGTTGCTGGCGACCAGGAAAGGACGACGGCTTTTTGCGACGAAACGTTTTGACAGGACCCCTGTCGGCAGGCTCCACATGCACACGGCAAGCGGCCTGCTGAATGCCAGCCATCGTGAAGCGAGTGTGAACTATGAGCAACTGCACAAGCTTACTCACATAATGACCCGCGACGCTACGGAAGTCCTGAAGGTGTTCCGAAACATGGTGTTCAATGTCTATGCCAGAAATCGCGACGACCATGCGAAGAACCACGCCTTCCTTATGGACGGGAATGGTCGCTGGTCTCTGGCACCCGCATACGATCTCACTTTTTCGTCGGGACCAGGTGGAGAGCACAGCGCCGCAATAGCCGGGGAAGGCAGGAATCCCGGCGTGTCTCACCTTCTGGCGGTCTCCAGAGGGGCCTCGATTTCAGATCAGGATGCGCGGGAAGTTATAGAACAGGTGAGAGCGGCCGTAGACCGTTGGCCTGAGTTTGCTGAGGAAGTTCAGTTATCCAGATCCCGGACCGCTGAACTCGACAAGTTCTTGAATGGTAATCGGCTGGCTTAAAGGCCCATGTTTCGATGGATCGCCTTTGCCGCGTTCGTTGTCGAAACCGACGATACGCCTGCCGTCCTTGCCATAAAACAGTCGATACTTGAACAGGTGGGGCTACCGGGTTCGAGCACCTACCACACAACGATCTCGACAATCGCACCGTCTGGCAAAACAGTTTTCGAACGTTCGACAGGAAGCGCGGCAATCATGTTTGCAGGGCATTTATGCTTGGAATATTTTACTAACATAAATCCAACAAATACATATATTATTATTTTTATACTTTAATGATGGAATGAAATACCGCTTATAGACGTGAGCGACCGATTGATCGCAGCGCGCCATTGACTTGAGGCACACGGAAGGGTCATTATTAAACATATATTTTATGCTGGAGTGATGTAAAACATATAAAATATTGTAAGCGAACCATTAAGGACAGAGGGAGGGAGTTTAATTGGCGGATTTTTGTTTGTTTTGCGGACAGGCAATTCGAGCCGCTTGTAACTGGATAATGTTATATAGGTTTTTATATGGGGTGTGGATTATTTATTGGTGGAGCGAGAAGGAATCTGATTGAGAAGTGGGCTGAAAAAAGCGATGAAAATTGATGGCGATCGATCATAATAAC